>QEVK01000006.1 GCA_003577315.1 Hyphomicrobiales bacterium | reverse complement strand
CGCCTCGCAGAAAAGGGAAAAAGTGGACGACTTTTACGCCGCCCGCAGCGGGACTATCCCGCCGCTGCCGTGGTCGACTTTCTCACCGCCGTTCTCACACGACGACAGAATGGCGCGCTTCTCGTGAAGATCGAGATCGGGCGCAGCAAGCACGTCGCCCGGGCGGTCGAAGAACCGCGCCGGGTCGAGCACGCGGCCGAGTTGCAGGTCGGACGTTTCGGGGGCGAGGGAAGGAATGATCGCTGAGACTTTACGTTCCATCGATGGATCCTCCGTCAGCTGAGAACTCTCCCTTTCGTGTCGGTCGGCGACCGCCGGCAAGCGGCGGCGCGATTGCGGAAATTTTGGCGAATCCCGGCGAAATTTCAAGTGGCCGCATGTTCGAGACGCAGCGAATAGCTCCATGATTACAGCGCCATAGCACTCGATTACGCCGAGTGCCAAAAATTTTGCGACATCCTCTTGAAACGCCGGAATCGTGCAACTAGCTCGATATGCGCGCGATGCCTTTCGGGGTTGCGCACCCCGTTCCGGTCCGGTCTCCGACCCGGGCCGGCGCGGAGGAACCTCTTGAAAAACTGTTTGTCCTTGAAGGAGAACGACATGACGTTCCGTCCCTTGCACGACCGTATCGTGGTCCGCCGCATCGAGGCCGAGGAGAAGACGGCCGGCGGCATCATCATCCCCGACACCGCCAAGGAGAAGCCGAGCGAAGGCGAGGTCATCGCCGTCGGCCCCGGCGCGCGCGACGAGACCGGCCAGCTTCAGCCGCTCGACGTCAAGGTCGGCGACCGCATCCTGTTCGGCAAGTGGTCCGGCACCGAGATCCGGCTCGATGGCGAGGACCTGCTCATCATGAAGGAAAGCGACGTGATGGGCGTGATCGAGATCGAAGCCGCCGTGAAGAAGGCCGCCTGAGCGGGGCCGGGAGTGCATGATCCCGAGCCGGAAGCCCGCGAGGCGAAAAGCGGGGACCGGCTTTCGGACAAGATCACGCTCCGGCAAACGGACCAGGACCAGTCAACGAAAGCTGCCTATCTGAAGGAGTGATCCAATGGCTGCCAAGGAAGTCAAGTTCAACACCGAAGCACGCGAGAAGATGCTGCGCGGCGTCGACATCCTCGCCAACGCGGTGAAGGTGACGCTGGGCCCCGTGGCGACGGCGGAAAACCCGATCACCTAGGGCGCGGCGACGGTCCACAGGCCGACCACGAGGTTGGCCCATTCCTCATAGGCGTGGAACGCCAGCAGCGCGCCCGCAGCGATCAGGACGACGACCGCGCCCGCGATCCAGGCGTGCCAGGCGGCGGGCGCCTCGGCCGCGTAGCCCAGGAACCAGGGCGAGAGCACGAGCGCGACGCCGGCGATGATGTTCACGACATCCAGCGCCGGCCGGCTGCTGTCGGAAGTGAAGGTCCTCAACATCGTTCATCCTCCTTTCCTGCTTCATCCGCACGAGGGACGGCGCCGGGGCCGGCCGCGGCGGCCCGCCCCGGCAGGTCCGCTCAGCTCTTGCCGTTGATGGCGATGCGCCTGGCCCTGGCCCGCGCGCGCTCGGTCTTGGGCAAGGTGACGGTCAGCACGCCGTTCCTGAAATCGGCCGAGACCTTGTCTTCCTCGATCTCGAGCCCCAGCGGAATGCGGCGCTCGAAACGGCCGTAGAAGCGTTCCGAGAACCGGCGGTCCTTGTCTTCCGTCTCGGAGCGCTTCTCGCCCTTCAGCGTCAGAACGCCGTCCTCCAGCAGCACCTCGATGTCGTTCTCCCCGAGGCCGGGCACCTCGGCCGTGACGCGGATCTCCTTCTCGCCGTCGGAAATCTCCACGCTGGGCCAGCCGCTCCCGGGGGACGAGAACCTGCCGAGCGCCGGCAGGCGGCTGTCGAAGCCGCGCAAGACGTCGTCGAACAGACGGTTCACCTCGCGGTGCAGCGACAGGAACGGGTCGCCGTCGCCGAAGATGGTGGGGGGCCTGTTGCCGTCGTCGCGGCCCCAGGGAATCAGATCGCGTACGCTCATTGCCTTTCTCCTTCATGTCTTCGGGCAAGGCTCCGCCCGGGAGCCGGCGCGAATGTCCGGCTCCTGCGAAGTCGCCATCGCGGATCGCCTCAGGCTGCCTGCTTCCCGGCCTCGATCCGGCGCGTCGCGGTACCGCCGCTGCCGATCTCGATCCGGCGCGGCTTCATCTCCTCGGGGATCTCGCGCTTGAGATCGATCGTCAGCAGGCCGTTCTCCAGAACGGCGCCGGTGACCTTCACATGGTCGGCCAACTGGAAACGGCGCTGGAAGGTGCGCCCGGCGATGCCGCGATGCAGGTACTCGCCGGTGTCCTCCTCTGCCTTGTGGCCGCTCACCATGAGCACGTTCTGCTCCTGGGTGATCGACAGTTCGTCCTGCGAGAAGCCGGCCACCGCCATGGTGACGCGATAGTCGTCCTCGCCGGCCCTGGCGATGTCGTAGGGCGGCCAGTTGTCGACGGCCGTCGCCCGGCTCGCATTCTCGAGCATGTCGACGATGCGGTCGAAGCCGACGCTCGACCGGAACAGGGGAGTAAAATCGAAAGCGGTTCTCATAGCCACATCCTCCTTTGAGCAACATGGATACAAGCCGGCGCCAAGAGCGCGGCTGCAAGGCCAGCCTCGACGCCTCCTGGACTTCCTCGCCGGTCCCTTGTCGGGCGGCCGGCGATCCTGATTTAGTCTGGCTTGCCGCCGATTCAAGACCGCTGTCGGCCTGATGGCGTGGAAGGCGCATCAACCATCGCTATCGGAGAGAACCTGCTATGAAGGGCGATCTCCGCGATTCTCCATGCTGACGCCGATGACCGCCACCGCCCTCGAAATCCTCAGGACCGTCTACGGCTACGATGCGTTCAGGGGGCCGCAGGCGCGCATCGTCGAGCATGTCATCGGCGGCAACAACGCCTTCGTGCTGATGCCGACGGGCGGCGGCAAGTCGCTGTGCTACCAGATTCCCGCCATCGCCAGACCCGGCATGGGGCTCGTCGTGTCGCCGCTGCTGGCGCTGATGGCCGACCAGGTGGCGGCGTTGCGGCAGGCGGGCGTCAGCGCAGCCGCCCTCAACTCCGACCTGCCGGCCGACGAGCGGCGCGCGCTGTGGCGCGACATCCGCGACGGCGGCCTGGACCTGCTCTACGTCGCGCCCGAGACGTTGCTGCGGCCGGAGGTGCTGGAGCGGCTGGACGGGGTGAAGCTGTCGCTGATCGCCATCGACGAGGCCCATTGCCTGTCGCAATGGGGGCACGATTTTCGTCCGTCCTATCGCCAGCTCGACGCGGTGGTGGCGCGCTTTGCCGAAACGCCGCGCATGGCGCTGACGGCGACGGCGGACGAGCCGACCCGCGCGGAGATACTGTCCCATCTCGACATCGCGGAGGCCGACGCCTTCGTCGCCGGATTCGACCGTCCCAACATCCGCTACGCCATCGAGGAGAAGGACAATCCGCGCGCGCAGCTGAAGGCCTTCCTCAGGCGCCACGAGGGCGAAAGCGGCATCGTCTACTGCCTGTCGAAACGCAAGACCGAGGAAACCGCCGCCTGGCTGCGCGACCAGGGCTACGACGCGCTCGCCTATCACGCCGGCATGGACAAGGCCGCGCGGGAGGCCAACCAGAGACGCTTCCAGCACGGCGAGGCGGTCGTCATGGTCGCCACCATCGCCTTCGGCATGGGCATCGACAAGCCGGACGTGCGCTTCGTCGTCCATATCGATCTGCCGGGCAGCATCGAGGCCTATTACCAGGAAACGGGCCGCGCCGGGCGCGACGGCCTGCCCTCCGACACGCTGATGCTCTACGGCCACGAGGACATCGCGCTGCGCAGCCGCTTCATCGAGGAGTCGGACGCGCCCGACCAGCGCAAGCGCATGGAGCGGCAGAAGCTCGACGCGCTGCTGGGGCTGGCCGAGACGGCGGGCTGCCGCCGGCAGGTGTTGTTGTCCTATTTTGGCGACCATTGCGAGCCGTGCGGCAATTGCGACACCTGCGCCGAGCCGCCGAAACTGTTCGACGGCACGATAGAAGCGCAGAAGGCGCTGTCGTGCATCTACCGCACCGGCGAGCGCTTCGGGCAGGCCTATATCGTCGACGTGCTGCTCGGCGTCGAGAACGAGCGCATCGCCCGGTCCGGCCATGACCGCATCTCCACCTTCGGCATCGGCGCCGGGCACGACAACCGCACCTGGCGGGCGATCCTGCGCCAGTTGATCGCGCTGCGCCTCGTCGACGTCGACCTCGCCGGCCACGGCGGCCTGTCGATCGCGCCCGCCGGCCGCGACTTCCTGCGCGACAAGCCGACGCTGATGCTGCGCGTGCCGCCGGCCGCGCGCGCCCGGCGTGAAAAGGTCGTGCGCGCCGCCGCGCAGTCTGGCATGGCGGAGACCGATCGCGTGCTGTTCCAGGCGCTGCGGCAGAAACGCACGGAGATGGCGCGCGCGCAGAACGTGCCGCCCTATGTGATCTTCCACGACAGGACGCTGATCGAGCTGGCCGCGGCAAGGCCATCGTCGCGCGCGGAAATGGCGAACGTGCCCGGTGTCGGCGAAGCCAAGCTCGACCGCTACGGCCCGGCCTTCCTGGCGGTGATCGCCGAGCACGCATGACAGGCGGCGGACGGCGAGGCGTCAACGGGCGCGCGGCAGCATGCCCGGCCGGGCACCGCGCGCGGCCGTGTCACGGCTGGCACGCTCCGGCCCGGGCGGCAACCTGCTCGGCTTCTTCCTCGACTTCTTCGAGATCGCCTTCATCCTCGTCCCGCTGCTTGCGCCGGCGGCCGAGGCGCTCGGCAACGCCGGCCAACGGCTATGTCGACACGGTGACGGGCAGACGGATCGACGGCATCAGGACGATCGACATCTACCGCGCCGGCATCGCCTTCGTGGGGTTGCAGCTCGTCATGATCGGAATCCTGATCGCCTTTCCCGAGCTCGTGACCCATTATCAGGGAGCGGGATTCGACGGAAACATTGAGGATATCCAGATCGAGATTCCCGGCGGGGACCTCGATCTCGACCTGCCGCCCGTGGACTTCGAGTGATCCATGTATGCACATCTGAAAGACCTGCGCATCGTTGAGGGCGCCTCGTTCGTCGCCGCGCCGTCCTGCGGCCTTTATCTGGCCCAGCTCGGCGCCGAGGTGATCCGGTTCGACCAGATCGGCGGCGGCCCGGATTTCGGCCGCTGGCCGAAGGACGAGCGCGGCGCCAGCCTCTACTGGGAGGGGCTGAACAAGGGCAAGAAGTCGATCGCGCTCGACCTGCGCAAGCCGGAAGGGCGCGCGCTGGCCATCCGCCTCGCCACGGCGCCCGGCAAGGGCGCGGGCATCTTCCTGACCAACTATCCGGCCGCGGGATTCCTGTCGCACGAGAACCTCGTCCGCCATCGCGCCGACCAGATCACGGTGCGGATCATGGGCTGGGCCGACGGGGCGAGCGCGCTCGACTACACCATCAATGCCGCCATCGGCCTGCCGGACATGACCGGCCATCCCGACGATGCGCGCCCGGTCAATCACGTCCTGCCGGCGTGGGATCTGCTCACCGGGTCGATGGCCGCGCTGTCGCTGCTCGCCTCCGAGCGCCGCCGCGCCGCGACCGGACAGGGCGAGGAGATCCGCGTGCCGCTGAGCGATGTCGCCATCGCCACCCTCGGCAATCTCGGCCAGATCGCGGAGATCGTCACCACCGGACAGGACCGGGCGCGGGTCGGCAACGACCTGTTCGGCGCGTTCGGACGCGATTTCGTCACCGCCGACGGCAAGCGCGTCATGATCGTGGCGATCACCGCGCGGCAATGGACCGACCTGCTCGCCGCGCTCGGCATAGGCGCCGAGATCGCGGCCGTGGAAGCCGCGCGGTCGGTCTCCTTCGCCAGCGACGAGGGCATCCGGTTCGAGCACCGCGACGCCATCAATCCCATCGTCGAAAGGGCGGTGCGCGCCCGCAGCCTCGACGCGCTGGAAAAGGCCTTCGACGGCGGCGGCGTGTGCTGGGCGCCCTACCGGACGCTCGGGCAGGCCGTCGCCGGCGAGCCGCGGCTGGTGAGCGCCAATCCGCTCTTTGCCGAGCTTGCACATCCCAGCGGCCATACCTACCCGACCCCCGGCTATGCCGGCACGCTGCGCGGCGAGGCCCGGCTGCGACCCCGGCCCGCGCCGCGGCTGGGCGCGAACACCGAAGAGGTCCTGGCCGAGGTGCTGGGGTGCGACGCCGGCGAGATCGCCAGCCTGCACGACCGCGGCGTCGTGGCCTCGGCCTGACGGGGGGACGAGGATGACGCAGATCGGACCGCAGGACATCGCCGACTGGAGCGCGTTCGTCGGCCGCGGCGAGACGGTTGGCCAGCATCTCGACGAGACCGTGCTGAAGCGGTTTCTGCTGGTTCTCGGCGAGGCCGGAGCGACCGGCGGGATCGTCCCGCCGATGGCGCACTGGGCCTATTTCCTGCCGATGACCGCCAACGAGGACATCGGCCCCGACGGGCACCTGAAGCGCGGCGGCTTCATGCCGCCCGTCACCCTGCCCCGGCGCATGTTCGCCGCGGGCGCGACCCGTTTCCTGCGGCCACTTTCGACGGGCAGGGAGGCGGCCTGCGCCACCCGCATCGCCGATGTCGCCCACAAGAGCGGACGCAGCGGCGATCTCGTCTTCGTCGAGGTCGAGCGCACGGTGAGCCAATCCGGCGCCGCTTGCGTGGTCGAGCGGCAGACCATCGTCTACCGCGACGCGGGTGCTGCCGTGGCGCCGGTCGAGCGCGGCGACCCCCTCGCGCTGGAGGAGCCGGTCTGGACGCCCGGCCCCGTCGACCTGTTCAGGTTCTCGGCCGTCACCTTCAACGCCCACCGCATCCATTACGACGAGCCTTACGCGACGGCCGTGGAAGGCTATCCGGGGCTTGTGGCCCACGGCCCCTTCACCGCGTCGATGCTGTGCCGGCTCGCCGCGCGCACGGCCGGCGGCCGGCGGATGACGGAGTTCGCCTTCCGCGCCGCGGCCCCTCTCTTTGCCGGCCAGCCCGTGCGCCTGCGGGCGAAGGCCGACGGCGACATCGTCGAGACCGCCGCGCTGCGGCAGGACGGCCTGGCCGCCGTGACCGCCCGCGCGACATTCGAGTGACAGAGCGAAAGACACCGCAACGATGAACGCCATGCCGCACGCCGTGCCCACCGAAACCCTGCTGGATCACGTCGACGCCGCGGTTCATGCCGCGCGCGGCTTCGCCGCCGCCGCGCGCGACGCCGTGCGCAAGGACGTGACGGGACCGGACGGGCGCGTGGACAACGAGGCCGCCAATCGCCGCCAGCGGCGGATGCACGGGCTGGCGTGGATCGCCACCTATGCCGAGACGCTGGCGCAGACCGCGCGCTGGGCCCGCGAGCTTGCGGCGGCCGGCCGCTTCGGCGAGTGCGAGCGCGACGTGGTGATGATCGGCTTCGGCGAGTATCTGGCGTCGCTGGCCGACGGCATCGCCATGAGCCAGAACGAATATGCGCGCCCGCGCGAGCTCGGCATCGCCGGCGCAGCGGCGGCGCTGACCGCCACGCCCGAGGTGGCGTGGTTCCTCGACAACGGCAACACGGCGGAGCGCCGGCGCGCGCTGATCGACCGGCTGTCGTCGGGCGCGCGCATTGCCGACACGCTCGGCGACGACGACCTCGACATGGTGCGCGAGCAGTTCCGCCGCTTCGCGCAGGACAAGGTCGCGCCATACGCCCACCAGTGGCATCTCGACAACGCGCTGGTTCCCATCGAGATCGTCGACCAGATGGCGGAGCTGGGCGTGTTCGGCATCTGCGTCGACCCCGACTATGGCGGGCTCGGCATGGGCAAGCTCGCCATGTGCGTGGTGACGGAGGAACTGAGCCGGGCCTGGATCGCCGCCGGCTCGCTCGGCACGCGCGCGGAGATCGCCTGCGAGCTCATCGCCATCGCCGGGACCGACGAGCAGAAGGCGCGCTGGCTGCCCGCCATCGCCTCGGGCGAGGTGCTGGCGACCGCGGTGTTCACCGAGCCGGACACCGGCTCCGACCTCGCCAGCCTGCGCACCCGCGCGACCCGGCAGGACGACGGGAGCTGGCGCATCGACGGCAACAAGACGTGGATCACCCATGCCGCGCGCAGCGACGTGATGACGCTGCTGGCCCGCACCGACCCGGCAAGGCCCGGCCATGACGGGCTGTCGATGTTCATCGCGCCCAAGCCGCGCGGCAGCGAGGACGATCCCTTTCCCGCCGAGGGCATGTCGGGCGGCGAGATCGGAGTTCTCGGCTATCGCGGCATGCGCGAATACGAGCTTAGCTTCGCCGGCTTCCGCGTCGGGGAGGACGGCCTGCTCGGCAATGTCGAGGGTCAGGGCTTCAAGCAGCTGATGCAGACTTTCGAGGGCGCGCGCATCCAGACCGCCGCCCGCGCCATCGGCGTCGCCTGGAACGCATACGACCTCGGCCTGCAATATGCCGGCGAGCGCAGGCAGTTCGGCACCGCCTTGTGGAGCTTCCCGCGTGTCGCCGACAAGCTGGCGCTGATGGCGGTGGAAACCGCGATGGCGCGCGAACTGACCTATTTCGCCGCCCGCGAGAAGGATCAGGGACGGCGCTGCGACGTCGAGGCCGGCATGGCCAAGCTGCTGGCCGCGCGCGTCGCGTGGAGCAACGCCGACACCGCCCTGCAAATCCACGGCGGCAACGGCTATGCGCTCGAGTACCAGATCAGCCGCGTCCTGTGCGACGCGCGCATCCTCAACATCTTCGAGGGCGCCGCCGAAATCCAGGCGCATGTCATCGCCCGCGGCCTCCTCGCCAGCCGCAGAAATGCGTGAGAGGACGGGAGGCACGATGACACCGCACGCATACGGCCCCGCCGCTCCCGTCGTCGCGGCCCTGCGGGCGCGCTTCGGCGACCGGCTCTCGGCCGCGCGAGCGGTGCGCGACCAGCATGCGCACACGCTGAATTCCATCGTGCCGCAGGCGCCCGACGCCGTCGTCTTCCCCCGCTCGACCGAAGAGGTGCAGGCCATCGTGGAGGCCTGCCGCGACGGCCGCGTGCCGATCGTTCCGTTCGGCGCCGGCAGTTCGGTGGAGGGCCATGTCAACGCGCCGTTCGGCGGCATCACGGTCTCGACGCGCGAGATGGACGCCATCGTCGCCGTCAACGCGATGGATCTGGACGCGATGGTGCAGCCGGGCGTCACGCGCACGGCGCTGAACAGCCATATCCGCGACACCGGCCTGTTCTTTCCCATCGACCCGGGGGCGGACGCCTCGCTCGGCGGCATGGCTTCCACCCGCGCCTCCGGCACCAATGCGGTGCGCTACGGCACGATGAAGGACGTCGTGCTCGGACTCAAGGCGGTGCTGGCCGACGGATCGGTGATCGCGACCGGCGGCGCGGCGCGAAAATCCTCCGCCGGCTACGACCTGACCCGGCTGCTGGTCGGCGCGGAAGGAACGCTCGGCATCATCACCGAGCTGCGCGTGAAGCTTTCCGGCATTCCCGAGGCCGTTCTGGGCGGCGTCTGCTCCTTCCCGGACGTCGCATCGGCCTGCGAGGCGGCGATGATGGCGATCCAGACCGGCATTCCCGTCGCCCGGGTCGAGCTGATGGACGTCGCGCAGGTGCGCGCCTGCAACGCCTATTCCAGGCTCGACCTGCCGGAAGCGCCGTCGCTGTTCGTGGAATTTCACGGCACGCAAGCAAGCGTGGCCGAGCAGGCCGAACTCTTCGCGGCCATCGCGCAAGATTGCGGCGCGGGGCCGTTCGAGGGCTCGGCGAACCCCGAGGCGCGCAGCCGGATTTGGCAGGCCCGCCACGATGCGCACTGGGCAAATCTCGCGCTTCGCCCGGGTGCGAAGAACCTGTCCACCGATGTGTGCGTGCCGATTTCCCGGCTGGCGGACTGCGTGGGCGGAACCATCGCCGACATCGAATCCTCCGGCATCGTGGCGACCATCGTCGGCCATGTCGGCGACGGGAACTTCCATGTGCTGCCGCTCTTCGACCCGCAGGATGCGGAGGAGGTGAGAACGGTGCGCGCCTTCATCGACCGTCTGGTGATGCGCGCGCTCTCGATGGGCGGCACCTGCACCGGCGAGCACGGCGTCGGACAGGACAAGCGCAAATACCTGCCGGCCGAGCACGGCGCCGCCGCCGTCGCCGCCATGCGGGCGGTGAAAGCCGCGCTCGATCCGCACGGGATCATGAACCCCGGCAAGGTGGTGTGAAGACCCCGGGCGTTGCCGAGACCGGCGCGGGGCGGGAACGTCTCGGCCCCGCATGCGCCGCCGGAGCGCGGCAGGCCTCAGCGCCGCGACAAGGATGATGCCCGACAGCGGTGACGAGCGGCGCGGCGAGGACGGCGCCGGGGCGCTGCCTCGCACGGATCGAGCCTTCAGCCGTTGGCGACGCCGGGCGGCGGGCGGTCGACGGTGAGCGGCGGCAGCGGGGCGTCCCAGCGGGCGACGCGCACCAGCGTGGTGTGGGCGATGTTGCCCTGCGCCATGCCCGACGTGCCCTTGTCGATGGTCAGCGCGTTGGGGTTGCCGTGCGCCTCCAGCCACTCGCCGGCGACGATCTGCGGGTCGTACCACGCGCCGGTCGGCAGCACGACGCAGTCGCGGCGCACGCCTTCGTCGAGCCTGACGCCGGCGAGGCAGGCGCCGCGCGGGCTTGAAAGCCGCATCACGTCGCCCTCCTTCAACCCGAACCGCGCCGCCGTCTCGGGATGCAGCGTGCCGGCCTCGCGGCCCGCGACCTTGTCGGCCAGCGCCTCGGAGCCGCGGTCGTTCTGGGCGTGAAGCCGGGTGTCCGGCTGGCTGGAGACGAGGTGCAGCTCGTCCTGCGCCGCGTCGAGCAGGCTTTCGACCGGCTTCAGCCATGCCGGGTGGCCGGGGCAGTCGGGCATGGCGAAGGCCGCGATCTTCTCGCTGGCGAGCGTGATGCGGCCGGATTCCGTGCGCAGCGGGTGCGCCCCGGGATCGGCGGCGAACTGCGACAGCGCATTCGACGGCACGGACGCAAGCGGCACGTCGAAGCGGCCCTCGCCGCGGAAGGTCTCGAAATCCGGCAGGGCGAAGCCCATGCGCTGCGCCACCCCTTGCGAGCGCGCCCAAAGATGGCGCAGCCAGCCCTCGGCGTCGCGCCCCTCGGTGAAGGCGTCGGCGAAGCCCAGCCGCCCGGCCAGCGCCGCGAAGATGGCGTAGTCGTCGCGCGCATGCCCCATCGGCGCGCGGATGCGCGACATCCACAGAAGCACCGGGTCGCGGCGGTTGATCATGATGTCGTCGCGCTCGAAGGGCGTGGTCGCCGGCAGCACGATGTCGGCGCGCCGCGCCGTCGCCGTCCAGCTGTGCTCGTTGACGATCACCGTCTGCGGCCGCTTCCACGCCTCGTCCAGCCGGCGCAGGTCCTGATGATGGTGGAACGGGTTGCCGCCCACCCACCAGACGAGGCGGATGTCGGGATAAATGCGGTGCCGGAGGTTGTAGGTGTAGCCTTCGCCCGGCTTGAGCAGCATGTCGGCGATGCGCGCCACGGGGATATAGTCGCCGACCGGGTTGACGCCCTGCGGCACCGATGGCCAGTCGATCAGCGGCGCGTCGCGCCCCACCGGCGTGGTGCTGCCATAGCCGAAGGCGAAGCCGCCGCCCGGCTTGCCGATCTGGCCGATGACGCAGGCGAGCGCCAGCCCCGCCCACAGCGGCTGCTCGCCGTGGTCGGCGCGCTGCATGCCCCAGGTGAGCGAGACCATGGAGCGCTTCTCGGTCAGCTCCAGCGCCAGCGCGCGGATCGTGCCGGCGTCGATGTCGCACAGCGGCACCGCCCAGTCGGCCGATTTCGCGACGCCGTCCGCCTCGCCCGCGAGATAGGCGCGAAAGCGATCCCAGCCCGAGGTGCAGCGGTCGAGGAAGGCGCGGTCCTCGCGGCCGGCGGCCACGATCTCATACGCCAGCGCCAGCATCAGCGCCACGTCGGTGCCGGGGCGGACGGGCAGCCATTCCGCGGCGTCGAGATCGCCGCGGCGCGGCGAGACGTTGACGAGGCGCGTCCTGCCCGCCGCGAGGTCGGCGAGCCAGGCGCCCACCTCGTGGCGCGTGGTGCCGGAGGAGGCGACCTGCGCCGTGCGCGGCGAGATGCCGCCGAAGGCCAGCATCAGCTCGCAATGCTTCCGCACCTCGGAAAAGCTCGTCACCGCGTCCTGGACCTCGCGGTTCGACATGCCGAGGAGGTGCGGGAACATCACCTCGGCCGCGGCGTGGGAATAGGTGTCGCGCGCGCCGACGAAGCCGCCGGCGAGGTTGAGGAAGCGGCGGAGCTGGCTCTGCGCGTGGTGGAAGCGGCCGGCGCTGGCCCAGCCGTAGGAGCCGGCGAAGATCGCGCCGTTGCCGAAGTCGCCGCGCACCCGGTCGAGCTCCTTCGCCGCGATGTCCAGCACCTCGTCCCACGCCATCTCGACATAGGAGTCGGTGCCACGGCCCGCGCCGCCGTCGCCCTCCAGCCAGCCGCGGCGCACGGCGGGGCGCAGGATGCGGCTTTGCCGGTCGGTCGCGGCCGACAGCCAGCCGCGGCCGATCCGCGAGGGCTGCGGGTCGTCCTCCAGCGGCGCCAGCGCCGCCCCGTCGTCCACGACCCGGTATGCCCCCCAGTGCGCGGCCGTATAGGTCATGTCGTTCCTGTCTTTTCCTTCCGCAATCGGGGCTGGAGCCGCGGATCGAGGATCACCTCGACCCGCACCTCGCCGGGTCGCGGCTTGCGGTCGAGCGCTTCCTCGAACGCCTCCGGCGGATAGACATGCGTGACGCAGGCATCGCCGTCAATCGGCCCGCGCGCCATCAGGTCGATCTCGGCCTTCTTCTTGCAGGCACCGAGCACTACCGACCTGCGGACGAGGTCGAGCCCGGCCCGGAACGACTCGGCCCGGCTCTGCCGCCGGGATCCCCCTCCCCGGCGGCGGGCCGGTGCCGTCACTCGGCCGGCACGGTGGCGGGCGCGGGCGCGCCCTCGCGCGAGGCCAGCTCCTGCGCCTTCGGCACCGACAGCCACAGCGCCAGCATGAAGCCGGCCGCGCCGCCGAGCAGCTTGCCGAGCATCAGCGGCAGGATGATCGTCGGCTGGAAGTTGGCGGTGAAGGCGAGATGGTCGCCGAAGGTGAAGGCCGCGCAGACCGCGAAGGCGATGGCGAGGACCTTGTCCTTCGCCTGCATCCTGCCGACCAGCCGGTACATGGCGAGGATGTTGGCGCTGGCCGCCAGCAGCCCCGCCGCGCCCTCCGGCGACACGCCGATGCGAGAGCCGAGCGCCTGCATCGGCCCGGCCAGATATCTGGTCAGGAGGTAGACCATCGGGAACGCGCCGGCCAGCATGATGCCGATATAGCCGGCGATCTCCAGCGCGCGGAACTGGTCCTGCTCGTCGGCGATGATCGGGTCGAAGCCCCATGTGCCGAACAGCGCGCTGAAGAAGCCGGTGAAATACTCGACGATGGACGCGACCAGCACCAGGGTGATGCCGGCATACATGATGCGCCCGAACCACAGGAAGCCCTTGATCATGGCGTCGGGCACGAAGCGCAGGCCGAGCGCGACGGCGACGCAGAACACGATCAGCGGGAACAGGTTGCGCAGGATGTCGCCGATGCCCATCGCCACCTGATGGCTGGCCGCGGCCGTGGTCGAGACCTCGGGGCGCACATCGAGCCCGGCCAGCGCGATGAGCGAGGCGGCGATGAACACGCCGACGGGAACGCTCAGTATGCCCGACATGATGCCGAGCGCCATGTATTTGTGGTCGGACTTGTCGAGCATCGCCAGGCCGACGGGTATCGAGAAGATGATGGTGGCCCCCGACATGAAGCTGACGATGGTGGCGACCATCCATGCGTCGCGCGAGCCGGCCAGCGCGTCGGCGAGCTGGTAGCCGCCCATGTCGCCGGCGATCAGCGTCGTCGCCGCGATGGAGGGGTCGGCGCCCACCGCCGCGAACAGCGGCCCCGCCGCGAAGCGGATGAACTCCGACAGGTAGGGTATCGCGGCCATGATGCCGGCCACCGGAATGAAGATCGGCCCGATGGCGTGCAGGCCCTCGACGAACTCCTTGCCCAGCCCGCTTTCGGGGTTGCGGATCGAGGCGATCGCGCCGGCGACGGCGCATATCATGATGACGTAGATGATGTAGGTGCCGATTGAAGCCATTTGCCTTCCTCCCGTTTGCGCGCGACGCGCGCGGCCCGTTTGCACGCAACGCGCGCGGCAAGTGCGTCGGCGCGGCGTCCGCGATCAGCCCTTCACACGTTCTCCCTGCGGATCGTGGAGCGGCGCCATGTGGATCGTCGCGGCGACGGGCTCGTTCGCCACGACGAGCTCGTATCGCCCGGACGACAGGAACGCATCGTCCACTCCCCTGTCGCTGCGCACGTAGCCGTAGCCGATGGGCCTGCCGAGCGTGTAGCCGAAGCCGCCGCTGGTGAGGTAGCCGACGGGCTCGCCGTCGCGCAGGATGGTCTCGCGGCCGACGAGCACGACCTCGGGATCGGCGGTGACGAAGCCGGCCAGCCGCTTGGCGAGCGGGCCGGCGGCGGCCGCCTCGCACGCCTCGCGGCCGATGAAGGGCGTGTCCCGCTTCAGCTTCACCGCCCAGCCCAGCCCGGCCTCGAAGGGGTTGTCGTTGGGGGTGATGTCGGAGCCCCAGGCGCGGTAGCCCTTCTCCAGCCGCAGCGACTCGATGGCGCGGTAGCCGGTGGGCCGGATGCCGTGCGGCCGGCCGGCCTCCATCAGCGCGTCGAACACCTCGCCGGTGCCCTCGATGGGCACGTGCAGCTCCCAGCCCAGTTCGCCGACATAGGTGACGCGCAGCGCCCGCACGCGATGGCCGGCGACGGCGATCTCCCGCACGCCGCCGAACGGGAAGGCGGCGTTTGCGACATCGGCATCGGTGACGGCGGCGAGCACGTCGCGCGCCCGCGGCCCCATCAGCGACAGCGTGCCGAACCGCTCGGTGACGTCGGTCAGGCGCGCGTCGCCGCCCGCTTCTCCCCTCGCCGGCAGGTGTTCCTCGATCCAGGCGAGGTCGTGGGTGCGCGAGCCGGTGCCGGTGACGATGTAGAAGCGGTCCTCGGCCAGGCGCGCCACCGTCAGGTCGCACTCGATGCCGCCGCGCGTGTTGAGGATCTGGGTGTAGGTCAGCCGCCCGACCTGCCGCGCGACGTTGTTGGCGCAGATCCTCTCCAGCGCCGCCGCCGCGTCGCGGCCGGCAAGCTCGAACTTGGCGAAGGACGACTGGTCGAACAGGCCGACCTTGTCGCGCACGGCCGCGTGCTCGTCGCCGACCGGGCCGAACCAGTTCTGCCGCCCCATCGAATAGACGTCGCGCGGCTCGACGCCCTCGGGCGCGAACCAGTTCGGCCGCTCCCAGCCGAGCTTGGAGCCGAACACGGCGCGATGGCGCTTCAGCCTGTCGTAGAGCGGCGAGACGATGCGCGGCCGCCCGCTCTCGTACTCCTCGTGCGGGAAGGCCACGGTGTAGTGCTTGGCGTAGGCTTCGAGCGTGCGCTCCTCGACCCAGGCGCGGTCGCGGTGCAGGCCGGAGAAGCGCCTGATGTCGACCACCCACAGGTCGAGCGGCGCCTCGCCGCGCACCACCCATTCGGCCAGCACCCAGCCCGCGCCGCCGCCCGAGGCGATGCCGAAGGCGTTGAAGCCGGCGCCGACGAACATGTTGGCGCATTCGGGCGCGCGGCCGAGGATGAAGTTGCCGTCGGGCGTGAAGCTCTCGGGGCCGTTGATCATCTGCCTGACGCCGACATCGGCGAGCGCGGGCACGCGGGCGATGGCCTGCGCCAGATGCTGCTCGAAATGGTCGTAGTCGTCGTCGAAGAGCTGAAACTCCCACTGCTCCGGCACGTCGCCGCCGGGCAGGCCCGTGACCCAGGATTGCGGGTTCGGCTCGTAGCCGCCCATCACCAGCCCGCCGACCTCCTCCTTGAAGTAGGTGCGCCGGTCGGGATCGCGGATCGTCGGCGCGTCGGCCGCCAGCCCCTCGATCTTCCCGGTGACGATGTACTGGTGCTTGACCGGGTGCAGCGGCACCGACACACCGGCCATCGCGCCGATCTGGCGCGCCCACTGGCCGCCGCAATTGACCACGCTCTCGCAGGCGACGCGGCCCTGGTTCGTCTCGACCGCGACGATGCGGTTGCCGTCCATGACGAAGCCGGTGACGCGCACGCCCTCGTAGAGCCGCGCGCCGTGCATGCGCGCGCCCCTGGCGAGCGACTGGGTGATGTCGGAGGGGCTGGCCTGGCCGTCGGTCGGCAGCCACGACGCGCCGACCAGGTCCGACGTGTCCATCAGCGGCCACATCCGCTTGACCTCGTCGGGGCCGATAAGGTGCATCTCCATGCCGAAGCTGCGCGCCGTGGTGGCGAGCCGGCGGAACTCGGTCCAGCGGTCCCGTGTGGTGGCCAGCCGCAGGCAGCCCGTCATCTTCCACCCGGTCTCGAGGCCGGTCTCCTCGTGCAGCCGCTTGTAGAGCTCGACCGAATATTTCAGCACCCGCGTGATCGAGGCCGACGAGCGCAACTGGCCGATCAGCCCGGCGGCGTGCCAGGTCGAGCCGGAGGTGATCCTGCCCTGCTCCAGCAGCACCACCTCGGCCTTGTGGTCGCGGGCAAGGTGATAGGCCGTGGAGCAGCCGATGATGCCGCCGCCGATGACGACGATCCGGGCGTGGGAGGGCAGGGTCGGTGTCATCGGGGGGCGTGTCCGTAGCGGGTGCGGTAGGCGTCGAGCGCGGCGTCGAGCCGGCGCAGGTTCTCTTGCGTGTAGGCGACGTAGTCGGTGCCGGGCGCGTCGAGATGAAGCTCCGACACCATGCTCCACATCGCCTCGCGCAGCAGCGAGGCACATTGCATGGCCGCCAGCGAGCGCAGCAGCGGCTCGTCCGGCGCGCGGCCGAAATAGGCCGCAAGCAGCGCCTGCGACTCCTCTAGCGAGAAGCCGGCATTGGAGGACAGGCCGGCAAGGTCGAACATCGCGGTCGAGAAGCCGGCATATTCGAAGTCGATCAGCCACAGGCGCTCGCCGTCGTCGAGCAGGTTGGCCGGCAAGAGGTCGTTGTGGCCGAAGACGATGGGCAGCGGCGTCTGGACCGCCTCCAGCTCGTTCGCCAGGGCGAGATAGGACGGCAGGTGCGGCGCCATGCGGCTTTCGCCCTCGCGCAGCGTGCGCGCATAGTCGCGCACGACGTGGAACGGCCAGAACATGAAGCCGGGGCCGCAGACGTGATGCGGCATCGTCTCGTGGAAGGCCCGCACGAGGGCGGCGATGCGCCCGATATTGGCGCGCACGTCGGCCTCGCCATAGGTCCTGGCGCGCAGGTGCCGGCAGACCATGATGCCGGGCCCGGCATATTCCACGGCCGGGGCGAAGGCGGCTTCCTCGGCGGCCCGCGCCGTCATCAGCTCGCGCTCGCGCAGCACATGGTGGAAGGGAAAGTCCTTGCCGATGCGCACGACATGGCCGCCGGCGGCGTCCTCGACCAGCCAGCTTTCGTTGCTGATGCCGCCCGTCAGCGGGCTGATCGTGATCGGGCCGTTCCAGATCGGCAGAGCCTCGATCTGCGCCGCACGCTCGGCGGTGATCGCGCGAACCTCCGACATCGTCCCTCCCGCGGCTTCACGCCTGTCGTTATGATGGCAGGATCGGGTTGATGCCCGGACGAGTCAACAGCAGATGTGGTTTTTTGCCTGCTTTGCCGCGTTTATCCGCTATAAACGGGCTTTGGCAGTCAAAAAGACAACATTCCCGCCCCGATCAGGTTTCGCTTCATGGACTATTCCCCCCGCCGCGGCCGCATCCTCTCCCTCCTCGCCGAGAAGGGCACCATCGGCGTCAACGCGCTGGCAGCGCTGCTCGACGTCTCGGTCGAGACCGTGCGCCGGGACGTGAAGGCGCTGGCCGGGCGCGGCGAGATCGTGCGCATGCACGGCGCCGTCGGCCTGCCCTCGGCGGTAAGCGAGGCGCCGTTCGAGCGCCGCATGCGCGAGAACCGCGAGGCGAAGGAGGCCATCGCCGCGCTGGCCGCCGGCACCATCCGCGACGGCGAATCGGTGATGCTGGACACCGGCACGACCACCAGCCTCCTCGCCCGCGCGCTGCTCGACCATCGCCGCCTGACCGTGGTGACCAACTCGTCCGACATCGCCCGCACGCTGGCCACGGTCAACGGCAACAAGGTCTACATGGCCGGCGGCGAGCTGCGCAGCGACAGCGGCGCGGCCCTCGGCTTCTCGGCCATCGAGTTCGTCAGCCGCTTCAGCGTCGACCACGCCGTCATCTCGGCCGGCGCTGTCAACGCCGCCTCCGGCGTGATGGACTACGACCTGGAGGAAGCCCAGTTCGGCCAGGCCGTGCTGGCGCGCGGGCGTCGCCGCGTCGTGGTCACCGACTCGTCCAAGTTCGGGCAGAAGGGGCTGGTGCGGGTCTGCGCGCTCGCCGACTTCGACGAGCTGATTGCCAACCGCACGCCGCCTGCGGATCTGGCGCAGGCCCTGCGGGCGGCCGACGTGTCGCTGAGGATCTGCGGCTGACGGTCCCGCCGACACGTCGACATCGGCTGCGCGACGTTCGACACCTTCGCCATTGTCGACGCCGTCGAGCCGGCGGGACCGCAGACGCTGCTGCGTCCTCGCCAACGGCATCGCGCCGCGCCGGCCGGGCGCGGCCGCCGGATGATCCTCGACCGTCCGACCGGCACACGGCCGGATCGTGCCGCCTCCGGCGCGCCCTGCGGCCGGCGGAGCCGCGCCCGGCCTCTCCCACGGGCGCGCAACGTCCGCGCGCCAGGCCGGCGCGCCGCCCATTTCGCCGCGGCGGACCGCGGCAAGGGCGGATTGGCACCCCTCTTCCGCCATGACAGAATGACGCCGGATGCCCGGCGCAGCCGGAGCGGAGCGGCAGATGACCACCGCAACACGGGCGACACGAAGATATTCCGCCATCGAGCCCGCCGGCACGATGGGCGCCATGGTGCTGCGCCGGCGCGGCGCGCCCCTGGTGTGGGAGGAGCGGCCCCTGCCCGCGCCCGGCCCCGGCGAGGTCCGCGTCAGGGTCGAGGCCTGCGCCGTCTGCCGCACCGACCTGCATGTGGTGGATGGCGACCTGCCCGACGGGCCGCTGCCCATCGTGCCGGGGCACGAGATCGTCGGCCGCGTCGAGGCGCTCGGGCCGGGAACGGCCGGCCCGGCGCCCGGAAGCCGGGTCGGCATTCCGTGGCTCGGCCATACATGCGGCCATTGCCGATACTGCGCCGAGGGCCGCGAGAACCTGTGCGATGCGCCGCAATTCACCGGCTTCACCCGCGACGGCGGCTTCGCCACCCATGTCGTCGCCGACGCCGCCTATGCCTTTGCGCTGGACGGGTTCGACGACCCCGTGGCCGCGGCCCCGCTGATGTGCGCCGGGCTGATCGGCTGGCGGTCGCTGAAGATGGCGGGCGACGGGCGGCGGATCGGGCTCTACGGCTTCGGCGCGGCGGCGCATCTGCTCGCGCAGCTCCTGCGCTGGCAGGGGCGCGAGGTCTTCGCGTTCACCCGCGCGGGCGACAGCGCCGCGCAGGCGCTCGCGCTGCGGCTCGGCGCGGCCTGGGCCGGCGCCTCGGATGAGAGCCCGCCCGCGCCTCTCGACGCCGCCATCCTGTTCGCCCCGGTCGGCGAGTTGGTGCCGGCGGCGCTGCGGGCGGTGCGCAAGGGCGGCCGCGTCGTGTGCGGCGGCATCCATATGAGCGACATCCCCTCCTTCCCCTATTCCATCCTGTGGGAGGAACGGCAGCTCGTCTCGGTCGCCAACCTCACCCGCGCCGACGCGGCGGAATTCCTCGCCCTCGCCCCCAAGGCCGGCATCGGGGCGCAGACCGCCGCCTATCCGCTCGGGTGCGCGAACGAGGCGCTCGACGACCTGCGCCATGGCCGTTTCCAGGGCGCGGCCGTGCTGGTGCCGTGAGCGGACAGAGCGGAGGAGGCATGACGGAGGACGCCATGGAGATCCTGCCCCTGGGCAAGGCCTTCACGCTGATCGAGCCGGGGCCCGTCACCCTCGTGACCACGCGCGGGGCAGGAAAAGACAACGTCATGACCATCACCTGGACCATGGTGCTGGACTTCTCGCCGCGTTTCGCCATCGCGACGGGGCCCTGGAACCATTCGTGGACAGCGCTTTGCGACACGCGGGAATGCGTGATCGCGATCCCCACGGTGGACCTGATCGACACCGTGGTCGGGATCGGGACGTGCTCGGGCGCGGACACGGACAAGTTCGACAGGTTCGGGCTCACCCGGGTCGAGGCAAGCCGTGTCGGCGCGCCGCTGATCCGCCAGTGCCTGGCGAACGTCGAATGCCGGGTCGCCGACATCGTGCGAAGCCACGGCATCGTCGTTCTGGAGGGGCTGGCCGCCTGGATCGACCGCGCCCGGAAGGAAAGGCGGACCCTGCACGCGGTGGGCGACGGCACCTTCATCGTCGACGGCGACCGGCTCGACCGGAGTCAGATGATGCGCTCGAAGCTGCCGCAGGGAATCTAGAGCGACGGACGCCGGGACAAGTCCGGGCTGCCGCTCCGGATCGCTTCACCGCTTCACCGCTTCCGGCGTCAACCGCTCGCCCCGACCGGCGGGCCGTCCGTTCGCGAGGAAGGCTGTCCGGCACTTGCACAGCGCGGCCACGGCCGCGCCGTTCCGCGCCCTCGCGCGGCGCGGCTCGAGGATGCCCGGAACCGCCAGACGACGGCCCGGCCACGCCCCCCCGTTCGCCGCGCCGTTCGCCTGTCCGTGCGCCTCAGGCGCCGTTGCGCGCGGCGGCCTGCGCGGCGGCCAGCCGTGCGATCGGCACGCGAAAGGGCGAGCACGACACATAGTCCAGCCCGACCTCCTCGCAGAAGGCGATGGAGGCGGGATCGCCGCCGTGCTCGCCGCAGATGCCGAGCTTCAGGCCCGGCCGCGCGCCGCGCCCCTTCTGTGCGGCAAGGCGCACCAGCTCGCCGACGCCCTCGACGTCGAGCGTGACGAACGGATCGCGCTCGATGATGCCCTTCTGGCGGTAGGTCTCGAGGAAGGAGGAGGCGTCGTCTCTGCTGATGCCGAAGGTGGTCTGGGTCAGGTCGTTGGTGCCGAAGGAGAAGAACTCGGCCGACGCGGCGATGGTGTCGGCGCGGATCGCCGCGCGCGGCAGCTCGATCATCGTGCCGACCATGTAGTCGATCTTCGTGCCGGCCTCCTCCATCACCGCCCTGGCAACGGCATCGATGCGCGCCTTGACGAAGTCGAGCTCGCGGGTGACGCCGACCAGCGGCACCATCACCTCGGGCACGACGGGGCTGCCAGTGGTGCGGCCGGCCTCGACGGCGGCCTCGAAGATGGCGCGCGCCTGCATCTCGGCGATCTCGGGGTAGGAGACGGCGAGCCGGCAGCCGCGATGGCCGAGCATCGGGTTGAACTCGTGCAGCGCCTCCGTGCGCTGGCGCAGCCTGTCGGCCGGCACGCCCATCGCCGCCGCGACCTCGGCGATCTCGGCCTCCGTCTTGGGCAGGAACTCGTGCAGCGGCGGATCGAGCAGGCGGATCGTCACCGGCAGGCCGGCCATGATCTCGAACAGCTCGCGGAAGTCGCCGCGCTGCATCGGCAACAGCTTGGCAAGTGCGGCGCGCCTGTCCTTCTCGGCGTCGGACAGGATCATCTCCCGCACCGCGACGATGCGCTCGTCGTCGAAGAACATGTGCTCGGTGCGGCACAGGCCGATGCCCTCGGCGCCGAAGGAGCGCGCCATGCGCGCGTCGGCCGGCGTCTCGGCGTTGGTGCGCACCTTCATGCGCCGCGTCTCGTCCGCCCACTCCATGATCGCGGCGAAGTCGCCTGACAGCTCGGGCTGCAGCATCGGCACCGCGCCCTTCAGCACCTGGCCGCTGGCCCCGTCGATGGTGATGACGTCGCCCTTGCGGAAGGTGCGGCCGAGCGCGGCGAGCGTTCCGGCCCTGTAGTCGACGCGCAGCGAGCCGGCGCCGGACACGCAGGGCTTGCCCATGCCGCGCGCCACCACGGCGGCGTGGCTGGTCATGCCGCCGCGCGTGGTCAGGATTCCTTCCGCCGCGTGCATGCCGTGGATGTCCTCGGGGCTCGTCTCGACGCGCACCAGGATGGCCTTGCGGTTCTGGGCGCGCATCTCCTCGGCCTCGTCGGAGGTGAAGACGATCTCGCCGGTGGCCGCGCCCGGCGAGGCCGGCAGGCCGATGCCGATGACGTCGCGCTGCGCCCCGGGATCGATGGTCGGGTGCAGAAGCTGGTCGAGCGAGGCCGGATCGACCCGCAGCACCGCCTCCCGCTTCGAGATCAGGCCCTCGGCCACCATGTCGACGGCGATCTTCAGCGCCGCCTTGGCGGTGCGCTTGCCCGCGCGCGTCTGCAGCATCCACAGCCGGCCGCGCTCGATGGTGAACTCGAGGTCCTGCATGTCGCGGTAGTGCCGCTCCAGCCTGTCCGCGATCTCCACGAAGGCGGCGAAAGCCTCCGGCATCGCCTTCTCCATCGAGGGCTTGTCGGAGCCGGCCTCGATGCGGGCCTCCTCGGTCAGGTTCTGCGGGGTGCGGATGCCGGCGACCACGTCCTCGCCCTGGGCGTTGACGAGGAACTCGCCGTAGAGCTTCTTCTCGCCGGTCGAGGGGTTGCGCGTGAAGGCGACGCCGGTGGCCGAGCTGTCGCCCATGTTGCCGAACACCATGGCCTGGACGTTGACGGCCGTGCCCCAGTCCTCGGGGATGTCGTGCAGGCGGCGATAGGTGACCGCGCGCGGGGTCATCCAGCTCGAGAACACCGCGCCGATCGCGCCCCAGAGCTGCTCGCCGGGGTCCTGCGGGAAGGGCGAGCCCAGCTCCTCCTCGACCTTGGCCTTGTAGAGCGCGATGATCGCCTGCCACTCGGCCGCCGAAAGATCGGTGTCGAGCTCGTGGCCGAGGCGCGCCTTCTCCTCCTCCAGGATCTCCTCGAAATGCTCGTGCGCGACGCCCAGCACCACGTCCGAATACATCTGGATGAAGCGGCGGTAGCTGTCATAGGCGAAGCGGGCGTCGCCCGAATCGCGCGCCAGGGCCTCGACGGTGCGGTCGTTGAGGCCGAGATTGAGCACCGTGTCCATCATGCCCGGCATGGACGCGCGCGCGCCCGAGCGGACGGAGACGAGGAGCAGCCGTTCGGGGTCGCCGAACCGGCGGCCGGAAATCGCGCCGATCCTCTCCAGCGCGTCGGCGACCTCTTCGCGAAGCTGCGGCGGATAGGTGCGGCCGTTGGCATAGTACCAGGAGCATACCGCGGTGGTGATGGTGAAGCCCGGCGGCACCGGCAGGCCGAGGCCGCACATCTCGGCGAGGTTGGCGCCCTTGCCGCCGAGCAGATTCCTGTCGCCGGCATTGCCTTCCGCGCTGCCGCCCCCGAAGCCGTAGACCCACTTTGTCATGCTCGCTTCCCTGCCTTTCGCCGCCGCGGCCGGACGTGCCGGCCCCCGGCCGAGGCCAGAGCGATAAGACCCGCAGGCGGCAAAGGCAAGCAGCCACGACCCCAGCCGCAGGACTGAATCGATTAGCAGCGCCGCAAAATTCCATTTGCATCCGAGAGCGGTCATGATATGGAACAAATCATGAACATTCAGGATTGTAAAGACGAAATCCGGCGGCAAGCCCGACTATCCGGGAATGCAGGCGGGCAGCGGGCCGGAGACGGATCGTTTTGCCGTTTCCGCGGAATAATCTAGGATGCGGCCCGTCGGGGGCGGCGCAGAACGATCCGGCACAGGGAGGCGCGGCATGGTTTCCGGCAGCTGCCATTGCGGCAAGGTGACGTTCGAGGTCGAAGGCGAGCCGACCGAGGCGATGGAGTGCAATTGCTCGTATTGCAGCCGCCGGGGGACGCTGCTGTGGTTCGTGCCGCGCGAGCGCTTTCACCCCGCCACGCCGCTGGAGGAGCTTTCCGCCTATCGCTTCAACAAGCACGTCATCGACCACAGATTCTGCCCGGTCTGCGGCTGCGCGCCGTTCAGCCTCGGCACCGCGCCCGACGGCAGGGCGATGGCCGCCATCAACGTGCGCTGCCTCGAGGCCGTCGACCTGGCCGCGATCAAGCGCGTCGCGGTCGACGGCAGAAGCTTCTGACGCTGCGGGAAACCGCGGTCAGCGTCCGGTTTCCCCGGCTTCGGGAAGCTGCGCCAGCACCTTGGCCAGCACCTTGCGCAGCCTGCCGGTGGCAAGCCCCGCCTCCGGCTGCTTCTGAAGCGCCATGACGTGGCGCATGCGGAAGGCGGCGAGGGCCTCGCCGCTGCCCTCGCCGATCAGGCGCGCCGCTTCCGCGCCCAGGCCGGCCGCGACGTCCATGCCCGCGATCCCGCCATCGGCGACCTGCTGGTCGATGCGCGCGATCAGTTGCGACAACGGCCCCATCCACGCGAAGCGCGGGTCGCCGATCAGCGCGAACAGCGCGGTGTAGGGGTTCTGCAACGCCGGGTCGTCGCCGATCTCGGCACGGATCAGCGCGCGGTGCAGCTCCTTCAGTGCCGACGACAACTCGGCGGCAAGCGCCACGGCCCGCGGGTCGTTCCCGGGGGCGCCGGGTCCGGCGGTGTCCGGGTCGCGGCGGCGCGGCCTTGCGGGCCTGGAGCCGTCCGGTTTCGGTTTCCCGGTTCGGGACATGAGAACCCTCCTGATGCCGCCGTCGCCTCAAGGCCCACCCGCGCAACGCGCCGGCCGGCCCGACGCACGGCGTCAGCTTGCCTCGCGCATGCGCTCGGCCGTCTGCAGGTCGACCGAGACGAGCTGGCTCACCCCCTGCTCGGCCATGGTGACGCCGAACAGCCGGTCCATGCGCGCCATGGTGATGGGGTTGTGGGTGATGACGATGAAACGGGTCTCGGTCGTCGCCGCCATCTCGTCCATCAGGTTGCAGAAGCGCTCGACATTGTGGTCGTCGAGGGGCGCGTCGACCTCGTCGAGCACGCAGATCGGCGCGGGATTGGTCAGGAACACGGCGAAGATCAATGCCATGGCGGTCAGCGCCTGCTCGCCGCCGGAAAGCAGCGTCATGGTCTGCGGCTTCTTGCCCGGCGGGCGGGCGAGGATCTCCAGCCCCGCCTCCAGCGGGTCCTCCGACTCGACGAATTGCAGCTCGGCGGTGCCGCCGCCGAACAGATGCGTGAACAGGCGCTGGAACTGGGCGTTGACCACGTCGAAGGCGGCAAGCAGCCGCTCGCGGCCCTCCTTGTTCAGGCTCTGGATCGCCTGGCGCAGCTTGCGGATCGCCTCGATCACGTCCTCGCGCTCGGCGACGATGGTCTCCTGCCGCTCGGCCAGCTCCTTCTGCTCCTCCTCGGCGCGCAGGTTGACCGCGCCCAGCCGCTCGCGCTCGATCTTCAGCCGCTCGAGGTCGCGCTCGATCTGCCCCATGTCGGGCAGCGGCGCGTCGGCTTCCAGCCCGGCATGGCGGATGACGAGGTGCGGCGGCACGTTGAGCGCCTCCTGGATGCGCGCCTCCGCCTCCTTGCGCCGCTCGTCGGCGGCGGTCAGCCGCTCCTCGGCGCGGGCGCGCGCCTCGCGAGCCTCGGCCAGCGACTGGATCGCGGCGGCGGCGGCCTTGTCCAGCGCGGCCTGCCGGGTCTCGGCCTCCTGCAGCCGGTCGGCGGCGGCGCGGCGCCGGGCCTCGGCCTCGGAAAGCTGCGACAGGAGCGCCCGCCGGCGGGCGTCGATCTCGTCGGGCGCGTCGGCAAGGCTCTCGTGCTCGCTCGCGGCCTCGTCGCGGCGCTCGCGCAGCGCGGCGATCTGCCGGTCGGCATTCTCCGCGCGGCCGATCCACGAATTGCGCTCGACCTCGATGGCGGCGAGCCGGCGCGTGCGGGCGTCGGCCTCGCGCTTCAGCCCGTCATGGGCGGCGCGGGCGTCGGCGAGCCGGGCGCGGTCCTGCGCCACCTCGCGCGCCAGGCGGTCGAGCCCGGCCTGCAGCTCGGAAAGGTCGGGGGCCACGGCGAGCGCGGCCTCGGCCTCGGCAAGACCGGCCTCGGCCTCCTCCAGCGTCTCGGCGAGGCGGCCGCGCGATTCGTCGAGCACGGCGCGGCGGCTGGCGAGCTCTCCCGCCGCCTTGTCGGCCCGGGCCAGCGCCTCGCGCGCCTCGCCCAGCAGGCGCTGCGCCTCGCGCCAGCCGTCGCGCGCGGCCTTTTCGGCGTCCACCGACTGCCTCACCCGGGATTCGGCCGCAACCAGCGCCTCCTCGGCCGCGCGCACGCGCCGCGTCGCCTCGGTCGCCTCCGCCTCCAGCTCGGCGAGCCGGTTCTTCTGCTGGAGGCGCAGCGCGGCGGGCGTCGGCGCATCGGCGCTGGCGGTCAGCCCGTCCCAGCGCCACAGCGCGCCGTCGATGCTGACCAGCCGCTGTCCGGCCTTCAGCGCCTTGCGCAGAAGCGGCCCGTCCGCCTCCTCGACGATGCCGATCTGCGCCAGCCGGCGGGCAAGCTCGGCCGGTGCCTCGACCACCTCGGCGAGCGGGCGCACGCCGTCCGGCAGCTTCGGGTCGTCGCCGGCGGGCGCCGCCTCGCCCCAGTGCGCGGGGGCGGCGCGGTCGAGCGGCAGGTCGAGGTCCTCGCCGAGCGCCGCACCCAGCGCGGTCTCGAAGCCGCGCGCGACCCTGATCTTCTCGACGACGGCGGGGAAGAGGTCGCCTCCCCCCGCATTGAGGATCTTCGCCAGCGTGCGCGCCTCGGTGTCGATGCGCTGCAACTCGGCGCGGGCCTCGGCCAGCGGCGGCCGGGCGGCCGCCTCGGCGGCGCGGGCCTCGGCCACGGCCTCTTCGGCCGCCAGCGCCGTCTCCTCGGCGGCCGCGGCGGCGATCTCGGCCTCCTCGGCCAGCATGAGCTTCTCGGCCGGGTCGGCGAGCGCGGCGATCTTCTCCGCGATCGCGGCGGCCTCGCGGTCGATCTCGCCGAGCTGGCGGACAAGCCGGTCGCGGCGCTCGGCCGTGTCGCGCAGCGTGCGCTCGATCTGGCTGCGCGCGGCGGCCGCCTCAGCGCGCCCGGAGGTGAGCGCGGCCAGCGCCGCCTCGCTCGCCGCGAGCCGCGCCTGCGCCTCCTCGAGGGCCGCGCGGGTGGCGGCCTCGCGCTCGGCCGCGCCGGCGTTGTCGCCGTTCAGCCCGCGCTCCTCGTCGGCGAGCCGCTCAAGCACCTCGGCGTTGTCGCGCACCATGCGCTCCTCGCGCGCGATGTCGGCATCGAGCTGGGCAAGCCGCTTCTCCAGCTCCGCCGAGCGGGCGCGCAGGCGCTGGGCCTCCTCCTCGATCTGCGACCGCGCGATGGTCAGCCTTTGCAGGGCCGCCGCCGCGGCGGCCTCCGCCTCGCGCAGGCCGGGCAGATGGTGGGCGCCGACGGCCTGGTCCTTCGCGGCCTGCATCTGCTGCGCGGCGCGGTCGCCGACCAGCGTCGTGGCCTGCGCCAGCGCCGACTTGGCCTCGGCCTCCTGATCCCTGGCGGCGCTCCAGCGCAGGTGGAGCAGGATGGCCTCGGCCTTGCGGATGTCGGCGGAAAGGTTGCGGAAGCGCGCGGCCTGCCGCGCCTGCCGCTTCAGGCTCTCGATCTGGCTTTCGAGCTCGCCGACCACGTCGTCGAGCCGCTCCAGGTTCTGCTCGGCCGCGCGCAGGCGCAGCTCCGCCTCGTGGCGGCGGGTATGCAGGCCGGAGATGCCGGCCGCTTCCTCGAGCAGCGCGCGCCGCGCCTGCGGCTTGGCCTGGATCAGCTCGCCGATGCGGCCCTGCCCCACCATCGAGGGCGAGCGCGCGCCGGTCGACTGGTCGGCGAACAGGAGCTGCACGTCCCGCGCGCGCGCCTCCTTGCCGTTGATGCGGTAGACGGAACCGGCCTCGCGCTCGATGCGGCGCGAGACCTGCAACTCGTCGGCGTCGTTGAAGGCGGCCGGCGCGGTGCGGTCGCAATTGTCGAGGAAAAGCGTGACCTCGGCGGTGTTGCGCGCCGGCCGCGTCGCCGAGCCGGAGAAGATCACGTCGTCCATGCCCGACGCGCGCATGTTCTTGTACGAGCTTTCGCCCATCACCCAGCGCAACGCCTCGACAAGGTTGGACTTGCCGCAGCCGTTGGGGCCGACGATGCCCGTCAGCCCGCGCTCGATGACGAACTCGCCCGGCTCGACGAAGGACTTGAAGCCGAGAAGGCGCAGGCGCGAGAACTTCATGCGTTCCGCCCCGCGCGCCGGCCGGCGCGGACCACGCGCCCTGCGCCCTGCCCGGCCCTAGAGCAGGCTGTCGATGATGGCCGACATCTCGGCAACCTTCAAAGCCCCCGAATACTTGTTTCCATTGATGAAGAAGGTCGGCGTCGCGTCGATGCCGAAATCGTTGGCGCCGCGCGTGCGCACGGCCCGGACGTCGTCGAGCAGCTTCTGGTCGGTCAGGCACGCCTCGAACGATTCCTGCGAGAAGCCCGCCAGCCGCGCGATCTGCAACAGCGCCTCGCGCGCATTGTCGACGGAAGCCCAGTTCCGCTGCTGCCTGAACAGCACGTCGACCATGGCGAAATACTTGTCGTCGGCGCAGCGCGCGAGCATGAAGCCGGCCTCCGCGCGCGGATCGAACGGGAACTCGCGGAAGACCAGCCGCGCCTTGCCGGTGTCGATGTAGTTCTGCTTGATGGTCGGCAGCGTGTCGGTGTGGAAGTTGGCGCAATGGCCGCAGGTCATCGAGGCGTATTCGACGATGGTGACGGGCGCGTCCGGGTCGCCGATGGTCATTTCGGGCAGCGCGCCGGGCTCCAGCAGCCTGGCCATATCGACCTTGCCGCTCGGCGTCGGCAGGTTCGCCGCCGGCGGGGTGGCCGGGGCCGGCGTGGCCGGGGCTTCCGGGGCGGGGGCCTCGGCCTGCCCGCCGCCGCTGCCCGAATCGCTGCCCGAATCGCTGCATGCCGCAAGCAGCGCCGCGGCCGGCAGGGCGGCGAGCGAGGCAAGGACGGTTCGGCGCTGGACTGTGCGGATCATGCGAATCACCTGATTTCAGATTGAACTGTGCAGCCATTGTGGCCACGAAGGCGAGGCTTGCCCGCCAAATAAGGCAAATCTGTCCCCAATCCAATCGTCCGGCGGCGCCAGAGCGTTCACAAAAGAGGGAGAGCGAGTAGCGAATAGCGAATAGTGAATAGTGAACGCGACGGCGAGACCGGGCAACGCCATGCGAACGTCGCTTCAAAGTGGGGAAAACGTCCTTTCCCCTACTCCCTACTCCCTACTCGCTCCCCCATCACCGACCGGCCCAGCCTCGCCAAAGCCTCGCGCAGGCCGTCGTCCTCGATGCCGCGCACCAGCCGCTCAAGGCGCGCGGCCTCCTCGCCGCTCAGGCCGCGCTGGCCTGCGCGGGGCTTCGGCGGCGCGGCCACAGGCTTCTGCACGATCTTCAGCCGGCCGATGGCCGAAAAGCCGAGGAAGGCGTTGACGCGCGCGATCACCTCGCCGGTCTCGTGCTGGAGGTGGAGCGCGGCCGTGCCCTCGCAGGCCACCACCAGCGTGCCCGGCTCGAACGGCTCGTCCTCGTGCGCGCGGCGCGGCCAGGCGATCCTCTGCGGCCGGGTCATCGCCGCAAGGCGCGCGCCCGCGATCTCGTCCCACGACTGGACGAGGCCGATGGTGATGCCGGCGCGCTTGCGCAGCACCGGATCGAGGATGCCGACGGCAAGGTCGCTCACTGGCACGGCATTGCCGCCGCGGCGTTTCCCTGTCATGAGCGGTGTTCCATTTCTCGGCGGCTGAACGGGTCGATGGCAGGCAAGACTAGCACCGCGGGCGACGGCTTCATAGCGGGGCGGCGGACGGCGGCCCGCCTGCTTGGCTGGTACGACGCCCATCACCGCGACCTGCCCTGGCGGGTGGCGCCGGCGCGCATGGCGGCGGGCGCGCGGCCGGACCCCTACCGCGTCTGGCTGTCGGAGGTGATGCTGCAACAGACCACCGTCGAGGCGGTGAAGCCCTATTTCGCGCGCTTCCTCGCCCGCTGGCCGACGGTCGCGGCGCTGGCGGCGGCCGATGCCGACGACGTCATGAAGGCCTGGGCCGGCCTCGGCTACTATTCCCGCGCCCGCAACCTCAAGAAATGCGCCGATGCGGTGGCCGAGCGCCACGGCGGCCGCTTCCCCGACACCGAGGCGGCGCTGCGCGAACTGCCCGGCATCGGCGCCTATACGGCGGCGGCGGTGGCGGCCATCGCCTTCGGCCGGCCGGCCGCCGTGGTCGACGGCAATGTCGAGCGCGTCGTCTCGCGGCTCTTCGCCATCGATGCGCCGCTGCCGGCGGCGAAGGCGCGGATCAGGGCCCATGTCGAGGCCATGCTGCCGCCGGAGCGGCCGGGCGACTTCGCGCAGGCGATGATGGATCTGGGCGCGACGCTGTGCTCGCCGAAGCGCCCGAAATGCATGCTGTGCCCGGTCAGCGAGGATTGCGCGGCGCTGGCCGGGGGCGATCCCGAGCTTTATCCGGTCAAGGCGCCGAAGCCGGAAAAGCCGTTGCGCAGGGGCGCGGCCTTCGTCGCCGTGCGCCGCGACGGGGCGGTGCTCCTGCGCAAGCGGCCGGCGACCGGCCTGCTCGCCGGCATGGCCGAGCCGCCGACCAGCGGCTGGAACGCGCGGCAGGACGGCGCGACCGGGCCGGAGGCCGCGCCCTTCGCCGCCGCGTGGCGGCCGGCGGGCGCGATCCGCCACGTCTTCACCCATTTCGAGCTGTCGCTCACCGTCTGGCGCGCCGTGGGCCTCGACATGCGCGCGCCCGAGGGCTGGTGGTGGTCGCCTCCGGCCGGGCTTGCCGGCGAGGCACTGCCCACGGTGATGAAGAAGGCGATCGAGGCCGCGATACCGGGCGCGACCCGGCATCGTGCGATACGGGAGGCAGGCGCATGACGGAAATCCGCCACATCGTCTTCGACATCGGCAAGGTGCTGATCCACTACGACCCCGAGCTGCCGTTCCGCCGGCTGATCCCGGACCCGGCCAGGCGGGCATGGTTCCTGAGCGAGGTGTGCAGCCCCGCCTGGAACGTCGAGCAGGATCGCGGCCGCCCCTGGCGGGAGGCGGAGGCGCTGCTGATCGAGCGCCACCCGGGAGAAGAAGAGCTGATCCGCGCCTTCCGCCGCCACTGGCACGAGATGGTCCCCCATGCCTACGAGGACAGCGTGGCGCAGCTGGAGCGGCTGGTCGCGGCCGGCCACGACGTGACCATGCTGACCAATTTCGCCGCCGACACCTTCGCCGAGGCACGGATGCGCTTTCCCTTCCTGGCGCTGGCGCGCGGCGTGACGGTCTCGGGCGAGGTCGGCGTCCTCAAGCCCGACCCGGCGATCTATCGCCTGCACGCCGAGCGTTTCGGCCTGACGCCGGCCGCGACGCTGTTCATCGACGACAGCGCGAAGAACGTCGAGGGCGCGCGGGCGGCCGGCTGGCGGGCGGTGCCGTTCAGCGATGCGCGAACGCTCGCGAGCGATCTCGCGGCCTGCGGATTGTAGGCTCAGGCGCCGGCGCGCTCGATGCCGAGGCGCGCGATGCGGCGCAGCTCGTCGATGGGCGTGAGCCCGCCGTTGCGCTCATAGTGCCAGAAGGTCCAGCCGTTGCAGGCGTCGAGCCCCTGCACGGCCGCCCCGACCTTGTGGATCGAGCCGGCGATGTCGCCGCAGGCGAGCGTGCCGTCGGCGCGCACCTCGGCGCGGAAGCGCCGCCGCGCGTCGCAGAGGAAGGCGCCCGGCCGCACGAGGCCGTTGTCGAGCAGGCTGGCGAAGGCCACGCGCGGCTCGGCGCGCTTGCCGGTCAGCACCTTCAGCGCCGTCAGTGCCAGCGGCTCCACGGCCTCGATGCGCTCCAGCGCGGCGTCGATATAGGCCTGCTCGCGCTCGACGCCGACGAAGCGGCGGCCGAGCCGCTTGGCCACCGCGCCGGTGGTGCCGGTGCCGAAGAAGGGATCGAGCACCACGTCGCCCGGCTTCGACGACGACAAGAGCACGCGCGCCAGCAGCGCCTCGGGCTTCTGCGTGGGGTGGATCTTGTCGCCGTTGTCGTCCTTCAGCCGCTCGGCGCCGGTGCAGATCGGAAACAGCCAGTCGGAGCGCATCTGCACGTCGTCGTTGGCCGCCTTCATCGCCTCGTAGTTGAAGGTGTAGCCCTTGGCCTGCGGGTCCCGCGAGGCCCAGATCAGCGTCTCGTGCGCGTTCTGGAAGCGGCGGCCGCGGAAATTCGGCATCGGGTTTGTCTTGCGCCACACGATGTCGTTCAGGATCCAGAAGCCCAGATCCTGCATGATCGCGCCGACGCGGAAGATGTTGTGGTAGGAGCCGATCACCCAGATCGTGCCGTTGGGCCTGAGCACGCGCCGCGCCGCAAGCAGCCAGGCGCGGGTGAAGGCGTCGTAGGCGGCGAAGCTGTCGAAGCGGTCCCACTCGTCGTCCACGGCGTCGACCTTGGACTGGTCGGGCCGGTGCAGGTCGCCGTCGAGCTGGAGGTTGTAAGGCGGGTCGGCGAAGATCAGGTCGACCGACTTCTCCGGCAGCCGCTCCAGCGCCGCGACGCAGTCGCCCTTCAGGATGGTGTCGAGCCATTCGGCGGGGGACGCAGCGGGAGAAAGGCCGTCGAGGTGACGCAGGGCGGACCTGGGGGCAGGCTTGGAGGCGGGCTTGAGGGCAGGCATCGGGGGACACACCGGGAACGCGGTTACTCTTAACTCGCCGTTATGGTTACCTTTCTCCGTAAATTTTTAATGAAGCGGGCGCGCCCGCCGCGCTCATTTCCGCTCCGTCGCGTCCGCGGGCCGATTTGCCGTCCGCTGCGCCATGGTGTATGCCGCCCGGCTTCCGATCCCTGGCCGTCTTCAAGCGGAGGTCCGCCCCGATGCCCCAACCCGACCTCGTCATCTTCGATTGCGACGGCGTGCTGGCCGATTCCGAGATCGTCGCCGCCCGCGTCGAGGCCGAGCTTCTCAGCGCTGCCGGCTTCGAGATCACGCCCGAGGCGCTGGCGCAGACCTATTCGGGCCTGACCTTCAAGGACATCCTGCTGCGCATCGAGCAGGAGGCGCAGGTGCCGTTCAAGGCGAGCCTGATCGACGAGGCCGAGCGCCTGGTCGACCGCAAGCTGGCGCGCGAGGCAAGAGCCATCGAAGGCGCGCGCGAGGCGGTGCTGTCGGTCACCGGGCGGCGCTGCGTCTGCTCCAATTCGAGCGCGGCGCGGCTCAACGTCGTCCTTTCGCGCATCGGGCTTCAGCCGCTGTTCGAGGGCGCGGTGTTCTCCGCCGCCGCCATCCCCTCGGCGAGGCCCAAGCCCGCGCCCGACGTGTTCCTCCACGCCGCGCGGGCGATGGGGGCCGAGCCGCGCAGGACCTTCGTGGTCGAGGATTCCGTCCACGGCATTTCGGGTGCCGTGGACGCGGGCATGCGCGTCATCGGCTTCACCGGCGCCTCGCACAGCCATCCCGGCCACGCCGACCTGCTCACCGAGGCCGGCGCGGAAACCGTCATTCGCCGCTGGGCGGATTTTCCCGCCGTGGTCGCCGCGCTTTCGCAGTGGTCCGACGCGGTGTAGCGGGCGGCGGGCGGGCTCTACCGCTTCGCCGCCGGCTCGAAGCCGACGATGACGCGCACGTTGCGCGCGGTCGGGTTGGGCATCGAGAAATTCCTATCCACGAGCATGAACTGGGTCGCGCCGGCCGTGTCGGCGATGGCGACCTCGTGGTCGAGGCGCTGCGAGTAGATTTCGGTGGTGTCCTGGTAGACCTTGATGCGCATGGGCAGGCGCACGGTCCCGGTGCTGCCCGCGGGGCCGGGGATGACCCGGCCGGCCACGCCGATGGCCATGCTGGTCATGCCGCCGCCATAGGTGCAGCTTCGCGTGGTGTCGGTGACGGCGGCGCGGAACAGGAGCTTCGCCGGATCGCCGTCGCCGCCGCGCTGGTAGGAATTGAGGACGGCATCGCTCGCCGAAAGCGTCACCGAGGGGCAATAGGCGAGCAGCTCGCCCGCGGTGATGGTATCCCGCTCGTCCTGCTGCTGGCCCTGCCCGCCGCCGATCTCCAGCCCGCCGAGCGCGTCGCCCGACTGGCATCCCGAAAGCACAAGCGCGAGGCCGAGCGCCGCAAGACCGGCGAGCTTCAAGCGAACAAACTCCATGAACAGCACTTCCCTCATGCAAAGCTGGCGTTCTATACCAACGCCGCAGGAAAAAGGCGACCGCGCGATTGCGGTTTTTCGACGACCGCGCCGCCGGGCGCGCAACGGGACGGCAGATCATGCGCTATGTGAGCACCAGGGGCAGCGCGCCCGAACTCGGATTTCGCGACGTTCTTCTGGCGGGGCTGGCCCGCGACGGCGGCCTCTACGTGCCGGCCGAGTGGCCGCAGCTCGGCCACGACGACATCCGCGCCCTGCGCGGCCTGCCCTATCCCGAGCTCGCGGTGCGGCTGCTCACCCCCTTCCTCGGCGGCGAGATCGACGAGCGCACCTTCGGTGCAATCGTGCGCGAGGCCTACGCCACCTTCCGCCACGACGCGGTCTGCCCGCTGGTCCAGACGGGCGGCAACGAGTTCGTGCTTGAGCTTTTCCACGGGCCGACGCTCGCCTTCAAGGACGTGGCGATGCAGCTCCTCGCCCGGCTGATGGACCATGTGCTGGCCGAGCGCGGCGAGCGGGCGACGATCGCCGGCGCGACCTCGGGCGACACCGGCGGCGCGGCGATCGAGGCGTTCGCGGGCAGGGACCGCACCGACATCTTCATCCTGTTCCCGCACGGCCGCGTCTCGGCCGTGCAGCAGAGGCAGATGACGACCTCGACGGCGCCCAACGTCCACGCCATCGCCGTCGAAGGCAATTTCGACGACTGCCAGGACATCGTGAAGGGCATGTTCAACCACCATGCCTTCCGCGATCGTGTCGCGCTCGCCGGCGTCAACTCGATCAACTGGGCGCGCATCATGGCCCAGATCGTCTACTACTTCTCCGCCGCGCTCTCGCTCGGCGCGCCGGACCGGCCGGTCTCCTTCACCGTGCCGACGGGCAATTTCGGCGACATCTTCGCCGGCTACGCGGCCAGGCGCATGGGCCTGCCCGTCGAGCGGCTGGTGATCGCCACCAACGACAACGACATCCTGGCGCGCACGCTCGCCTCCGGCGTCTACGAGACGCGCGGCGTGGTCGAGACCACCTCGCCCTCGATGGACATCCAGGTCTCGTCCAATTTCGAGCGGCTGCTCTACGAGGCGTCGGGCCGCAACGCGGAGTCTGTCTTGCGCGCCATGCAGGGGCTGAAGCAGGCCGGCCGCTTCGCCGTGCCGGAGGGCACGCTGGAGGCTATCCGCCGCGACTTCGACGCCGGCCGCTCGACCATCGAGGAGACGGCCTCGACCATCCGCGCCGTGCTTTCCGGCACCGGCTACCTGATCGACCCGCACACGGCGACGGCGATCAAGGTCGCGCGCGACGCGGCGCGGGCAAGGGTCGCGCGCGACGCGGCGGGGGCAAAGGTCGCGCCCGAGGCCGTGCGCGGCGCGGCGCCCATGGTGGTGCTGTCCACCGCCCATCCGGCCAAGTTCCCTTCCGCCGTGGAGGCGGCCTGCGGCGTGCGGCCGGCCCTGCCCGCCTGGCTCGGCGACCTGATGGAGCGGCAGGAGCGCTACACGGTGCTTCCCTCCGACCCGAAAATGGTGGAAGATCATATCAGCCGGCTGACAAGGGCAGCCTTGGGGGCGGCGCGGATGCGGTCGGGGAGCTGAGTGCAAATGGGTGTCGAGGTAAGCCGTCTGTCGAACGGCCTGACGGTCGCCACGGAAACCCTTCCACACGTCGAATCGGTCGCGCTGGGCGTCTGGGTCAGGTCGGGCGCGCGCAACGAGCGCCAGGACGAGCACGGGCTCGCCCACCTTCTCGAGCACATGGCCTTCAAGGGCACGGGCGGCCGCAGCGCCTGGAAGATCGCCTCCGAGATCGAGGACGTCGGCGGCGAGATCAACGCCGCCACCAGCGTCGAGACCACCTCCTTCTATGCCCGCGTGCTCAAGGACGACGTGCCGCTGGCCATCGACATCCTCGCCGACATCCTGACCGACTCGCTGTTCGACCCGCAGGAGCTTGAGCGCGAGCAGCACGTCATCCTGCAGGAGATCGGCGCCGCCCACGACACGCCCGACGACATCGTCTTCGACCGCTTCACCGAGACTGCCTTCCACAACCAGGCGCTGGGCCGCTCGATCCTCGGCACGCCGCAGACGGTGGAATCCTTCACCTCGGCGCAGCTTCACGCCTTCATGGAGCGCCAGTACGGCGCCGAGCGCATGGTGGTGGTGGCCGCCGGCGGCGTCGCCCACGATGCGTTCGTGCGCGAGGTCGAGAAGAAGCTCGGCTCCTTCCGTTCCCACGCCGCGGCCGAGCCGCCGCAGGCGGCCGCCTATGTCGGCGGCGACTTCCGCGAGGGCCGCGACCTGATGGACGCGCAGATCGTGCTCGGCTTCGAGGGCCGCGCCTACCACGTGCGCGACTTCTACGCCAGCCAGGTGCTGTCGATGATCCTGGGCGGGGGCATGTCGTCGCGCCTGTTCCAGGAAGTGCGCGAGAAGCGCGGCCTGTGCTATTCGGTCTACGCCTTCCACTGGGGCTTCTCCGACACCGGCGTCTTCGGCATCCATGCCGCCACCGGCAAGGACGACATCGCCGAACTCATCCCCGTCATCGTCGACGAGCTGCGCCGCGCCGGCGAGGACATCCGCCAGGACGAGCTCGACCGCGCCCGCGCCCAGTATCGCGCCGGCCTGTTGATGTCGCACGAGAGCGCGGCCAGCCGCGCCTCGCAGATCGCGCGGCAGATGCTCCTGTTCGGCCGGCCGATCGGCACGGAGGAGCTGGTCGACAGGCTGTCGAAGCTCACCGTCGAGCGGCTGACCGACCTTTCCTCGCGCCTGTTCTCGACCCGGCCGACGGTCGCCGCCATCGGCCCGGTGTCGGCGCTGCCGGCCTTCGAGGCCATCGGCGACAGCCTTTCCGGCACCGCGCCGGCGCCGCACAAGCTCGCCGTCTGACCTCTGCCGCCGGCCATGCTCGCCCTGCCCCTCCTTCGCCGCGAGCCGCCGGCGCTGAGGGGCGAATATGTGCTGCTGCGCGCGCCGCGGCATTCCGACTATCTCGAATGGGCGGCGCTGCGGCGCGAAAGCCGCGCCTTCCTCGAGCCGTGGGAGCCGCGCTGGGCGAGCGACGAGCTGGAGCGTTCCGGCTGGCGCCAGCGCATGCGCCGCTACCGCGAGGACTTCGCCGCCGGCACGGCCATCGCCTATCTCATCTTCGAGAACGCAACCGGCCGGCTGGTCGGCGGCATCACCATGGGCAACATCCGCTACGGGGTCTCGCAGTCGGCGCAGATCGGCTACTGGACGGGCGAGCGCCATGCCGGGCGCGGCTACATGCAGGACGCCGTGCGCACGCTCGTCGCCCACGCCTTCGGCACCATGAGGTTGCACCGCATCGAGGCGGCCTGTATTCCGGGCAACGCACGTTCGATCCGCGTGCTTGAAAAAGCCGGATTTGAGCGGGAAGGACTGTTGCGGTCCTACCTGCGCATCAACGGAACCTGGCAGGATCACTACATCTATGCCCGGATCGCCGGCGAGGCGCGGCCCGGCGGCAGCGAGACGAGAGGCTAGGGGCTTGACGGCGACGACGCGAACGGGACGACGGCTCGCAGGCGCTTTCCTGGCGCTGCTCTTCCTGGTGCTGTCCTTTCCCGCCACGGCCATCGAGCCGATCAAGATCAGCCGCGAGGACGTGGCGCTCGACCTGTCGCGGGCGGTCGAGATCTACCGCAACCAGGGCCAGAACTTCCAGATCTCGACCGCGCCCGGCATCGACGGCATCGTGCGACGCATCGAGGTCGAGGCGCTGGACGAGCGCTCCAGCGGCGACTGGGCCGTGTTCGCGCTCGCCAACACCACCGACCGCCAGCTCGACCGGCTGATCGTGGCGCCGCACTACCGCCTCGTCGGCTCCGGCCTGATCTGGCCCGACCTCGGCTCCAATCGCATCGCCGCCATCACGCCTAGCGAGGGCTTCGCGCTCGACCGCCAGGCCAGCCGCGACGCCGACATCTTCCTCGTCACGCTCAACCCCGGCTCCATCGTCACCTTCATCGCCGAGCTGTCGTCGCCGCGCCTGCCGCAGGTCTATCTGTGGGAGCCGGAGGCCTACAAGGACACCATCAACTCCTACACGCTGTTCCGCGGCATCGTCATCGGCATCGCCGGGCTTCTGGCGCTGTTCCTGACCATCCTGTTCGTGGTCAAGGGCACGTCGATGTTCCCGGCGACGGCGGCGCTGTCATGGGCGGTGCTGGCCTATATCTGCATCGATTTCGGCTTCCTCAACCAGGTGATGGAGATGACCGCCGGCTCGGAGCGATTGTGGCGGGCCGGAACCGAGATCGCGCTCGCGGCCACGCTGGTGGTGTTCCTCTACACCTATCTCAACCTCAACCGCTGGCACCTGCATTTCAGCTACGGCGCCTTCACCTGGGTGCTGGCGCTGCTCGCCCTGTCGGGCGTGCTTCTGTTCGACCCGTCCGTCGCCTCGGGCATCGCGCGCTTCTCCTTCGCGCTGACGGCGCTGATCGGCATCGGCATCATCACCTACCTGTCGGTCCAGGGCTACGACCGCGCCATCATGCTGGTGCCGAGCTGGCTGATGATCCTGGTATGGCTGGCGGGGTCGTGGATGGCCGTCACCGGCGCGCTCGACAACGACATCGCCCAGCCGGCGCTCGGCGGCGGGCTGGTGCTCATCATCCTCCTGATCGGCTTCACCGTCATGCAGCACGCCTTCGCCGGCGGCGCGCTGCATCAGGGCCTGTTCAGCGACATGGAGCGGCAGGCGCTGGCCGTCACCGGCTCGGGCGACACGGTGTGGGACTGGGACGTGCTGCGCGACCGCGTCGTGACCCGGCCGGACGTGTCGCGCCAGCTCGGCCTGCCGCAGGGCAGCCTCAGCGGCCCGGCGCGCAACTGGCTGCCGGCGCTGCACGCCGACGACCGCGACACCTTCCGCACCACGCTCGACGTCATCCTCGAGCACCGGCGCGGGCGCGTGTCGCAGTCCTTCCGCATGCGCGGCGCCGACGGCCACTATCACTGGTTCACGCTCAAGGCGCGGCCGATCATCGGCTCGGACGGCGAGATCATCCGTTGCGTAGGCACGCTGGTCGACGTCACCGAGCAGAAGAAGGCCGAGGAGCGGCTCTTGCACGACGCCGTCCACGACAACCTCACCGGCCTGCCGACGCGCGAGCTGTTCCTCGACCGGCTGGAGGCGCTGATCGCGGTCGCCAAGGCCGAGGAGAGCGTGCGCCCGACCGTCATCGTCGTCGACATCGACCGCTTCAAGCAGGTCAATGACGGGCTCGGCATCTCGGCCGGCGACACCATACTGCTCACCATCGCGCGCCGCCTGCACCGCCTGCTCAAGCCGCAGGATTCGCTGTCGCGCTTCGGCGGCGACCAGTTCGCCATGCTGCTTCTGTCGGAGCAGGACCCGACCCGCGTCGCGGCCGTGGCCGAGGCGATGAAGCAGGCGATCAACGCGCCGATCACCTTCGCCAAGCGCGAGATCGTGCTGTCGGCCTCGCTCGGCCTCGTCTCGTGGACGGCCTCGCAGGCCAATGCCGGCGACATGGTCAAGGACGCCGAGCTTGCCATGCACCAGGCCAAGCGCTTCGGCGGCGACCGCATCGAGCCGTTCCGGCCGGCCTTCCGCTCGGTCGGCACCGACCGGCTCCAGCTCGAATCCGACCTCCACCGCGCCGTCGAGCGGCGGGAGCTGCGGCTCGCCTACCAGCCCATCGTGCGGCTGGAGGACCGCTCCATCGCCGGCTTCGAGGCGCTGCTGCGCTGGGAGCATCCGCGCCGCGGCCCGATCCCGCCGGCCGACTTCATCCCCGTCGCCGAGAATTGCGGCCTGATCGTCCAGCTCGGCCTGTTCGCCATGCAGCAGGCCGCCGACGACCTCGCCGCGTGGCAGAAGCAGGTCGGCGAGGTGCCGCTGTCGGTCTCCGTCAACCTGTCGAGCCGGCAGTTGATCCGCCGCGACCTCGTCAGCGACGTGCGCTCGGTGGTGGCGCGCGCCAACATCAAGCCGCGCTGCTTCCGGCTGGAGCTGACGGAATCGCTGGTCATGGACAATCCCGAGCAGTCGGCCCACATCCTGGGCAAGCTCAAGCAGATCGGCATCGGCCTGTCGCTCGACGATTTCGGCACCGGCTATTCGTCGCTGTCCTACCTGACGCGCTTTCCCTTCGACACGATCAAGATCGACAAGAGCTTCATCGACGACACCAGCGCCAAGCGCTCGGTGCTGCTGCGCTCCATGGTCGGCATGGCGCACGAGCTCGGCCTGTCGGTGGTGGCCGAGGGCGTCGCCGACGAGAACGACGCGCTGGAGCTGCGCCAGATGGGCTGCGAATACGTCCAGAGCTTCCTGTTCGGCCCGCCGATCCAGGCGGACGCCGCGCTCAAGCTGCTCAAGGAGCAGTTCCCGCTGGTCAAGGCATAAGGGCGCACAGGCCGTTTCGACCCCCCTCCCCGGGGCGCAACTGCCCGTCATCCGCCCGCCGGTCCGTTCTTCGGGCAAGCGGGGTGGGGATGCAGTCGCGTCAGGCGTGGCCGGCGTCGATGCTCAGATGCGCCGGGTTGATGCCGATCGAGGCGAGGATGCGGTCGTACTTGCGCTCGATGTCGGGGTCGAACAGAAGGTCGACGCTGGCCGGGCAGGTCAGCCAGCCGTTCTCGGCGATCTCGTTCTCCAGCTGGCCCGCCCCCCAGCCGGAATAGCCCAGCGCCATCAGCGCGTGGCGCGGCCCGCTGCCCATCGAGATGGCGCGCAGGATGTCGACCGTCGCCGTCAGGCAGACCTCGTCGGAGACGGGCATGGAGGACTCGACCATGTAGTCGTCGCTGTGCAGCACGAAGCCGCGGCTGCGGTCGACCGGGCCGCCATGGCGCACGACGAGGTCGCGGGCGCGCGGCGGCAGGCGGATCGCCTGGCTCTCGTCGAGGATGCCGAGCTGGACGAGCAGGTCGGGGAACAGGAGCTGCTGGACCTGATTGATGATCAGACCCATCGCGCCTTCCTCGCTGTGGGCGCAGATGTAGATCACCGAGCGCGCGAAGCGCTCGTCCTTCATGCCCGGCATGGCGATGAGGAACTGGTCGTCGAGGAAGCCGCTGCGCGCGGCGCCTTTCTTTCTGCCCAGCAGATCCATGACGGGAAGGCTATCGCGTTTCCGGCCGATGCGAAAGACGTCATCGACCGGCTTTTCCGCGCCGCTTCGCCGCTCGCGGCCGCCTCACGCAATTATGATGGGCCGGCGCGCCGTCCGGGTTGCGAAACCGCGCGCGGCCCATCACATTCCCCCCATGCGCTTTTCGGCCTTCCTGCCCTGCCTGTGCCTTGCCGTCCTGCCCGCCTTCGGCGCGCAGGCGGCCTCCAGCGGCTGGCACCATGTCGAGGGCGGATCGATCCGCGTCGTCACCAGCGGCCGGCCCGACGCGGCCGGCCACCTGCGCGGCGCGCTCGAGATCAGGCTCAAGCCGGGCTGGAAGACCTACTGGCTCGATCCCGGCGCCTCCGGCGTGCCGCCGACATTTGCCGCGGCGGTGGGCGCAAAGGAGGCCGCGGTCGAGATCGGCTTTCCCGCCCCGCGCCGCTTCGACGACGGCTATGCGCCGTGGGCGGGCTACGACCATCCGGTGTCGCTGGCGCTGACGCTGGCGCTGCCCGACGGCGCGGCGGCGCCTGCGCGGCTTCAGGCCAGCGTCTTCCTCGGCGTGTGCGAGACGATCTGCATCCCCGTGCAGGCGACGCTGTCCTTCGACCCCGGCGCCGGCACCGACGATCCCGAGCATGCGGCCGTGGTGGAGGGCGCCTTCGCCGCCCTGCCCGAGCCGGCAAGGCCCGGCTTCTCGGCCAGGGTGGTCGAGGTCGTGGACGGGGCCGTCGTCGTCGAGGCCGCGCTGCCCGAGGGCGCGCGCGCGCTCGACCTGTTCGTGGCCGGCACGCAGACGCTGGCGCTCGGCGCGCCGGAGAGGGCGGCCGACGGGTCGCGCACGCTGTTTCGCGTGCCCCTGTCGACCCATTTGCCGGCCCGCGCCGCCGGCGAGGAGCTCGCCTACACGCTCGTCACCGATGCCGGCGCCGTCAGCGGCCGCCTGAAGCTGCCATAGCGCGCCTGCGCCCGCCCGACCCCTCTCCCCGACGGGCCCGGTTGCCATCGCCGCCACGAGCCGCTAACGCTGCGGCGTCCATCCCCCCAACCCGCTTCCCGATCAGAGGTGACGCATGACCATTGCCGTTGGCCAGAAACTGCCGGACACGACCTTCAAGACCAGCACCGCCGACGGCCCGAAGGAGGTCTCCACGGCCGAAATCTTCGCCGGCAGGAAGGTGGTGCTGTTCGGCGTGCCGGGCGCGTTCACGCCCACCTGCAACAACAACCACCTGCCCGGCTATATCGAGAACCGCGACGCCATCCTGTCGCGTGGGGTCGACGAGATCGCCGTGGTGGCGGTCAACGACGTGTTCGTCATGTCGGCCTGGGCGCGCGCCAGCGGCGGCGACGGCAAGATCCTGTTCCTGGCCGACGGCAGCGGCGACTTCGCCAGGGCGGCCGGCCTCGACATCGACCTTTCCAGGGCGGGCCTCGGGCTCAGGCTGAAGCGCTTCTCGGCCATCGTCGAGGACGGCGTCGTCACCGCCCTCAACATCGAGGACGCGCCGGGCACGGTCGCCAGTTCGGGCGCCGCGGCGCTGATCGACCAGCTCTGAGCTTCCGGCGCTCAGGGCTCCACCGGCCGAACGATCCTCTTCCCCTTCCTGAACGGCGCCATGGCGAGACGGGCGAGCTCGTCCGCCCGCTCGTTCTCGGGGTGGCCGGCATGGCCCTTGACCCAGTGCCACGCCACCTTGTGGCGGCGGCGCGCCTCGTCCAGCGCCTGCCACAGCTCGGCGTTCTTGACCGGCTTCCTCGCGGCCGTCTTCCAGCCGTTTCGCTTCCAGCCCTCGATCCAGCCCGAGATGCCGTCCTTGACGTAGCTTGAATCGGTGTGGAGATCGACGGCGCACGGCTCCTTCAGCGCGTTCAGCGCCTCGATCGCCGCCATCAGCTCCATGCGGTTGTTGGTGGTGTCGGCCTCGCCGCCCGACAGCTCCTTCTCCACGCCGTTGAAGCGCAGGATCGCGCCCCAGCCGCCGGGGCCGGGATTGCCGGAGCAGGCCCCGTCGGTGAATATCTCGACCCGCTTCATGGCTGCTTCAGGCCATATTCGGCGGCCGAGGCGATGGCGCGGTGGAAGCGCAGCTTGCGCACATATTCGAGCGGGTCGCGCTTCCTGACCAGCGCGCCGTCCGGCCCGTGCAGCCAGTCGTAGAGCCGCGTGAGCATGAAGCGCAGCGCCGAGCCGCGCGCCAGAAGCGGCAGCGCCCCGGCCTCGGCCGGCGTCAGCGGCCGCACGCTCTGGTAGCCGGCGAGCAGCGCCGTTCCCTTGGTCAGGTTGAAGGCATGGTCGCGCTCGAAGCACCAGGCGTTGAGGCAGGTCGCCACGTCGTAGGCGAGGAAATCGTTGCAGGCGAAATAGAAGTCGATCAGGCCCGAGAGTCGCTCGCCGAGGAAGAAGACGTTGTCCGGGAAGAGATCGGCATGGATGACGCCTTCGGGCAGCGCCCGCGGCCAGGCGGCCTCCAGCGCGGCGAAATCCGCCGCGACCTCGGCGCCCACCCCGGCCTCGACCTCGTCGGCGCGGGCGCGGCAGCCGTCCCACAACGCGCGCCAGCCCGGCAGCGACAGGGCGTTGGGCCGCACGAGGGGGAAGTCGGCGCCGGCCACGTGCAGGCGCGCCAGCGCCTCGCCCACGGCGCGGCAATGGGCGGGCGTCGGCCGGCGCGGCCACATCCCCTCCAGGAAGGTGATGACGGCGGCGGGCCGGCCGGCCAGCTCGCCGATGACCTCGCCGTCGCTGCGGCGCACCGGCAGCGGGCACGACACGCCGCGCCGGGCCAGATGCTCCATCAGCCCGAGGAAGAACGGCAGGTCGGCCCGCGCCACCCGCTTCTCGTAGAGGGTGAGGATGAAGGTGCCGCCGCCCCCGGGGCCGCCGGTATGCAGGATGAAGTTGGAGTTCTCCGTGCCTTCGGCGATGCCCTTGTAGGACAAAAGCTCGCCGATGTCGTAGTCGCGCAGGAAGGTTCCGAGCTCGACCTCGGTGATGTCGGTATAGACGGCCATCAGGCGTTCCCCAATCAGGCGTTCCCGTTGACGAAGGCCATGTCGGCGGCGGTCAGCTCGACGTCGCGCAGCGCGCGGTTGACGGGGAAGTTCTCGGTCTCCTCGGCGGTGACGGCAAGCTCCACCCTGACGTCGAACCTTTCCCTGAAGGCATCGATGATCTCGTCGACGATGATCTCCGGCGCCGAGGCGCCCGCCGACAGGCCCAGCACCGCGATGTCGCCGATCTCGCCCCAGTCGATCTCGCAGGCGCGCTGCACGAGCAGCCCGCGCCGCGCGCCCGCCCGTTCCGCCACCTCGACCAGCCGCCTGGAGTTGGACGAGTTCGGCGCGCCGACCACGATGAACAGGTCCGTGCCGGGGGCGGCTTCCTTCACCGCGTCCTGCCGGTTGGTGGTGGCGTAGCAGATCGACTCGGCGGCGGGAGCCTGCATGGCCGGAAAGCGCGCCTGAAGCGCGCGGACGATGCCGGCCGTGTCGTCCACCGACAGCGTCGTCTGGGTGACGAAGCCGAGCGCGGCCGGGTCCGCCGGGACGATCCGCGCGGCGTCCTCCTCGGTCTCGACCAGCGTCACCGCCCCTTCCGGCAGCTGGCCCATGGTGCCGATCACCTCGGGGTGGCCGGCATGGCCGATCAGGAGCACGTGGCGGCCCTGGCGGTGGTGGCGCATGGCCTGCTTGTGGACCTTGGAGACCAGCGGACAGGTGGCGTCGAGATAGAACAGGTTGCGCGCCTCGGCGTCCCGCGGCACGGACTTCGGCACGCCATGGGCGGAGAACACCACCGGCCGGTCGCCATGGTCCGGCGGGATCTCGGAGAGTTCCTCGATGAAGACGGCGCCGCGTTCCTGCAGGCCCTCGACCACGTAGCGGTTGTGGACGATCTCGTGGCGGACATAGACCGGCGCGCCGTATTTCTTCAGCGCCAGAACGACGATCTGGATGGCGCGGTCGACCCCGGCGCAGAAGCCGCGCGGGCCGCAGAGCCTGATCGTCAGGGATGGTTTCATCGTCTCGTCCCTTCGTCCGGGCATGGCCTGTTGCGCAGGCCGCCCCTCGCCCGTCGCTGCGCCGCGCCGCGCCGCGCAGATTCGGGCCGGGCCGCGCCGTGGCCGTCATCCGCGCAGATGGCGGTCGAGGGGGCCGCCTGTCAAGCCGCCGATCGCCGCCGCCACAGCCACGCCCCCAGCACCCCGGCCAGCGCGGCCGCCAGCCCGTACCACGTCACCGCATATTGCAGGTGGCTGTTGGGCAGGTCGATCAGCGTCACGCCGCCGACGGGCAGGCCGCCGGGGTTGGGCGCGTCGCCGGCATCGATGAAGAAGGGCAGATAGTCGCCCGGCGCGCCGACGCCGGCGCTCGCCGCCATCGCGTCGAGATCCTTCCAGTAGAAGACGTTCCCGGCCGTGTCGTTGTCGGGCATGAAGGAATTGGGCTTGGCGTCCAGCCGGTTGCGGGCGAGGCCCGCGACCTCCTGCCGGCCCGCCACCTGCCCTTCCGCGCGGGTCGCCGGGTCCTTGCGGTCGAACGGCACGAAGCCGCGATTGACGAAGACGAGGCGGCCGTCGTCGAGCGCGAGCGGCGTGTAGACGAAATAGCCGGACTGTCCCTTGTGGGTGGCGAAGAAATGCCGCTCGCCCTCGTGACGGAACGTGCCCGCCACGGCGACGGGCCGGTAGTCGACGTCGCCGGTATCGGCGAGCAGCATTTCGATGTCGGCCAGCGGTCGCGGCGGCGAGGCGACGCGCGCGTCGATGGTGGCGAGCAGTCCCTCCTTCCAGTGCAGGCGCTGCACCTGCCAGGTGCCGAGCGCAAGCAGCGCGGCGAACGCCGCAAGGCCGAGCAGGACGAGCAGCGCCGCCCCGCCGCCGCCGAGGGTCCGGCCGCCGCCCGCGCTCACTCGCGCCCTCCCGGCCGCTCGCGAAGCTGGCTTTCGAGCCGGCCCTCTGCGGCCTTGTTGCGGTATTGCAGCACGATCAGCAGGCCCTTGAGCGCGCGCAGCGCCGCGAGCGAAAGCACGACGGTGAGCGGGATCCACAGCATGAAATGCAGCCACAGCGGCGGCCCGTGATTGACCTCCAGCCACAGCGCCAGCCCCACCACGACGAAGCCGATGATGAGGATGACGAACACGGCCGGGCCGTCGCCGGCATCGGCGAAGGAATAGTCGAGCCGGCAGTTGCCGCAGCGCTCGCCCACGGCAAGGAAGCCCCTGAACAGCCTGCCCTCGCCGCAGCGTGGGCAGCGCCCGGAAAGCCCCGCCCTGACCGGATCGACCGGGGCCCAGATGGCGGTGTCCCCCTGCTCGCCGTTGCCGTGCCCAGGCTTGTCCATCGCGTCCTTCCTTCAAGCGCAAAGGCGGCCGCGTCGCCGCGGCCGCCCCTTTCGATATCGGTCCGGGCCCGCGGCCTCAATGGGCCGCGATGGTGCCGCCGGACGAGCCCCAGACATAGATGGCCGCGAACAGGAACAGCCACACCACGTCGACGAAATGCCAGTACCAGGCCGCGGCCTCGAAGCCGAAATGCTGCTTCGGGGTGAAGTGGCCGGCCATGGCCCGCAGCAGGCACACGATGAGGAACACCGTGCCGATGAAGACGTGGAAGCCGTGGAAGCCGGTGGCCATGAAGAAGGTCGCGCCATAGATCGACTGCTTGAAGGCGAACGGCGCGTGGGCGTACTCGTAGACCTGCACGAAGGAGAACAGGACGCCGAGCGCCACGGTGATGGCCAAGCCCCACACCAGCCCCTTGCGGTCGTCGTGCAGCAGGGCATGGTGCGCCCAGGTGATGGTCGTGCCCGACAAAAGCAGGATGATGGTGTTGTAGAGCGGCAGGTGGAAGGGATCGAGCACCTCGATGCTCTTGGGCGGCCACACGCCCCCGGTGTACTCGGCGCGCAGAACCTGCTGCGCTTCGTTGGGGAACAGGCTGGCGTCGAAGAACGCCCAGAACCACGCGGCGAAGAACATCACCTCGGAGGCGATGAACATGATCATGCCGTAGCGCAGGTGGATCGACACCACCCGCGTGTGGTGGCCCTCATGCGCCTCGCGGATCGTGTCCGACCACCAGGCGAACATGACGTAGAGCACCAGCGCGAGGCCGATGAAGAACAGCCACGGCGTGGCGAGCGGAATGCCGAGCAGCGAGAAATCGACATTGCCCTTCAGATACTGCATCCAGCCGATGCCGCCCACCGCCAGCACGAAGGCGGCGACCGCGCCGAGCGCGGGCCACGGGCTCGGGTCGATGATGTGATAGTCGTGTTGCTTGGCGTGGGCGTCTGCCATTCTATCCCCCGAGTTCACTGTCGGTATTGGGTGCTGCCGCCTTCCCGGCCGCGGCGGAATCCTGGGATTTCGCCTTGTCGGTCGGGAAGAAGGTGTAGGAAAGGGTGATGGTGTTGATGTTCTTCAGCTCCGGCACGTCGACGATCGCCGGATCGACATAGAAGACGACCGGCATGTCCATCGCCTCGCCGGGCGCGAGCTCGGTGTCGGTGAAGCAGAAGCACTCCACCTTCATGAAATAGGCGCCGGCGAGCTGCGGCGTGACGTTGAAGGAGGCGCGGCCGGAGGTCGGGCGCGAGAAGACGTTCCTCGCCTCGTAGCTGACCTGGGTGGTCTCGCCGATCCGCATCGTCACGTCGCGCGCGACGGGGCGGAAGTCCCACGGCAGGCCGCCGGCGACGTTGGCGTCGAAGCGCACGGTGATCGGGCGGTCGAGCACGGTCTGCGAATACTGCGTCACGCGCTGCGTGGTGCCGCCATAGCCGGTGACGCGGCAGAACAGGTCGTAGAGCGGCACCGCCGCATAGGCCATGCCGAGCATGGCGGCAAAGAACGACAGGCACACCGCCGCCACGACGCGGTTGGAGCGTCGGGTCCTGTCGGGGGCGGGCGTGTCGGTCGGGCTCATCGTCGCCTCACATCGGCCGGTCGAGGATGGCCGGGCCGAACTTGACCAGGGTGAGCACGTAGAACAGCACCACGAGCGCGGCGAGCGCCAGGCCGATGGCGACCGAGCGGCTGCGGCGCGCCTTCTTCTGCGCTTCGGTCAATTGCCCGCGATCGTCTTCCATGACACTCACCACCATCCTCCCAGTCGCGCGATGATGCCGTCGGCCAGAAGCGCGGCGAAGATCGCGAAGAGGTAGAACACCGAATAGGCGAACAAAAGCTTGGCCGGGCGCATGCCGCGGTCGCTCTCGGGCATGCGCAGCACCTTCCAGGCGTACCAGACGAAGCCGGCGCCGAGCCCGGCCGAAAACAGGCCGTAGGCGAGGCTGGCGTCGCCCATCAGCGCCGGCAGCACGCCGACGACGGCGACCGGCAGCGAATAGGCGAAGATCTGCCGCTTGGTCGAGGCCTCGCCGGCGACGTTGGGCATCATCGGCACGCCGGCGCGCTCGTAGTCGCCGGACTTGAACAGCGCCAGCGCCCAGAAATGCGGCGGCGTCCACAGGAAGATGATGAGGAACTGCACCACGCTGAACAGGCCGATCTCGCCCGTCGCCGCCGCCCAGCCGATCATCGGCGGGAAGGCGCCGGCCGCGCCGCCGATGACGATGTTCTGCGGCGTCCAGCGCTTCAGCCAAATGGTGTAGACCACGGCGTAGAAGAAGATGGTGAAGGCGAGCAGGCTCGCCGCCAGCCAGTTGGCCACGAGGCCGAGCGTCATCACCGAAAGCGCGGAAAGGACGAGGCCGAAGGCCAGCGCCTCGCCGGGGGCGACGCGGCCGGCCGGCACCGGCCGGCCGGCGGTGCGGGTCATGACGGCGTCGATGTCGGCGTCGTACCACATGTTGAGCGCGCCCGAGGCGCCGGCGCCGACCGCGATCGCCAGGATCGAGAACACGGCGATGATCGGGTTGACCGGCGCCTGCGCCGTCACCAGCCCGACGAAGGCGGTGAAGACGACCAGCGACATCACCCGCGGCTTCAGGAGCGCGAGATAGTCCCCGGGCGTGGCTTCCGACACGCGCACGCCCGCGTCCTCGAACCTGTCCTGCTCAACAAGGGCCATGCGTACCTGATCCGGTCTTTCCGTTTGGCCGAGGCCGCCGGCCCCGGGAGAGAGGGGGGGCCGGCGGTCTCCGTTCGCTTTGGCGGAAGGCTTCCTACTTGACCTTCGGAAGCTGCTCCCACTGATGATAGGGCGGCGGCGAGGGAAGCTGCCACTCGAGCGTGGTGGCACCCTCGCCCCACGGGTTGGCGCCGGCCTCCCGCTTCTTCGAGAACGCCTCGAAGACGCCGTAGAGGAAGATCAGCACGCCGACCGCCGAGATGTAGGAGCCCCACGACGACACCATGTTCCAGCCCGCATAGGCGTCCGGGTAGTCGATGTAGCGGCGCGGCATGCCGGCCAGACCCAGGAAGTGCTGCGGGAAGAAGACGAGGTTGACGCCGATGAAGGTGACCCAGAAATGGGCGCGCGCGATCAGCGGCGAGTACATGTAGCCGAACATCTTCGGGAACCAGTAGTACCAGGCCGCGAAGATGGCGAAGACGGCGCCCAGCGACAGCACGTAGTGGAAGTGGGCGACCACGTAGTAGGTGTCGTGAAGGGCGCGGTCGAGGCCGGCATTGGCGAGCTGCACGCCGGTGACGCCGCCCACGGTGAACAGGAAGATGAAGCCGATCGCCCACAGCATGGGCGTGCGGAACGAGATCGAGCCGCCCCACATCGTGGCGATCCACGAGAAGATCTTCACGCCCGTCGGCACCGCGATGACCATGGTGGCGAACACGAAGTAGCGCTGCGCGTCGAGCGAGATGCCGGTCGTGTACATGTGGTGCGCCCACACCACGAAGCCGACGACGCCGATGGCGACCATGGCGTAGGCCATGCCGAGATAGCCGAAGACGGGCTTCCTCGAGAAGGTCGAGATGATGTGGCTGACGATGCCGAAGCCCGGCAGGATCAGGATGTAGACTTCCGGGTGCCCGAAGAACCAGAACAGGTGCTGGAACAGGATCGGGTCGCCGCCGCCCTCGGGCGCGAAGAACGCGGTGCCGAAGTTGCGGTCGGTGAGCAGCATGGTGATGCCGCCGGCCAGCACCGGAAGGGTGAGCAGCAGCAGGAAGGCGGTGATGAGCACCGACCAGGCGAACAGCGGCATCTTGTGCAGCGTCATGCCGGGGGCACGCATGTTGAAGATGGTGGTGATGAAGTTGATGGCGCCGAGGATCGAGGAGGCGCCGGCGATGTGCAGCGACAGGATGACGAAGTCGACCGCCGGGCCGGGCGACTGCGTCGACAGCGGCGGATAGAGCGTCCAGCCGCCGCCCACGCCGTAGCTGCCGGTGGGGCCGGGCATGAACAGCGAGATCAGAAGCAGCGCGAACGCCGGCGGCAGCAGCCAGAACGAGATGTTGTTCATGCGCGGGAAGGCCATGTCCGGCGCGCCGATCATGATCGGCACCATCCAGTTGGCGAAGCCGCCGATCAGCGCCGGCATCACCATGAAGAAGATCATGATGAGCGCGTGCGCGGTGGTGAAGACGTTGAACATCTGCTTGCCGCCGTCGATGGCGGCGTCGCCCTCGAAGCCGTAGACCATCTGGGCCAGCCCCGAGAAGATCTGGATGCCGGGCTCGGCCAGCTCCCAGCGCATCATCACCGACAGGAAGCCGCCGATGATGCCCGCCGTGATGGCGAAGATGAGGTAGAGCGTGCCGATGTCCTTGTGGTTCGTCGAATAGACCCACCGCGTCCAGCCGGACGGCATGTGGTGGTCATCATGGGCCGCGTGGGTGTCGTGCGATGCCGAGCCTGCCATTTTTCCCGCTCCGTAGTCCTGTTATTGCGCGCTGGCCTGGCGGCCGGCGTCGGCGATGTTCATGGCCCGACCCGCCAGCGAGGCGGCGAGCGGCCGGTTGGCGTCGTCCAGGCCGGCCTGCGCGTCCGTGCGCCAGGCGTCGTACTGCTCGCGGCTGACGACGCGGATGCCGATGGGCATGAAGGCGTGGTCCTTGCCGCACAGCTCCGAGCACTGGCCGTAGTAGATGCCCTCGCGCTGGGCCTTGAACCAGGTCTCGTTGAGGCGGCCGGGAACCGCGTCGACCTTGATGCCGAAGGCCGGCATGGCGAAGGCGTGGATCACGTCGCTGGCGGTGACCAGCACGCGCACGGTGGTGTCGACCGGCACGACCAGCTCGTTGTCGACGGCGAGCAGGCGCGGATACTCGCTCCTGTCCTCCTTGCCGGCGGCGGCGCGGTCCTCGTCCCTGAGCAGGAAGGAGGAGAAGGACAGCGGCGCCGAGGCGTCCTCGCCGTCCTGGTATTCATACTCCCAGCTCCACTGCACGCCGGTCGCCTTGATCGTCAGCGCCGGCTCCTCGGTGGGCGTATACTGCGCCGTCAGGAGCTGGAAGGAGGGCACGGCGATGAACAGGAGCACGATCACCGGGCCGACGGTCCAGATCACCTCGATCGCGGTGTTGTGGCTGGTGCGCGAGGGCACCGGGTTGGAGCCGGCGCGATACTTCACGATGCACCAGGCCAGAAGCACCATGACGAGCAGCGTGATCGGCACGATGAACCACAGCGTGTAGCGCTCGAACCAGCGGATTTCCTCCATGATGGTGGTCGCCGCCGGCTGGAGGCCGAGCTGCCAGGGCGTCGGCTGCGCCGCGAACGCGCTGGCGGCGGCCAGAAGCGGCGAAATGGCGGCCACGCCAGCAAGGAACTTCTTCATCACCCTCGTCATCTCCCCGGTCGAATTCACGACGAAAATCGCGTTCGCGCCGCCCCTCGACGGGTGACGAGGGGCGGGCGACTAGCACAAGTTCAAATCACACTCTTCTACAGACCGCAAGGAATGCGTAAAAAAGTTTGTGCGGCATTTTTGCGCGCGCGGCACGAAACGTGCGCACGTGCCTTGATTTCGCTCAACTCGCGGCGAATTTCTCGCGCAGGCGCGGCACGCGCGCGCCTCGGCGCACGCGCTTCACCCATGGTAGATTTGCGTGATTCGCCACGTTCCGAGGTTTGAGAAGGATGAGACCCATGACGCTTCGCTGGATTGCGCCGATGGCGGCTCCGTTCCGGGCGCTCGCCCCGTTCGGCCTGCTCGCGGCCGGTCTCGTCCTGTGCGGCCCGGCCGCGGCCCAGCAGGGCACGGTGCGCTCCACCCACGGCTCGTGGTCGGTCATCTGCGACACGCCAGGGGGCGCGGCGGCGGAGCAGTGCGCGCTGATGCAGAACGTGGTGGCGGAGGACCGGCCGGAGGTCGGGCTTTCCGTCGTCGTGCTGCGCACGGCCGACAACCGCGCCGAGATCCTGCGCGTGCTGGCGCCGCTCGGCGTGCTTTTGCCCAACGGGCTCGGCCTCAACGTCGACGGCAAGGACATCGGGCGCGCCTATTTCGTGCGCTGCTTCCAGGACGGCTGCTATGCCGAGGTGATTCTCGAGCAGCCGCTGCTCGACACGCTCAGGACCGGCACCGCCGCCACCTTCATCGTCTTCCAGACGCCGGAGGAAGGCATCGGCATCCCCGTCGACCTTTCCGGCTTCTCCGCCGGCTTCGACGCCCTGCCCTGACCGGCCGCCGCCCTACCGCATCGCCAGCATGATCGCGCCGCCGGCGACCAGCCCGAGGCCGAGCCCGGCGAGCGCATAGTCGAAGCCGAAGAGCGCGCCGGCGGCGACGCCGACGGCCGCGCCGAGCGGGGGCCAGTGCCGGTTCTTCATGTCCGCATCGCGAAAAGCGCTCCTGCGCGGGTGCAAGCCTTGCCGCGCCCGACTATATAGTCGCCATATCATCAGGACGAGGACGGTGCGGTGGCGGCAAGGCTTCTCGACGAGTTCGACATTTCGGAAGACGCGATCCGCCGGATCGTGGGCGAGGCGGTCGGCGGGGCCGACGACGGCGAGTTGTTCGTCGAGCACCGCGAGGGCGAATCGCTCGTCTTCGACAACGGCCAGCTGAAGACCGCCAACTTCAACACCGACCGCGGCTTCGGCCTGCGCGCCGTGGCCGGCGAGGCGACGGGCTACGCCCATTCGGGCGAGCTTTCCGAAGCCGCGCTGAAGCGCGCGGCGGCCGCCGTCGCCGCCGTCCGGCACGGCCATGCCGGCACGCTGGCGGACGCGCCTTCCGGCTCCAACCGCGCGCTCTACGGCGACGCCAACCCCATCCTGGAACCCGGCTTCGAGGCCAAGGCGAAGCTTTTGCAGGAGATCGACGCCTGGCTGCGCGCGAGGGACCCGCGCGTGCGGCAGGTGACGGCGGCGCTCGCCTCCTCGTGGCAGCGGGTCGAGATCCTGCGGCCGGACGGGCGCGTGGCGCGCGACGTGCGGCCGCTGGTTCGCCTCAGCGTCTCGGTCGTGGTCGGCGACGGCGACCGGCAGGAGACCGGCTCCTACGGCATGGGTGGCCGCAAGGGCTTCGGCGACTTCCTCGCCGAGGGCGCGTGGCAGCATGCGGGCGAGGAGGCGCTCAGGCAGGCGCTGGTGAACCTTCGCGCCGTGCCGGCGCCCGCCGGCACCTTCGACATCGTGCTTTCGTCGGGCTGGCCCGGCGTGATGCTGCACGAGGCGGTCGGCCACGGGCTCGAAGGCGACTTCAACCGCAAGAAGACCTCGGCCTTTTCCGGCCTGATGGGCCAGCAGGTCGCCGCACGAGGCGTGAGCGTGGTCGACGACGGCACGATCGCCGAGCGGCGCGGCTCGCTCACCCTCGACGACGAGGGCACGGCGAGCAGCCGCACGGTGCTGATCGAGGACGGCAGGCTCACCGGCTACATGCAGGACCGGCAGAACGCGCGGCTGATGGGCATGCGCCCGACCGGCAATGGCAGGCGCGAATCCTACGCGCACGCGCCGATGCCGCGCATGACCAACACCTACATGACCGAAGGCCCCTACACGCCCGAGGAGATCATCGCCTCGGTCAGGAACGGCATCTACGCCGTGTCCTTCGGCGGCGGGCAGGTCGACATCACGAGCGGCAAGTTCGTGTTCGCCTGCACCGAGGCCTACATGATCGAGGACGGCAGGGTGACGCAGCCGATCAAGGGCGCGATGCTGATCGGCAACGGGCCGGACGCCATGCACCGCGTCTCCATGGTCGGCAACGACATGAAGCTCGACAACGGCATCGGCCTGTGCGGCAAGGCGGGGCAGAGCGTGCCCGTCGGCGTCGGCCAGCCGCATCTGCGCATGGACCGCATGACGCTCGGCGGCACGCGGACGTGACGCAGAGGCATCCCCTGCCGCCGGCATGCGTGTCCGGCATCCTGTCCAGCAGCCTCTATCGGTGATTTCATGACCTCGCATCCCTCCTCCATCGTCATCCTCACCGGCGCGGGCATCTCCGTCGAGTCGGGCATCGCCTCCTTCCGCGACCGCGACGGCATCTGGGCCAGGGTCGACTGGCGCGACTATGCGACGCCGGACGCCTTCGCGCGCAACCCCTCGAAGGTGCACGACTTCTACAACCGCCGCCGCAGCAGCGTCGCCGAAGCCAGGCCCAACGCCGCGCATCTGGCGCTGGCGCGGCTGGAGCAGGCGTTCGACGGCGAGTTCCTGCTGATCACGCAGAACATCGACCACCTGCACGAGGCCGCCGGCTCGCGGAAGCTCGTCCACATGCACGGCGAGCTGTCCTCGGCGCTGTGCGAGGCCTGCCACCAGCGCACGCCGTGGCAAGGCGACATGACGACGAGCTCGCAATGCCCGGCCTGCGCGACCATCGGCCGGCTGCGGCCGGACGTGGTGTGGTTCGGCGAGATGCCCTACCACATGGAGCGCATCTATCGCGCGCTCGGCCGCGCCGAATTGTTCGTGGCCATCGGCACGTCGGGCCATGTCTATCCGGCCGCCGATTTCGTCGAGGAGGCGCGCCATGCCGGCGCGCGCACCATCGAACTGAACCTCGAGCCGTCCGAAACCGCGTCCTCCTTCGACGAGACGGTGCAGGGCCGCGCGACCGAGATCGTGCCGGCCTTCGTGGAAGGGCTGCTGGCGGCCGTGTAAAGCGGCGCATCGGATTTTTCCGATGCGGTGCGATTCAGCGCCGCTTCCTCGGCTTCTCCAGCAACGCCACCGCTTCGAGATGCGGCGACCACAGGAACTGGTCGACCGGGATCACCTGTTTCGCCACGTAGCCGCCGTCGATCAGGATGGCGAGGTCGCGTGCCAGCGTCAGCGGGTTGCACGACACGGCGGCGACGAAGCGCACCTGCGAGCGGGCGATCTGCCGCGCCTGCGCTTCCGCGCCGGCGCGCGGCGGATCGAACACCAGCCCGTCGAAGGAGGCGTCGAGCTCCTTGTAGGTCAGCGGCCGCACGAAGAGGTCGCGCTTCTCCACCGTCACCTTCTTCAGCCCCGCGCCGAAGCGATGGGCGCGGTCGAGCGCGGCGAGCGTCGCGGCGTCGCCCTCCACGGCGTGGACCTCGCTGTCGCGCGCCAGCCGCAGCGCGAAGGTGCCGATGCCGGCGAAGAGGTCGGCGACGCGCTTCGCCCTGGCCAGATGCCCGGCGACGGCAGCGGCCATCGCGTCCTCGGCCTCGCCCACCGCCTGAAGGAAGGCGCCGGGCGGCGGCGACACCGCGACGGCGCCCACCATCACCGCCGGCTTCCTCGGTTCGATGACGATCTCGCCGTCGACCGACAGCCGCGCGATGCCGTTGGCGATGCAGAACTCTATCGCCGCCTGCCGCGCCCTGCCCTCCAGCCGGCCGCTGCCTTCGGCCGCGACGTCGAGGCCGGATGCGGTGTGCGTGACGCCGAGGCGGAAGGCGTCGCCCGTCCGGGCGATCAGGCCGGCAAGCCGGCGCAGGAGCGGCAGCGCGGCGGCGAGCTGGGGCACCAGCACCGGGCATTCCTCGATATCGACGATGCGGTGCGACAGCGCCGCGTTGAAACCGAGCAGGGCGGCCCTTTCCGTGCGCCGCGCGGTGAAGGCGGCGCGGCGGCGCGAGTGCGGCGGGCAGGAAACCGGCGGCGCGACCTCGACGTCGATGCCCTTCGCCCGCAACGCCTCGACCAGCAGCCCGCGCTTCCAGTCGCGATAGGCGTCCCCGTCCAGATGCTGCATGGCGCAGCCGCCGCAGACAGTGAAATGCCGGCAGGCCGGCTCCACGCGCCGCGGCGAGGCTTCGAGCACGGAAACGAGGTCGGCCTTCTTCGCCCCCAGCGCGACGTTGACGCGCTCGCCCGGCAGCGCGAAGGGCACGAAGACCGGCCCCCGCGGAGTATCGGCGATGCCGTCGCCCTGCGCGCCGAGCCGCGCGATGGTCAGGATCGCGCTCATCTGTCCCTTGTCCCTCCGAGCAGGAATTCGCGGTTGCCGTCGCCGCCCTCGATGGGCGAGGCCGCGGTGCCGAGCGCGCGCCAGCCGGGCTGGGTGTCGAGCCAGGCGGCAAGCCCGGCGGCGATGCGTTCGCCGTCGGCCGGGTCGCGCAGCAGGCCGCCCTTGCCGATGCCGTCGCGGCCGACCTCGAATTGCGGCTTGACGAGGAGCACGCAGCGCGCGCCGGGCGCGGCGAGGTCGAGCGCGACCGGCAGCGCCAGCTTCAGCGAGATGAAGCTGACGTCGCAGACCACGAAATCCGGCCGCCGGCCGCCGAGATGCGCGGGCGTCAGGTCGCGGGCATTGAGCTTTTCAAGCACGGTCACGCGCGGGTCGGCGGCAAGGGCGGCGTCGAGCTGGCCGTGGCCGACATCGAGGGCGACCACGTGGGCCGCGCCGCGTTCCAGCAGCACCTGCGTGAACCCGCCGGTCGAGGCCCCGACATCGAGCGCGAGCGCGCCCCGCGGGTCGAGGCCGAAGGCGTCGAGCCCGGCGACGAGCTTCAGCGCCGCGCGCGACACGTAGGGCCGCGCCGGGTCGTCCACCGCGATCTCGGCATCGGCCCGCGCCGGCTGGCCGGGCTTGGCCGCGGGCCGGCCGTCGAGCCTCACCGCGCCGCGCGCAATCGCGTCGCGGGCGCGCGAGCGGGTGGCGAAGAACCCGCGCCGGACGAGCAGTTCGTCGAGGCGCAGCTTCCCGGCGGTGTCGGGCGGCGTGGTCATGGCCCTTCAGTGCGGCAAGCACGCCGCCAAGGCAAGCTCTACAATTCGGGCGAGGCGCCCGGCTTGCGCTCCACCGCGATGGCGAGGCCGTCGCGCCACTCTCCGGGCGCGGGCGGCGGCGGGGGCGCGGCCCTTGCCGGATGGCGCGCCGGCTCCTCCAGCGGCGGCACGAACAGCGCCGGCCGCTCGCCCGGCGCGAAGCCGCCGCGCAGCGGCCCCATCCGGGCGGCCGCTATCTCGGCCGCGGCCTCGGCCAGCTTGCGGTCGTATCGCTCGTCGGCCGCGACCGCGCCGCCCGCCAGCACGGCGGCGGCCAGCGCGACCGCCGCGCGCAGCCCATGGACACGCATTGCCCCTGCTCCATCTCCCTGTGGCGACGGAGATAGCAGGCCCGGCCTAAGGAAGCGCCAAGCGGAAGGGTTAGGAAAGGGTTAGGCCGAGGCCACCGCGACCGAGCGGCCGAGCGCGGAAAACACCGTGCGCACGATGCCGGCGGCGTCGAGGCCGGCGGCGGCGTACATCTTCTCCTGCTTGCCGTGATCGGTGAACTCGTCCGGCAGCACCAGCGGCCGGACCTTGAGCCCGTTCTCCAAGAGCCCCTCATGGGCGAGGAAGTGCAGCACGTGGCTGGCGAAGCCGCCGATGGAGCCTTCCTCGACGGTGACGAGCACCTCGTGCCCGCGGGCGAGCCGGCGCACGAGGTCGGCGTCGAGCGGCTTGGCGAAGCGGGCGTCGGCCACCGTGGTCGACAGGCCGGCGGCGTCGAGCTCCTCCGCCGCGGCGAGGCAGTCGGCGAGCCTGGTGCCGAGCGACAGCAGCGCGACCTTGGCGCCTTCCTTGACGATGCGGCCCCGGCCGATCTCGAGCGGGGAACCGCGCTCGGGCATCTCGACGCCGACGCCGTTGCCGCGCGGATAGCGGAAGGCGATCGGGCCTTCGTCATAGTCGGCGGCGGTGCGCACCATATGGCGCAGCTCGGCCTCGTCGGCGGCGGCCATCACCACGAAATCCGGCAGCGAGGCGAGATAGGCGATGTCGAAGGCGCCGCAATGGGTGGCGCCGTCGGCGCCGACATAGCCGGCGCGATCGATGGGAAAGCGCACCGGCAGCTTCTGGATGGCCACGTCGTGGACGACCTGGTCGTAGGCGCGCTGGAGGAAGGTCGAGTAGATCGCCGCGAACGGCTTCAGCCCCTCCGTCGCCAGCCCGGCGGCGAAGGTCACGGCATGCTGCTCGGCGATGCCGACGTCGAAGGTGCGCTTGGGGAACGCCTCCCCGAACAGGTCGAGCCCGGTGCCCGACGGCATGGCGGCGGTGACGGCGACGATGCGCTCGTCCTCCTTCGCCTCGGCGATCAGGCTCTGCGCGAACACCTTGGTGTAGCTCGGCGCGTTGGCCGGGGCCTTGGCCTGCGCGCCGCTGACCACGTCGAAGCGGTTGACGCCGTGATACTTGTCGGCCGCGGCCTCGGCCGGCGCGTAGCCCTTGCCCTTCTGCGTCACGACATGGATCAGCACCGGGCCGTTGCCGTTGTCGCGCACGTTGCGCAGCACGGGCACGAGGTGCTCCAGATTGTGGCCGTCGATGGGGCCGATGTGGAAGAAGCCCAGCTCCTCGAACAGCGTGCCGCCGGTGACGTAGCCGCGCGCGTGCTCCACCGCGCGGGTGACGGCGCGGTCGACCCGCTTGCCCAGCCGCGAGGTCAGCTTCTTGCCGAGGTCGCGGATGCCGTGATAGGCGCGGCCGGTGCCCAGCCGGGCGAGATAGTGGCTCATCGCGCCGGTCGGCGGGGCGATCGACATGTCGTTGTCGTTCAGGATGACGACCAGCCGCGCGTCGAGCGCGCCGGCGTTGTTCAGCGCCTCGTAGGCCATGCCGGCCGACATGGCGCCGTCGCCGATCACGGCAATGACGTTGTTGGCTCCGCCCTTCAGGTCGCGGGCGACCGCCATGCCGAGCCCGGCCGAGATCGAGGTCGAGGAATGGGCGGCGCCGAACGGGTCGTACTCGCTCTCCGCCCGCCTGGTGAAGCCCGACAGCCCGCCCTCCTGGCGCAGCGTGCGGATGCGGTCGCGCCGGCCGGTCAGGATCTTGTGCGGGTATGCCTGGTGGCCGACGTCCCAGATCACGCGGTCGGAAGGCGTGTCGAACACGTAGTGCAGCGCCACCGTCAGCTCGACCACGCCGAGGCCCGCGCCCAGATGCCCGCCGGTCTGCGAGACGGCGTCGATCATCTCGGCGCGCAGCTCGGCGGCAAGCTGCGGCAGGTCGCTTTCGGGCAGGCGGCGCAGGTCGGCCGGGATGCGGACCTTGTCGAGGAGCGGAGTATGCGGACGTGGGTTCAAGGCTTCTCGCCCGTTCCTTGTCATTGCGCTTCAGGTCGAGATAGGCGCTTGGGCCGGGAAAGTAAATGCGGCCATCGAGCCACAGGCCGCCGCCGCCCCGCCCTGCTCATCCCTCGGGCAGCGGCACGAACTCCTCCTCGTCGCCCGGCACGATGTCGAAGCGGCCGGTGCGCCACTCCTGCTTGGCCTGCTCGATGCGCTCCCTCGAGGAGGAGACGAAGTTCCACCAGATATAGCGCTTCGAGCCGAGCGAGGCGCCGCCGAACAGCATCACATGCGCGCCGCGCTCGGAGGAAACCACGATCTCCGCGCCGGGCTTGAAGGCGATCAGCCGGTCGGCGGGGAAGCGGTCGCCGGCGATCCCCACGTCGCCTTCGAGAACGTAGATGGCGCGCTCCTCGGCGTCGGCGGGAATCTGAAGGCTGGCGCCCGGCGCGATCGTCAGATCGGCGTAGAGGGTTTCGGAGGCCGTCGCGACCGGCGAGGTCCAGCCGTGGAAGGAGCCGATCACCACCCGGCCGGCAATGCCGTCCGCGTCGATGGTGGGCAGGTCGGCGCGGACGGTGTGCCCGAAGGCCGGCGCGATCTCCTCCTTGCCGTCCGGCAGGGCGAGCCAGGTCTGGAGGCCGGAGATCGACAGCGGGCCGCCGCGCAGCTCCTGCGGCGAGCGCTCGGAATGGACGATGCCGCGCCCGGCGGTCATCAGGTTCACGTCGCCCGGCTCGATCACCATCTCGGTGCCGAGCGAATCGCGATGCCTGATCCTGCCGTCGAACAGATAGGTGACGGTCGAAAGCCCGATATGCGGGTGCGGCCGCACGTCGAGCGCCTGGCCGCCGCGCAGGATCGCCGGCCCCATGCGGTCGAAGAAGATGAACGGGCCGACCAGCCGACGCCGCGCCGTCGGCAGCGCCCGGCGCACGGAAAAGCCGTCGATGTCGCGGGCGTTGGGGACGATCAGCGTCTCGATGGCGTCGCAGGCGAAGGCATCGCCGGGCTGCGGGTCGTTTCCGGGAAAGAAGCTCATGGCGGGGCCTCCATGGTTGCGCGGGCGAAGCCGCGCGTCTCGTCCAGCCGACAGACTACTCCCGCCGTCCGGGAGGTTACACCCGTCTTCCCCGCGACGGCATGTTCACGTCTTCGTCAGTCCGGGTCGAGCGGCTCGGTGCCGGCGGGCTTGCCGTCGCGCGACAGGCGGATCTTCTCGACCTTGTCCTCGGCGGCTTTCAAGAGCTTCTCGCAATGGGCCTTCAGCGCCTCGCCGCGCTCGTAGATGCGGATCGACTGGTCGAGCGGCACGTCGCCGCGCTCGAGGTCGTCGACGATGCGCTCCAGCGCCTCCAGCGCCTGCTCGAAGCTCAGGGCCTTGATGTCGTCGTTGGTCGCGTCGGCCATCGGTTCATCCATTCATCAGGCGGCGGACATGGGCGGCGACGGAGAAGGCCAGCCCGTGCAGGTCGTAGCCGCCCTCCAGCAGGCTGACCAGCCGGTTCGAGGACCAGCGGCCGGCGCGGTCCATCAGCTTTCCGGTCGCCCAGTCGAAATCCTCCTCCGTGAGGTTGATCTCGGCGAGCGGGTCGCGGTGGTGCGCGTCGAAGCCGGCCGAGACGACGATCAGGTCCGGCCGGAAGGCGTCGATGGCGGTGAGCACGCGCGTTTCGAACGCCTCGCGGAAATGATGGCCGCCGTCGTTGGCGGCGAGCGGCGCGTTGACGATGTTGCCGGCGCCGGTCTCGTCCTTCCCCCCGGTGCCGGGGTAAAGCGGCATCTGGTGCGTCGAGCAATAGAGCACGGACGGGTCGTTCCAGAAGATGTCCTGCGTGCCGTTGCCGTGGTGGACGTCCCAGTCGACGATGGCGACGCGCTCGGCGCCGTGCGTCTTCTGCGCGTGCCTTGCGGCGATGGCGGCGGTGTTGAAGAAGCAGAAGCCCATCGCCGTCGTCTTCTCGGCGTGGTGGCCGGGCGGACGGGCGGCGACGAAGACGTTGTCGGCCGCGCCGGAAAAGACGTCGTCCACCGCCGCGTTGGCCGCGCCGATGGCGGTGAGCGCGGCCTGCCAGCTCAACGGGCTTGCCGTGGTGTCGGCGTCGATGCGCGCCAGCCCCTCCTGCGGGATGCGCTGGCGCACGCGCTCGCGGTGCTCCTCCGGGTGGGCGTGGAGGATCGCCGCCTCGTCGCCGTCGGGCGCCTCGCGCCGGTCGAGATACTGGAACGCCTCGTCCTCCAGCACGCGCTGGATCGCGCGCAGGCGGTCCGGCCGTTCGGGATGGCCGGCGGGCGTCAGGTGTTCGAGATAGATCGAATGCGAGTAGAGCCGCGTGGTCATGTTCCGATATAGGCTCTTTCCCGCGACTTCGCCAAGCGGCTTCGCGAAAGATGGCGGATGTTCAACAGCGGCGAATCGTCCGCCGCCTCAGATGAGGTCGGTGGAGGCGATCTCGATGCCGAAGCCCTCGAGGCCGACATAGTGGCGCTCGCGCGTGGTCAAGAGCCGGATCGAGGAGATGCCGAGATCGCGCAGGATCTGCGCGCCCAAGCCCACCTCGCGCCACTCGCTCTCGCGCCGCAGCGCCTCCTCGTGCGACTCGTCGCCCTGGCCGGGCCGGTTGCGGTCCTTGTGGCCGACGCCGACCGAGCCCTCGCGCAGATAGACGATGACGCCGCGGCCCTCGCCGGCCATGCGCCCGGCGATCTCCTGAATGCGGCTGCCGGTGCCGAACACGTCGGTGACGACATCCTCGATATGCAGCCTCACCGGCACCTCGACGCCGTCGCGGATGTCGCCGAACACGATGGCCAGATGCTGCATCGTCTCCCACGGCAGGGTGTAGACATGGGCGCGCGCCTTGCCGTGGGGCGTGTCGATGTCGAGCGAATCGACACGCTGGATCAGCGTCTCCTGGCGCTGGCGGTAGGCGATCAGGTCGGCGACCGACACCTGCTTCAGCCCGTGTTGCTCGGCGAAGGACTGCACCTGCGGCCCGCGCATCACCGTGCCGTCGTCGTTGACCAGCTCGCAGATGACGCCGACCGGCGGCAGGCCGGCGAGCTTGCACAGGTCGACCGCGGCTTCCGTGTGGCCCGAGCGCATCAGCACGCCCCCCTCGCGCGCCACCAGCGGGAAGACGTGGCCGGGGCGCACGAAGTCGCCCGGCCCGACATTGCCGTTGGCGAGGTTGCGCGCGGTCAGCGTGCGGTCCTCTGCCGAGATGCCGGTGGTGGTGCCGTGCCTGAAGTCGACGCTGACGGTGAAGGCGGTCGAATGCGGCGCGTCGTTGTCGGCCACCATCGGCGCGAGGTTCAGCCGCCTGGCGTCCTCGCGCGTCATCGGCGCGCAGACGATGCCGGAGGTGTGGCGCACGATGAAGGCCATCTTCTCCGGCGTGCAGTGGACGGCGGCGACGATCAGGTCGCCTTCGTTCTCGCGGCCGTCGTCGTCCATGACGACGACGATCTCCCCGCGCTCGAAGGCGCGCAGCGCCTCGACGATCTTCTTCTGGTCGTATGCCATGATGGTGCTCACTTCGTTTCGCAGCGAATAGGGAGTAGCGAATAGCGAATAGGGAAAGCTCCCCGCCCTACTCGCTATTCGCTACTCCCTATTCGCTCCCTCTCCCCGTCTGTCCCCGATGCCGCAGATAATGATCGGCGATGGCGCAGGCAACCATGGCCTCGCCCACCGGCACGGCGCGGATGCCGACGCACGGGTCGTGCCTGCCCCTGGTCTTCACCTCGACCTCGTTGCCGTCGCGGTCGATGGAGCGGCGCGGCGTCAGGATCGACGAGGTCGGCTTGACGGCGAAGCGCGCCACCACCGGCTGGCCGGTCGAGATGCCGCCGAGGACGCCGCCGGCGTGGTTGGACAGGAAGATCGGCTTGCCGTCGTTGCCGATGCGCATCTCGTCGGCATTGTCCTCGCCGCGCATGCGCGCGGTCTCGAAGCCGTCGCCGATCTCGACGCCCTTGACGGCGTTGATCGACATCAGGTTCGAGGCGATGTCCTGGTCGAGCTTGCCGTAGACCGGCGCGCCGAGGCCGGCGGGCACGCCCTCGGCCACGATCTCGACCAGCGCGCCGACCGAGGAGCCTTCCTTGCGCACGGCGTCGAGATAGTCGGAGAAGATGGGCACCGAGGCCGGATCGGGGGTGAAGAACGGGTTTTCCGCGCTCTCGACGAAGCCCCAGTTCCAGTTGGCGCGGTCGATCCGCTTCTCGCCGATCGCCACCAGCGCTCCGCGCACCACGAGGCCCGGCACCACCTTGCGCGCCAGCGCGCCTGCGGCCACCCGCGCCGCCGTCTCGCGCGCGGAGGAGCGGCCGCCGCCGCGATGGTCGCGCAGGCCGTATTTCACCTCATAGGCGTAGTCGGCGTGGCCCGGCCGGTACTGCCGCGCGATCTCGCCATAATCCTTCGAGCGCTGGTCGACGTTCTCGATCATCATCGAGACCGGCGTGCCGGTCGTCACCAGCGTCACCCCGTCCTCCTCGGTGACGAAGCCGGACAGCACCCTGACCTCGTCCGGCTCGCGGCGCTGGGTGACGAAGCGCGACTGGCCCGGCCGGCGGCGGTCGAGCTCGGCCTGGATGTCGGCTATCGTGAAGCGGATGCCGGGCGGGCAGCCGTCGACCACGCAGCCGAGCGCCGGCCCGTGGCTTTCGCCCCAGGTGGTGACGCGGAAAAGATGGCCGAAGCTGTTGTGAGACATGGCGGTCGCCTGCCGAGAGGTTCTGGCCACGCTTCTATTGGCCTTTGGCCGGGGCGTCAAACGGCGGAGAGCCTCGCGCGGCGGCCAAGGCGGCGCGGACCGCCCGCGCCGGCGCCCGCCATCCCTTGCCTTCCGTCGCCCGGGGCCGCTTCCTGCAATCGTGGGTTGATGCGCGCGGGGCGACGAAAAGGCGAGGAAAAACAGCCCTGCCCCGGTGCCGCAAAAGTTTTGACACAGTGCTCCTGTTTCTGCTTTCGTCACGCCCGAACGATCGAGGCACGCTTCGCGGACGGGCGAAGCCAATCACAAGGGAATGCTCATGCGCACCGTGACAGGGATGCTTTCGGCGCTGCTCGTGGCAGCCGGTTTGGCGCTTTCCTCCGGCGCGGCGCTCGCCGCCGACGACGAAGGCAAGATCAAGCGCGTCGACCGCGAGGCGCTGACCATCACGCTCGACAACGGCAACACCTACAAGCTGTCCGGCGAGTTCGACGTCGAAGCCTTGCAGGAAGGCGTCGAGGTGGTTCTGGCCTACGACACGATCGGCGGCGAGAAGCTCGTCACCGACCTCGTGATCTACGAATAGGCGGCGGGACGGCTCACGGCAGCCGCATCCCGAAGCCCGCCGTTCACAGCCATTCCAGCGTGCCGCGATGCAGCCGCAGGACGCGGTCCTGCGGGATCGGCAGCACGGCGGCCGCGCCCGGCTCCAGCACGCCGGCAAGGTGGAACAGCGCCCGCATCACCCCGCCATGGGTGACGCAGACGGTGTCGCCCGTCACCTCGTCCATCCACGAGCGCACCCGCGAGGCGAGCTGGACATAGCTCTCGCCGCCCTCGCCGGGCGGGACGAAGCCCCATTTGTCCGCCTCGCGGCGGGCGTAGCAGCCGGGATCGACCGCCTCCAGCTCGGCGAAGGTGTAGCCCTGCCAGTCGCCGAAATGCATCTCCACCAGGCGCGCGTCGGTGCCGTAGCCGGCGGGATCGAGCCCCATGGCGGCGCGCAGCCGCTCCATGGTCTCGCGCGTGCGGCGCATCGGGCTCGACACAAAATCGAAGCCGGCGGGGTCGGCCACCAGCCCGGCGAGGCGGCGGCCGTTGCGGCCGGCCTGCGCGCGGCCGGTCTCGTTCAGGTCGGTGTCGGCCTGGCCCTGGAGCCGGTATTCGGCGTTCCAGTCTGTCTGGCCATGGCGGACGAGATAGATGGTCGGCGCGGTCATTCCTTGACGGTGGTGATGTCCGGCGCATCCACCGCCTTCATGCCGACGACGTGGTAGCCGGCATCGACGTGGTGGACCTCGCCGGTGACGCCGCGCGACAGGTCGGACAGAAGATAGAGGCCCGAGCCGCCGACCTCCTCGATGGAGACGGTCTTCTTCAGCGGCGCGTTGTATTCGTTCCACTTGAGGATGTAGCGGAAGTCGCCGATGCCGGAGGCGGCCAGCGTCTTGATCGGCCCGGCGGAGATGGCGTTGACGCGGATGCCCCTGCCGCCGAGGTCGACGGCCAGATAGCGCACGCTCGCCTCCAGCGCCGCCTTGGCCACGCCCATGACGTTGTAGTGCGGCATCACCTTCTCGGCGCCGTAATAGGTCAGCGTCAGGAGCGAGGCGTTGTCGGAAAGCAGCGCCTCGGCGCGCCGGGCGACCGCGGTGAAGGAATAGACGGAGATGTCCATCGTGCGCAGGAAGTTGTCGCGCGTGGTGTCGACATAGCGGCCGTCGAGCTCGTCCTTGTCGGAGAAGGCGATGGCGTGGACGAGGAAGTCGAGCTTGCCCCACTTCTTCTCCAGCCCCTCGAACACGGCATCGACGCTCGCCATGTCGGTGACGTCGCAATCGCCGGCGATGTGGGCGCCAAGCTCGGCCGCCAGCGGCTCGACGCGCTTGCGGAAGGCGTCGCCCTGATAGGTCAGCGCCAGCTCGGCGCCCTGATCGGCGCAGGCCCTGGCGATGCCCCAGGCGATCGACCTGTTGTTGGCCACGCCCATGATGAGGCCGCGCTTGCCTGCCAGAAGACCGTTTCCTGCCGCCATGTGACGTTACTCCGCAATCATCCCCGCATGGCAGCCCTATCGCACAGGCGGTTTGCCGCTTCAAGGCGGCATGCGGGCCGGGAACGGCTCAGGCCGCGCCGGGGCTGTCGGCCCGCGCCTTGCGCATCAGGGCCTCGAGCTCGGCGCGGCCGCCCTCGGGCAGCATGATGCGCACATGGGCGTAGAGGTCGCCGTGGCCCCCGGCCTTGAGCGGCAGGCCCTTGCCCTTCAGCCTGAGCTTGCGGTCCGAGCTCGACCAAGCGGGAATGGCGACGGCGAGCCGGCCATGGGGCGTTTCGACCGCGACCCTGGCCCCGAGCACGGCGTCGGCCAGCGGCACCGGCACGTCGACATGCAGGTCGCGCCCCTCGACGCGGTAGAGCGGATGCGAGCGAAAGCGCACCTTGACCAGCGCGTCGCCGGGCTGGCCGAAGGGCGAGGGCTGGCCCTGCCCCTTCAGCCGGATGGTCTGGCCGTCCTCGACATAGGCGGGCAGCTTGATGCCGACCTTGCGCCCGTCGGGAAACAGCGCCGTGACCTTCTCCGCCCGCGCGACCTCCTCGATCGTCACGTCGAGCGCGACGTTGAGGTCGGCCCCGGCCGCGTGGCCCGCGCGCGCGCCGCCGCCCGGCCCGCTCCCCGCTCCGGCGGCGGGGCCGCGGCGGAACGACTGGCCGAACAGCTCGCTGAAGATGTCGGCGGCATCGAAGGCATCGCCGCCGGGGCCGCCGGGGCCGGAAGTGCGGAACTCGAAATGCACGCCGCCCGGCCCGGCGCGGCCGCCCGACGCGCCCTGCGCGCGGCGGAAGGCGGCGAAGGGGTCTCCGCCCGGCCCGCCGTCGAAGCCGGCGAAGCGCGGCTTGCCGGAAGCGTCGATCTCGCCGCGGTCGTACTGGCCGCGCTTGTCGTCGTCGCCGACCACCTCATAGGCCTGGTTGACCTCGGCGAAGCGATCCTTCGCCTTGGGGTCGTCCGGGTTCTGGTCCGGGTGGTATTTCTTCGCGAGCTTGCGGAACGCCGCCTTGATGTCCTTCGCGGAAGCGTTCTTCGCAACGCCCAAAACGTCATAGGGATCGCGCATCTGTGCAGCCTGCCGGAAACGGATTGAAGTGTCGGCGCTAATATGCGTCCGCGTAGGAAGAAATTCCAGTATCGGCGGACTATTCGACGCGGTCGAAGGCCGTCATCGTCCATATCCTCGCGGGGCCGAGGCATGTTTCGCCGCGATAGAGGTGGACGCCGTCGAAGCTCTCGCGCGAGGCGGTGAAGCGGCGGCACAGGCGGCTCTTGTCCTGCCGCTCGCTGATGCCGCGGATCGCGCCGCGCGAGCCCGTGGCGGCGTTGGCCCAGCCGATGCCGTCCTCGCCCACGGCCTCGACCACCGCCGACGACACGGCATTGCGGATGGTCTCCTCGTCGGAGGCCGCGACCGGATCGGCCGGGATGTCGGGCTGGTGGCGCGAGACCGAGCCGGTCAGGAGCGAGCGGTCGGCAACGGCCTCCTCGAGCGAGAAGCCGCGCGTGCCGCAGCCGGCCAGCACCGCGGCGGCTGCGGCGATGCTGAGCCATACGAAAACCCGCCTGCCCCACCCGGCAAAAACTTGCGCCCGGCGCGCCAATCGGCAATCTCCCCGTCGATACCAAAGCATGCAAGGATAGGAAGATGACGCAGACAGGGTTAACGGACGGTGACTTCACGCAGAGCGCGGAACCCTATGCCCTGTTCGCGCGCTGGCTGGAGGATGCCAGGGCCTCGGAGCCGAACGACCCCAACGCGGTGGCGCTGGCGACCGTCGACGCCGACGGCCTGCCCAATGTGCGCATGGTGCTGCTCAAGGACTTCGACGAGACCGGCTTCGTCTTCTACACCAATTACGAGAGCGCCAAGGGCCGCGAGGTGCTGGGCGCGATGAAGGCGGCGATGTGCTTCCACTGGAAGAGCCTGCGCCGCCAGGTGCGCGTGCGCGGGCCGGTCGAGACGGTGAGCGACGCGGAGGCCGACGCCTATTTCGCCTCGCGCCCGCGCGGCAGCCGCATCGGCGCCTGGGCCTCCGCCCAGTCGCGGCCGCTCGAAAGCCGCTTCGCGCTGGAGAAGGCGGTGGCCGAATACACCGCCCGCTACGCCATCGGCGAGATTCCGCGCCCGCCCTACTGGTCGGGCTTCAGGATCAGGCCGGTCTCCATCGAGTTCTGGCACGACCGCCCCTTCCGCCTGCACGACCGCGTCGTGTTCCAGAAGGAGGGCGAGGGCTGGCGCAAGACGCGGCTTTATCCGTGAGGCGGCAATGGACACGATAGAGGCGAAGGCGCGGGCGCTGTTGCGCGACTACGGCAGGCGCAGCGACGAAGCGCTGCGCGACCCGGCGCGCGCCGACGTCGACGCGCTGGCCGATGTCTTTGCCGGCCATTTCGTCGGCGCCAACCCCAACGGGGTGATGGGCGGGGCCAGGGACGAAACATTCCCGGCAACCCTGCGCCGGGGCTTCGAGGCCTATCGCGCCATGGGCGGCACCCGCTTCGAGATCGTCAATCTGGACGCCGAGGCGCTGGACGGCTTCAACGTCATGGTCCGGGCCGACTGGGAATTCGACTATGTGCGTCCGCGCGACGGCGCGAAGGGCACCATCGCCTTCCGCAACATCTATCTCGTCAACTTCGCCGGCGACCGGCCGGGGATCTTCGCGTGGATCACGCCGGACGAGGCGCAGGCGATGCGGGAGCACGGGCTGGCCTGACGGCCGCCTTCACGTCTTCTTGCGGTTCATGAAGGCGATGAAGGCGTTCCTCGCCTCGTCCGACTTCAGCCGGGCGCGGAACTGCTCGCCCTCCTGCCTGATGCGCGCGACCAGGGCGGCGCGGTCGCCGAGCATGAGGTCGCGGGCGATCTTCAGCGCCTGCGGCGGCTTGGCGGCGGCGCGTTGCGCCAGGGAAAGGGCGGCAGCCTCCAGCTCCTCCTGCGGCACCACGTCGTGGATCAGCCCGGCGGCCTTCGCCGCCTCGGCCGGAAGCGGCTCGCCGAGCCCGAGCAGCGCGAAGGCCCGCTGGCGGCCGAGCAGCGCCGGGCCGAGCAGGCTGGAGCCGGCCTCGGGCACGAGGCCGAGATCGACGAAGGGCGTGTGGAACTGCGTGCGCGGGGTGGCCACGGTAAGGTCGCAGTGGAAGTTGATGGTGGTGCCGATGCCCACCGCGATGCCGTCGACGCCCGAAACCACCGGCTTCGCGGCCGTCGCCAGCGCCGTCAGGAAGTCGTAGACCTCCGTGCCGTGCTCGCCGCCGGCCGCCACCGCCATGAAGTCGGCGAGGTCGTTGCCGGAGGAGAACGCGCCCGGCACGCCGAGGATCAGGTGGACGCGCACACCCTCGTCGGCGTCGCCTTCGGTCAGCGCCTTCGCCATCGCGGCATACATGGCCCGCGTGATGGCGTTCTTCTTGTCCGGGCGGTTCATGCGCACGATCTGCACCGCGCCGTCGCGGCTGACCTCGATATGCTCGCTCATGGCTTGCCCCCCTAAAGCGCCAGCGCCGCGGCGGCGGCCTCGAGGCTATCGGCCCCTTCGATCACCCGGCTCCTCAGCGCCGCCGTCTCGTCGATCAGGTTCTCGGCGAAGAAGCGGGCCAGCGCGACGCGGCCGCCATCCCGGCCGGCAAGCGCGCCGCGGACGAGATAGGCGCCGCCGGCGGCAAGCGAGAACAGCCGCAGATACGGCGTCGCGCCCGCCAGCGCCTCCTCCGTCCTGCCGCCGGAAAGCGCGGCGAGCAGGTGCCCGGTGGCGGCCTCGACATCGTCGAGCGCGGCGGAGACCTTCTGCGCCGTGCGGCCGAAGCCTTCGGCGTTGGAATTGCGCAGCGCCTCGACGTCGGCGCGCAGCTCGGCGATGTAGCTTCTCACCGCCTCGCCGCCCGACAGCGGCAGCTTGCGGGTGACGAGGTCGATGGCCTGGATGCCGTTGGTGCCCTCGTAGATCGGGGCGATGCGCGAGTCGCGATAGAGCGCGGCCGCGCCCGTCTCCTCGATGAAGCCCATGCCGCCGTGGATCTGCACGCCGATCGACGACACCTCGACGCCGATGTCGGTGGGGAACGCCTTGGCGAGCGGGGTGAGCAGCCCGGCGCGCTCGCCCCATTTCGCGGCGTCTTCCGCATCCGTCCGCGACAGGTCGATGGCGTGGGCGCAGGCATAGGCGATGGCGCGGGCGGCCTGGGTCAGCGCCTTCATGGTCAGCAGGTTGCGCCTGACGTCGGGGTGGTGGACGATGGGCGCCATGCCCTCGCCGGCATAGCCCGCCGCCTTGCCCTGCCGGCGCTCCTGCGCGTAGGCGAGCGCCTTCTGGTAGGCGGCCTCGGCCACGGCCACGCCCTGCATGCCGACGGCGAGGCGGGCGTTGTTCATCATGGTGAACATGCAGGCGAGGCCGCGATTCTCCTCGCCGATCAGCCAGCCGACGGCGCCGGGCGCCCTGTCCTTCACGTAGCCGTCGCCGTAGATCATGGTGCAGGTCGGCGAGGCATGGATGCCGAGCTTGTGCTCGACCGAGGCGCAGAAGGCGTCGTTGCGGGCGCCCAGCGAGCCGTCCTCGTTGACGAGGAACTTCGGCACCAGGAACAGCGAGATGCCGCGCGTGCCGGCCGGCGCGTCGGGCAGGCGGGCAAGCACCAGATGCACGATGTTGTCGGTGAAGTCGTGCTCGCCATAGGTGATGAAGATCTTCTGGCCGAAGATGCGGTAGGTGCCGTCGCCGGCGGGCTCCGCACGGGTGCGCAGCGCGGCAAGGTCCGAGCCCGCCTGCGGCTCGGTCAGGTTCATGGTGCCCATCCACTCGCCGGAGACGAGCTTTTCGAGATAGATCGCCTTCAGCTCCTGCGAGGCGTGCTTCTCGATGGCCTCGACCGCGCCCATGGTCAGCGTCGGCCCGAGCGCGAAGGCCATGGAGCCCGAGTTCCACATCTCGAGCGCGGCGACCGACAGCATGGTCGGCAGGCCCTGCCCGCCATGGTCGACCGGGCCGGCGAGCGCGTTCCAGCCGCCGTCGATCCAGCGCCGGTAAAGGTCGCGCCAGCCGGGAGGCATCGTCACCACCCCGTCCTTCAGCACCGCGCCGGCCTCGTCGCCCACTTTGCGCAGCGGCGTCACCTCCTCCGAGGCGAAGCGGCCGGCCTCCTCGAGGATGGCGTCGACCAGGTCTTCCGAAAGGTCGCCGAGCCGCCCGGCCTCCAGCGCGGCGGAAAGGCCCGCGACATGCTTGAGCGTATGGGCGATCTCATCGACGGGGGCGCGATACATCCGGCTTTCTCCTCAAAAGTGCTGCGGCGCGGGCAAGGAGCCCGCCTGCCGGCTCGGGCGACTGTTCCCAAACACAGCTATTTTCTTCTGACGTAAACGTCAAACGTTCATGCCGGTTCGCGGCGCACGCCACCGACATCTTGCCTCAGCCCGCCGCCTTCTCCCGCTCGACCGCGCGCCAGCCGATGTCGCGGCGGCAGAAGCCGCCCGGCCAGTCGATGCGACCGACCGCTTCATAGGCGCGGGCGCTCGCCTCGGTGACGGTGCGGCCCGAGGCCGTGACGTTGAGCACGCGGCCGCCGGCGGCGACCAGCCTGCCCGACGCATCGAGCGCGGTTCCGGCGTGGAAGATCTGCACGTCCGCGCCGGCGGCTTCGGCGACGCCGGAAATGACGCTGCCCTTCTGCGGCGTGCCGGGATAGCCCTTCGCCGCCATCACCACGGTCAGCGCGGCCTCGTCGCGCCAGCGCGCCTCGATCCCGCCGAGCCTGCCGTCCACCGCCGCGTCCAGCAGCTCGAGCAGGTCGCTTTCCAGCCGCAGCATCAGCACCTGGCATTCGGGATCGCCGAAGCGGACATTGTATTCGATCAGCCTGGGGCCGTCCTTCGTCAGCATCAGCCCGGCATAGAGCACGCCCGAGAACGGCGCGCCGGCTTCCGCCATGCCGCGCATGGTCGGCTCGACGATCTCGCGGATCACGCGCGCCTCCAGCTCCGGCGTCAGCACCGGCGCCGGCGAATAGGCGCCCATGCCGCCGGTGTTGGGGCCGGTGTCGCCGTCGCCGACGCGCTTGTGGTCCTGCGCCGTGCCGAAGGGCAGCGCCACCGTGCCGTCGCACAGGAAGAAGAAGCTCGCCTCCTCGCCTTCGAGGAACTCCTCCACCACGACCTCGGCGCCGGCCGCGCCGAACGCGCCCTCGAAGCAGGCGTCGATGGCCGAAAGCGCCTCGTCGAGCTCCATCGCCACCGTCACGCCCTTGCCGGCGGCAAGCCCGTCGGCCTTGACCACGACGGGCGCGCCGACCTGTCGCGCATAGGCGCGGGCGGCGGCGGCGTTGTCGAAGCGGCCGTAGGCGGCGGTGGGGATGGAATGGCGGGCGCACAGATCCTTGGTGAAACCCTTGGAGCCTTCGAGCCGCGCCGCCGCGGCCGACGGCCCGAAGACGCGGATGCCGCCTGCGGCGAGGTCGTCGGCAAGGCCCGCCACCAGCGGCGCCTCCGGCCCGACCACGACGAGGCCGATCCCCTTCTCGCGGGCGAAGGCGGCGATAGCGGCATGGTCGGCGATGTCGAGCGCGACGCATTCGGCATGGCGCGCGATGCCGGGATTGCCCGGCGCGGCGTAGAGCCGCGCCAACCGGGGCGAGGCGGCCAGCTTCCACGCCAGCGCATGCTCGCGCCCGCCCGAGCCGATGAGAAGAACGTTCATGGCGGCGATTCCCCGCTTTGGTTGGTCGCGTTCCCGGTAGGGCCACAGAGGCGAGGGGTCAAGAAGCCGCGGCGTCCACGCCCGCCCTTGACGCTCGCCCTTGACGCCCGCGCGGCGGCCTGCCACTCCACCATCCATGGAAAACATCCAGTCGAAGGAAGCGCAAGGCCGCGTCGCCGACGCGCCGTCGGGCCATTGGGTCTACCGCACCCTGCCGCGGCCGCTGTGGCCCTATGCGCAGCTTGCCCGCTGGGACAGGCCGATCGGCTGGTGGCTGCTGATGTGGCCGTGCTGGTGGTCGGCGGCGATGGCCGCGTCGGCCCACGCGCAGCCGGGCGCGGCGCTCATGGACGTGCTGCCCTCGCCCTGGCATCTCCTGCTGTTCATGGCCGGCGCGATCCTGATGCGCGGGGCGGGCTGCACCTACAACGACATCGTCGACAAGGACATCGACGACAAGGTGGCGCGCACCCGCTCGCGGCCGCTGCCCTCGGGCAAGGTGACGCGCCGGCAGGCGTGGAGCTTCCTCGGCCTTCAGTGCCTCGGCGGGCTTGCCGTGCTGCTCCAGTTCAACTGGTTCGCGGTTCTCGTCGGCGTCGCCTCGCTCGCCACGGTGGCGGTCTACCCGTTCATGAAGCGCATCACCGACTGGCCGCAGCTCTTTCTCGGCCTCGCCTTTTCCTGGGGCGCGCTCATGGGCTGGGCCGCGCATTTCGGCGCGCTGGAGCTGGCGCCGCTGCTGCTCTATTCCGGCTCGATCCTGTGGGTGATCGGCTACGACACGCTCTATGCGCACCAGGACAAGGAGGACGACGCCCTGGTCGGCGTGCGCTCGACGGCGCGGCTGTTCGGCGACAGGACGAGAGAGTGGCTCGTCGCGCTCTACGGCGCGGCGCTGCTGTTCTTCCTCGTCGCCTTCGCCAACGCGGCCGTGCCGATGCCCGCGCTGGCCGGGCTGCTGGCGGCGGGCGCGCATATGTGGCGGCAGATCAGGGTCCTCGACATCGACGACCCCGATCAGTGCCTGCGGCTCTTCAAGTCGAACTCGACCGTGGGCTGGCTGATCTTCCTCGGCCTGCTCGGCGGCGGCGTCTGGGCGACGATCAGCCCGAACTTCTGACGTTGCCGCCCCCTGCCGCCTCACTCGCGGGCGATGATCTCCTGCCCGTCGATGACGAGCCGCAGCCCGAGATCGCCGGTCTTGCGGCGGGCGAGGAAGCGCGGACGCCGCTGCGTCGACACCCGGCCCTTGCGGCGCGGCGCCGGCGGCCCCTTCTTCACCAGCCCGAGCGATTCCTCCAGCGTGCGCGCCTCGCCGTCGGCCTCGATCAGCAGCATCGGCAGGTTGTAGGCGTCGGACCAGGCGCGCCAGTCGGCGGCCACGTCGTCGAGGTCGTGCGCGACCAGCAGCGGCACCGACAGCATCGGGTCGGCATGCAGAAGCTCCAGCGTGACCGTGACGTTGCCGTCGCCGTCCTCGATGGCGCGGGCGGCCACGCCCCGGAAGGCGCGCGCCGGCAGCGCGATCGACACCGGCAGGCGGCTGCCCTCCAGGACGCGGCGCATGGTGACGCCGCGCCGGTCCACGGTGAAGGTGACGTCGCCGAGGTCGTCGCGCCCGGCATAGGATACCGCCTGCGGCAGACGGAACGGATCGAGCCGCAGATCGCAGCCGGCCCACACGGGTTTCAAGTCGGGTTTAAGCCCGGTATTCATCGTCGGTTGCGCCTTCCTGTCTCTCCTGAGAGCCGGTTTTCCGGCTTCCCGCGGGCAGCTTTTGCCGCCTCGTTATGGCGCGACAGTACGGGCGGGCGCGTTCCGCACCGCTTAAGAAGCAGGGTTAAGGTTTTGTCGCCTCGGCGGATGGTTATCGTTTTGCGACCGGGCGCAACGAAACTTAAATCACCTTGTTCGGGTTCATGATCCCGGCGGGATCGAGCGCGGCCTTCACCTTGCGCATCAGCGCGATGGCGACGGGCGGCGCGGTGGCGAGAAGCTCGTCGCGCTTCATGCGGCCGATGCCGTGCTCGGCCGAGATCGAGCCGCCCATGGCGCGCACCACCTCGTGCACCGCGTCGTTCATGTCACGATAGAGCGCGAGGAAGGCCGCCGGCTCGCCGCCCGCCGGCTGCGAGACGTTGTAGTGCAGATTGCCGTCGCCCATGTGGCCGAAGCAGACCAGCCGCGCCCCGGGCTCGATGGCGGTGACGGCGCGCCACGCCTCGGCGATGAAATCGGGGATGGAGGCGACCGGCACGGAGACGTCGTGCTTGATCGAGGCGCCTTCCGGCCGCTGCGCGTCCGACATCGATTCGCGCAGCTTCCACAGCGCGTCCGCCTGCGCCATGCTGGCGGCGAGCGCGGCGTCGTCGACGAGGCCGGCCGCGAAGCCTTCGGCCAGGATCTCATCGACCAGCGCGCGCGCATCCTGCGCCGAGCGGCCGGAGGAGACTTCCATCAGCACGTGCCACGGATGCGCGCCGCCGAGCGGCGCGGCCGAGCCCGGCACGTGCTTCAGCACGAAGGCGAGCGCTTCGTCGATCATCAGCTCGAAGGCGGTGAGGCCGGCGCCCGCCTTGTCGGAGGCCAGCGCGAACAGGGCAAGCGCGGCCCGCGGGCCCTGAAGCCCCACCCATGCCACCTCGCGCCCCTTCGGCTTCGGATAGAGCCTGAGCACGGCGGCGGTGATGACGCCGAGCGTGCCCTCGGCCCCGACGAACAGGTTCTTCAGGTCGTAGCCGGTGTTGTCCTTCTTGAGCTTGCGCAGGTCGTCCAGCACCTCGCCGGTCGGCAGCGCCACCTCGACGCCGAGGCACAGCTCGCGTGCGTTGCCGTAGGCGAGCACGCCGGTGCCGCCGGCATTGGACGACAGGTTGCCGCCGATCTGCGCCGAGCCCTGCGAGGCGAGCGACAGCGGAAACAGCCTTCCGGCCGCGTCGGCGGCCTCGCGCAGCGCGTGCAGCGTCACGCCGGCCTCGGCGGTGATCGTGTTCGAGGCGGCGTCGATCTCGCGGATGCGGTTGAGCCGCGACAAGGACAGCACCACCTCGCGGCCGCTGCCGTCCGGCACCTGGCCGCCGACCAGCCCGGTATTGCCGCCCTGCGGCACGATCGGCGTGCCGGTCTCGCTGGCGAGCTTCAGGATGGCGGCGACCTCGGCGACGCTGCCGGGCTGGAGCACCAGCGGCGTCACGCCCGGCCACAGGCCGCGCCGCTCGGTCGCGAAGGGCTGCGTCTCGGCCGGCGCGCGCAGCGCATGTCTGTCGCCGACGATGGCCGCGAAACGGTCGAGGACGGCGTCATCCATACGCGCCTACCTTCCGCGCGGCGCGGCCGCGCGCCCAAGCCGGTCGGCGATGGCCTCGCCCAGCCCGTCATGCGGGATCGGCTCGACGGCGATGGTGGCCACCCCCGCCCGGTCCAGCGCCTTTATGTGGCCGTAGAGATTGGCCGCCGCCTCGCGCAGATCGCCCGTCTCGGACAGGTTGAGCATGGCGACGGCACCCTCCGCACCGGCGATCCGCCGCGGCCCGAAGGCAAGCAGCGCCTCGCCGGGCCGCACCTCGCCTGCGTCGAGCCGCATGGCGGCGTCGGGGGCATAGTGGGAGGCGAGCATGCCGGGGGCCTCGATGCCGGCCGCGCCGCCGCGCAGCACGGGGCTGCCGAGCGCGGCCTCGACCTCCCCGCCCGTCACCCCACCCGGCCGCAGGATGCGCACGCCTTCGGGACCGGCCTTGACGATGGTCGATTCCAGCCCCACCGGCGTCGCCCCGCCATCGGCGACGAGCCTTATGCGCGCGCCCAGATCGTCGGCGACCGCCTGCGCCGTGGTCGGGCTGATGCGGCCGGAGTTGTTGGCCGAGGGCGCGGCGAGCGGCCGGCCCAGCGCCGCGATCAGCTCGCGGGCGAAGCCTTGCGGCATTCTGAGCGCCACCGTGTCGAGCCCGGCCGTGACCAGCGGGTGGATGCCGCAGTCCTCGCGCAGCTTCAGCACCAGCGTCAGCGGGCCGGGCCAGAATCTTTGCGCCAGCTTCAGCGAGGCGGCGTCGAAGACGGCGATCTTCCGCGCCATGTCGAGGTCGCAGACATGGACGATCAGCGGGTTGAAGCGCGGCCTGCCCTTGGCCTCGAAGATGCGCGCCACCGCCTCGCCATTCGTCGCGTCGCCGGCAAGGCCGTAGACGGTCTCGGTCGGCACGGCCACGACCTCGCCGGCGGCAAGCAGCGCCAGCGCGGGCTCGAAGGCGTCCTTCAGCGGCAGTATCTCGGCCAAACCCTTGCTCTCCGGAAATGGTGACTGCGTAACGCGCGGGCGCGGAAGCGGCAAGAAAAACCGCGTCACCGATTTGTTAATCCTCGAGATGCCAGAATGCGCGGCCTGTGTGGGGGCGCGGGTTCCGTCGCGCCGAATACGCCGTTGCGGCGAGTGAGCGTGCGATGCGTAAGATTCTTGTTCCGGGCCTCGTCTCGATGCTGCCGCTGCTCGCGGTCGCCGCCGAGGGCGCGGCCTCCTCGATCATCACCCTGCCTGCGCCGGAGGCGACGCCGTCCATCATGGCGGCCGGCGAAGCCGAAGCGCGCGCCGTCGAGGCGCATCCGGTCGATTCCGCCGCCGGGGGAACCGAAATCCTCGCCATCGGCCAGTCGGTCGTCGCCGTCGGAGCCGACGCCATCCCGCCGTCGCGCGAGGCGGTCGCCGCGATCGGCGGCGAGACGGCCGAACCCGAGGCTCCGGCCCTGCCCGGCTGGCTTGCCGACGACGACGCGCCGGCGCTGCGCGGCGGCCTCGACCGGAAGACCGCGCCGCAGGACTGACCACGCCACTTGGGCGGACTACCCCGCGATCTTCGAGAAGTCGGCCATCTGGCCGGTCGCGCCGCGGATGCGGGAAAGCAGCGCCAGCCGGTTCGCCCGCACGGCCGCGTCCTCGTCATTGACCAGCACCGCCTCGAAGAAGGCATCGACGGGCCGGCGGAATGCTGCCAGCGCCTGCATGGCGGCCGAGAAATCCTGCCGGGCGATGGCGTCGGCCGCCTCGTGCTCGGCATGGGTCACGGCCTCGAGGAGCGCCCTTTCCTCGTCCTGGCGGAACAGCGCCGGATCGACGGTCCCGGCGATGGCCGTGCCCTTCTTTTCCTCGGCGGCGAGGATGTTGGCCGCGCGCTTCGTGCCGGCAAGCAGGTTCCGGCCGTCCTCGGTGTCGAGGAAGATGCCGAGCGCGGCGACGCGCGAGACGACGAGCAAAAGGTCGTCGGCCTCGGGCGAGATCACCGCGTCGATCAGGTCGTGCCGCGCGCCCTTGTCGCGCAGATAGACCTTGAGCCGGTCGTGGAAGAAGGAGAGCAGATCGCGGTCGCCCCCGGTGGCGTCGAGCAGGCGCAGCCGGATGCCGTTCTCGACCAGAATGCGGATGACGCCGAGCGCCGCCCTTCGCAGCGCGTAAGGATCCTTCGAGCCGGTGGGCTTCTCGTCGATGGCCCAGAAGCCGACAAGCGTGTCGAGCTTGTCGGCCAAAGCCACGGCAATCGAGATCGGATCGGCCGGCACCGTGTCCGACGGTCCCTGCGGCCGGTAATGCTCCTCTATCGCGGCGGCGACGGAAGCGTCTTCCCCTTGCAGCAGCGCATATTTGCGGCCCATCGCGCCCTGAAGCTCGGGGAACTCGCCCACCACCTCGGTCTGGAGGTCGGCCTTGGCCAGCACGGCGGCGCGCCCGGCGAGCGCCGGCTCCGCCCCCACCAACGGCGCGAGCGCGGTCGCCAGCTTGCGGATGCGCTCGACGCGCTCGCCCTGCGTGCCCAGCTTCGCGTGGAAGGTGACGCCCAGCCGGTCGAGCCGCGCCATGCGCTGGTCGAGCGGCTTTTTCAGATCCAGCGCGAATTTCTGCGCCGACTCGTCCAGCGAGGAAAGGTCGGGCAGGTCGGCCTGGTCGGTCTTCCAGAAATGCACCGCATCCGACAGGCGCGCGCGCACCACCTTGCCGTTGCCGCGGGCGATCTCGACCCCGCCATCGCTCGCCTCGACATTGGCGACCAGCACGAAGCGGTTGGAGAGCCGTTCCGCCTCGCCGCGCGGGCGGGTGACGAAGCATTTCTGGTTGGCGCGGATGGTCAGCCGGATCACCTCGGCCGGGATGTCGAGGAAGGCGTCCTCGAACTCGCCCATCAGCACCACCGGCCACTCGACCAGCCCCGACACCTCCTCCAGCAGCCCCTCGTCCTCGACAAGGTCGAGGCCGGCGGCGAAGGCGAGGTTGCGGGCGTCGTCGAGGATGATGCGCTTGCGCCGCTCGGCGTCGAGCACCACCTTGGCCGCCTCCAGCTTCGTCACATAGTCGTCGAAGCGGCGCACCGTGATCGCCTCGGGCGCGTGGAAGCGGTGGCCGAAGGTGACGTTGCCGGCGCGGATGCCGTCGACCTCGAAATCGACCACCACCGGGTCCGACGTCTCCGGCCCGAAGGTGCAGACGATGGATTGCAGCGGCCGCACCCAGCGCAGCGCCCCGGGCCTGGCCGACGCCGCGCCCCAGCGCATCGACTTCGGCCACGGGAAGCTGCGGACGATCGCCGGCATCAGCTCGGCGACGATGTCCTCCGCCGCCCGGCCCGGCCGCGAGATGCGCGCGACGTAGAAATCGCCCTTCTTCGGATCGGAATGGACGTGCGCCTCCTCGATGGAGGCAAGGCCGGCCTTGCGCAGGAAGCCCTGGATGGCCTGCTCGGGTGCTGCGGTCGAGGGACCCTTGATCTCCTCGTCGACGTCCTTCGAGCGGGCGGTGATGCCGCGGATGTCGAGCGCCAGCCGCCGCGGCGTCCAGTGTTCGGTCGCCGCCTCGTAGGTCAGCCCGGCATCGACCAGCCCGTCGGCCACCATCTTCTTCAGGTCGCCGGCGGCCTTGCGCTGCATGCGCGCGGGGATTTCCTCGGAGCGGAGTTCGAGCAGAAGGTCAGGCATCGGTGGGCTCCGCCCGCATGCTGTTTTTCAGGTTGCACGTCCTCGCGCCGAAGGCGCTGCGGGCGCACGGCGAGGCCGGGATTTCCTCGGAGCGAGGTTCGAGCAGAAGATCAGGCATCGGTGGGCTCCGCCCGCATGCTGTTTTTCAGGTTGCACGTCCTCGCGCCGAAGGCGCCGCGAGCGCGCGGCGAGGCCGGGATTTCCTCGGAGCGAAGTTCGAGCAGAAGATCGGGCATCAGCGCACCAGTTCAGCGGTCGTGCAGACGATTGCGAAGCGGTCGGCGAGCGCGGCAAGCTCGGCCTCGTGCAGCGAAGCGGCGGCGACGACGCCGTTTCCGCCCGGCGCGGGCAGGTCGCGGGTCGCCGTGGCGTCGGACAGAACCACCGTGGAGAAGCCGAGATCGAGCGCGGCGCGCGCCGTGGAGGAGACGCACATATGCGTCATGAAGCCGGCAAGCACGAGGCGCTTGCGGCCGGCGGCGTCGAGCACGTCCTTGAGCGTCGTGCCGGCGAAGCCGTTGGGCAGGCCCTTGTCCACCACTGCCTCGCCCGGCAGGCTGGCCGCCTGCGGCGCAAGCTCGAAGGCGGTCTTTTCAGGATCGAACAGGCCGCCCGGCCGTCCCCGGTGGCGGACATGCACAACCGGCGCGCCGGCGGCGCGGGCGGCGGCGAGCAGTGCGGCGATGTTGTCCAGCGCGGCGTCCACGCCGGGCAGCCTCAGGCCGCCGTCGACATATTCGCGCTGGGCGTCGATGACGACCACGGCGGTCTCGGCGAGCGGCGGCGGCGTCAGGTCGGCGCCGGCGAGCTGGAGCAGGGTCTTCGCCATCACGCCGCCTCCGGCCGCCAGCCGAGGCCGCCGGCCTCGGTCTCGAGGAAGGCCTCGCCGCACGCCTTGGCGAGGTTCCTCACGCGCAGGATGTAGCTCTGCCGCTCGGTGACGGAGATGACGCCGCGCGCGTCGAGCAGGTTGAAGGCGTGGCTGGCCTTGATGCACTGGTCGTAGGCCGGCAGCACCAGGCGGTGCGGCTCGCCCTGCGGCCTGTTCGCGCCGGCTTCGAGCAGCGCGCGGCATTCCTTCTCCGCATCCTCGAAATGGCGGAACAGCAGCGCGGTGTCGGCGAACTCGAAGTTGAAGCGGGAATATTCCTGCTCGGCCTGGAGGAAGACGTCGCCATAGGTGACCTTCCCGGCGCCCTCGCGGCCGTTGAAATTGAGGTCGTAGACGTTGTCGACGCCCTGGACGTACATCGCCAGCCGCTCCAGCCCGTAGGTCAGCTCGCCGGCGACCGGCGCGCACTCGATGCCGCAGACCTGCTGGAAATAGGTGAACTGCGAGACCTCCATGCCGTCGCACCAGCATTCCCAGCCGAGCCCCCAGGCGCCCAGCGTCGGGCTTTCCCAGTCGTCCTCGACGAAGCGGATGTCATGCAGCCTCGTGTCGATGCCGATGGCGTCGAGCGAGCCGAGATAGAGCTCCTGAAGGTCCGGCGGGTTCGGCTTCAGGATCACCTGATACTGGTAATAGTGCTGGAGCCGGTTGGGGTTCTCGCCGTAGCGGCCGTCCTTGGGGCGCCGCGAGGGCTGGACGTAGGCCGCGTTCCACGGGCGCGGCCCGAGCGCGCGCAGCGTCGTCGCCGGATGGAAGGTGCCGGCGCCGACCTCCATGTCGTAGGGCTGGAGCACGACGCAACCTCGCTCGGCCCAGTAGTCGTGCAGCGTCAGGATCAGGCCCTGGAACGAGCGGGTCGGGTGCATGTGGGCAGGCAGGCTGGCGTTCACGGCATGGCTCGCGGCGGCGGTGACGGGAAGGTGGCCCCGTCCTAGAACCGCGACCGGCGGGCGTCAAGGCGATGGACGGTCCCCGGAGGTTCGCGCCACCGGCTCAATTGGCCGGCGACGGCAGGCGGAGCTGCTGGCCGGGCACGATGCGGCCGGGATCGCCGCGCAGGCCGGGATTGAGCTCGAGAAGCTCGATGTAGCGGTTGCCGTCGCCGAGAAGGTCGGCGGCGATCGACCACAGCGACTGGCCGGGCAGGACGGTGTGGATCCCATGGCCGGCCGACACGGTCTCGACCTGCGGCCCGGCCTCGCTCCTGTTGCCGTCCACCCCTTCGGGCAGCGGCACGGTGCCGGGCGGCAGCGCGGTCTCGCCGGCCTGCGGCTCGTCCTTCGCGCGCTCCCCGGGCGGCGGCAGGCCCTCGGCCAGCTTCTTCTCGACCTCGGCCTTCAGCTCGGGCTCGGGGTCGAGCGCCAGCGCATGGTTCCACTGGAAGCCCGCCTCCAGCTTGCGGCCGACGCGCCAGTAGGCGTCGCCGAGGTGGTCGTTGAGGATCGGGTCGGCCGGCATCAGCCCCACGGCGCGCTCCAGCTCGCGCACGGCGTCGTCGTAGCGGCCGAGGCGGTAGAACGCCCAGCCGAGCGAATCGACGATGTAGCCGTCGGAGGGCCTGAGGTCGACGGCGCGCTGGATCAGCTCCAGCCCCTCGTCGAGGTTGATGTTCATGTCGACCCAGGAATAGCCGAGATAGTTCATCACCTGCGGCTGGTCGGGGTAGAGCTCCAGCGCCTTGCGGAAATTGGGCTCGGCCCGGTCCCATTCCTTCAGCCGCTCATAGGCGATGCCGCGCTGGTAGAAGATGTTCCAGTCGGCGCGGTCCGGCTCTGCGATGCGCACGACGGCGCGCTCGTAGAGGTCGGCGGCGGCGCGGTAGTTCTCCTGCGAGGCGTAGACGCCGCCGAGCGACAGATAGGCGCGCATGTCGCTCTCGTCGCGCGCCAGCGCGGCCTTCAGATGCGCGATCGCCTCGTCGTGGCGCTTCAGGTCGGCGAGGTTGAGGCCGAGTTGCAGCTCGGCGACGCGCTTGAGCGGCGAGGAGGTCGGGATCTTCTCGTAGAAGGAGATCGCGCCCTCGGCGTCGCCCTGCTGCTCGGCGATGCCGGCGAGCTGGATCAGGATCGCGTCGCTCTGCGGCAGGAGCGCCGCCGCATAATGCAGGTAGAGCCGCACGAAGGACTCGCCGCCGCTGCGGTTGAGCGCGGTGGCGAGGTTGAGCAACGCCTCGGCCGCGCCGGCGCGCGCATCCGGCACCAGCGGGGCGACGGCCCGTCCGTCCTCGATGCGGGCGCGCAGCGCCTGGATGGTCAGGCGGCCGGTGGCGAAGGATTCGGCCTTGTCGAGCACGGCAAGGGCGGCGTCGCGCTCGCCGGCGCGGGCGAGGAAGCCCGCCTGGGCCTCCAGCGCGCGCAGAAAGGTCTCGGGCGCGGCGCCCGCGGCCGAAAGGTTGTCGGCGGCGGTCGCGAAGGCGGCGCGGGCGGTCGCGGCGTCGCCGGCCCGCTCGGCGATCAGCGCGCGGTGATAGGCGACGAACAGGTCGTACCATTCCGGCCCGGACAGGCTGTCGAGGAAGGCGATCCCCTCCTCGCCCTTGCCGTCGCCGAGCCTGGTCCAGGCGGTCATCAGCCCGGTGATCAGCCGGTCGAGATCGGATTCGAGCGACAGCTTGAGCCAGTATTCGGCGTCGTCGTAACGGCCCTGCCTTATGGCGTCGACGCCGAGCGCGAGCCGCGAGAAGCGCTCGACCTCGGGCGTGTCCTTCAGCTTCTCGGCGAAGGGCAGCGCCTCGTCGAACCGGCCCTGCGAGATCAGCCCCAGCAGCAGGCTCTGCTGCACGGTGCGGTTGTCGGGATCGAAGGCGAGAGCGCGGCGATAATAGGCGATGGCGGCGGAAAGGTCGTTGTCGCTCTCGGCGATGCGGGCGGCCAGATACGCGCCCGACAGCGTGTTGACGCGGACGGGCTCGTCCTCGCCGATCGGCACCGCCGCCGCCCACGCGCCGGACACGGCGCTGGCGACAAGGCCGGCCGCAACGATCCACCGTCCTGTTCTAAGCCGCATCGCTTCCCTTCCTGTCGGTCCGGCTCCCGCCTTCGCCCGGTCATCCCGCGCGGGCGCCGGCGGCCATATAGAGGCGCAAAGCATGGCCTTTTTGCGGACGCCGTTCAACCGGCCGCCGGAGCCGGGCGACGCGAGCCGCCGGGCTCAGCTCACCCGGCTGATGCAGAAGTCGATGACGTCGAGCAGCGCGTCCTTCTGCGGGGTCTTGGCCAGCGGGGCCAGCGCGTCGCGCGCGATCTCGCCGAAATGGCGGGCGCGGCCGATGGTGTCGCCGATGGCGCCGTGGCGCGCCATCAGCGAGCGGGCGCGCTCCAGCGCGGCGTCGTCGGTGTGGGCGCCCTCGATGGCGGCCTTCCAGAATTCGCGCTCGGCGGCCGAGCCGCGGCGATAGGCGAGGATGACCGGCAGCGTCACCTTGCCCTCGCGGAAGTCGTCGCCGACATTCTTGCCGAGGTTGCGCGAATCGCCGCCATAGTCGAGCGCGTCGTCGATCAGCTGGAAGGCGAGGCCGAGATTGGTGCCGTAGGAGCGCAAGGCGGCGCGGTCGGCCTTCGAGGCCTCGGCGATGATCGGCCCGACCTCGGCGGCGGCCGAGAACAGCGCCGCCGTCTTGGCCTTGATGACGGCGAGGTAGTCGTCCTCGGTGGTCTCCAGGTTCTTGGCGACGCCGAGCTGCATGACCTCGCCCTCGGCGATCACCGAGGCGGCCGAGGACAGCACGTCCAGCGCCTCCAGCGAGCCGACGTCGACCATCATGCGGAAAGCCTGGCCGAGCAGGAAGTCGCCGACGAGCACGCTCGCCTGGTTGCCCCAGATCATGCGCGCCGTGCGCTTGCCGCGGCGCATGTCGCTCTCGTCGACCACGTCGTCGTGGAGGAGCGTGGCCGTGTGCATGAACTCGACGCTGGTGGCGAGCTTGACGTGGGCGTCGCCGCGATAGGCGAACATCTGGGCGGCCGCCAGCGTCAGCATCGGCCGCAGCCGCTTGCCGCCGGAGGAGATGAGGTGGTTGGCGACCTCCGGGATCATCTGCACGTCGGAGCCGGCCCTGGACAGGATCAGCTCGTTGACGCGCCCCATGTCGGCCCGCGTCAGCGAAATCAGCGCCTCGATAGACGCCTTCGCGCGCTTGCCATCCTCGATCTCGACTACCACGCCCACCGAACAACTCCCTTTGGCCCGCCCCGACGGCCATGCCGACGGCGGACTCTAGGCAGACAGAAAGATGGCGGCAAGTGGCGAATTGGCGCAAATACCGGCGGAAACCATGCCGCACCGGCAGCTTCGGCGCGGGATTTACATTCCGTGCGCAACCTGAAACGCTCTGGCGCATGATCGAGCTGCTGCGCACCAACGACGCCGTCCTGATCTCCTTCGTCGAGGCGCTGCTGCGCGACGCGGGCCTGACCTTCTTCGTCGCCGACAGGAACATGAGCGTGGTCGAGGGCTCGCTCGGCATCCTGCCGCGCCGCGTCATGGTGGCCGAGGACGAGATCGACGAGGCACGGCGGCTGCTGGCCGATGCCGGCATCGCCGGCGGGTGAGCGCGGTGAGCGCGCACGCGCACGCGCCCAGCGTCGACGCCTTCCATCGCGGCCGGTTCGTGCTGGTGCAGCCGAGAAGGGGCCACCGCGCCGGGCTCGACGCCATGCTGCTGGCCGCCTGCGTGCCGGACGGCTTTTGCGGCCGCCTCGCCGATCTCGGCGCCGGCGCCGGCGCGGCCGGCCTTGCGGTCGCCGCGCGCTGCCCGCAGGCGCGCATCGTGCTGGTGGAGCGCGAGGCGGAGATGGTGGCGCACGCCCGCCTCACCCTCGACCATGCGGCGAACGCGCCTTTTCGCGGGCGGGTCGAGCTGCTTGCCGCCGACGTGACGCTGACGGGCGCGGCGCGGCGCGAGGCGGGCCTCGCCGACGCGGCCTTCGATTTCGCGCTGATGAACCCGCCCTTCAACGAGGCGGCGGACCGCGCCTCGCCCGATGCGCTGCGCCGCGCCGCCCACGTCATGGAGGACGGGCTGTTCGGCCGCTGGCTGCGCACGGCCGCTGCAACGGTGAAGCCGCGCGGCGGGCTGGCGCTGATCGCGCGGCCGCAATCGCTGGGACAGATCCTCGCCGCGCTCGAAGGCCGCTTCGGCGGCGCGCGCATCCTTGCCCTGCATCCCCGCCCGGACGAGCCGGCCATCCGCGTCGTCCTGCGCGCCGTGCGCGGCTCGCGCGCTCCCCTGTCGCTCATGCCGCCGCTCGTGCTGCACGATAGCGCCGGCAACGGCTTTTCGGCGCGCGCGGATGCGGCGATCAACGGCCAGACCGCGCTTTTCGACGGCTAGCCGTTTATTTTGCCGGATTCATGCGACGCCGGACGATTCCGTCCGGCTGCAAATTGCTCCGGGACATTGCGCGGCCGCAGCGAATGCCTACATGCGGGCGGCGACACCCCGATGGAGAACCGCCTGCCGTGAGACGACTGTTCAGCCGCCTGCTTCCCGCCTCCCTTCGCTCCGGCGCCGTCACCATTCCCGTCATCCGCCTGCACGGCGCGATCATGGCGGGCGGCAACCAGTTGCGCCCCGGCCTGTCGCTCGCCGCCACGGCCGGGCTGATCGAGAAGGCGTTCTCGTTCAAGGACGCGCCCGCCGTCGCCATCTCGATCAACTCGCCCGGCGGCTCGCCCGTGCAGTCGCGGCTGATCTACAAGCGCATCCGCGACCTGGCGCGGGAGAAGGACAAGCGGGTGCTGGTGTTTACCGAGGACGTCGCGGCCTCCGGCGGCTACATGATCGCGCTCGCCGGCGACGAGATCGTCGCCGACCCCTCCTCCATCGTCGGCTCCATCGGCGTGGTCTCGGCCGGCTTCGGCTTCCAGGACCTGATCAAGAAGATCGGCGTCGAGCGGCGCGTTCACACGGCCGGGCAGAACAAGTCGATCCTCGATCCCTTCCAGCCGGAGAAGAAGGAGGACATCGAGCGGCTGAAGGCGTTGCAGCTCGAGATCCACGACACCTTCATCGAGCTGGTCAAGGAGCGGCGCGGCGCGAAGCTCGCCGACGATCCCGACCTGTTCACCGGCCTGTTCTGGACCGGCAGGAAGGGGCTGGAGCTCGGCCTCGTCGACGCGCTGGGCGACATGCGCTCCTTCCTCAGGCAGCGCTACGGCGAGAAGACGAAGCTGCGGCTCATCACCGCGCCGCGCGGCCTGTTCGGCCGCCGGCTCGGCCTGTTCGGCACGCGCTTCGGCGTCGGGGGGGCCGAGATCGCCGCTGCCGCCGCCGACGGGCTGCTCGACACGACGCAGGAGCGCGCGCTGTGGGCCCGTTTCGGGCTTTGACGGCGCGGCAAAAGGCTCTAATCTCCGGTCGAAGGCCCGCAAGACCCGTCGCCACACGCCACGCCCGCCCGCCAAGGAGGACAGGACCGTGCCGCAGCTCATCTTTCTCGCCGCCGTCGGCGTCGCCGGCTATCTCGGCTACCGCTCGTTCGTCCGCGAGGCCGAGCGCGTGACCGCGAGGGCGCGCCGCGCCGAGGCGGAGCGGCGCGCCGGCTCGCAAGGCACGCTGGTCAAGGACCCCCGCACCGGCGAGTACCATCTCCAGAAGGACTGACCGCCCGCGCCCATGGCCGACACGATCTGCGAGCACGCGCCGGCCAAGGTGAACCTTGCGCTGCACGTCACCGGGCGGCGCGCCGACGGCTACCACCTCCTCGACACGCTCGTCGTGTTCGCCGAGGCGGGGGACCGCATCCGCGTGCGCCGCGCCGCGCGCGACGGGCTCGCCGTCACCGGCCCCTTCGCCGCGCAGGCGCCGGCCGGCGCGGAAAACCTCGTCGCCCGGGCGCGCGAGCTTGCGCGCACCATCGCCGGCGGCCGCGCCTTCCCGGTCGAGATCGAGCTTGAGAAGAACCTGCCGGTCGCCTCGGGCATCGGCGGCGGGTCGAGCGACGCCGCCGCCACGCTGCGCGCGCTCGACCGGCTGTGGGGGCTGGCGCTGCCCCGGCCGGCGCTGGCCGAGGCGGCCTTGCCGCTGGGCGCCGACCTGCCGATGTGCCTTGCCGCCGAAACGCTGGTGGCGCGCGGCATCGGCGAGACGCTGACGCCGGCCGCCGGCCTGCCGCCGCTGACGCTGGTGCTGGTCAATCCCGGCGTCGCCGTCGCCACGCCGGCCGTGTTCAAGGCGCTCGAGCGCCGGGACAACGCGCCGCTGCCCGAGCCGCCGGCGCTGCCCGGCTTCGACGCGCTCGCCGGCTGGCTGGCAATGCAGCGCAACGACCTCGAAGCGCCCGCCGTCGCCATCGCGCCCGCCATCGCCGCCGCCCTTGCCGCGCTGCGCGGCAGCGGCGCCGTCGTCGCGCGCATGTCGGGCTCGGGCGCGACCTGCTTCGGCCTGTTCCGGTCGCGGCAGGATGCCGCGCGCGCCGCTTCCGCCATCGCCGCCGCGCGGCCGTCATGGTACGTTGCGGCAACGACGACCATCGCGGAAAGGGCCGCAGCCGATGCCGGGGATTGACGAGAGCCGCCCGTTCCTGCCCGTGGGCTTCGCGGTGCTGACGGTTTCCGACACCCGCTGCCTCGCCGACGACAGGTCCGGCGCGACGCTTGCGGCTGCAATCGAGGCCGCCGGTCACCGGCTGGCGGCGCGGGAGATCGTCACCGACGAGGTCGAGGCGATCCGCGCCGTGGTGCGGCGCTGGGCCGGCGACCCGGCGGTCGACGCCATCCTGACCACCGGCGGCACCGGCTTCACCGGCCGCGACGTGACCCCGGAGGCGCTGGAGCCGCTGTTCGACAAGCGCATGGACGGCTTCTCGCAGGTCTTCCACCGCGTCTCCTACGACAAGATCGGCACCTCCACCATCCAGTCGCGCGCCACCGCCGGCGTGGTCGGCTCGACCTTCGTCTTCGCCCTGCCCGGCTCGCCCGGCGCCTGCCGCGACGCCTGGGACCACATCCTCCAGCCGCAGTTCGACTATCGCCGCATGCCCTGCAACTTCGTCGAGATCATGCCGCGGCTGGACGAGCACCTGAAGCGCGGCGCCGGCAAGCCGGCCTGATCGTTCGCCGCGGCGCGCGCCCGATCCTTCTTCCCCTTTTCGCCTCCGCCCCCTCGCCTCCTCCGCCTCGCCTCGTCATCCTCCCCTTGCCTCGCCCGGTCTTCCCTTTCGCGTGTCGGGTCCGCCTGCGGGCGCATAAAGTTCTTGATTTGTTCTCATCCGGTCGTTAGGAATAATTTCATCGACATGAGTCGCCCGCGTCGTTGTGGAGACCCGGATGGAACCGATCAGACAAGCCGACACGGCCGCCTTCTCGGGCGGCGGCGCGCCGCTCGCCAATGCGGTGATCGAGGAAAGCGGCCTGCGCGTCGGCTCCGACCGCAGGCGCGGGCGCGGCGCGGGCGTCAACCCCTCCGGCCGCTACGAGCCGGTTTCGCGCCATGTCTTCGACGACGGCTGGAGCAGCATCGAGGAGCTGCCGCCGTTCAAGACGCAGGTGCAGGTGGAGCGGCCGCGCACCATCATCACCCGCAACGATTCGCCCGACATCGGCTTCGACCGCTCGATCAACCCCTATCGCGGCTGCGAGCACGGCTGCGTCTACTGCTTCGCGCGGCCGACGCATGCCTATATGGGGCTGTCGCCGGGGCTGGACTTCGAGTCGCGCCTGTTCGCCAAGCCCGACGCACCGCGCCTTCTGGAACGCGAGCTGGCCAGGCCCGGCTACGAGCCGAAGACCGTCGCCATCGGCACCAACACCGATCCCTACCAGCCGGTCGAGCGCCAGTGGCGCATCATGCGCGAGGTGCTGGAGGTGCTGGAGGCGCACAACCATCCGGTGGGCATCGTCACCAAGTCGGCGCTGGTGGTGCGCGACATCGACATCCTGTCGCGCATGGCCGAGAAGGGGCTAGCCAAGGTCGCGCTGTCGGTGACGACGCTCGACAGGACGCTGGCGCGGACGATGGAGCCACGCGCGGCGACGCCGCCGAAGCGGCTGGAGGCGATGCGCATCCTCGCCGAGGCCGGCATCCCGGTGTCGGTGATGCTCGGGCCGGTGGTCCCGGCGCTCAACGACCAGGAGATCGAGCGCATCCTCGAATCGGCGCAGGCCGCCGGGGCGCGCGAGGCGGGCTACATCATCCTGCGGCTGCCGCTGGAGGTGGCGCCCATCTTCAAGGACTGGCTCTTGCGGCACTATCCCGACCGCTACCGCCACGTCATGTCGCTGATCCGCTCGATGCGCGGCGGCAAGGACTACGACGCCGAATGGGGCAAGCGCATGAAGGGCGCTGGACCCTATGCGTGGCAGATCGGCCGCCGCTTCGAGATCGCGGCCAGGCGGCTCGGCCTCAATGTCGAGCGGCGGCGGCTGCGCACCGACCTGTTCAAGCCGCCGCCGCGGGCGGGCGAGCAGTTGACGCTGCTGTAGGGCGACAAGGGTGGAAGCGGCGCGGCAGATGACCGCAAGGGCGGCCGTTTCCGGTCGTCCTCTTCCGCCTCCCCCCGGCAGCGACACGGTTTCCGTCCGGCCCTCCTGTCCCCATGAGCCAGACGGTCGCCTTCCCCCTCCCGCCCCAGGAACGGGGAAGGCCTTGCGGAGAATCGGGACCGATGCGAGCATCGCCGCACCATGCCTCGTGCGCGTCCCGATTCTCCCCTTCTCTTCGAGCTGCCGCTGAAGCCCGACTTCGCGCTGGAGCAGGCGGCGCGGCGCGAGGGGCTGTGGCCGGTCGCCGGCACGGACGAGGCCGGGCGCGGCCCGCTGGCCGGGCCGGTGGCGGCGGCGGCGGTCATCCTCGACCCCGACGACATCCCGGCCGGGCTGGACGATTCCAAGCGCCTCGACGCGGCAGCCCGCGAGGCGGTGTTCGGCGACATCCTCGCCCGCGCCGTTTCGGTCTCCTTCGCCTCGGTCAGCGCCGCGTCCATCGACTGCGGCGACATCCGCAAGGCGAGCCTGGAGGCGATGCGCCGGGCGGTGGCGGGGCTGTGCGCGCGGCCGCGCATGGTGCTGGCCGACGGGCGCGACGTGCCGCCGGGCCTTTCCTGCATCGGCCGCGCCGTCGTCAAGGGCGACCGGCGCTCGCAGTCGATCGCCGCCGCCTCCATCGTCGCCAAGGTGATGCGCGACCGCATGATGGGCCGCGCCGGCTCGTGCGACGGCCGCTACGGCTTCGAGATCCATATGGGCTATGCCACAGCGCGCCACCGCGCGGCGATCGACGCGCACGGGCCGGCGCCGCGGCTGCACCGGCTGTCCTTCGCGCCGTTCAGGGCATAGGCCGTTTCAGGTTTTCACGGCAACGACCCCATCCTCTCCCCCGTGAATGGGGTCAGGGCGGCACAGCACGTCCCTTGTGCGTCGCCGGCAGCGCAAACGGTAGCGGTGAGGGGAACGTGACAAAAGGCCCGGAAACGAAAACGCCGCCCGCAGGCGGCGTCTTCGATCCCTGGGATGGCCGGGCGAGGCTAGAGCGGCGGACGCCCGGACAAGCCCGGGCTGCCGCTCTATCTCTTTGTTTCAGCTGCATTCATGCAACGTCAAGTGAGTCCACTTGACTGCAAAACGCCCTAGTTCAGCCTCGCCTTGACCTCGGCCAGCGCCGACTTGAACAGGCTGGCGTCCTTGCCGGTGTCGACCTTGTCGGCGAGCAGCTTGCCCGCGGCCTCGACGGCGATGTCGACGGCGCGGCCGCGCACCTCGGCGACGGCGTCACGCTCGGCCTGCGCGATCTTCTGCTCGGCGAGCGCGGTGCGACGCGCGACATAGTCGTCGGTCTTCTGCTTGGCCTCGGCCACCAGTATCTCGGCCTCGCGCCTGGCGGCGGCGACGATGTCGCCGGCCTCCTGCTCGGCTTCCTTGCGCTTGCGCTGGTACTCGGCCAGGAGCTGCTGGGCCTCGTCGCGCAGGCGCCGCGCCTCGTCGAGGTCGTGGCGGATGCGCTCGGCGCGGGCGTCGAGCGCCTTGCCGATCAGGCCCGGCACCCCGTAGTAGGCGAGGATGGCGAGGAAGAGGACGAGGCCGATCATGGCCCAGAATGTAGCGTCCATGGCCTACCCCCTCGCCGCCTTGACGGCGGCCGAAACCGCGGCCTTGTCCGCGTCCGTGCCGACGAGCTGGCGCACGATGGCGCCCGCCGTCTCCTCGGCGATCTGGCCGACGTCGCGCATGGCTGCGTCCTTGATGAGCGCGATGCGCGCCTCGGCCTCGGAAAGCCTGCCCTCGAGCGAGGCCTCGACCTTCTTGCGCTCGGCCTCGGCCCTGGCCTTGGCGTCGTCGCGCGCCTCCTGGCCGATGGCGTTGGCGCGGGCCCTGGCGTCGGCCAGCTCCTGCTCGTAGGCGGCGACCGCGGCGTCGGCCTCCTCCTTCATGCGGGCGGCCTCGCCCAGATCCTGGGCGATGCGGTCCTGCCGCACCTCGAGGATGCCGCCGATGCGCGGCAGCACCACCTTCTTCAGGAACAGGTAGAACAGGCCGAAGGTGATCGCCAGCCATAGGAGCTGCGAGGGAAAGGTCGAGGAATCGAAGGGCGGGAAACTGCCGCCGGCGTCGTGCTCGACGCCGACCTCGGAATGCGTCTCGGGCGCTTGCGGCGCCTCGGCTTCCGGTCCCGCTTCCGTCTCCTGCGCGAATGCAGGCGCCGTGAACATGGACTACCCCTGTCTAGAGAACAGCCGGCCGCTTGCCGCGGCCGGCCTGTGCGGCTTTCCGGCTCAGACCGCGAACAGCAGCAGCAGCGCGACGAGCAGCGAGAAGATGCCCAGAGCTTCCGTCACGGCGAAGCCGAAGATCAGGCGGCCGAACTGGCCGTCGGCGGCGGACGGGTTGCGCAGCGCGCCCGCGAGATAGTTGCCGAAGATGTGGCCGAGGCCGATGCCCGCACCGCCCATGCCGATGGTGGCAATGCCGGCGCCGATGAACTTCGCTGCTTCAGCTTCCATTGTAGAACTCCTTCGATGGAACTTGGATGATCGGGTTTTCTGTCGAGGCGGGGCGACCCGCCGGTGAACGGTATGCGAAAGGGTCAGTGCGACGGGTGCAGCGCGTCGTTGAGATACATGCAGGTCAGCACCGCGAAGACGTAGGCCTGCAGGAACGCCACGAGGAACTCGAGGCCCGTCAGCGCGACCGTCATGATCAGCGGCAGCACCGCCCCGCCGACGCCGAGCGCCCCGAACGAGGCCAGCGACACGACGAAGCCGGCGAACACCTTGAGCGTGATGTGGCCGGCCAGCATGTTGGCGAACAGACGGACGGAAAGGCTGATCGGGCGGGACAGGAACGAGACCACCTCGATGGCCACGACCAGCGGCACCAGCACGCCCGGCACGCCCTGCGGCACGAACAGGCCGAGGAACTTGAGCCCGTGCTTCCAGAAGCCGTAGACCACGACCGTGCCGATGACCAGCATCGACAGCGCGAAGGTGACGATGATGTGGCTTGTGACGGTGAAGAAATAGGGGAACATGCCGAGCAAGTTCGCCATCAGCACGAACATGAACAGCGAGAACACCAGCGGGAAGAACCGCATCCCCTGGGTTCCGGCCGCGTCGCGCAGCATGTTGGCGACGAATTCGTAGGACATCTCCGAGATCGACTGCAACCGGCTCGGCACCAGGCCGCGGCTGGCGGTCGTCAGGTAGAGGAACGCGCCGGCGGTCGCGACCGTCGCCACCATGAACAGCGACGAATTGGTGAAGGAGAGATCGAGCCCGCCGATCTCGATCGGAATCAATTTCGTGATGTGAAACTGGTGGATCGGATCGTTGGCCAACCTGGACCCCCTCGATGCGTCGCGCGCCCTGCGGCGCAAGTTCAGTTTCCGTGCCGCCGGCCGGCGGCAGATCAGTTCTCGTCCCGCCGGTCCGCCCGCGGGCGCTGCGCCCGGTTGTCCGGCTCGGCAACCAGCCCCGCGGAGCGCAGCACGTTGAGCACGCCGGCCGCGAAGCCGAGAAGCAGAAAGACGATCAGCCCCCACGGCGAGGTGCCCGCCATGGTGTCGATCAGCCACCCGAGGCCCGCCCCCACCGCGATGCCGGCGATGAATTCGCTCGACAGCCTGAGCGCCTGCCCGAAACCGGCAAGCCCGCCCGTGGCAGGTCCGCCGCGTTCGGCGCCGTCGCGTGCGGCCGGCCGTCTGGCGGCCAGCGCCTCGTCGAGCGCGCGACTGCGGCGGTCGAGATCGTCCCGGCCGCTTGCGTCCGGTCGGCGCGATGCGCCGGGCACGGTCCCTCCGGGTTCGTCCGGCTTTTTGGAGCCGGCCATCGCAACCTCCTGCCCGGACAGCCGCCTTCGGCTTTCCGCTTCCAAAGTCGGGCGCAACATAGTGAGACCCCCCTGCCCAGTCAAGCCGGGTCGGGATCATGTCACGGAACTTAATCCTGCTTTTATTTCAACGGCTTGAAGGCATGGCGCGGGACGCGCCGCCAAACGCCGCGGCGGATTCGGCCGAATCCGGGCGCGGGCGCGGCCCGGCCGGGCGGTTTGCGGCCGGTTCAGCTCCAGCCGCCGCCATGGGTGCGATAGAAGATGTGCAGGCCGATCTTCTTCATCTTCTCCATGGTGCGCGCCCAGCGCGGATGCACGTAGGTGGCGTGATAATGGGTGGCCGACCCGACCTCGGGGATGAAGATCTTGCCGGCGGTGACGGCCATGGCCACCTCCTGCGCCACGCGGTAGTGGTGCTGGCTGCGCACGCGCGGCCTCGTGCCGTCGCAGGCGAAGGAGAACTGGCAGCGGTTGCGCCAGTTGCGGTTCTGGTAGACCACGCCGCAGATGGTCGAGGGATAGGCGGGGTTGCGCACGCGGTTGAGGATGACCTGCGCCACGGCGGCCTGGCCCTTCACGTCCTCGCCGCGCGCCTCGAAATAGATGCCCTCGGCGAGGCATTTCTGCTCGGCGGCGGAAAAGACGTGCTCCGGCAGCGGCTTGCTCATCCAGGCGTGGTCGCCCTCGCCGACAGGGGGAATGAAGCGGCCGCCGGCCTCCTCCTCCTCCTGCCCGAGCAGGCTGGCGAAGGGCGAGGCCCGGGCATAGTCGGGCTCGGCGGGGGCGTAGGCGGTGGCGAGGACGTCGGCCTTGTCGTTGTTGACCAGCGAGGCCAGGAAGGACGGCACGCCGGGGTCTGCCTTGTGGCTCTCGCGCACGTGGAAGGCGGCGGCGATCTCGATCTCCTTGCCCCTGATCTGCGGCTCGACGAACGCCATCGCCGTCTCGGGCTCGTCGCGCGGGGCGCTCAGCATGCTGGTGCGCTGGAACACCGAGCCGGCATTGAACGATTTCGGCGGCGCGGCGGGCACGACGTTGACGAGGCGGCCGCGCTTGTCGGCGCGGTTGACGCGCGCCTCGTCGGGCGTGTCGGCGGCCGCGTTGCCGCCCTTCAGGGCGACCGCGCCGAGGCCGGGCGCCACCAGCCCGCCGCCGGAGACCGAGCCGGTCACGGTGGCGTCGACAAACGGCATCTCGGCGCTGTGGACCGAGCCGGCCACGGATTTCTCGACGAAGGAGCCCCAGCGCGCCGAAGCCCGCTCGGTGCCGGAGACGAAGCTCGCCATGTCCTGGAACGCGGCCGGGGTGGGCGAGCCGAGGAGGATGCCGAGACCGATGACGAGGGGAGCGGCGGAAGAACGCGCAGGCCGGGCGAAGCCTCGCCGGCGCAGGACAAGTCGACGCAGCACGGACACTCTCCAGGTAACGCAACGCTTTTGTTCGAGCGGCGACAATGCGGCATTAACCTTGAGGGAGAGTTAATTTCGGGCGCGCCCGGCCGCCGTTTTCGCCGGCGATCCGCTGGCCGGCACCCCTGCGACGGGGCGGATGCGGCCGCCATCTTCATTGAACGACGCCGCGCAGCGCCTATATTGTCATGGTGCCCGATCAGGAGAAGCCGCCGATCAGGGCCGGCGGAAACCGCGGGGCGCTTCCCGTGCCGGCAGGTCAACTGGGGTCTTGATCGACGGGACGAATGTGCTACAAGGCCGCACCAGACGGGGACGGGACCTCCCCGCCGGAACGCATACGCCGACCGGCACGGCCCCGCACCCGGCCGGCGATCCAGATCGCCGCGGTTCTGGGGAATAGGTTAACGGTAGACCAGCGGACTCTGACTCCGTTAGTCCTGGTTCGAATCCAGGTTCCCCAGCCAAACAAAATCAAGCACTTAGCTCCATTTTCTCCCAAATTCCTTGTCGCAAGACCCTGAAATTTGTCGCATCTAACGTATTGATTTGTAATGCGTGGTAACAAACGAAGGCTACGAAACGCGACAAGGATGCGACATAGAACCTGCCCCTGCGTCGGAGGAGAAGAGACGACACAGAGGCAGGCGAGCGCCTGAGTGCTACTGCGGCCTGCACGCGAGCGTGCTGGTAGAGGCCGGTTTGATTTGGTGCCCGCGGCACGATTCGAACGTGCATGATCCGTTACGTCTGCCTGTTTAGAAGACAGGGACGATACGCGGGCGATAGGTCAGTAAACTGGTTCGTTCGCTTGCGGGTCGTCCTCGCCCTTAAGCGAAAAGAGCGCTGCCGTGACCAACTGGTAGGCGCGGTGACTAAACCGCGTGGCGACCGGGCTGTCTTCCATCGCCATCGTCTCGGCAGCGAGGATGCAGTCAATGGCGGCTTCCAGTCTGTCGATAGCGAATTTGTTGGTGGTCATGCTGCTGCCTCCTGATCCAGCTTGCCTGTGCAGACATGGATGGCCCAGCAGTCCTCAAGCTTGAGGGTGCGCAAGCGCGGGTCAGGATCGCCGAGAACGCGCCCGACAAACAGCGCATGGACCTCACTGTCCGGATTTTCGCGATACGGCATCTGCGACCACATTTTCGCGGGCAGCGCCATTTCCGTTGTCATCATGTAGCAGTGACCATTCCGAAGATGGACGCATACAAGGTCGCCGACGTCCGGCAGGAACCGCGTATCGATCTCCAGGACGTCTCCTTCCTCGTACCCGTCGACGGCCCTGCCGTTGAGGTTAAGAATCATTCCGTAGATGGGAGGGAAGACCGGGGCGGCGGGTTCGATTGGTTGAATGGCGTTCATGTGGGCTGGCTCCTGTTGTCAGCTATTTAAACTCAACACAACGATATTCGTTGCACAATAAATGTCAACGAAAAATGTTGTATTGAACGAAATAGTCTGCGAAAGGAGTTCTGGGCTAACCACCCACACGGCTACCAACCGTGCACCACACAGAGGAGATGACCACCATGACGCCAGCGCAATGCCGCGCCGCGCGCGGCCTTCTGGAATGGACTCAAAGCCAACTTGCTGCCGCCGCACGGGTTGGCCTCTCGACAGTCCGTTCCTTTGAGAAGGGCGTGCATACACCTGTCACACACAACCTGGCCGCCATCCGCACCGCCCTCGAACAAGCCGGCGTGATCTTCATCGCCAGCAACGGCGACGGGCCGGGCGTTCGGTTGCGGAAGGGAGATTGACGCCTTCAACATCCTCCCGCATCTTGCCCGAAACGGGAGGGGAATATGGAAACGCAGAAGAAGGCAAACCAAGCAACGATAGACGACCTGATGGATATTCACCGAGGGCTGCACGTTGCTATGGACGCCGGCATCCGAGACAAGAATTATCAGGTACTAGAGGTCACGCTTCGCCAAATCGATGATCGCCTGAAGAACTTGATAAACGCCCTTAAAGGCGTAAATCCCGGCACGTGGGTATAGGGAGATCAAGAAAACAAGCCGCGCTAAGCCGCCTCCAGCCAGCCCGGCTCCCGGCCCTCGCGCTTTGGATTGATCGGCTCGCCAATGACGTCGGGCCATTCCCAGATGCGCACTGTCTCCGCACCATTCGCGGCGACAACGCTCCAGTCGATATGGCCGCCGATGCCATACAGGTCCGGCAAGTCGGGTCGGGTCGGATTCGGCCCCGGCACGGCGCGCATCCGCTCGAATAGCTCCACGCCGATATTGAGCAGGCCGTCGCTGGCGTCGAGGTCTGACGCATCGACAACGTTCCCGCCGCCGATTTCGCCCCCGACATCGTGCAACCGCCACGGCTCGAGGTCGGCACCATGCGCGTCACATGACGCGGCATAGTAGATCACCGGCCCGCGTGTTTCCGACACGCCGACCAGCACCATCTCGAAATCGGCTGGCGCTCCCTTCTCGGCCCTGCGGCGCAACATGCCGTCGATCCGCTCGACCGCCTCGTCGAACGAACCTATTGACGCGGCGAATAACATGGCGGTCGCCATCGCCTCGACCATACCGGAATGTCCCCGCCCGGTAATGGCGAGCGGCAACCTGTCACTAGTCCAGACCTTGCGGCGGATGTCGAGCAGCGTGCCGTCGTCGGCGTAAATTGCGCCGTCGGTGAGAAGCTCAACGCGGTCATCGAAAGCTAGTGCATAGAACGCGCTCATCGGGCGCCTCCAATATTGAGTGAGAATGTGGATCCGAGCAACGCACCGCCACCAGCGCCGCCAAACAGCGCATCAAGGCCGGAATTAAGCAGGCGATTGGCAACGTTCTGCAAGGCACTGGCCAATGCATCGGCAGCGGATTTGCCCTGAACCATGTCATTGATAAACCCGCCCAGAACGTCGCGACCGACATCACGCAACTCTTGCGCGGCTTCGGTAGCTTTGCGGGTCGCTTCCTCCTCGGCATGGATGGCAGCGATCAGCGATACGATCTTCGCCTCCTGCTCGGCGGTAGCAGCCGCACCCGCCTGGCGCAGAGCATTGGCAGTCTCGCGCTGAAGGTCGGTAGCGCCGACTAGGCGAAGCTCATGTTCAAGCTCGCTAATCAGCCTGCGAACGGCTTCCGCCTCACGTTCGGCCTGTGCCGCGGCCTTGTCGCGTCCACCGCCCTTTGTGGAAGGCGGCGTGTATGGGGTCGGCGTGAATCCTGTGCTGGTTGACGCGCCGGGATTGTCCACGGCACGGCGGGCTTCCAGCACCTTCAGGATTGCGGCTTCTTCGGCGCTCAGGGCTTCCAGTCGGCGCTCATGCGCCTGCATGGCCTCGCCTATAGTCGACTCGCCAAGCGACGTGCCCCAGATGCCGTCGCCGGCACCCTGGCCGGAGCGTTGCCGCTCCCGTAGCGCACCGATCTCTTTTTCGATCTCCAGCCGTTCCTTGCCGAGTGCGGCAAGGTTCTCGTCGAGCTTAACGGAACGCTGCGCTTCAAACCCGTTGAAGGCATTTATGAAATCCTGCAACGCGGTGTATGCCGACACGATAGCGCCGCGCAGGTTCTGCCCGACGGTGTGCGTGATCTGGTTGAACTTCTTGTCGACTTCCTCGGCAGCTTTGAGAACATCATCGTCAAGGACATTGTTGAGCGTGTGAGCCTCGGCGATGGTTGCCCGGATTTCATCCGTCGACTGGCCAAGCAATGAAACCAGCCGCTCAGCACCCGTGCCGCCGAATAACTCATCGAATATGCGCGTCGCTGCCGCAGTGTCCTTAAGCTGCCGCGTCCGGTCGATTAGCAGAAGCATCAACTCGGCGGGGTCTTTCAGCCGTTCCTTCACTTCTGCCGGGGATAGTCCGAGGCGGGCGAACGCTTCTGCGGCGCTGCCCTTCGCGGTCTGGGCGAACTCGTCACCGCGGATATTCAGTTCCTTGAAGGCGTCGACCATGGCATCCATCGGGACGCGGGCCTTTACAGCAACAGCCTGCCATTCCTGAAAAACCTTGGTTGTGACGCCAGCACGCGCGGCCTCGGTGCGGATATCCGCAACACTGCCGGCAACTTGGCGCAACGCGGCTACGGCTCCGCCAACGCCGACTGATGCAATACCAGCCGCGAAGCCTGCGAAGGCTGCCTTGCCCATGCCGGCGATGCGCGTCTGGAACTGCTTGCCGCGGTCTTCCATGGCTTTGAAGTTTTTCGACGTGATGCCCTTGGCCTTCGCCATTTCTTTTTCCAGCTTGCTAACGCGGGCAATGACGTCAATTGCAAGCTGCTTACTTTCTGGATTGGCCAATGGTGGCTCCTTAAACAAAGGCTAGGAAGTCGTCCGGCGCGCTGTCGTAGCTGCTGCGGCCGGAGGCGCCTTGGGCGGCTCGCGAAACGGCCATAATGCTCGCGACGCATGGATCGATGCGGTCGGCGGACTTCTTTTTGTGTGGGCGGCGATTGTCGTTCTGGTCCGTCATCATGACGGTGTTGCCGACAGCCCAGCGAAGCAGCGGGGAGTCGTGCACCAGCCGACGATTGAGAAACATGTCCTCGAACGTGTCGACAGGCTTGGCGAAGTTCATAAGCGTCTGCGGGAACGCGGCCACCGGAACGCCATCGCGCTCCAAGTTGTCCATCATCTCGCGGGCCATGGCCACGTCGAAGACGACTTCCTGCACGTCGAGCATGTCGACCAGCATGCGGATGTAGCCCTCAACTGTGGCATAATCGACAATGTCGCCCTCGGTCGCGGTGATGCGCCGCATCGTAGCGAAGCGGTATCCGGCCAGCGAGTGGAACATCTACGCCGCGCAGGCCTCCGACGGCGACAATGCCGGAGCCGATTCGCAGCGCTGCATCGCGCTCCTCGAGCAGGAGATCATGCCGCTTTGCCAGTACTACGCCTATGTCGAGATCATCGACGAGCGGGAACGGCATATCTTCGGCACGACCGAGAACGGCACCTCGCTGTGGCAGGCCTACAGCTCCGTCAACGGGAGCTGGCCGAACTTCCAGATGGCCCGCATCGCCGAGGCAGCCGACATCTATCCCGTGTTCCGGCAGCTGTTCACCAGGCAGCCGACGGCGAGCACGGCTTGAGGACAGCGCCGATGTCCGCCGCCTCGCGCAAGCCCCGCCCGCTCTTCTCCGGTCCCGACTGGGATTTCGGCACCCTGTCGCGCGCCTACGACGTGATCGAAAGGGTGGCGATCGAGGAGCTCGGCCTCGACGTCTATCCGGTGCAGATGGAGATCATCTCATCCGAGCAGATGCTGGACGCCTATTCGTCCATCGGTATGCCGCTGATGTACCGGCACTGGTCGTTCGGCAAGCATTTCCTCCTCCAGCAGATGCTCTACCGCAAGGGCGGCCGGGGGCTCGCCTACGAGATCGTCATCAACTCCAATCCCTGCATCGTCTACCTGATGGAGGAGAACACGATGGCGTTGCAGGCGCTGGTGATCGCCCATGCCGCGCTCGGCCACAATCATTTCTTCAAGAACAACTATCTGTTCCGGGAGTGGACGGATGCGGGCGCGATCCTCGGCTATCTCGACTTCGCCAAGAACTACATCGCCCGCTGCGAGGAGCGGCACGGGCTTGCCGCGGTGGAGGAAATCCTCGACGCGGCGCACGCGCTGATGGAGCAGGGCGTGTTCCGCTACCGGCGGCCGCCGAAGCTGTCGTCGGAAAAGCTGCGGGAAAGCCTGCGCGAGCGCCTCGACTACGAGGAGCGCTCCTACAACGACCTGTGGCGCACGCTGCCGCCCGCGAAAGGCGGAGGCCGGGTCACCGAGAGCGAGGCTGCCGAACGCCGCAAGTCGCTCAACCTGCCGGAAGAGAACCTGCTCTATTTCCTGGAGAAGAACAGCCTGGTCCTGGAGCCGTGGCAGCGCGAAATCCTCAGGATCGTGCGCGTCATCGCGCAATACTTCTACCCGCAGCGGCAGACGCAGGTGATGAACGAGGGCTGCGCCACCTTCGTCCACTACACGGTCATGAACGCGCTGTTCGATCGCGGGCTGATCGACGAAGGCGCGATGCTGGAGATCCTGCGCAGCCATTCCAACGTGATCTTCCAGCCGCCCTTCGACGATCCGCGCTATGGCGGCATCAACCCCTATGCGCTCGGGCTGGACCTGATCCAGGACATCCGGCGCATCTCGACCGAGCCCACCGACGAGGACCGCGACTGGTTCCCCGACATAGCCGGCAACGGCGACTGGCGCACAACGCTGCTCGACGCCTGGGCCAGCCACCGCGACGAGTCCTTCATCCGGCAGTACCTGAGTCCGGCGCTGATCCGCAAATGGCGGTTCTTCCTGCTTTCCGACACCGCGAACGAGCCGCATTACGAGGTCGCCTCGATCCACAACGAGCGCGGCTACCAGAAGATACGCTCGGCGCTTGCCCAAAGCTACGACATCGGCGCCAGCCGCTCCGACATCCAGGTCGTCGACGTCGACCTGCTCGGCGACCGGCACCTGCGCCTCGAGCACAAGGTCACCGACGGCATCGTGCTGGAAGGCCGCAGCTGCGAGGAGACGCTACGGCACATTCGCACGCTGTGGGGCTACAAGGTCAGCCTGGCGGGCGTGGATGCGAAGACGGGGGCGACGGTCTATGAACGCGCCAGCTCCGCGTGACCCGGACCCGCTGCGCGTGAAGGGCGTCCGGCGGAGCGGAGAGGCAGGATCGCGCCCGAAGGCTATTGTTCCCGCAGAGATGTCAGATGCCGCAAGCCGCAAGGCATCCGCAACCCGATCGGGCTGGTGACGGTTACCGCCGGAAAACCTATATACCCCCGACCAGCCCGCAGGATCGGACCATGCAGCCAATCATATCCGTCAGGAACCTGACGAAGACCTACCGGAACGGCTTCGACGCGCTGAAGGGCGTCGACCTCGACATCATGGAGGGCGAGATCCTCGCCCTTCTGGGGCCGAACGGCGCCGGCAAGACCACGCTGATCTCCATCGTGTGCGGCATCGTCAACGCCAGCGGCGGCTCGGTCACGGTCGGCGGGCACGACATCGCGCGCGACTGGCGCGCCGCGCGCAGCCTGATCGGGCTGGTGCCGCAGGAGATGCATGTCGACGCCTTCGAGACCGTGTGGGCCTCGGTGTCGTTCTCGCGCGGCCTGTTCGGAAAGAAGCGCGACGACGCGAAGGTCGAGCAGGTGCTCTCCGACCTCTCCCTGCACGACAAGAGGAACGAGAAGATCATCAACCTGTCGGGCGGCATGAAGCGGCGCGTCATGATCGCCAAGGCGCTGGTGCACGAGCCGCGCATCCTGTTCCTCGACGAGCCGACCGCAGGCGTCGACGTGGAATTGCGCAAGTCGATGTGGGAGCTGATCCGGCGGCTCAACCGCTCCGGCGTCACCATCATCCTCACCACCCACTACATCGAGGAGGCGGAGGAGATCGCCGAGCGCGTCGGCGTCATCAACCACGGCGAGCTGGTGCTGGTCGAGGCCAAGGAGGCGCTGATGCGCAAGATGGGCGAGAAGGTGCTCACCGTCGAGCTGCGCGAGCCGCTGGCGGCCGTGCCGGCCACGCTGTCGCGCTACAAGCTCTCGCTCGGCGGGGACGGGACCACGCTCGCCTACAGCTACGACGTCAATGCCGGGCGCACCGGGATTTCGGCGCTGCTTTCCGACCTGCGCAGCGAGGGCATCGCCATGCGCGACATCTCCACCCGGCAGAACTCGCTCGAGCAGATCTTCGTCAACCTCGTGCGGCGGGACGCGCAGAAGGAGGCGGCGCAATGAACCTCACCGCGATCCACGCCATCTACAGGTTCGAGATGGCGCGCTGGTGGCGCACCTTCTGGCAGAGCATCGTGTCGCCGGTCCTGTCCACCTCGCTCTATTTCGTCGTCTTCGGCGCCGCCATCGGCAGCCGCATGGAGGATATCGGCGGCGTCTCCTACGGCGCCTTCATCGTGCCGGGCCTGATCATGATGACCATGATCACCCAGGCGATCGCCGTCGGCTCCTTCGGCATCTACTTCCCGAAATTCGTCGGCACGATCTACGAGCTCCTGTCGGCGCCGGTCTCGCCCATGGAGCTGGTGGTCGGCTATGTCGGCGCGGCCGCCACCAAGGCGGTGGCGCTCGGCCTGCTCATCCTGGCCACGGCGGCGCTGTTCGTGCCGATCCAGATCGCGCATCCGGTGTTCATGCTCGCCTTCCTGGCGCTGACGGCGGTGACCTTTTCGCTGTTCGGCTTCATCATCGGCATCTGGGCCGACAATTTCGAGCGCCTCCAGCTCATCCCCATGCTGGTGGTCATGCCGCTGGTCTTCCTCGGCGGCGCCTTCTACTCGACCGACATGCTGCCGCCCTTCTGGCGGGCGGTCAGCCACTTCAACCCGGTGCTCTACCTCGTCAGCGGCTTCCGCTGGTCTTTCTACGAGCACGCCGACGTCGCCGTCGGCTTCAGCCTGGCCGCGATCGGCGCCTTCCTGGCGGCGTGCCTCGTCGCGATATGGGTCATCTTCCGCACGGGCTGGCGGATCAAGAAATGAGCGGCCTCAACACCTGAAAGGCGGCCCGGGCGGCCAGCCCGGCCGCCCGCGCCTGCTTTCGTGACGCCGCCTTCAATACCCGATGGCCGCTCCCGCCGTCGCCCGGCTGTCGATGGCGCCGTAGTAGCGGGCGCCGTCGCCCGCCGCGATCTGTCTCAGGTTCCTGCCGCCGACGAGGATCCCCGCCGCCTCGCCCCAGATCGTCCAGTCGGGGTCCGTGCCGACCCGATAGCCCATGCCGGCCAGCAGCCTGAGCGTATCGGGCGACAGCGCGTAGGGCTCCATCAACACCCTGTCCGGCAGCCACTGGTGGTGGATGCGCGGCGCGTCGATCGCCTCCTGAAGGTCCATGCCGTGGTCCACCACGTTCATGATCGCCGAAAGCATGATGGTGATGATGCGCGATCCGCCCGGGCTGCCGATCACCATGAACGGCTCGCCGTCCTTCGACACGATGGTCGGGCTCATCGACGACAGCGGCGACTTGCCCGGCTCGATGGCGTTGGCCTCGCCCTGCACCAGCCCGTAGAGGTTCGGCACGCCGGGCTTGATGGTGAAGTCGTCCATCTCGTTGTTGAGCAGGATGCCGGTGCCCTCGGCCACCTTGCCGATGCCGAACGAGCCGTTCAGCGTATAGGTTACGGCCACGGCGTTGCCGTCCCTGTCGATGATCGAATAGTGCGTCGTCTCCTTCGACTCGCCGAACCCGGCCGGCTTCAGCGCCTCGCTCACGCCTGCCCGGTAGGGGTCGATGCGGGCGCGGATTTCCTCGGCATAGGCCTTGCTGGTCAGCTTCCCGACCGGATTGTCCACGAAATCCGGGTCGCCCAGCGCCGTGTTCCTGTCGACGAAGGCGTGCCGCATCGCCTCCACCATCAGCCGCACCGTCTCGGCCGAGCCATAGCCGAGATAGGAGATCGGATAGCCTTCCAGCACGTTGAGGATCTCGCAGATCACCAGCCCGCCCGAGGAGGGCGGCGGCGAGGACACGATGTCGTAGCCGCGATAGCTGTACTTCACCGGCTCCAGCTCGCGCACCTCGTAGCGCTCGAAATCCTCCCTGGTCAGGATGCCGCCATTGGCCTCGCTCGCCCTGACGATCAGGTCGGCGATCCCGCCCTTGTAGAAGGCGTCCGCGCCGCCTTGCGCAATCGCCGTCAGCGACTTCGCCAGATCGGCCTGCACCAGCGTCGCGCCCAGCTCCAGCGGCTTGCCGTCCTTCAGGAAGATCTTCGCCGCCGCCTCGTCCTGCGCCAGCATGTCGTTGCCTTCGGCGAAGGAGGCGATGTCGCCCGGCTCCAGCACGAAGCCTTCGCTCGCCAGCCTGATCGCCGGCGCGATGAGCTCCTCGCGCGCCCTGGTGCCGTATCTCTCGCGCGCCGCCTCCATGCCCGCGACCGAGCCCGGCACGCCGACCGCCAGATAGCCGTCGGTGGAGGCGCCGGGCACCGGATTGCCGTCGGCGTCGAGATACATGGTCCCGGTCGAGGCCAGCGGCGCCCGCTCGCGGAAATCGAGGAACGTCGTCGTCCCGTCCTTCAGGCGGATGGTCATGAAGCCGCCGCCGCCGAGATTGCCGGCGGCCGGATGGACGACGGCCAGCGCATAGCCGACCGCGACGGCGGCGTCGACGGCATTGCCGCCGCTTTTCAGGATATCGACGCCGACCTGCGAGGCCAGATGCTGGGCGCTCACGACCATGCCGTTCTGGCCTTGCGCCGGCGCGGGCGATGCCGCGAACGCGGCCGGCCCCGGCGCGCAGCCGAGTGTCAGGACGACGGCGAATGAAAGCTGTCTCAATCCGGAATGCCGCATGGCCTCCTCCTCATCTCCCCGCCTCCCGGGTCTCGTCCAGCTTCGACGCCGAAGCGGCCGAATGCAAGCGCAGAGGTCGGGACGGCCCGGGACCGGCTAGCGCACGCGATCGGTGACATCGTGGAACTCGTAGAGCCGGTCGTCGTCGGGAAACACGAAGACACGGTCGGGCAGAAGCTCGAAATCCGAGCCGAAGACGGCGTTGAACAGGGCGCGGTAGCTGTTGACGGGCGTGACGCACTCGCCCAGTTCCTCATAGCGGCGGTTGGGGAAGTAGTAGGCGTTGAGGATGCCGGTCTTGACGCGCAATTGCCGTTGCGGCTGGTCCTGCCACGGCACGCCGGCCTCGAAGGCCGGGAACGGCCCCTCGTCGGACTGGATCAGGATCACCGGCGGGGCGCGATCCCGGGCCTGAAGCCGCGTCACCAGATCCTCGATGATGCGGCCGGCATAGGCCACCTGGTCGACATAGCCCTGCCGGGCGCCGCGGCGGCCCGATTCCTCCATCGTCAGGCAGCGTCCGTCGGCGGCGAAGCTGTAGGGGCCGTGCGGCACGAGGATGTGGGCGAAGACGTAGGCCGGCCGGTCCCGCTCGCCGATCGCCTTGATCTCCTCGACCTGCGCTGCGACGCGCTGGCACTGGCCGTTGTCCCAGTCGAGCCGCATTGTCAGCGGCCGGTCGGGCAAGGCGTGGAAGATAGGGCGCAGCGCCGTGCGGCGAAGGTAGAGCATGGTGAACTCGCCGAAGCCGTGCGGGCGGTTCACGTCGGCGGCGCGATTGCGGAAGGTGCCGGTCCACCACGACCCGAACTGGAAGAACTCGTAGCCGCGCGCCTTGAGGAACCGCGCCACGCGATGATCGCCCAGCATGGCGTGAACGGGTTGCCAGTTGTCACCCGCGGCTTCCGGCGCTTCCGCGAGGAGGTCGAGATAGTCCATGTAGAAGGTCGAGGCGAGCGAATGCGCGGTCCGGTGGTAGTTCGCGTGGCTGCCGCGCGCCACATGGAAGCCGCGCTCCTCGAGGAAGCGCACGGTCGCGCCGTCGTCGACGCCGTAATAGGCGGCGAGCACCTCCTGCGAGGCGTAGCGGTCGAACACGAAATGATAGATGTCGGGCGGGCGTCCCGCGCCCTCCGTCCCGTCCGTCGCCGCGATCTGCGGCATCGCCGCCGCCGCGCGGTCGGCGTCGTAGATCGCGCGTGCTGCGCCGTTGCGCCACTCATAGGCGGCCGCCTGCCACAACGGCGTCGCGACGACGACCACGGCGACGGCGTTGAGCACGAGGTTGACGACGCGGACCGGCGTGGCCGGCAGGCGCAGCGCGATCACGGTCAGGACCGCCAGCGCCGCCAGCGCCGCAGGCAGCGAGCGCACCATCGCATAGCCGCCGCCCACCAGGTCGTTGAGAGCGCCGAACAGGCCGGCATAGAACAGGCTGCCGCCGATCCAGATGCTGGCGATCACCGCCGTGCGGGCATCGAGCCGCCGCCGCAAGCCCCCCACCGCCAGATAGACCGCGCAGGCGAACGCCAGCGTTCCCGCCAGCGCCGGGGCGGCATGGGCGAACGTCGCCTGGTTCAGGCCGTTCGCGAGCAGCGCCAGAACCGAGGCCGGGGCGAGCAGGAAGGGGTGCAGCGGCCAGCTTGCGTCCGAACTCAGCCAGCCGGGTTTTCCTTCGACATGCCTGCTCATCGACACGGCCCCCTCAGCGACGACAATCGCCGATCCGGGGAATCGTTCCGTCCGGGCGGCCGGCTTCCACTCACTCGGCCTTACCGGACATGACAGTTTTGTGATGGTTTCATGACGGATCGTTCCGGCGGCCGGATCGTTGACCCATCGTCGACCCCAGGCGCTTTCCCGCGCCAGCAGGCAAACGAAAGGTTTCCGCCATGCACGTCAACCTTCGATCCCTGCCGTTCCCCGTTTTCCTGTCGGGGCTGTTCCTCGGGATGTCCGCAACCGGCGCCCATGCCTATCTCGATGGCGGGACGGGCAGCATGATCCTGCAACTCCTGCTCGGGGGCATGGCGGGGCTGGCCATAGCCGGCAAGCTCTACTGGTACAGGCTCCTCGCCTTGCTCGGCGTGAAGTCCAAGACGGACGCGACCGAAGCGCAGGCGCGCAACACCCCGCAAGGGCGGGCGCGGGTCGACAGGTGAACGAGACCACATCGCCGCCGGCGGCGGAGCTGGGCCATCATCCCCCGATCGAGCCGGAGCCCGGCTCCTACCGCGACCGGAACGGGTCCGTCTTCTACAGGGACGGGCGCGTTTTCAGGCGACTGGGCGCGCGGGCGCAGGAAAACTGGAAGCTGCTGCGCGACGCTTCCTTCTTCGGGGCCTGCCGCGCCGATGGCCGCATCGTCGACACGTGGGAGGCCACGCCCTCCGAAGGCGGGCTGGGGCCGGGCATCCTGGAGCATGCGCGCGTCCCCTTCGTCTCCTATCCCTACGAATGGCCGTTCGGGATGCTGAAGGACGCGGCGCTGCTGCACCTCGACCTGATGCGGCAGGCGCTCGGCGCCGACATGATCCTGAAGGACTCGTCGGCCTACAACGTCCAGTGGTTCGGAGCGCGGCCGACCTTCATCGACGTTGCGTCCTTCGAGCCGCTGGAGCCGGGCGAGCCCTGGGTGGGCTACCGGCAGTTCTGCGAGCTGTTCCTCTATCCGCTGATGTTGCAGGCCTACAAGGGCATCGACTTCAGGCCATGGCTGCGCGGCCGCCTCGATGGCGTGGAGGCCGACCAGATGCGCCGCCTGATGTCGGCGCGCGACCTGCTGCGCCCGGGCGTGCTGCTGCATGTCGCCGCGCAGAGCGCGTTGCAGCGGCGCTACTCGGCGGGCGCCGGCAACGTGCGCGCCAAGCTGGCCCGGGCCGGCTTCGACAAGTCGATGATCCTGCGCAACGTGGACAAGCTCGGCGGGCTGGTCGCAAGGCTCTCGCCGCCGCGCATGCGCACGCAATGGTCCGACTACGACCGCACCCATTCCTACGAGGAGGCGGAGTTCCGCCGCAAGGTCGAGTTCGTCGGCAAGGCCGCCGGCCACAGGCGCTGGAAGCTCGCCTGGGATCTGGGCTGCAACACCGGCACCTTCTCGCGCATCGTGGCCGACCACGCCGACTACGTCGTCGCCATGGACGGCGACTGGATGGCGGTCGAGCATCTCTATCAGCAACAGAAGGCCGCCGGCGACCCGGGATCGATCCTGCCGCTGGTCGTCGACCTCTGCGACCCCTCGCCCAACCAGGGCTGGCTGGGAACGGAAAGGAAGGGGCTGGCCGAGCGCGGACGGCCGGAACTGACGCTGTGCCTCGCCCTCATCCACCATATCGTGATCTCGGCGAACATTCCGCTCGCCGACTTCGTCCGCTGGCTGGCGGGGCTGGGAACCTCGCTGATCATCGAGTTCGTCGGGCGCGACGACGAGATGGTCCAGGCCCTGCTGGCCAACCGCGAGGACCAGTATGACGACTATCACCCCGAGATCTTCGAGGACCTGCTGGCGACGCATTTCGACATCAAGGACGAGCAGGACCTGAAGGGCGGCAGGCGGCGCATCTATTTCGCCACGGCGCGCTCCTGAAGCCGTCCCGATCCTTCCCGGCCCCGAACGATGGACGTCGTGCGACAGGACCGGCAGCGGCATCGCTTCATCGCGGGGAAGGAAGGGGTCGCCCTCACCCGATGTGACGGCGCTGAAATATAGTTCACTTTCGTGGCCGCCCGACGAAAGGGCTCACTTCCGCCCGGTGCGGATGCCATCATTCGCGCCTTCTTTCCCGATACCCGGAGGAGCCCGCCATGCGAAGCGACAAGCACGGCGCCAATGGCGTCTTCAGGCCCTGCGAGGTCGAACAGATGTACGAGGAACTGAAGCGCGGCGACAGGCCGGGGGAAAGCCCGTTCGAGCGGGAGCAACGGGCGATCGCCATCATCCATCGCCACAGCGGCAGGCCGGCCAAGGCCGGCACTTCGGTTCGGCCCGTGGAACCGGCTCACTGAACCCTGCTCCTTGCCGCACGGGAGCGGAACCGGCGTCCGCCGCGGAAGGAAGGCCGGTCGTCCGTCGCCGTTCCCCCGTCAGGGCTCCCGCCCGGCGACCAGGATCGTCACGTCGTTCTTCTCGCCGAACTCGACGGCGATGATGTCGTCGAGCAGCACGGAGCGCGAATCGATGGCGTGATAGAAGATCGCGCTGCCCTGGATCGCCTCGCGCAGGGCGGCGATCCCGCTGCCGGCTTCCTCTATCTTTGCCTTGACCGCCGCGCCCTTCTCCTCGAGATCGGGCAGGAAGACGATCCTGACATTGTCGACCGTGAAGCGCTTGCGAACCTCCGCGGCGTTGGCGGAGCTGTTTTCGATCGCGGCGATGATGCGTTTCTCGTCCGTCGCTATCGCCTCCTCCGCGGTCTCCACCTGCGAGCCGACGATGGTTTCGATGGCGCCCTCGGCGTCGAGCCCCTGCGCCAGCAGCGCGATGTCCGGCGCGCAAGCGAGGAGGAGCGCGACGGGCGCGACAAGATGGATACGGTCCGGCCTGGTCGAGATGAAGATGGTCATGAGTCCTTCGGTGAGATCGGGAGGTTGCACATGACTATCCAACACGCGAACGGCGCATTTGTTTCTCCCGACGCGACAGGCGCTCGGTGTCTGCGTGCGGTCGTTGCCTGCATCTGGCCTGCTCTGGGCCTACATCTGGTCGTTGTAGGAGTGCTTCGTCTGGCCGACCATTCTCGCCAGCTCCGAGAAGGCGCAGATATCGGTCTCGTCGGCAGAACGGTTGGCGAGCCGCAGGAGCCGGATGGGGAAGCACACGGCGTCGCGGTTCGACGGCGGCAGATCCTCCTGAAGGCGCTCCTCGCCTGTCATCGCGGCTTCGGCCTTGGCGAGCGCGAGGTCGAGCTCGTCGGCCGAAAGGATGCCCTTGTTGACGAGCGCATTGTTCAGCGAGGCAAGGGCCATGACGAGGCCTTCGATCTGGAGATTGGCGACGTTCATCCTGTCCTCCACAGCATCGTGACGAAACAGAACGCAACGCATCCCGAAGCGATCCGTCTCGGCGCGGCGCCGGGGCAACTTTTTTCGAGGAGACGGGAGGGGCTCTTCCCGGAACGCCGGGTTCGGCCAAAGGAGAGGCCGACCCCTTCGGGGCCGGCCAAGGGAACGCGCCTGGGAGACCTTTTCCGCGTGAGGGACATCCCGGGAATGAAGGGCGGGGTGTCCAACACCCACCAAACCGCCGCCGGCGAGGATTGTTCCCGGGAAAATGCCCGATGCCTCGCCGGTCGCACGATCCCGCCGTCTCAAGGGATGCCGCAAAGTTCTGGCACTCGCACATCGCGGCTGCTAGTGCCATGAAATCGCGAGGAAATTCACGTTCCGGCCTGCCGCATGGGCTTGAAATCCGCAGCCGATCGACCACAATTCCAGAGTAGCGCATGCCGGCCGGGGCGGCCTTGCGTGCGCACCGGCCGGAAGGGTGCGAGCGTGGAGTGGGAAGGAGGATGTCGGTGACCGGCCGGGCCAGGCAACGTGAAGGAGGCATATCCATGGTCACAGAAGTCAGCCGCGATTTCCGCCTGCAGATGCAGGGCTACGGCTTGACCACCGCCGAAATCCACTACCGCATGCCGGACCATCCGGGCCTGCTCCAGCTCTATATCTGGCAGGAATACGACCTTGCCCCGGAGTTCCCGGAGCTGCGCGGGTTCCTCGACTACTGGATGCGCGAGTTGGACGGTCCGCTGCATCTGGTGCGCGTCGCCCACCACAACCTCATCAAGCCCTCGGAGTGGCGTGCCGTGGACGGCATCATCTCCATTCACTGAACGCGGCCGCAGCCGCGAGCGGCGTCGCGGGAAATCCGCGGCGCCGGATGCCAGCTCCGGCGTTCGAGCCGCTCGACGTCGAAGGAGGCGCGCCGGAAACGGCTTGACCCTGAACTTCACTTCAAGGTTATGGCTCCATACCGGGAGGGCGGCTTCGCCCGACATTCCACCCTGGAGGTCGCCCGGCCCCGGACGGCACAAGAGGGCGGCACAAGAGAAGGTCCCGAAGAATGAGCAAGCGCGTTCTCCATGTCGTCACCAACGTCGCGCACTATGCCGATCCGTCCGAGCCGACCGGGCTGTGGCTGTCGGAACTGACGCATGCCTGGGACGTCTTCGCCGCGAAGGGGTATGAGCAGCGCATCGTCAGCCCGAAGGGCGGCGCCTCGCCGCTGGAGCCGCGCGCCCTCAAATGGCCGCTGCTGGACGCTTCCGCCAGGGCGTGGCTGGCCGACGAGGGGCGCATGGCGCTCCTCGCCTCGACCGCCCGGCCCGACGGGATCGACCCGGCGGACTACGACGCGATCTATTTCACCGGTGGCCATGCCGTCATGTGGGACTTTCCCGATAGCGAAGGATTGCAACGGATCACGCAGGCCATCTGGGAGCGCGGCGGCATCGTCTCATCGGTCTGCCACGGCTATTGCGGCCTGCTGAACACGACGTTGGCGGACGGGACGCCGCTGGTTGCCGGCAGGCGGGTCACGGGCTTTTCGTGGACCGAGGAAGTCCTGGCCGGGGTCGCGAAGAAGATGCCCTACAATGCCGAGGAAGAGATGAAGCGGCGCGGGTCGCGCTACGAGAAGGCCCTGCTGCCGTTTGCCCCCCATGTCGTCGCGGACGGGCGGCTGGTGACGGGCCAGAACCCGTTCTCGGCCAAGGCGACGGCGAGGAAGGTGGCGGCCCTCCTGTGACGGCGGGCGCCGGGCCGTCCAGAGCGGCGGACGCCCGGACAAGTCCGTGCTGCCGCTCTATCCGTTCGTTTCAGCCGCATTCATGCGACGTCAAGCGAGTCCACTTGACTGCAAAATGCCCTAGCCGGCCCTGACCGCACGTCGCCGGCCCGTCTTGCCGAGCAGCCTGACGTCGCCGGTCGCCAGGGCCGGGCTTTCCACCCCATCGCCCAGCACCCGCGACAGCACCCTGCGCGCGTTGGCGGCGCAGTCGATGTCGTCGGGCCTGGCCTCGATCTCCGCGACGAGCGCGACGAGTTGCCTCTTGCTGTGCGCGAGCCGCGCCTCCAGCGCCTCGATGTCCGCCACCTTGCGGCGCAGCGCCTCGATCAGCGCGCCATGCTCCCACCGCTCCAGATCGGGCGGCAGCAGGGCGCGGATCTCGTCGAGGCTGAAGCCCGCCTTCTGCGCGGTCGCGATCAGGTCGAGCACCAGCGCCGCCTCAGGCGGATAGGTGCGGTAGCCGTTCGGCCGGCGCTCGACCGTGTTCAGCAGGCCGATGCTCTCGTAGAAGCGGATGCGCGACTGGCTGAGGCCGCTGCGCCTGGCCAGTTCCCCGATCTTCATGCCCGTCACTCCGTCGCGAAAAAGACGCTTGACCCTCAACTTAACTCAAAGGTTATGGTCTGAACAGATCTTTTGCTGGAGACCGTTCATGTCGCTGTTTTCCCCGCTGGCGCTGCCCAACGGCGCCGTCATCCCGAACCGCATCGCCAAGGCCGCGATGGAAGAGAACATGGCCGACGACGACCACGCGCCGTCCGAGGCGCTGCTGCGCCTCTACCGGGCCTGGGCCGAGGGCGAGGCGGGGCTGATCGTCACCGGCAACGTCATGGTCGACGCCCGCGCCATGACCGGGCCCGGCGGCGTGGTGCTGGAGGACGACCGCCATATCGACCGCTTCCGGGCGTGGGCCGAGGCCGGGCGCTCGCGCGGCGCGCAGGTGTGGATGCAGATCAACCATCCCGGCCGCCAGATGCCGGCCTCGCTCGGCCAGGAGACGCTGGCGCCGTCGGCCATAGCGATAGACATCGGCTCCCTCTCGCGCCAGTTCCCGATGCCGCGGGAGATGACGGCCGCCGACATCGCCGAGGTCGAGCGTCGCTTCGTGACCACGGCGCAGCTCGCACAGCGGGCGGGCTTCACCGGCGTCGAGATCCATGCCGCGCACGGCTATCTGCTGAGCCAGTTCCTGTCGCCGCTGTCGAACCGCCGGCAGGACCGCTGGGGCGGCAGCCTCGAGAACCGCGCACGCCTGCTCATCGACATCGTGCGCGGCATTCGCGCCGCCGTCGCGCCGGGCTTCGCGGTGGCCGTCAAGCTCAATTCGGCCGATTTCCAGCGCGGCGGCTTCTCAGCCGACGACGCGCAGGCCGTGGTGGCGATGCTCGGCTCCCTCGGCGTCGACCTGGTCGAGCTTTCGGGCGGCAGCTACGAGGCGCCGGCGATGATGGGCGCGGCGCGGGACGAACGCACGCTGGCGCGAGAGGCCTATTTCCTCGACTTCGCCCGCGACATCGCAAGGATAGCGACCATGCCGCTGATGGTCACCGGCGGCATCCGCCGGCGCGAGGTCGCGCAACAGGTCATCGACAGCGGCGTCGCCATGGCCGGCATCGCCACCGCGCTCGCCATCGAGCCGGGCCTGCCCCGCAACTGGCGGCTCGGCCGGCGGGACGTGCCGGCGCTCAAGCCCATCTCGTGGAAGAACAAGCAGCTCGCCTCGTCGGCGCACATGGCCGCCGTCAAGTACCAGTTGACCCGCGTGAGCCGCCGGCGGCGAACGGCACCCGGCGTGTCGCCGGCCTGGGCGCTGGTCGTCTCGCAGGCCGACGCCCGCTGCCGCGCCCGGCGCTATCGCCGCTGGATGGAGGAGCGAAAGCCGGCCGCGGCCTGACGGCCGAGGCCCGGCGTCACGGCGGGCCGCGCAGGGGGAACCGCGCCGCAAGCCCTTGCGGATGGCGCGCCGGCGGTGGCCGCTCCCCTCGCCTTCAGCGGATCAGCGACACGTTGCGATGGCCCATGGCGTTGAGCAGCAGGCGCACCGCCAGCAGCACCGCCATGATCGTGGCGATGATGCAGACCGAGAAGGCGGCGGCCTGGTTGGTCGCGCCGCGGTCCTGCAGGTAGAGCACCGAGACTGCCGCGACCTGCGTGTTCGGCGTGATCAGGAAGATCACCGCCGACAGCGTGACCATGGAGCGCATGAAGAAGAACACCGCGATGCCGACCAGCGTCGGGAAGAGCAGCGGCAGCGTCACCTTGGCGAAGGTCTGCCGCCGGCTGCCGCCGAGCGTGGCCGACGCCTCGTCGAAGCGGCCGCTGATCTGCTTGATGCTGGTGCCCGAGATGAGGAAGCCGTGGGCATGGTAGTAGTAGACATTGGCGATGGCGATGATGACGAGCGTGCCGTAGATCGCATAGACCGGGTTCGACGGGCTGTTGAAGGCCAGGATATAGCCCAGCCCCAGCACCATGCCCGGCACCGCGGCCGGCAGGATCGACAGGAAGTAGAGCCCGCGCGCGGCCGGCGACGGGAACTTCTCGATCACATAGGCGGCCGCCGTCACCGCCACGACGCCGATGCCGGCGGCCATCACCGAGACATAGATCGAGTTCCACAGGGGCTGGATGCCGTTCTGCACGTCGAAGGCGTAGTGGCGCAGCGAGAACGTCATCCTGTAGGGCCACAGATGCACGAAGGAGGCGAACACCACCACCAGCACGATCGACAGGATCGCCGCCGAGATCAGCACCGCGACGGCGAGGAGCGCGAGGTCGCGCAGGCGGTCCTTCTGCGGCACCAGCGGCCTGGAATGCTCGCTGATCAGCGCGTACTGCTTGGCGCTGACGCGCTTCTCCACCATCGCGGCGATGGCGGCGGGGATCAGGAGCACCATGCCGATGACGGTGCCCATCTCGAAATTGGCCTGGCCGATGACCTGGTTGTAGACCTCGGAGGCCAGCACCGTGTAGTCGCCGCCGATGACCATCGGGTTGCCGAAATCGGTGATGACCAGCGTGAAGCAGACGAAGATCGCCGCCGCCAGGCCATAGCGGGTGGCCGGCAGCGTCACGGTGCGGAAGGCGCGCCACTTGCTGGCGCCCAGCATCTCGGCGCTCTCGTAGATGCGCGCGTCGGCCACCGCCAGCGCGGCCGACAGGATCAGGAAGGCATAGGGGAAGACGTAGAGCACCGAGGCGATGACGATGCCCCAGTAGCCGTAGAGGTCGATGCCGAGGCCGAAGCTGCGGTTGATCAGGCCGTTGCGGCCGAACAGCAGCACCAGCCCCTGCGCCTGCACCAGCGAGGGCGCGAACAGCGGCAGCACGGCGATCATGCGGAACAGGTTGCGCAGCGGCATGGTCGAGCGCTGCACCGCATAGGCGAAGGCGTAGGCCATGACGATGGCGACCGCCGCGCTCACCAGCGTCACGGCGAAGGAGTTCCAGGTGATGCGCAGGAAGCGCTCGTTGCCGAGCATGGCGGCGTAGTTGGCGAGGCCGAAGCCGTCGGGCGTCGAGAACGAGCGCCCCAGGATGTGCGCCAGCGGAAAGAGCACGAACAGGATGAGCGGCAGGCCGACGACGACGGCCGGCAGCATCGCCGCCAGCCTGTTCCTGCGGCTCCTGCGCACGGCCGGGGCGGCGCGGTCTGCCGTGAGCGCGGTCATGCGAGCACTTTGATGGTTTCGGCCGGCAGTTCGAGGCCGATCTGCGGCGCATCGGCGATCGCCTTGCAGGCGTGGCCGGGCACCTCGGCGACGATCTCGTGCTCGATGCCCTCGACGCTGAGCACGAGATGGGCGAGGTTGCCGAGATAGATGGTGTTGGTGAGCCGCGCCGGCAGGATCGCGCGGCCGGGCGGGCCTTCGCCGGCATGGAGGCGCACGTCCTCGGGGCGGATGCCGATCAGCGTCGCGCCCTGCGGCACCGCCAGCGGCAGGCCGGCCAGCCGGCCGCCGGCGACGGGCAGCACGTTCATGCGGCCGATGAACTCGGCGACGAAGCGCGAGGCCGGCCGGTCGTAAAGCTCGCGCGCGGTGCCGATCTGGGCGATGCGGCCGGTGTCCATGACCACGATGCGGTCGGCCATGGTCAGCGCCTCCTCCTGGTCGTGGGTGACCATGATGGTGGTGATGCCGAGCCGGCGCTGAAGGTCGCGGATCTCCAGCCGCAGGCTCTCGCGCACCTTGGCGTCGAGCGCCGACAGCGGCTCGTCGAGCAGCAGCACCTCGGGGTCGGGCGCGAGCGCGCGGGCGAGCGCCACGCGCTGCTGCTGGCCGCCCGAAAGCTGCGACGGCAGCTTGTGGGCGTGGTCGGAAAGCGCGACGATGCGCAGCATCTCGGCGGCGCGGGCCTCGATCTCGGCGCGCGGGCGGCCGCGGCATTCGAGCCCGTAGCCGACATTGCGCGCCGCCGTCATGTTGGGGAAGAGCGAGTAGGACTGGAACACGACGCCGAAATTGCGATGGCGCGCCGGCACTTCCGAAAGGTCGCGGTCCTCCAGCGTGACCGTGCCCTCCTCCGCCAGCTCGAGGCCGGCGATGATGCGCAGCAACGTCGTCTTGCCGCAGCCGGACGGCCCCAGGAAGCAGATGAACTCGCCGCGCTCGATGGTCAGCGAGATGTCGTCGAGCGCAACGGTATTGCCGAAGCGCTTCGTCACATGGGAGAGGGCGAGCGTCACGCGCGATCCTTCGATATGTCTGTGGACGAGCCGCCGGGCGCCGCGCATGGCGCGGCGCCCGGCATGTCGGTGCCGATGGGGCCCGGCCTCAGCGCTCCAGCTCGCGCTGCCAGCGCTCCAGCACGGGGCCGCGGTTCTCGGCCGACCAGGCGAAGTCCATGTTCCACATCACCGAGGCGATGTCCTCGGGCAGGCCGGCCTTCCTGAACTTCTCCGGCATGGTGCCGCCCTTGACGGTGACGATCTCCTTCCAGTTGTAGTACTCGTTGACGGCGCTGTCGGAGATCGTCCAGTCGAGGAAGCGCTTTGCGGCGTCCTTGTTCCTGGAGCTGGCCATCAGCGCGTTGGCCTCGAGCTCGTTGCCGGCGCCCTCGGCCGGGATCACCATGGTGATCGGATAGCCCTCGTCGACGTTCTTGATGGCGCGCAGCGCGAAGGAGGCGCCGATGGCGAACTCGCCCTCGCTGGCGGCGTTGCACGGGCGCGAGCCGCTCTTGATGTACTGGGCGATGTTGGCGTCGAGGTCCTTGAGGTACTGCCAGCCCTTCTCCTCGCCCATCATCTGGATGATCGAGGCGATCATCAGATAGCCGGTGCCGGACGAGGCCGGGTTGGGCATGACCACCTCGCCCTTGTATTCGGGCTTGAGCAGGTCGGCCCAGGAGGTCGGCATCGGCAGGTTCTTGGCGGCGAGCACCTCGTTGTTGACGCAGAAGGCGGCCATGTAGCCGGTGGTGGCGAACCACTTGCCGTCCTTGTCGCGGAACTGCTCGGCGACGCGGTCGATGCCGGCCGGCGTGTAGGCCTCGACCAGCTCGCCGATGCGCGGGTCGATCAGCGAGGTCACGGCCCAGCCCCAGATGACGTCGTGCTGCGGGTTGGACGCCTCGGCCAGGATGCGCGCGTGCAGGTCGCCGGTCGACAGGCGCAGGACGTTGACGTCGAGGTCGGGCATGTCCTGCTTGGCGCGGGCGAGGAAGGCGGCGATCTCGTCCTCCTCGTAGGAGGTGTAGACGGTGATGGCGTCGGCGTGCGCGGCCGACAGGCCGATGGCCGTGGAAAAGGCCAGGCCCGTCAGCAGCGAACGGTAGAGGCTGCGATGAGAGCGCGTGTTGTCGGTCATTGTCATGATCCCTGTGTACCCCTGAGATTCTTCTGTTTCCGGAACGCCCGATGGCGAGCGCTGGCCTTCTCCCTTTGTCCGGTCACAGATTTATGACACTCTATGTCGCCGAAGCAAAGCGCGCGATGGCGGCGGTGGAAAAAGGGCGCGCTTCCGGCCGCGCACGCCTTCCATCGACGGTGCCGAACCGGACAATCCCGTTGGCAAGATCATTTCTGATCTCGTCCGGCCCTCGCCAGGACGACCAGAGCTGGGCGGAACCCGAAACGGCTTCCCGTTGCTCATCCCGCTCTCGATGCCCCCTTCCACAACAAGGCACCGATTTACGACCTGCCGTTCAAGGCGACATCGCGGACGATGCCGGCGATCGCGGCCGATCCGAAGCATCTGAGCGCACGCCTGGTTTGTCGATCGTCCGGAAGTCGCGATCGTCGCCCGAGACCGTGGCGGCGAAGACGACGACGCTACGGCCAAGATGCCGCCAGCCAAAGGCCTTGCGGTTCGCCGACCGTTGGTATCTCATCAAAGAACCTCAGCTACGCATTCGTCGACGTCCACGGGCCGCGCCGGTCGATAATCTGAGGATGCAATCGCTGAGAAGTCTATGAAGCGTCTCACGATAGGGATTGCCAATCGCCAGATGGAACAGTACCCGCAAGGACAGAATTAACCTATCGTCCGCACGCATTGCCCGGCAACCCGCCTCGCAGAAGGGGACACGATGAACATCGTATAACGTTCCATGCTTCACAAACCACAGGAAAGGCGCCCCACGAAACTCCCGCGAAGACCAGCATTCGGCGCTGCAAAGGAATTGCAAGATTGCAAAAACGCCTAGCTAATTCGACGCCAACGCTTGCCGACGTGGCACGGGCAGCGGGTGTGTCTGCCATGACCGTGTCGAATGTCGTCAATGGTCGGGAAGATCGCGTCACCGCCCGCACCCGCGAACGAGTCGAAACTGCAATCAGAGAGATCGGTTATCGTCCGCACGCCAATGCCCGTGCGTTGCGCGCGAGCAGGGAGTGGACGATCGGTCTCCTGTGCATATCCGACAGAGCAGACTTTCTCGCGCTGCAGTGGGTTGCGCGTATGATCGCTGGATTGAGCAACAGCCTGAATACGGCGGGATACGGCCTGTTGCTGCACAACGTACATCCAAAGCACCTGGACGATTCCCTTTTCCTGCGCTGGGCGCGGACGGATGGGATCGTGACGCTCTTGATGGGACCACAGACGACCCGTAAGCTGATCCTGGGCAGACTTGCGGCTCTCCGCCAGCCGATGGTAGCGCTTCAAGAACCGAACACCAGCCCATCTCGACGCGATATCGCCATCCTGCGTCAGGACGATTTTGGCGCTGGCGTGGCAATCGGGGAATGCCTGCTTGCAGAGGGCGTTAGACGCATACTGTTTGTTCAGCCGGGCTTTACATCGCCAGGTATAAATGAACGAATACGCGGGGTCCGTCTGTCGCTCTCCAGGTATCCATCCGCATCCATGGAAGTCGTCAGGTGCGAAGGCGATCATTTCGAGGCGGTCAATTCGATTGTGCGTGGAACTATCCGTACCGGAAAGATGCCGGATGCAATTGTCGGAGCGAACGATTCTACCGGCCTTGCCATACTGGCTTCAATAGAGGCGATGGGTTTCCGTGTTCCTGGTGATGTTCGCGTTGCCGGGTTCAACGCATTCGAGAACTGGTTCTATGCCAGCAGGAAGATGACGACGATTGATTTTCCGGCCTACAAGCTAGGCGAGCGGGCAGGAACCTTGATTAGCGAACGTCTCGCCAACGGGCGCTTTAGTACCAAATTGGAGGTGCTGCCGGCGAGGTTAATAAAAGGTGACACCAGCTGAGCTGGGCAGAAGCTGCATCCTTTCGCGCTATGAAACCTAAAAGCCCTCCGGCGGGACTTTTCCATCACCCACAGCGTCGCCGCAATTTTGTCCGTCACGCCGAATGACAGAAGCGTCACAGATGGAGGACAAGGCCAGCAGCGACTTCTTAAGTCTTTGTGACCAGCGCCAACGCCCGCTCGAACCGATCCAGAGCCTCGTCGACTTCTTCATGCGTAATGATGAGAGGCGGTTGAAAGTGTATGGCGCAGTGATTCATCGAAGAGCCGCGCAGGAAGATCCCGCTTTGCAGGGCAGCGGCGAGTATTTTCTCTCGAAGCAGAGGATTTTTTGCCTCAATCGCGTAAATGAGTCCCCGCCCTCTCAAGATCGGCTCCAAGATGTCGCTGTATGCGGGTAGCAGATTCTTGAGCCCACCGGACAGACGCGCACCGACGGCATTCACGTGAATGCACAACGCAGGATCCGAGTAGCGCTGCGCCAGGATGCCCGCCAACCGCGAGCCGATCTCGTTACCGGCATAGCTGGTAGTGTGAACGAGCTTGGGAGTGCTGAAGGCGCTTCCGTATTCCCCTCGGTAGCTAAGTGCTCCGCAGGGGAAGTATCCTCCGGTAATACCCTTTCCCGTAACAAGAAAGTCAGGAACTATATCATAATGAGCAAACGCCCACAGTTTGCCGGTTCGGCACAGCCCTCCTTGGACTTCGTCAAGGATCAGCAGCGCTCCCCGCTCGTCGCAAAGCCGCCTCACCTTTGCGAGGTAGTCTTCCGGCGGTGAAACCACCCCTCCCGGGATCTGGATGGCTTCCAGACACACCGCTGCGGTGTTGTCGTCCACGAGGCCGGAGAGGCTTTCAATCGAGCCATAGACCGATTTACGCACACCTCCAGCTAGCGGCGCATAAGTGTAGGGAGGCAGTGCATCATCATCCATCGCGAGCGAGAACCCGACGTGACCGTGGTACCCGCCCGTTGCTGAAACCAGTGTCTGCCGTCCGGTGATGCGTTTGGCGAACTTACACGCCACCTCGAAAGCCTCGGCGGCAGACGCGACGAAATAGGTGCGGGTGAGCGGCTGCGGCAATATCGATGCGAACTGGCTCTCCGCTTCATCGCGGCGCTCCGAAGGAAGGGGCCACATGCCGGCATCATGCTGTTCAATAAGAGACAATACGGCAGATCGCACGTCGAGGGCATTGAACCCAAGATTGAACGTGCCGCCCGCACAGAACATCGACAGATATTTCTTCCCATGCTCGTCACTTATCCAGACACCTGCACGGTCTTTCTGCAGCCACCGTGGTTCTTGGGTGCGGCTGTAGTCGGGCCCGAGGGTGGCGGTTCCCATGGTCATACCCCTCCTGAGTTCCTGGAATGGTCGGATGCCAGTGGCCAGGCCCACGACATCCGGGGCGCGACACGCCGGCTGTGATGGGTATTCGCGTATACCGTCGCGGTGGCAACGGCGGCTATCAGGACACCGCGCCCTCACCTGAACCGGCGATCGCCACGACCTCGACCTCCAGAAAGAATTGCGGGCGGATCAGACCCGCGACATAGACGAGCGTGTGCGCGGGCGCATGGATGCCCAAATGCCGCCGCTGCACCTCGACGGCTTGCAATGCGTCATGGCCCGTCACGACGTAGGTGTTTATTTTCACTATGTTATCGAATTTAATCTTCGCTGAATTCAACACTTCAGCGATATTATTCCAGATAATCTCAGCTTGATGAAAAATTGTCTCCGGAATGTATGAATCTCGCGTTATCCCTACTTGCCCGGAGACATAAAGGATCCTTCCCCCCAAGGGCGTTTCGATGCCGTGCGCATATCGCCCACCTGTTGCCACAACAGAATCCGGATTATGCACACGCATCGTTTCTTAGCTCCTTGCATCGGATTCGAAGATCGTCCCTTTCAGGAACGAAACCACGATATCTAAAGACTATATTTATCTACATATAATTTACATGTCACAATGCAGGTTTATTTACTATTGAATAGCCGTCTGACAAACAGAACTGACCGTGCGGTCATATGGCAGAACTGGCGTATCCTTCAATAGCACGAACTGACCTTCCCAGGCATCTTGAGGCATTCGAAAATCGTACCTGGACGCCTCGACCTGCAGGAGCTCCTGCGCCTTGGCCTCATCCATTTCCAGCCATTTGGCAGCCGCCGTGACTGCGTCGGGATTGTTCGGACGGGCCAGCCAATCCGCAGCCGCCCCCAAAGCCCGGCAAAGTTTCTTGACAAGCTCAGGATTCCCGTCGTGCCACTCACGACTTGCCATTGCCGGCGCCGCAATGTTGAACTTCAATATACCGCCGTCCGTGCCATCGATGGCGCTCGTGACAGGCACGTATTCCTCGGGGCTGTCGAATCCCAGGATAACGTCCTGTGGCTGGACGATAACGGCATCCACTTGCCTGGCTTTGAATGCAGCGAGATTATTGGCAGTCGATCCGGTCGAAACCCAGGTAACGTCTTTTGACGGATCAAGGCCGGCGTCGCCCAGCATCGTTGCGACATATGTTTCGAGGAAGCCTCCCCTGGCCACGACACCGATGGTCTTGCCCTTGAGATCGCCGACGGCCGCCGGATAGGGCTGCCCGCGATGCGTGATGGAAGCTTGAGGACTGGCGATCAGTGTCTGAGTATCGAAACGACCTGCACCCAGGACGACCGTATCCATCTCGCCGCGAGTGATGGCAGGATACGGTAAAGTTCCACACTTCCGCGGGAGATCGCGCCAGCAGGGGAGGAACCAGTTTTAAGCGGTATGCCAATTCCCACGCACCCAATAATACGAGGGCGACGACCAGTTGGCTGAGCCATACCATCAGACGGTCGATGCTTTGTGGGCTGATCCCCTCGCTGTTCGACATTTGCCTAGCCATTGGCTTCCTCCAAGCTCGCGATCCTGTGGGAAGGTGCCGATAAATCCTCGTCGACGCAGCTACGCGGCTGAATGATCAGCGACCCGTCATCCCGTCTACAGATTCGATCGCCGGGAGAAACGACGACTGTAGTGACGTCGCTCTCGACGATGATCGGTCCTGTCACGAAACTCCGATCGACAGCCTCTGCCGGCATGGCCTCGACCTTGCACCAGCTGGAACCGAAGTAGGCCCGTCGTTCAGCCCAATTGTCCGCCGATGCCGGCGCTGCCCGGCCATCGACGGTCTTCCAGTCCGACACAATCGGCGCAATCGCTTCGGCAACAGCGCGAATACGCCAGGTCAGGAACTGGATTTCCCTTTGCGGGTCGAATATTCCGAAAGCGTTGTTGTGAGCCTCGTCGAATGATTTTCTCAGGACTGCCGATTCAAGTTTCGAGAGTTGCGATGCCGGCAGAGGTACGTCTATCTCCCAAGCCTGAGATGCATAACGGGCCTCGCAGGAAAATTCGACGCGGCCCGTCGTTCCCACTTGCTGGAAGAATTCGCCTGCCTTCTCCCGCAACCTTGCAAGTATCGGCATCGTCGCCACATCGGAAAGGCCGGTGAGGGTAACGGGAAAGGTTTCCTCGAAGTCCGCCAAAAGTGGCGCCAGGAGCCCCCCGGCGGCGGAAATGGCTGCCGCGACCGGAGGGACAATCACATTCGGGCAACGCAACCTGTCGGCAATTCGCACGGCGTTGAGCCCCCCCGCGCCACCACCGGCGACCAAAGTAGACTGTCGAAGGTCGATGCTGTGAGAACGGCGGTGAGAAAGTCGACCACGGCAGCGGCGGGATAGTCCCGCTGCGGGCGGCGTAAAAGTCGTCCACTTTTTCCCTTTTCTGCGAGGC
>QEVK01000029.1 GCA_003577315.1 Hyphomicrobiales bacterium | reverse complement strand
CGCCTCGCAGAAAAGGGAAAAAGTGGACGACTTTTACGCCGCCCGCAGCGGGACTATCCCGCCGCTGCCGTGGTCGACTTTCTCACCGCCGTTCTCAGGGTCGGACCTGACATGAATGGGCAACTAGTTGCGGCCCACAGGTTGTCTTCGCTGAACCTAGTCGCCAGCGGCGTGAACTTCGGCAATACCCTCGACCGTTTATTGCACGCTTGTCCAGTCGACGGCCGAGTAAGCGCACCGAAAGTAAAGGAGAACCCATCGTGAGTTTCGAAGAGATCCCAATCTACAGGCTTAATCGGCGATGCGGTTGGAGGTTTTGGGATGAATGAACGACCGAGGCGGCTTCGACGCTGCCAGCTTGCGGTGCCCGGCTCGAACGAAAGGATGATACGCAAGGCAGCCGCGATGGATGTTGACCATGTCTTCCTCGACTTGGAAGACGCAGTCGCACCTACGGCGAAGGTGGCTGCCCGTGGCCAGATTGTCGAAGCACTGAACTCGTTCGATTTCGGCGATACGGTCCGCTGCGTACGCATCAACGATCTTGATACTCATTTCGCCTATGAGGATATCATCGAAGTTGTGGAGGGGGCGGGCAAGAATCTCGACACGATCCTCGTGCCAAAGGTGCGTAGCGCGAGTGACGTGTTGTTCGTTGACCGGCTTCTGACGCAGATCGAGACGAAGAAGGGCTACCGGCGGCGGATCGGCGTCGAGGTCCTAATCGAGGAAGCTGAAGCTGTGATGCGCGTTGAAGAGATTGCCGCCGCGTCCCCTCGGCTTGAGGCACTGATCTTCGGCATGGGCGATTACTCCGCCTCGCAGGGGATAGACCCTAACGCCATCGCCGGCGACTCAGGATACCCAGGCGATATCTGGCATTACGCTCGATACAAGATCATCGTCGCCGCGCGAACCTTTGGCCTCGACGCGGTGGATGGTCCTTTCGTCAACTTCCAGGACGGCGAATGGTATCGGACCGAGTGTGTCCGGGCGAAGAAGCTCGGAGCGGTCGGGAAATGGGCGATCCATCCGAGCCAAGTCACGATCGCACAATCGGTCTTCAGTGTCAGTCAGGATGAGGTCGACCGGGCCTACAGGGCAATCGCCGCCTACGCGGATGCACAGGCCAAAGGACTTGGGGCCATCCAAGTTGACGGCAAGATGGTGGATGTTGCGACCATAAGACTGGTGCGACACGTGATCAATCAGGCCGAGCGCATCGGCATGAAGCCCTCGGAAGGCATTTGATGTCCCCGGCTAAATCCAGTCACGGGAATTTTTTCGAGGACTTCCGCCTCGACCAAGAGTTCGTCCACGCCGTGCCGCGAACCGTAAGCACAGGTGATACCGCTTTGTATTCGGCATTGTACGGCATGCGCTTCCCCATCCAGTCGTCGGACGCGTTTGCAACCTCTGTCGGGCTGCCATGTGCGCCGGTTGACAATCTGCTGCTTTTCCACATTGTCTTCGGCAAGACCGTACCCGACATTTCGCTGAACGCGATCGCCAATCTTGGCTATGCCGATTGCCGGTTCCTCGGACAAGTCTATCCGGGTGAGAGTGTTACCGCGCGCTCCAGGGTGATCGGCCTGCGCGAGAACGCGAACCGGAAGACCGGCATCGTCTATGTCCGATCGACTGGCTACGATCGCAATGGCAGGCCAGTTCTAACCTTCGTTAGATGGGTGATGGTTGCGAAGCGTGACATTGCCTCCCCTAGCGCCGTTGCGAGTGTCCCAGAGCTTCCGAGGATCGTTTCGGCTGATTCACTGTTAATCGACGACAGCATCGACCTTTGTGGCTACAACTGGGATCTGGCCGGCAGCCCTCATGCTTTCGAAGACTATAGGGTGGGCGAGAAGATCGATCACGTCGATGGGATGACGATCGAGGAGGCGGAACATCAGATCGCGACAAGGCTCTACCAGAACACCGCCAAAGGCCATTTCGACGAGCGGCTGCAGCGAGAGAGCCGCTTCGGTCGGCGCATCGTCTACGGGGGTCATATCATGTCGCTAGCCCGGTCGCTTTCATTCAATGGCCTCGGCAATGCGGCTTTTGTCGCAGCGATCAATGGCGGCCGCCACGTCAATGCGGCCACTGCCGGTGACACCATCTACTGCTGGTCCGAGATAGTCGACAGGCAGCCAGTGGCTGGCCGGACGGATTTGGGTGCGCTGCGTATCCGGACGACCGTGACGAAGGATGTGCCCTTCATGCAAGTTCTCGAGAGTGACGGCGATGACGCCGCAGTCATCTTGCTGGAACTCGACTATTGGGCCCTCCTGCCGGCGCGGCATGCTAGTTACGAGTAGACTCATTATGAATTTCTCCCGCCGTCGATCGGTCCTCTACGTTCCGGCCTCCAACACGAAAGCCATGGCCAAGACGGCGGCTTTGCAATGCGATGCGGTCATCTTCGATCTCGAAGATGCCGTGGCGGCGGAAGTCCGTCCTGCCGCCCGACAAAATTTACGTGACCTTTTTCACGCGTCAGCCCAACGCGCGGATCAGGAGCGCATTATCCGCATTAACGCTGTTGGCGGCGTTCCGGATGCCGAAGACATCGCGGTGGCCGCCGTGTGCAAGCCAGACGCTGTCCTTGTTCCAAAGGTCGAGGCGTCCAAGACGCTGGCGGCCGTGAGGCAAGCGCTAGATGCACAGGCGGCGCGCGAGCCGATTCGCCTCTGGGCGATGATCGAGACGCCGATGGGGATTGTCAATCTACGCGAGATCTGCCAGCGGGGCTCGAAGCCGGAAATTGGGCTTCGCTGCCTCGTTGCCGGCAGCAATGATATCGCGAAGGAAGCAGGCTTACCGCTTGGTAGCGCCCGGGCGACGATCGAACACTGGCTAGCGGCAATCGTGATTCACGCCAAGGCTTTCCGGTTGGACTCCCTGGATGGTGTATTCAACGACTTTCGTGACGAAGAGGGATTCGAACACGAATGCGCTTCGGGCGCCAAGCTCGGCTTTGACGGAAAGTCACTCATTCATCCCAACCAGATTGCGCCCGCTAACGCCACCTTTTCGCCGAGCGAAGACGCTATCCGCGAGGCTCGCGCGGTTATCGAGGCGTTCGAGGATCCGGTAAACGCTGGAGCTGGCGTCATCTCCGTAGGCGGGAAGATGGTCGAACGCCTCCATCTTGAAATAGCGCGCAGGGTTCTCGCGCATGTCTAGGATCTTCCAGGATCATGCGGCTGGCAGCTGCAAAAATCCAACATATCTATTGTCGTATAGAGTAGAAAATCGGCTTCTTCCAAGTTGATGAAGTTAAGTATTTTTGCATATCTCTGACGGCAACATTTTACTTTAGAAGCATACTATTGAAGGAGGTTTGCGCATGAAGGTGCTTGTTCCGGTCAAGCGGGTCGTTGATTTCAACGTCAAGATCCGCGTCAAGGGCGACGGTTCGGGCGTCGAGCTCGCCAATGTGAAGATGTCGATGAACCCGTTCGACGAGATCGCGGTCGAGGAAGCGATCCGGCTCAGGGAAGCCGGCAAGGTCGAGGAGATCATCGCCGTTTCGGTCGGCCCGGCCCAGGCGCAGGAGACGATCCGCACCGCGCTCGCCATGGGCGCCGACCGCGGCATCCTGGTCAAGGTCGATGAGACGGTCGAGCCGCTTTCGGTCGCCAAGATCCTCAAGGGCGTGGTCGATGCCGAACAGCCTGGCCTGGTGATCCTGGGCAAGCAGGCGATCGACGACGACGCCAACCAGACGGGGCAGATGCTGTCGGCCCTGCTCGGCTGGAGCCAGGCGACCTTCGCCTCCAAGATCGAGATCGAGGGCGAGAAGGCCAAGGTGACGCGCGAGGTCGATGGCGGCCTGCAGGTGATCGAGGTGAAGCTGCCGACGATCGTCACTACCGACCTGCGGCTCAACCAGCCGCGCTACGCCTCGCTGCCCAACATCATGAAGGCCAAGAAGAAGCCGCTCGACGAGAAGAGCGCGGCCGATTTCGGCGTCGAGGTCAAGCCGCGCCTGACGGTGCTGAAAACCGAGGAGCCGGGCGGCCGCAAGGCGGGCGTCAAGGTGAAAACCGTCGCCGAGCTTGTCGACAAGCTGCGCAACGAAGCCGGCGTGCTCTAAGGTCGGATAAAGGAACAAGCAAATGGCAATTCTTCTGATCGCCGAACACGACAACGAAACCCTGTCCGACCAGACCGCCAAGGCGCTGACGGCGGCAAGCCAGATCGGCGGCGATGTCGACGTGCTGGTCGCCGGCCAGGGCGCGAAAGCCGCTGCCGATGCGGCAGCAAAGCTTTCCGGCGTGCGCAAGGTGCTGCTGGCCGAGGCCGACGCGCTTGCCGAGCGCCTGGCCGAGCCGCTGGCCGCCCTGATCGTCAGCCTCGCCGGCCCCTATGATGCGATCGTCGCGCCAGCCACCTCCATGGGCAAGAACGTCATGCCGCGCGTCGCCGCCCTGCTCGATGTGATGCAGGTCTCGGAGATCATCGAGGTCGTCTCGCCCGACACTTATCGGCGGCCGATCTATGCCGGCAATGCCATCCAGACCGTACAGTCGAGCGACGCCAAGAAGGTGATCACCGTGCGCACGGCCTCCTTCCAGGCGGCGGCCGAAGGCGGTTCGGCTCCGGTCGAGACGGTGCAGGCGGCGCAGGATCCGGCTCTTTCCAGCTTCGTGGAGAACCGGCTCTCGGAAAGCGACCGCCCGGAACTCACTTCCGCTCGCATCATCATTTCCGGCGGGCGCGCGCTCGGCTCCTCGGAAAAGTTCCAGGAGGTCATCCTGTCGGTTGCCGACAAGCTGGGTGCCGCCGTGGGTGCAAGCCGGGCGGCGGTCGATGCGGGCTATGCCCCCAACGACTGGCAGGTCGGCCAGACCGGCAAGGTGGTAGCGCCGGAACTCTACATCGCGGTCGGCATCTCGGGCGCCATCCAGCACCTGGCCGGGATGAAGGATTCCAAGGTCATCGTCGCCATCAACAAGGACGAGGAGGCGCCGATCTTCCAGGTTGCCGATTACGGCATCGTCGGCGATCTGTTCACCGTGCTTCCGGAACTCGAAAAGGCGCTCTGATCCTCGGATCGTCTACCCAGAGGGGCTCGCCCGGCATCCAATGATGATGGCGTGGATGACATCCGCTCTCCGGCATCAAAGTGTGCCACAATCGTTGCCGAGGCAACACGAGGGGAGTCATCCACAATGCATCCTACCATCATTGGCATCGATCTCGCCAAACACGTTTTCCAGGTTCACGGCATAGACGCCGCGGGCGAGGTTGTTATCCGCAAAAAGCTCCGCCGCTCGCAGGTGAAACCGTTCTTCGCAAAGCTTCCGGCTTGCCTGGTCGGTATGGAGGCCTGCGGAACCGCGCACCATTGGGGCCGGCAATTTGACCGAGCTGGGTCATGAGGTGCGCATGATGCCGGCGGTTTACGTCAAGCCGTACACAAGCGTGGCAAAAACGACGAGGTCGACGCCGAGGCGATCTGCGAAGCCGTGACGCGACCGACAATGCGGTTCGTGCCGATCAAGAGCACCGAGCAGCAGGCCGTGCTGATGTTGCACCGGACCCGCGACCTTCTGGTCCGCCAGCGTACGATGCTCGTCAACTCGTTGCGGGGACAACTCGCCGAATTCGGACTTGTCGCGCCGCAAGGAGTTTGGCGTCTCGCGCAGTTGCAAGCCCTTGCCGAAGACGCTTCCGGCGAGGTCCTCCCAGAGCCGGCGCGGGAATGCGCCGCGCTGATCCTGATGCAGATCGCGGACGTGCAGGCGAGGATCCGCGAGCTCGAGCGCGTGATCACCATTAAGGCCATGCGGTTATTGATGCCGCGATCAAAGGCCGGACAGATGACCGCAACGACCAACTGCTGTAACGTCGTAAGAATTCCTGCCAGGCGGGTGTCATCCACAGATGCACAGGTGTGAATGTAACAATTTGAAACGGTCCGCAGCGGTTTGCAACGAAATGTAAGGTAAGGCGCTCGATGCGGGGTTGTGGCCGACGGGAATCGGCGTCAGCCTTGTTTGATGAGGAATCTGAAGACGATACGCAAGGAAGCGGGCGGTGTGACGAGGGCGGTGAACGGGCCGCTCGGCGCACGGCCGTTGCAACGCGTGGTTTGCGACCATCTTGGGTTCTTCGCCGGGCTCCGCGCGGAGGGCGCAAGCTGGGAACAGATTGCGACGTTGATGGCAAGCGAGGGCCTACGCTCACGCACGGGCGGCCTTGTGAGTGCTGGTGTGCTACGGGCGCTTTGCTCGCGTGCGGCGTCGAAAAACACCTCTGGCGCGATCCGGGTAGCCGCTGCTCCATCCGTTTCCGGCAACAACATAGCGGAACGGCGTATCGCCACGCCCGTCACGCTGGCGGACCTGCCCTCTGCCGACGGCTCGCTTGCACAAACCATCGCGCGAGCGGCACGGCTTCGCGGAGTTCCATCGAACACGGGAACTGAGAATGACGAGACCTGAGATCAAGGGCAAACTTTCTGACCTTGAAGGGGCGATTGCGGGCGATGCGAAGGAATTTGGCACCTCGTCGCGGGCGCTGGCAGAGCAGTTGCGGTTCGTCGCGATGGACTATCTCATCCTTGAGTGGGATTATGCGGCGTCGCAGACGCGCGGAAATGTGTTGAAAAGCATCGCGAGCGTCACGGAAGGCAATCCTGAGACGATCGGCCTGCGTGGCTTTGGCCTTGATGGGGATGCATTGGCGGCAGTCTGCGGACAATATCCGACGGCCTCCATCAAGCTCCATGGCGTGGAAGACTATCAGGATGTCTATGTGCCGGGACGGCTGGACCTTGAGGTCGCCGCGTTCAAGAAAATGGCTGCGGTCCACGCAAGGAAGAACGCGCCGGTGCTGTTCAAGGCTGACGGCATGGAGACGGGGCTTGAAGGGGCGCAAGCACCGGATGCTATGATCAGTCGGGAAAAACTCAAGGCGCTGGGAGAGGCATCGCCGGCACTGTTCACAGAGGCGATCGCCCATGCGGAAACCTTGCTGAAGCGCACGCTCCAGGTCGGCGATAGTGCGTCGGGTCGCAATCTTAAGATGGCAGACCATGTCGAGGCGCCGCCGAAATGGAAACTGATCAACCGGGTGCTCGACCTGATCTGGCCGCTGGAGAAAGGGCCGATGCACGCCTCGAAGATGAAGTACGCGCGAAACATCATCAACCATGTAATCATCTATGTCTTCGAGGGGGCGCAGGAGAACGGGCAGCGCGTGAAGCGGATAGATGGACTGATCACGTGTGACGATGACAGCGACGAGCAGGACTTTCGATTCGATCCGGGCATGTTGTCGACGATTCTAACCTACCGACACCAGATCAACACGCTGCGGGAGGCGGTCAAGTATGTGGAAAAGCGCAAGTTCGCGCTTGAGGCGACTCATCCCTATCCTCGGCCGGAACATGTGATCCAGCGCATCCTGCGGCTGGAGGCGAGGGCCTTCTATCCGCTCCTCGACTGGCGGCGTGAACTGGAGGCGCGGCTTCGACTTGGCGACTACCGGACCTCGGATGCGGGCGTGCGTCGCCCGACGGGCGGCATTTATGCCCTTCCCGGCGTGCCGACGATGATGAAGGGTCTGTCGCAGGCGGGGATCGTAGCCCGACTTGTACGCGCCTGGCGGGTCTTTCTGAGGGAGGGCCCGAAAGCGCCGCCGAACAAGGGCGTGAGCAAGAAGCCGACCTCGAAAGGCAAGAAGCCGGCGAAAGCCGGGAAACTGAATTCCTCCATTAGAAACATTAGCTTGAGAAGACCTTCCGGTCGTTAGGCCAGCAAGCTTTTGAGGCCATGTCAGCCTTGTTCCTGTCGCAGAGAGCAAGGAGACGGCAATGACGGCAGCAACGGATAACACCCCTCATCAGCAGCACCATGCGGGAATGCGGGTGCTGAGCCTGTGCACGGGGATCGCCGGCGATGTGGCGGCGTTCCGGCACGCGGGTGTCCCGCACGAGGTGGCGGCGGTGGCCGAGTTCGACCCGGTCGCCAGCGCGGTCCTCGCCGAGAAGTTCCCCGGCGTTCCGAACCTCCGCGACATCACCGCAGTCAACAACTGGAAGGATTACCATGGAAGAATCGACATCCTCGTCGCAGGGATTCCCTGCCAGCCTTACTCCCCTGCCGGAAGGCAGCGCGGTTCCTCCGACCGGCGGGACCTTTCCCGCGTCTTCTGCGACATCGTCGCGCAGGTCGAGCCGCGGTTCGTCCTCGTCGAGAACGTCCCGGCGTTCGAAACGGTGCAGCAGGGCCGCCCGTTCCGGGCGTTCGGAAACGCTCTTCGTGACGCCGGATACGCGGTTGGTCATCGCTGCATCGACGCCCGCGATGTCGTCGCCCAGCGGCGCAGGCGGCTGTTCCTTTGCGGACATCGCGGAGAAGCCGGATGCGCGCCTGATGCGCTACTCGCTGACGCCGCGGGCGGCCTCGGGCGTGCTGTGGAGGGCGGTGAAGTACGGGTATCGGCTGCCGCCGGCGCTGCTGGAGGCTCTTCTGTCCTGCATCCGCCGCGGCTCGGCACGCTGATGGCGAGCGGCTCGGGCATGAACCGCGCCGGCCTGAAGGGGCATGAGCTGGATTTCCTGATCGTGCAGGAGTTTCCGGGCCACGGCCTCGTGGTCAGGAGGCCGACGCCGATCGAGGCCCTGCGGGCGCAGGGCTTTCCCGACGACTGGCTGGACGGGATCGAGTATCAGGGCCGGCCCTTGACGGACCTCGAGAAGTACCAGCTGGTCGGCAACTCGTGGCCGGTTCCGGTGGCGGGTGCGATCCTGCGGGAAATCGCCGCCCGGTGGGCGAGCCTCGCCTGAAGGTCTCACCCATCTGGACTTCATCGATCGGGGCCGGCGCATTCGCGCCGGCCTCTTCTTTTCATTGACGGAGACAATCCGGGGATCGTTAGGCCAGCACCTGCCGCGCGCCGTGATCTCATGGAGTTCTCGACCGAAGGAGAACGCCATGAGCAGAAAATCGTCACCGCCGGCGACGGCATACCCCGGACCGCGCATCCTGTTCGTTGGTTCCGACAAGGGCGGCGTCGGGAAATCCTTCGTCAGCGCGGTGGTCGCGGATTTGTTCGAGGTCCACGGACAGGAATGTCGCATTGTGCAGGTCGACGAGCAGGACCGGTTGCCGGCATTGTTCGGCGACAGGGTGACGACGGTCGCGCCGGCGCGCCTCGACGATCTCAGGCGCGATCCTGGCGCAATCGTGACCGCCTTCGATCCGCTCTATGCCGCGATCGAGCGGGCGCTCGAGGACAGGACGTTGCTGATCGTCGATATCGGCGGCCCCCAGCAGATGCTGGTGGAGGAGTATTGCGCGCTGGTTGATCTTGACGCCGATCTGGTGGAGGCGGGTGCCGAAGCCGTGTGGCTGACGCCGGCGACGGCGGAGCCGGAAGCGATGCGCGGGGCGGTGCGCACCGCGCGGGCGATCGGGCGGGTGCTGCCCTCGGCCGGCCGCAAGATCGTCCTGAACGGCCGCGACGGGCCGTTCCGGTTCTATCCGGGCTCGCCCGCCGATCTCGTCTGGCGCGAGGGGTTGGAGCCGACGTGTCGCCAAGCCGGCGCGGTGAAGTTGCCGGCGATCGCGCCGGGATCCTGGCTGCCGTTCGAGGCGGCCGGAAAACGCTTCGTCGACGTGGTGGCGGCGGAAATCGCCAGCATCCAGGCATGGACGGGACGCAGCAGGCCGGCGGCCAAGGTGCTGCGCGGGGATGTCGCGGCTTTCCTCGCCCATGCCAGCAGCGCCTTCGCTGGCATCGTTGCACCGAACGGAGGCGATGGCGATGAAGGCTGACGATCAGCGTCCGGGCTTCGGCGCGATCGTCGACCGGGCGATCCGCGAGGGTCGGGACGGCCGCGCCGAGATCCTCGACCGGCTCGCGGTGATGCCGGTGGAGAAACTGGCGTCGGTCCCACCGTCGGCGCTGGCGTTGCTCGGCCCCGGCGGGCTTGGGGAACTGGCGCGCCGGCGCTCCGATCTGGCGGGGCTTGCTCCGAAAGCCGCTTCCGTAATCTCGCGCATGGAGACGGCGCAGACCAGACAACGGAAGCGGCAGGAAACGGGCGGCTCGCGGTTCTCGACGCTGTGGATGGCCTGCGCGATCATCGCGGCTGCCTTGTCGCTCGATCTCGCACTGCCGTTGCTTCAGAAGCCGTCCGGCGATCCCTTGCCACGCAATGCCGACGAATGGCCGCGTTGCGCACGGCTGGACCGGCTCACGGACGGGTGCGTCTACCGGACCGGTAGCAACCGTCTGACGCTCGAACGAGCCGCCGATCATCTAGCCATCCATCCCGACGAACTGAAACGCCTCAATCCGCATCTGACGGGCCTCGGCGACCGGCCCCTGCCGGCCGGCTCTCCCGTCGTGGTGCTGCGAGACATCGGCCGCGTTGAAAGGAATCGTCGATGACACCCCATCCCTTGACGCCCCGGCAGCCGGTGCTGCTCGCCAATGCGGCGAACACGGCTGTCACAGCCTTTGTTACGATTGCCCTGTTCATGGCCATGATCACGATACTGCCGCCTGTCGCCTGGATCGGCCATCTCGATCAAACGCGGGATGCCGACGTCGCCTTTCTCGTGGCGCTTGTCCGCGAGTATGTCGATGGCGCGCTTGTCCGGAGCGATCCTTTGGGGTCGCTTTCGCGGCTGATCGGGATGCCGCTCGCTCTCGCCTCGGCGATGTCGTCCTTCGGGATCGGCCTGTCCATCGGCCTCAGAGCGTCCGCAGCACTTCTCGCCGGCGTCATGATCGGCGCGGAAGTCCGGCGAATCGTCCTCGCGCATGCCGTCGCCCGGCCTCGCGTGACGCATGTGAAGGGGCTGCGGCTCCTGACGGGCAAGGCTGCGAAGCGAAGTCTGGCCACAGCCTGGGCGAAGCGGTTCGGCGGAAGGGACCCCGGCATCGAGCTTGCAGACGGGCTCGCCATGCCGTGCGCGCTGGAAGCCGAGCACATGCTGATCGTCGGCGGCACCGGGGCCGGCAAGACAACCATCCTTGAAAAGATGATGGACGGGGCGCTGGAACGTGGGGACCGGCTTCTGGCGCTGGACATCAAGGGCGACGTCACCGCGCGCTTCCCGACGGAGGATTTTGTCCTTCTCGGGCTAGGCGATCCGCGCAGCGCAAGCTGGCTGCTCGGACTGGACATCGTATCGCCGGAGGACGCGGCGGAGCTTGCTGCCGAGATGATCCCGGAAACCAGCGATCCATCCTGGTCGGGCGGGGCGCGTCAGGTCCTCACCGCCATCATCGAGCTTTTGCAGTATGAAGCGCGAAGGCGCGGCAAGGTCTGGTCATGGCGCCAGCTCGATCGTCTGCTGAAAAAGCCCATCGAGGAACTCTTCGCGATGCTTCGTGAGCGCGATCCGGTTGCGGCGTCGCTGATCGACGTGGAGAGGGAAGAGACGCGGCGGCAGGCGATGTCTTTCTATCTGGTGCTGACGGCCAATGCCGGGCAGATGGCGAAAGCCTTCGCCGCCATGGGCAATTCGTCCGGCGCGGGCGTCTCGATCCGCCGGTGGGTTTCGGGCAAGGGCTGCCGCAATCTGATCCTGCGTCAGTCGCAGCGGCTGCCCGAGCTTTCCGCGGCAATGTGCCGGATCGTGCTGAAGATCGCCGCGGACGTAGCCGGCTCGACTGCTCCCGACGCCGGAAGCGAGCCGGCCGCGGTCTGGCTGTTCCTCGACGAGCTGCCTCAGGTCGGCCGCTCGGCCGCCATTCCCCGGCTTGCCGCGATCGGGCGGTCGCTGGGCGTCCGGCTGGTGGCGGCGATCCAGTCACCAGCGCAGCTGAAGGAAATCTACGGGCATGACGGTTCCCAGCATCTCCTCGACAACATGACGACGAAGATCGTCGGCCGGGTCGCCGGCGGGAGCACAGCGTCCGAGATCTCCGGGACATGGATCGGCGACCGCACTGTCTCTTGGCGGGAGGATATGAGTCCCGGAGCGGACGGGAGGATCCGGTTCGAGCAGCGCACGCAGGACATCCCCGTGGTCGAACCGGCGTTCCTTGCCGATGAGCTCGGCCTGTCCTCGGCTTCCGTAGCCAAGCGAAAGATCCGCGCGCTGGTCTGCGGCCATGGCGATGTGGGCCTGCTGTCCTGGCCGGTCGGACGGTGGCGGCAGCGGCGGCCCGCGACGGGTGCATGAAATCCGCACCGGCGCGACGAGGCGGTTCCGAGTCTGCCGGTTCGGGTGTCTGCAAAAACTTCGAGGTCGTTAGGCCAGCACTTCTGGCGCGCGGCGCGACCATGGTCTCCTACACGGAGACGAGGCCATGGTGGCGACCTGGAACCCGGCGGCGAGCGCCGGATACTATTCCCGGCAGACCGGCTATTATGCCGGCGAAGGCGGTGTAGAGCCGGCAGGCCTCTGGTATGCGCCAGCGGGCGACCACGATCTCGTCGATGCGACGGCGGTCGATCCCGCTCTGTTCGAACGACTGTTCGCGGGCCTCGACGCCGACGGGCGGCCGCTCGTATCGAAAGGCGGAAACCGGCTCGACCGTGTGCCCGCCTTCGACGTCACTCTGTCGGCGCCGCGGTCGGTGTCGCTCATCTGGGCGCTCGGCGACGAGCAGACACGCGAGGCGATCGAAGCCGCCCACGCACAGGCTGTCCGGCACACGCTCGATCTTCTGGATGGGGAGGCGGCGTTCGCACGGCGGGGACGCAATGGCGGCCGGATCGAGAAGGTGGCGCTTTCGGCGGCATGCTTCCGTCACGGCGAGAGCCGACCCGCCGAACATTTGGACGGCGCGATGTTCGCCGATCCGAATCTTCATACCCATTGCGTGATCCTGAATCTCGCCACGCGCGGCGACGGCTCCATTGGGGCCTTGCATTCTACGATCTTGCGCGACTGGAAGATGGCGGCCGGGGCGGGCTACCACGCGGCGCTGGCAGCAGGCGTGATGGAGGCTGGCCTCGCCGTCGACAGGATCGGCAGGAACGGCATCTTCGAGATAGCCGGCATCGATGACGATGCGATCGCCTACTTCTCGGCCCGCCGGCAGGAGATCGTCGCCGAGCTTGCGGATGCCGGTGTCGTGAGCGGCAACGCCGCGGCGCTGGCCGCGACCGTGGCGAAAACCACGCGCGCGGCGAAGACGGCCGGCGATGCCTCTCGCGAGGAGGAGTGGGCCGCTGCCGCTCGGCGGATCGGCTTCGACGCGCAGCGATCGTCGCTCAGGACGCCGGTGCTCACGGCGGCGGCCGCCCCGGAAGCGGGCGAGGAACTGCTGAGGGAACGGCTCACGAGCCTCCCGGACAGTTTGACCGAGACCAGAAGCGTCCTCGATCGCCGCGATCTTTTCCGCGGCGTTGCCGAAGCGTTCGTCGGAACCGGCGTCGCCGCGGAGCGGATCGAAACGGAAGTCGCCCGGCTTCTCGAACAGGGTCACATCGTGGAACTCGGCCGCGATCGGCTCGGCCTTCCGCGCTATTCGACGCCGCACATGATCCGCATCGAGCGTGAGATCGTCGACATCGCAGTTGATCTTGCCCGCCGACCGGGCTTCGAGGTCGAGGAGAACGAACTCGCCGGCCGTTGCCGGGAAAAGGGACTGAGTGACGAGCAGCGTGCCGCCGTTCTCGAGGCCGCCGGTCCCGGAAGGCTCGCCGTCGTCGAAGGCGCGCCGGGCACCGGCAAGACGACGCTGCTTTCGCCCGTCGTCGATACCTGGAAGGCCGCCGGATATCGCGTCGTCGGGACGGCGACCGCATGGCGCACGGCGAACGCGCTGCGCGACGATCTCGCGATCGAATCCCGCGCCACCGCCTCCTGGCTTGCCCGGTCGCGGCAGGGGCTGCCGTTCCTTGACGAGCGCACCGTGCTGATCGTCGACGAGGCGGGCCTGCTCTCCTCGCGCGAGATGCATGCCCTTCTCGGCGAGGCGCGGGATGCCGGCGCAAAGGTGCTGCTTGCCGGCGACCGGGGACAGCTCCAGGCGATCGGCGCGGGTTCGGGATTGCGGCTCGTCGCGCATGCCGTCGAGACGGCCAGGGTCGAAACCATCGTTCGCCAGCACGAGGTCTGGGCACGGGACGCCGTGACCGCCTTCGGCCGCGGCGAAGCCGAAACGGCTCTCGCAGCGTTCGCCGGACGCGATCTGCTGATCGAGGCGGAGGGGGAGGCCGCGGCGATCTGCGCCCTCGTCGACCGGGTCGAGGACGCCATTGTCGGGCCCGAGCCGGATTCCGCCCTGCTGATCGCGAAGACCAACGCCGAAACCGCCGCGATCGGCCGGGAAGTTCGCGACAGGCTGCGCGGCTTCGGCCTGATCACCGGTGAGGACATCGAGGTCGAGGCCGTCACGCCTTCGGGTCATGTAGCCCGCCTCGCGCTAGCCGCTGGCGACCGCATCCGCTTCTTGGTCCGAAACGACGATCTCGGCGTCGTCAACGGGACCACCGCCATCGTCACCGGCGTGACGCCGGTCGGGTTGGAGCCTGCCGAACATTCGGCAGCGCGCGCGTTGGTGGAGGCCCGGATCGGCGATCGTAGCGTAAGCTTCGATACGGCCGACATCGCCGACGAGCACGGACGCGTCAAGCTCGGCTGGGCCTATGCCTCGACGATCTACGGCGCGCAAGGGGCGACGGTCGATCGCGCCGCGGTGCTCGTGACGCCGGCATTGGACCGGCACGACATCTATGTCGCCGCGAGCCGCGCCCGGCGGGAAACCTGTCTCGTCGTCGATCGCCGGCGGGTCGAACAGGAGATGCGGGACAGGTCTGAGCCGCCATCCCTGATCGACGCGGCCGAGCGTCGCCATTGGCTCGCAAAGCGCCTTTCGGTCGCGCATGTCAAGGAAACCACGCTGGATGTCGCCGGGTCCGGCGCGGCGATCGCCGACCGTGTGCAGGCCCGAGATGCTTACTCGAAAGGGGAGACGGCCCCCGGACGTAGAACACCGTCCCGGCAATTCGCCTCCCGCCAGAGCGCTCGGGAGGCCGGCCATGAGCTCTGATCGCCGGAACTCCGATCGCGGCCGGCGCGGAAAACCCCGCGCAACGGCCGGCGCGCGGGAAAAGAAGACGGCCCGGCATGACCTGAACGCCAGCGGCGCCAGCACGTCATCCGCCGTCCCGCAGGAGCGGCGCTGGGGACAGGCCCGCCGCGAAGGCCAGCGGCGCCGACGGCAACGTGAGGAACAACGCTGGAGCATCGTCAGCGATCTGGTCCATCCGTTGCCGGTGACCTTCGCCGAGCTCGACGTGATCGAGAACCATCTCGGCGCTCTCCTTGATGAGCTTCTTGGCTTCCGCATGAGCACATGATCGCGCTGCGTGGGACCGACAGGCCGCCGAAGCAGATGACGGGCTCCGGCCGTCGTCCGGCGATGCTATCCTGCCTGCAAACGGAGAGGAACGACCGGACATGAACGCACGTCACCGACATGATCACGGCAATGTCGAAGCGATCCTTGACCGCCCGCTGCGGGTCTGCGCCTATCTGCGCGTTTCGACCGGCCGGCAGGCGGAAAGCGATCTCTCGCTGCCCGACCAGAGGAAGCAGATCGCCGCCTTCTGTGCTGCCAGAGGCTGGAACCTCGTTCTGGAGTTCGTCGAGCCGGGCGCATCCGCCACCGATGATAGCCGCCCCGAGTTCCAGAAGATGATCGAGCGGGCAACCGACAGCGATCGTCCCTTCGACGTCATCCTGGTGCACAGCTATAGCCGCTTCTTCCGCGATTCCTTCGGGCTGGAGATGTATATCCGCAGGCTGGCGAAGGCGAATGTGCGGCTGATCTCGATCACCCAGGAACTCGGTGACGATCCGGCGCAGGTCATGATGCGGCAGGTGATCGCGCTGTTCGACGAATACCAGAGCCGCGAACTCGCCAAGCACGTCCTGCGCGCCATGAAGGAGAACGCCCGGCAGGGCTTCTGGAACGGTGCGCCTGTGCCCCTCGGCTATCGGACGGAAGAAGTCGAAAAGCGCGGCGCGCGGATCAAGAAGCGCCTCGTGATCGATCCGGTCGAAGCCGAAACCATAAAGATGATATTCCGTCTCTATCTGCATGGCGAGGGCAAGTCCGGCCCGATCGGCATGAAGGAGATCGTCAAGCGCCTCAACGAAAGGGGCTACCGTACCAGGCGGAATGCGCGCTTCGGCGTCGGCTCGCTGCACAAGATCCTGACTAACACCATCTATGTCGGGCAATGGGTGTTCAACCGTTCCGAGTCGAAGACCGGCCGGCAGAAGCCCGTCTCCGAACACATCGCCATCGAGGTGCCGGCGATCATCGAGCGCGCGGAGTTCGACGCCGTGCAGGCGACGCTCAAATCGCGCGATCCACGTGTCACGCCGCCGCGTGTGGTCAGCGGCCCGATCCTGCTGACCGGACTGGCCGTCTGCGCCACCTGCAACGGCAGTATGGTGTTGCGCACCGGCACGTCGAAGAGCGGGACCGTTCATCGCTACTACAGTTGCTCGACCTGCAGCCGGCAGGGCAAGACGGCCTGCAAGGGGCGCTCCATCCCGATGGATAAACTCGACACCATGGTGGTCGATGAACTGTTGGCGCAGCTGTTCACCGCCCAGCGTCTGACCGCAATTCTCGTCGGGCTGTCGGCGCGGCGCGCCAGCCGGGCTGCCGAGGTCGACGGCCGGATTGCCGCCCTCCAGCGTCAGATAACCGACGCCGAGGACAAGCTGAAGCGGCTCTACAAGATGGTCGAGGATGGCATCGCCGAGATGGACGACATCCTGAAGGAGCGTATCGCGGCCCTCAAGCTCGACCGCGAACGCAACCAGGCGGCGTTCGATCGCATCCGAGCAAATGCCGACCCTGCCGCCGGTATCGCGCCCGACGTGATCGAAAGGTTCGGCCGGGCCATGCGCGAGAACATTACCACCGGCGAGATACCATTCCGGAAAGCCTATCTGCGGTCCATCATCGACCGCATCGAAGTCGATGACGATGTCATCCGGATCATCGGAGACAAGACCGTGCTGGAGCAGGCCATAGGTGGGAAGGGTTTAGCTGTGCCCGGTGTTCGCAGTTTTGCACGCAAGTGGCACGCCCAAGGGGAATCGAACCCCTGTTTGCGCCGTGAGAGGGCGCCGTCCTGACCGCTAGACGATGGGCGCTTGCCGAAGCCGGGATATAGAGGCGAATCGCGACGAATGCAACCTCGTCGGCCAAGGTTTTTCCCGGCCGCCTATGGCGCGGTCGTGACGTCGAGGCGGCCGACGAGGCGGCCCGCCGCCGTGTCGTAGATCAGGATCGCGCGGCCGCCGTCGGCCAGCACCAGGTCGAGGCTGATGCGGCTGCCGGAAAGCGCATGGCCGGCGATGCGCGCGCCTTGCGGCAGAGCGATCTCGCCGCGCGTCACCTCGCCCGGGGCGGGCAGCGGCAGCTCCGGCACGGCCGCGGCCGGCGGCTCCTCCGTGCGGCCGGCGCGGTAGACAATGGCCGCCACCACCGCCATAAGGGCGATGAACAGAATGCCGAGATTGATCACCATGAAACGCACGAGCTTGCGGCGCACCCGTTCCACGGCCGGGTCGAGCGGCTTGTCCTCTCCGTCGTCTTGCGCGGTTGCGGCCATGTGCGGCTCCGTCCCGGTTGGTCGATGAACGCTCCTGATAGCGAAGGCGAAGCCGCAATGAAAGAGTTGACCGTCGATGCCGGGGCCGCCGGCGCGCGTCTCGACCAGTGGCTGGCCGCGCAACTCGCCCCCGACCTGTCGCGCAGCCGCATCCAGGGCCTGATCCGCGACGGGCAGGTGGCGGTCGACGGCGCGACGGTGCGCGAGCCGCGCCGCAAGCTGAACCCCGGCGAGCGCGTCGCCGTCACCCTGCCGGAGCCCGAGCCGGCCGCGCCGCAGGGCGAGGACATCCCGCTTGCCGTGCTTCACGAGGACGACGACCTGATCGTCATCGACAAGCCGGCGGGCCTCGTCGTGCATCCGGGCGCCGGCAACCCGACGGGAACGCTGGTCAACGCGCTGATCCGCCATTGCGGCGGTTCGCTGTCGGGCATCGGCGGCGTGCGGCGGCCGGGCATCGTCCACCGGCTCGACAAGGACACAAGCGGCGTCCTCGTCGTGGCCAAGAACGACCGCGCCCACCGGGCGCTGTCGGAAGCCTTCGCCGACCACGGCCTCGACGGCGACCTCGAGCGCGCCTATGACGCGCTGGTGTGGGGCGCGCCGGCGCGCATGGCCGGAACGGTTGACGCGCCGCTCGGCCGCGCCGCCGACCGCACCAGGCGCGCCGTGGTGCCGGCCGGGCGAGGCGATGCCCGCCGCGCGGTGACGCATTTTTCCGTGCACGAGCGCTTCGGCGAGGATGCGCGGGGCACGCGGCAGCCTGTCGCCAGCCTGGTCGAATGCCGGCTGGAGACCGGCCGCACCCACCAGATCAGGGTCCACATGGCCCATATCGGCCACCCGCTGGTCGGCGACCGCGACTATGGCCGCGCCTTCCTCACCAAGGCCAACCGGCTGGCGGAGCCGCTGGCCGATCTGGTGCGCGCCTTCCCGCGCCAGGCGCTGCATGCCCGGCTGCTCGCCTTCCGCCATCCGGCGAGCGGCGAGCCGATGCGCTTCGAGGCGCCGTGGCCGGCCGACATGGCGGAACTGGTCGAGGGCTTCCGGCGTTGGGGCGCCGCGGCGTGAGGGAAACGTTTCGCCGTTTTCGTGAAACGGCGACGTTCATTTTTCCGTGACGCTGCGTTTCGGCGGATTCCGAACCGTGTTTTCGCCGCAAACGTTCCTATATAACACTACCGGCGTGGTGCGCCCCGGTGGCGGCCGCGTCGGATGCGCTCGCCGGCTCGCGGGGGCGCGACACACATGAGAGGGAGGGTGCTTTATGGCCCAGACGCTACCCAGCATCGTTTCCGGAGAGGGCGGCCTTGCCCGCTATCTGGAGGAAATCAGACGCTTTCCCATGCTTCAGCCGCAGGAAGAGTACATGCTCGCCAAGCGGTATCAGGAGCATGACGACACCGACGCCGCCCACAAGCTCGTCACCAGCCACCTCAGGCTCGTCGCCAAGATCGCCATGGGCTATCGCGGCTATGGCCTGCCCATCGGCGAGGTCATCTCCGAAGGCAATGTCGGGCTGATGCAGGCGGTCAAGAAATTCGAGCCGGAGCGCGGCTTCCGGCTGGCCACCTACGCCATGTGGTGGATCAAGGCGGCGATCCAGGAATACATCCTGCGCTCGTGGAGCCTGGTGAAGATGGGCACCACCGCCAACCAGAAGCGGCTGTTCTTCAACCTGCGCAAGGTCAAGGGCCGCATCCAGGCGCTCGACGACGGCGACCTGAAGCCCGACCAGATCGCCGAGATCGCCACCCGCCTCAACGTTTCGGAGGAGGAGGTGGTGTCGATGAACCGCCGCCTTTCCGGCGACGCCTCGCTCAACGCGCCGATCCGCGCGTCGGAGGGCGAGTCGGGCGAGTGGCAGGACTGGCTGGTGGACGACAGCCAGAGCCAGGAGCAGACGCTGATCGAGCAGGACGAGCTCGACAACCGCCGCGCCATGCTGGCCGACGCCATGTCCGTGCTCAACGAGCGCGAGCGCCGCATCTTCGAGGCGCGCCGCCTCTCCGACGACCCGATGACGCTGGAAGACCTGTCGTCCGAGTTCGGCATCAGCCGCGAGCGGGTGCGCCAGATCGAGGTGCGCGCCTTCGAGAAGGTGCAGGACGCGGTCAAGGCGGCCGCGCGCCGCCAGGCGCAGGCGCTGCGCACCATCGAGGCCGAGCCGGCGTAGAGAAAGCGCCGGCCGGCGGAAACGGTCGGCCCGCTCGCCCTCCGGTGCGGCCGGGCTTTCCGCCCGATCCCGAAACACGAAAGCCGCCGCGGCTGACCGCGGCGGCTTTGTCGTTCATGGCCGGCTGCCCGCGCGGCCCCGACCCGCAGGGAAGCGCCCCTGTCCCGGGAAATCAGCCGCTGCTCGCCTCGTTCCACGCGCGCAGCGCGTCTTGGAACACGCGGTCGCCGGGAATGCCCTTCTCCAGCGACAGGAGCGCACGGCGGCCCGACTGGTAGACGATGGGGATGTCGACCCAGCTCTGGCGGCGCAGGAGGTTGAGGTTGGCCTGCGTCTCGGCCGGGGCGTCGCTCAGCGCGATGAGGAAGAAGCCGTCGGCGATCTTGGCCGGGATGCCGATCAGCGGGCTGCCGGGCGCCTGCTCGGTGTCCTTGAAGGCGATGCGCGAGACGTTGGCGATGGCGCCGCCCTCGAAGCCGTCGGGCGTCAGGAAGATCATCTCGACGATGTGGCTCGCCGGCAGCGTCTGGTCGCCGTTGCGGCGAATGGTCATGCGCAACTGCACGTCCTTGCCGGGAATGGTCGCCTCGGCGCGGATCGCCGGCTCCGGCGGCAGGTCGCCGCCGGGCGATTCCTGCACCAGCGACCAGGCGATGGAGCCCATCTCGGCCGAGCCCTCGGCGGCCGAGGTGCGCTCCTCGTAGAAGATGGCGCGCTGGCCGACGGTGACGGCGGCGGGCGGCGTCTGCGTCGCCTGGGCGGGCTGCTCCTGCGACGCCTGCTGCGCGGCGGGGGTCTGCGCGTCGGGCGCGGCCGCAGGCTGCGTTTCGCCGGCCGGCGCAGCCGTTTCCGGCGTCGCGGGAGGCTGGGCGACGGCGGCGACGGAGCTGCCCTCGCCGATGCCGGGCTCGCCGCCGGCGGGGCCTTCGTCGACCTCGCTGCCGTCGGGCAGCAGGCGCTGCGTGAACTTCTCCGGGCTGCCGGACGCGGCCGGCGGAGCGTCCGAAGGCCGGGCGGTCGAAGGTTGGGCGGGGGGCTCCTGGACCGCCGCCTCCTCGACCGGCTGCTCCGGCTCCTCCGTCAGATCCCCGGCGGTCGCGGCCGCCTCGGTGTCGGCGGGCTCGCCGGTTGCGGGCGTCTGCGCCGCCGGCTGGGGCGAACCGGCGCCGCCGCTCCACCAGGCGTAACCGCCGGCGGCGGCGAGCAGCACGACGGCGAGCGCCGCGACGAGGCCGGCCCGCGACTTGCCGCCGGACGCGGCCGCCTTCTCGCGGCGCGCCGGGGCGGAATCCCCCGCGAGCCGCTCGCCCGCCGGCGCGTCGAGCGCGTCGGCGGCCGGCTTGCCGGCCGGCAACGGAGTGGCGGCGGCGGGATCGGTGGCGGGCTCCTCTTCCCCGGACGCGGCCCGTGCCGGACGCGCAGACGGCGCGGCCGGCGTCGCGAATGCGGACGTGACGGCGGCAGGGGCAGCGGCCGTGGCGGAGACTGGGGCAGCGGCAGGGGCGGCGGGGCGCTCGGGCTGCCGGTCGAGCGTGGCGAGCACGCTTTCCAGCCCCTCGTCCCTTTCCGGCGCCGCCGGCCCGGCATAGTCGGCGCGCACGACGGCGATGGCGTCTTCCAGCGCCTTGCGCTGCCGGTCGGCCACGGCGGCAGGCGGCGGCGGGTCGATCGCCTTGAGCTTGGCCTCGATGGTGGCGCGGGCCTTGTCGAAGACCTTCTCGCGCATCTCGGGCGTGTTTTCGCCGAGCGCGCCGACCGTCTTCCTCAAAACCGCTACGAAATCCGCCATTCCCTGTCCTGTCCCTGATCTGTCCCGGCGGCCGCGACGGCCGGACCGGAACGTTTGTCGAACCTAGTCTTGAAAAGGATCGGTAACAAGTATCGTGTCGTCGCGCTCGGGGCTGGTCGAGAGCAGCGCCACCGGCGCGCCGATCAGCTCCTCGATGTGACGCACATACTTCACCGCCTGCGCCGGCAGGTCGTTCCAGCTGCGCGCGCCCGCCGTGGTGCCCTTCCAGCCTTCCAGCGTCTCGTAGACCGGCTCGACGCGCGCCTGCGCGCCCTGGCTGGCGGGCAGGTAGTCGATCGTCTCGCCGTCGAGCCGGTAGCCGGTGCAGACCCTGATCTCGTCCATGCCGTCGAGAACGTCGAGCTTGGTCAGCGCGATGCCGTCGATGCCGTTGACGGCGACGGCCTGGCGCACCAGCACCGCGTCGAACCAGCCGCAGCGGCGCTTGCGGCCCGTCACCGTGCCGAACTCGCGGCCGCGCGTGCCGAGGAACTCGCCGGTCTCGTTGTCCTGCTCGGTCGGGAACGGGCCCTCGCCGACGCGGGTGGTGTAGGCCTTGACGATGCCCAGCACGTAGCCGATGGCCCCCGGCCCGGTGCCGGCGCCGGTCGCGGCCTGGCCGGCGACGGTGTTGGACGAGGTGACGAAGGGATAGGTGCCGTGGTCGATGTCGAGCAGCGTGCCCTGCGCGCCCTCGAACAGGATGCGGCTGCCGGCGCGGCGCGCCTCGTCGAGGATCTTCCACACCCGGTCCATGTAGGGCAGGACGTCGCCGGCGACGGAGGTCAGCTCCTCCAGTATCGCCCGCGGCTCCACCTCGGCGTGGCCCAGCCCGCGCCGGAGCGCGTTGTGGTGGGTGAGCAGCCGCTCCACCTTGGCCGGAAGCGTGTCGGTATCCGCCAGATCCATGACCCTGATCGCCCTGCGCCCGACCTTGTCCTCATAGGCGGGGCCGATGCCGCGCCGCGTGGTGCCGATCTTCGTGCCCGTGTCCGAGGCCGCATCCTCGCGGAACCCGTCCAGCTCCCGGTGAAGCGACAGGATAAGCGCGGCGTTTTCGGCGATTTTCAGGCGGTCGGGGCCGATTTCGACGCCGAGCTCCCTGATGCGCGACAGTTCGGCGACGAAGGCGTGCGGATCGAACACCACGCCGTTGCCGACGACGGACAGCTTGCCGGGCCGCACCACGCCCGAAGGCAGCAGCGACAGCTTGTAGGTCTTGCCGTCGACCACCAGCGTGTGGCCGGCATTGTGCCCGCCCTGGAACCGCACGACGACGTCGGCGCGCTCGGAAAGCCAGTCGACGATCTTGCCCTTGCCCTCGTCGCCCCACTGCGAACCGACGACCACCACATTGGCCATGAAGACATTCCTCTTTTCCTGCCGCCCTCTTTTCCTGCCGCCGGGGGGCGGCCGCGCCCGGCGAAACGACAGGCCTCTATAGCCGCATGCGCGCGCCAGCGCGACCCCGGAAAACGCCGGCGGCAGGCTTGTGACCGCATCCGTCCGCCGCTGGCGCATTTACAGCGGGCGCGTTCGCGGATAAGGCCGCGCCGATGCTGCGCAACGCCTATGTCCTGCTCGTCCTGACCACCCTGTTCTGGGGCGGCAACGCCATTGCCGGCAAGCTGGCCGTCGGCCACATCTCGCCGATGGTGCTGAACGCGCTGCGCTGGGCGCTGGCGGCGGCGATCATGGCGGCGGTCGGCCTGCCGCAGCTGCGCCGCGACTGGCCGGTGGTCCGCCGCAGCCTCCCGCTGCTCGCGGCGCTGGGCGCGGCCGGCTTCGCGGTGTTCAACGCGGCGATGTATTCGGCGCTGCTGTTCACCACCGCCATCAACGTCTCCATCGAGCAGGCCGGCATGCCGATGCTGATCTTCGCGGCCAATTTCCTGCTCTACCGCATGGGCGTGGCGCCGGGGCAGATCGTCGGCTTCACGCTGTCGCTCGTCGGGGTGGCGCTGACGGCGGCCCATGGCGACCTGTCGCGGCTGGCCGAGCTCGACGTCAATGTCGGCGACGGGCTGATGCTGATCGGCGTCGTCGTCTATGCCGGCTACACGGTGGCGCTGCGCTACAAGCCCGCCGCCCACTGGCAGAGCCTGCTTCTGGTGATGTGCGTGGCGGCGTTCGTGTCGACGCTGCCCTTCGCGGCGTGGGAGTGGCTGTCGGGCCGCGCCGTGGTGCCGGATGCGCGCGGCTGGGCCGTGGCCGCCTATACCGCGATCTTCCCCTCCGTGCTCGCGCAGGCGTTCTACCTCCGCGGCGTCGAGCTGATCGGCCCCAACCGTGCCGGCCTGTTCGTCAACCTTGTGCCGATCTTCGGCACGCTGCTGTCGGTGCTGCTGCTCGGCGAGGATTTCCGCCTCTACCACGCGGCCGCCATGGCCATGGTGCTGGGCGGCATATGGCTCGCCGAGCACAGCGGCCGGAAGCGGGCGACGTCGTAGCCTCGTCGCGGCCTCCCCTCCCGCGGGAGGGGAGGCGGAACGGCGGCCTGCTGACGGGTTCCCGCGACCTCGACAGCGCGCCGGTCGGTCCCTGAAGCGGTCCGTCCCGCCGCTCTACGTCGCGACGTCGAAGTGCAGCGGCTTGGCCGAGTCGAAGCGCGGCTCGGCGCGCAGCGCCGCAAGCACCTGCGCCGGCACCGGCGCGTCGAGATAGAGCAGCGCCAGCGCGTCGCCGCCGGCCTTGTCGCGGCCGAGCTGGAAGTTGGCGATGTTGACACCGTGCGAGCCGCAGATGGTTCCGAGCAGGCCGATGATGCCGGGCACGTCCTTGTTGGTGGTGTAGAGCATGTGCTCGCCCACCTCGGCGTCGAGGTTGATGCCCTTGATCTGGATGAAGCGCGGCTTGCCGTCGGAGAAGACGGTGCCGGCGATCGAGCGCGTGCGCAGCGCGGTCTTGACCGTCAGCTTGATGTAGCCGTCGAACACGCCCGACTTGTCGCGCTTGATCTCCGACAGGATGACGCCGCGCTCCTTGGCCATGATCGGGGCCGAGACCATGTTGACGTCGGCGACCTGCGGCCGGATCAGGCCAGCGAGCGCGGCGCTGGTCAGCGCGCGGGTGTTCATCTCGGCCGTGGCGCCGTCGAACAGGATCTCGACCTCCTGGATCGGCTCCTCCGTCACCTGGCCGACGAAGGCGCCCAGCACCTCGGCCAGCTTGATGAAGGGCTTGAGCCGCGGCGCCTCCTCGGCGGTGATCGAGGGCATGTTGATGGCGTTGGAGACCGCGCCCTTGACGAGATAGTCCGACATCTGCTCGGCGATCTGCAACGCCACGTTCTCTTGCGCCTCGGTGGTGGCGGCGCCCAGATGCGGCGTGCACACCACGTTGTCCATGCCGAACAGCGGGCTGTCGGTCGCGGGCTCGACCTCGAACACGTCGATGCCGGCGCCGGCCACCTTGCCGCTCTTGAGCGCCTCGATCAGGTCGGCCTCGACGATCAGGCCGCCGCGGGCGCAGTTGACGATGCGCACCCCGTCCTTCATCTTCGCGAAGGCTTGCCTGTTGATGATGCCGCGCGTCTTGTCGGTCATCGGCGTGTGCAGCGTGATGAAGTCGGAGCGGGCAAGCAGATCGTCGAGCTCGACCTTCTCGACGCCGAGCTCCTGCGCGCGCGCCTCCGACAGGAACGGGTCGTAGGCGATGACGTGCATCTTGAGCCCGATGCCGCGCATGGCCACGATCGAGCCGATATTGCCGCAGCCGATGACGCCGAGCGTCTTGCCGGTGATCTCGACGCCCATGAAGCGGTTCTTCTCCCACTTGCCGGAGTGGGTCGAGGCGTTGGCCTCGGGAAGCTGGCGGGCCACCGCGAACATCAGCGCAACCGCATGCTCGGCCGTGGTGATCGAGTTGCCGAAGGGCGTGTTCATGACGATGATGCCGCGCCGCGAGGCGGCCGGGATGTCGACATTGTCGACGCCGATGCCGGCGCGGCCGATCACCTTCAGCTTCGTGGCGGCGGCGATCACCTTTTCCGTCACCTTGGTGGCGGAGCGGATGGCAAGGCCGTCATACTGGCCGATCAGTTCGAGGAGCCTGTCCTTGTCCTTGCCGAGGTCGGGCAGGTAGTCGACCTCGACGCCGCGATCCTTGAAGATCTGGACGGCGGTGGGCGACAGCTTGTCGGAAACGAGCACGCGGGGCGCCATGATGGCCTCCTTCGTCATCAGTTCTGGTCGTGTGCGAAAAGGAAGGGCCGCCGCGTCGGCGGCCCCGGCAACGGGTTCAGGCGGCGGCCCTGGCTGCTGCCTTCTGCGTGGCGAAGGCCCAGTCGAGCCAGGGCCCGAGCGCCTCGATGTCGGCGGTCTCGACCGTGGCGCCGGTCCAGATGCGCAGGCCGGCGGGCGCGTCGCGATAGGCGCCGATGTCGAAGGCGACGCCCTCCTTGTCGAGCACGGACGCGATGGCCTTGGCGAAGGCCCCTTGCGCGTCCTTGTCGAGCGCGGCGATCTGCGGGTCGACGATCGTCAGGCACACCGAGGTGTTGGAGCGCGTCGCGGGATCGACCGCGAGGTTGGCCAGCCAGCCGCTCCTTTCGACATAGGCGTCGAGCGCGGCGAAGTTGGCGTCGGCGCGGGCGATCAGCCCGTTAAGCCCGCCGACCGACTGCGCCCATTCGAGCGCGTCGATATAGTCCTCGACGGCCAGCATCGACGGCGTGTTGATGGTCTCGCCCTTGAAGATGCCCTCGATCAGCTTGCCGCCCTTGGTCATGCGGAAGATCTTGGGCAGCGGCCATGACGGCGTGTAGCTCTCAAGCCTTTCCACGGCGCGGGGCGACAGGATCAGCATGCCGTGCGCGGCCTCGCCGCCCAGCACCTTCTGCCAGGAGAAGGTGACGACGTCGAGCTTGGCGAAATCGAGCCGCTGGGCGAAGGCGGCGCTGGTGGCGTCGCAGATCGTCAGGCCCTGCCGGTCGGCCGGGATGAAGTCGGCGTTCGGCACGCGCACGCCCGAGGTAGTGCCGTTCCAGGTGAAGACCACGTCGCGGGAGAAGTCGAGCTGCGACAGGTCGGGCAGCGTGCCGTAGTCGGCCTCGAACCGGCGCACGTCGGGCAGCTTCAACTGCTTGACCACGTCGGTGACCCAGCCGGAGCCGAAGGACTCCCAGGCGACCATGTCGACGCCGCGCTGGCCCAGCAGCGACCACAGCGCCATCTCGACGGCGCCGGTGTCGGAGGCCGGCACGATGCCGATGCGCCAGCCGGCGGGGACCTGAAGCACCTCGCGCGTCAGCTCGATGGCGCGTTCCAGCCTGGCCTTGCCGACCCTGGCGCGGTGCGAGCGGCCGAGCGGGGCGCCGGAAAGCGCCTCAAGCGACCATCCGGGACGCTTGGCGCAGGGACCAGAGGAGAAATTGGGATTGGCCGGACGCACGTCCGGCTTCGGAAAAGTCGTCATAGCGGTTCTACCCTTTCAGATAGCACGCCCCTCGTTGGGGAGGGGTGGCCCGCCGCGGCAATTACGCCGATGCGCGGAAAAGCGCAAGAGGCAAAAACGAGGCGGCCGTGCGCCGCGTGCCAGCCGGCATGAGGTGGAATCGACAGGCCATGGCATCCGTGGCATCGTGAGGGAAAGGCGAGGATCGGGGCGCATGGGCGAAAGGACACGCGAGGAAATCCTCGAGGCGCGGCGGCTGATCCTCGCGCATTCGCGCGAGCGCGCCCGCATCGCCGGCGAGTTTCAGGGGCAGTACGGCAAGTGGCTCATCGCCTCGCTGCTGCTCGTCCACGGTGCGGCGTTCGGCTTTCTCGCCACCAGCGAGGAGATGTCGCGGGCCTATCTTCCCCACGTCTTCTGGTGGCCCGTCGCCGGCCTCGTCCTGGCGCTGGCCTGCGGCTTTCTCACCTGGGTCAACTGGGGCCTGCATCTCAACGCCGAACTCTGCGTCGACGCGGGCACGCTCCACGACCTCGACCGCGACTGGCCCGATGTCGACCGCCGCATCGTCCGCTGGGTGAAGCCCACCTTCCGGCTCGCCGTCCTGAGCGGCGCGGGGTCGGCGCTGTGCATTCTCGGCGGCGCCATCACCGCCTTCCTGCGCATGCCCGCAGCAACGTAAGCATATGCTTACGTAATTTTGCATCGCAACATCGACGCCGCCGCGCTTGCGGTTTCGCGCTGCCGTGGCACGCTGGCCATGCCGCGCGGTGACATTCCGGCGGCGGTGTAATCCCGGCTACTGAGGCGTGGAGGCGAATTGGCTATGTCTGATGCAAGGAACGACAGCGCAGCAGGTCGAAGCGGAGCCGCGGAGGAGGCGGATGCGATGACCATTCACGACACCGGCCTCGTCCAGCCACCCATCGTGCCCTGGATCACCTTCCGCGACCAGGGCTGCTGGGAGGGCGTGCTGCATCTGGGGCGCAAGGTGGAATGGAGGGCGGGCGACGTCATCCAGCGGCCGGAGGACGAGGTGTCCGGCATCTTCCTGCTGCGTTCGGGCACCATCAAGGTCGCGGCCGCCAGCCCCGGCGGGTTGCAGCGGACATTGTGGCTGATGGGGAAGGGCTCGGTGCTGGGCGAGGCGGCGATGTTCGGCCGCCACCCCTACATGCACGAGATCGTGGCGATAGAGGACTGCGCGGCGATCGAGTTCTCGCGCGCCACGGTGATGGAGACGCTTCTGCCGCACCACCCGGCGGTGAGCGCCGCCCTTCTCTCCAACATGGCGGCCAAGTGCTACATCATGTCGACGCAGGTCGAGGACACGACCTTCCTGTCGGCGGCCCAGCGGCTCGGCCGCTTCCTCTACGGCGTGTGCCTGGCGCGCGGCTCGCGCCACGTGCCGCTGTCGCACGCCACCATCGCCGACCTGCTCGGCCTGCACCGCGTCACCGTCAGCAACACGGTCAGCGCCCTGCGCCGCGCGGGCCTGCTCCAGCACCACACCCACGACATCGTCGTCGCCGACATCGGCCGGCTCGCCCGCTTCATCGAGAAGGACGCGCCGCCGGTCTGAGTTCAACGCAACGGCCGCGCGGAGAGTGCGCGGCCCGCCAACAGGAAGAGCACCATGAAAACGGCCTATCCAGCGGAACCCTACAAGATCAAGGTCGTCGAGCCGATCGCGGTGACGAGCCGGCAGGAGCGCGAGCGCTTCATCGCCGAGGCCGGCTACAACACCTTCCTGCTGCGCTCCGAGCAGTGCACCATCGACCTGCTCACCGACAGCGGCACCACGGCGATGAGCGACAGGCAGTGGGCCGGGATGATGCTGGGCGACGAGGCCTATGCCGGCTCGCGCAACTTCGCGCACCTTCAGCAGGTGGTGCGCGACTATTACGGCTTCCGCCACATCGTGCCGACGCATCAGGGCCGCGGCGCCGAGAACCTTCTGTCGATGATCATGATCAGGCCCGGCGACTTCGTGCCCGGCAACATGTACTTCACCACCACGCGCGCGCATCAGGAGCGCAACGGCGCCACCTTCGTCGACATCATCGTCGACGAGGCGCACGATTCGCAGGTGGAGGCCCCGTTCAAGGGCAATGTCGACCTCGCCAAGCTGGAACGGCTGATCGCCGAGGTCGGCGCGGAGCGCATCCCCTACGTCTGCCTCGCCGTCACGGTGAACCTCGCCGGCGGCCAGCCGGTCAGCATGGAGAACATGCGCGCCGTCAAGGCGCTGTGCGCCCGCCACGGCATCAAGGTGATGTACGACGCCACGCGCTGCGTCGAGAACGCCTATTTCATCAAGACCCGCGAGGCGGGCTACGAGGACGCCAGCATCGCCGACATCCTCAAGGAGATGATGGCTCAGGCCGACGGCTGCACCATGAGCGGCAAGAAGGACTGCCTGGTCAATATCGGCGGCTTCCTGTGCATGAACGACGACGAGCTCTACCAGAAGGCGAGCGAGCTGGTGGTGCTGTTCGAGGGCATGCCCTCCTATGGCGGGCTGGCCGGTCGCGACATGGAGGCGATGGCGCGCGGCATCGTCGAATCGGTCGATTACGCCTACATCCATCACCGCGTCTCGCAGTGCCGCTACCTCGCCGACAAGCTGCAGGCCGCCGGCGTGCCGGTGGTCAAGCCCACGGGCGGCCACGCCGTCTTCATCGATGCCGGCGCCTTCCTGCCGCACATCCCGCAGGACAGGTTCCCCGCGCAGGCGCTGGCCGCGGCGCTGTTCGTGGAGGGCGGCGTGCGCGCCATGGAGCGCGGCATCGTCTCGGCCGGGCGCAACCGCGAGACCGGCGACCACCATCGCCCGAAGCTCGAACTTGTCCGGCTGACGATTCCGCGCCGCGTCTACACCTACAGCCACCTCGACGCGGTGGCCGACGCCTGCATCCGCCTCTACGAGCGGCGCGACGAGATCGGCGGGCTCGAGATGGTCTACGAGCCGAAGGTGCTGCGCTTCTTCACCGCGCGCTTCCGGCCGCTCGCCGTGGCGCCGGCTCAGCCGCGCAAGGTGCTCGACGCCGCCGCGACCGAGAAGGCGCACAGGACGATGGCGGCGGCCTTGTAGGCATAGGGCCGCGCCGTCCCCGGCAGCAGCGACCCCATGGTCAGCCAGGCCGTGCCGGCCAGGCCCGACAGGGCGATGAACGTCGCGAGGCCCAGCGCCTGCCGGTCGCGCATCAGCTCCGGGATCAGGACGGTGCCGACCAGCATCGCCTTGGGGTTGAGGATCGTGGCGACGAAGACGCGGCGCAGCGCCGTCACGTGCGCGGCCGCGTCGATGCGGACGGGCTGGCGCCACAGCCGCGCCGCGGCGACGACGAGCCAGACCGCCGCCGCCGCCTTCAGCGCCGGCATGACGAAGCCGACATCCGAGAAGCGGCTCGTGACGGCGAGGAAGGCGGCGATGGCGAGCGCGTAGCCGGCCGCCTCGGCCACAGGCAGCAGCGCGGCGCGGCGCACGCCCATGGCCGCCCCGGCCGCGGCGAGAAGCGTGTTGGTCGGGCCGGGCGTCAGAAGCACGATCAGCGCGGCGGCGGCGAAGCTGGCAAGCTGCATGGTCTGCCTTCACGTCGATGGCGGCGGCGCGACTATAGCTCCATGCGCCGCGCCGCGCTTGATTTCCCTCAACGCTCCCGCCGCTACAGCCGGAAGGTCCAGAACAGGCAGGCGAGCGTCGCGGCGACGAACACGACGAAGAAGACCGTGCGCAGGAGCACGTTGCGCCTGAGCTCGTTCATGGCCAGATGCGCGGCGACGATCGCGCCCGCGAACAGGAACTGCCAGTCGAGCAGGAGCGAAAGCGCGCCGCGATTGCCGAAGGAGAACCGTGCCGCCTGCACGGCGACGATGGTGGCGAAGAGCACCAGCGTCGCCGAGAACACCGGCGTCGCGGCGCTGGCCATGACGAAGCCCGCCGCCCGCAGCGGCAGGATCATCATCAGCACGGCCGCGAAGGCGTAGATCGCCGCCAGCGGCACGAAGGTGGCGGCGCTGGCGAGCCCGTCGAGGCGGGCGACGCCCAGCGCCCCGAACGCATAGCCCTTGAGCTCGACGGCGATGCCGAGCGCCGCCAGAAGCCCGGTCAGCACGGCGATCAGCAGGAAGGCGGCGGCGGTTCTGTTCATGGTCGGCGGCTCCGGTCGGAATCACTCCTTCCTTCGCATAGGCCGGCGCGCCGGCCGATGAAAGCCCCCCGTCGCGGCGCGGCCGCGCGCGGCGTCAGACGAACAGCCTGGCGAGGAAGACCGCGCTCATGGCGACGCCGACGGCGATCACCACGCCGCGGACGACCTTGCGGGGCAGCATGCGCGCCAGCGGCGCGCCGGCATAGCCGCCGACGGTCGCCGCAACCATCATCAGGATCGCCTGCGGCCAGGCCACGATGCCGGCCAGCGCGAAGGTGGCGACCGAGATCGCCGACAGGATGAAGGACAGGCCGTTCTTCAGGCCGTTCATGACGTTGAGGTCGCGCATGCCCCACAGCGAGAACAGCGCGAGAAGCACGATGCCGAGGCCGCCGTTGAAGTAGCCGCCGTAGACCGACACCAGCACGGTGCCGACCCAGCCCTCCGGCCTGCCGAGGCGGCGCCGCTGCGCCCAGGCCTGGATCCTGTCGCCGAAGGCGAAGGCGAGCGTGGCGGCGATCAGCAGGAAGGGCACCACCACCGAGAACGCCTCGTTGGACGACACCAGCAGCAGCAGCGAGCCGACGAGCCCGCCAGCCGCCGTCGCCGCAAGGATGCGCAGGAGCCGGCCGCGGTCGTAGGCGGCAAGCTCGGCGCGGAAGCCGGCCGCGCCGCCGAGATAGCCGGGAAACACGGCGACCGCGCTGGTGGCGTTGGCGGCCACGACCGGGACGCCCGTATAGACGAGGGCGGGGAAGGTCAGGAACGTGCCGCCCCCGGCGACCGTGTTGAGGACGCCGGCGCAGAACGCGGCAGCGGCGAGGAGCAGGGTATCGAACATGGCAGGAGCAATCGCAGCGGTATCGGAAGGGCAGGGGTACCGGAAGGAACGGGCCCGGCGGGCGGATGTCGCGCGGACGGCGGGCCGAGGTGAAAAACGGAACGTTGAGCCTGTGTCGCACGGCGACGGCGGACTGATTGCCATGAACCGGCCGACAAAGCCAGCGATCACGTCGCGTCTTCGGCTGGCCGGGCATCGGCCACGGCCGCGCCGCCCTTCAGACCATCGGCGGGGAACCGGACAGCCGGAGCATCTTGCAGTCGAGTGGACTCACTCGACGTCGCATAAATGCGGCTGAAACAAACGGATAGAGCGGCAGCCCGGGCTTGTCCGGGCGTCCGCCGCTCTAGGCGACCTTGCCTTCCTCCGGCTCGTCGTCCTTGACGACGATCCCGGCATGCGCGCGGTACTCGCTGGGCGTCATGCCGGTCCATCGCTTCATCGCCAGGGCGAGCGCCGTGGTCGAGGAATATTCCAGAAGCCCGGCGACGGCGGAAATCGGCACGCTCGTCTGCGCCAGCATGCGGCAGGCCATCGCCTTGCGCGTCCCGTCCAGAAGCGCGGAAAAGGTGGCGCCGTTGCTGGCCAGCAGCCGGCGCAGCTGACCCGGCGTCACCCCCATCGATTCGGCGATGAACTCCTTCGAGCACATCCCGGAGCCGAGCACGGTCTGGATCGCGATCTCGGTCGTGGTGCGGATCGACTGGTTGTAGAGCGGCATGTGCCTGATGCGGTAGCGCATGAAGCTGTCGAACACCGTCTTCAGCGGCTTGAGCCGCCCGCTCGTCGGCTGGGAAAGATGCCTGCGCGCGAAGAGAAGCTCGTTGTGCTCGGCGCCGAATTCGAGGTCCGAGCGGAACGCCAGCTCGTGCATGTGCGCGGAGTCCGGCCGGTCGTGGCGGAAGCGCACGACGAGCGGCGCCATATCCGGCTGCGCGGTGATGACGCGCGCCATGTGGCAGCAGCTCGCCAGATTGAGCTCGATCTGCTGGCGCGGCGGCGCGATGAGCGGGCTCTGCCAGAAGCGCAGGATCACCTCGCCGGTTTCGTCGTCGTCCAGCATCTGCAGGACATAGCCGTTGGTGTGATAGCGCCAGTAGCGCAGGACCTGCTCGATCCATCCGCCCAGATCGTCAACCAGCTGCGCGAGGAATATGACCGGGCCCACATTCGGAAAGTGCGGCGGGATGCTGAGCGCCAGCTCGAGGCCGAGGTCCGGCATGTCGAACTCGGCCGCCGCCAGCTCCATCAGCATCCCCTGGCGGGGATAGGAGATCAGCAGGTCGGGATCGGTCAGCGCCGCCGGATCGATGCCGACGCGCGAGACGAGCTCGACCGGATCGCCGCCTCTGGACCTGACCAGGTCGGCGAGTCCGTAGAGCACAGCCGCCCGTATATAGGGCTCTCCATGCCAAAGCGCGGCGCGCATTTCCGCTTTCCTGTCCGATGGGCTGCCGTAAGGGAATGTCGGCCCAATACCCGCAGAAATCGAAACTTGCAACCCGTTTGCCGGTTCAGATTGCATCGGCCGGTCCGGCGGTTGCAAGGGCGCTTTCGCGCTTCCTTCGTCCGAAACGGCGGTGCGCGTCCATTTGGCGCATGACGGTCTCCGGCGGGGGCGGTGCGGCATGGGCGTTCGAGGTGAGGCGTTGTCAGAGGGGCCGTGCGGCCGGCATGCAGCCCTTGCGGAACTCGCGGGGGGAGGTTCCGGCCCAGCGCCTGAACGCCACCGTGAAGGGCGGCGTCGTGGCGTAGCCGAGCAGGCCGGCGATCTTGGCGACGGGCACGTCGGTGTCGACGAGGAGCTGCCGCGCCATGCGCTCGCGCACCTTGTCGACGAGCGCGGCGAAATGCGTCCCCTGCCTGGCGAGCGCGCGTTGCAGCTTCTTCGGGTTCATCGACAGAAGCTCGGCCACGTGCGCGAGGGTGCAATAGCGCGTGCCGACGAAGCAGGGGACCATGGCCTCGACCATGGCGCGCGCCGATGCGTCGAAGCCGGGCACGGCGCTGGTGCGGGCGGCGACGTAGCGCTCGAGATGGCCCGCCGGCGGCCGGATCGGCAGCTCGTGGAGGGCGCGGCGAAAGACGAGCTCGTTGTGGCAGGCGCCGAACTCGACGGGACAGCGGAACAGGCGCTCGTGACAGCTCGGGTCGGGCGGGGCGAGGTGCTGGAAGCGGACCAGGACGAAGCCGCTGTCGTCGAACTCCGCCAGTTCGCGCAGCATCATGCAGGTGCCGCCGATCGTCAGCTCGATCTGGTGAGGGGAGGGCGGAACCATGTCGCTGGCCCAGAAACGCAGGACCGCGTCCTCGCCGTCCCCGGGGTCCAGCAGCTCCACGCCGTAGGCGTTGGTGTGGTAGCGCCAGTAGTCGCGCGAGGCGGTGCACCATTCGCCGAGCGTGCCGTGAAACTGGGCGAGAAGGGCGAGGGGCCCGAAGCTCAGGAAGGGGTCGGGTGTCGACTGCGCCCATTCCAGGCCGAGGCAGGGCTTCCCCAGCCTGGCCGCGACCGCCTCCATCAGGTCGCCGACGGCGGTCCAGGAAATCAGCATGTCGGGATCGGCGAGGGCGCGGGCGGGAATGCCGGCCCGATTGAGCAGGTCCATGGCCCCGGCTTCGTCGCGCGCGACCAGCGCGGCGAAGCCGCCGAGCATGGCGGCTCTGGTGTAGGGGCTGCCGTTCCTGCCTATCGTCCGTGGCAACTCGCTGCTGTCCTCAATTATTAACTTTTCCAACGCCCAAGTAATTCTTGCACGACCTGAAGATTAGCCTTTCCGGCGGAATTTCCGAATCAAGCATATTGTTCATATTCTGATAATAAATTGTAAGTCATAGGGCCACAATAATTGTCCGCAATTGGGTTGGTCGAATGACACGCACGCCCCCGCCCGGCAGCACGTCCGAAGGCCCCCGGAGGGCCGGAGCCTGCCCCGCATGGCTCCGATTGACCCGGAACAAGCCGCAAATACAGATAAATAACCCCGTAACCGGCTTCAATACTGAGAAATCAGCGCGACCTGCGATCAGCAAAGCCGCCTGAGCCGCGACGACACGCGCGATGCACGAGGAAAATAGATGTCGAAATTTAGATTTGGAATAACTTTCAGATTGGGCGTGGGGTTTGGATTCATGCTGGCGCTGATGGCGGCGCTTACGTGGGTCTCGGTCTCGCGGGTGAACGCACTCAATGCAAATCTCTCCCAGATCAACGAGATCAACTCGGTCAAGCAGCGCTACGCCATCAACTTCCGCGGCAGCGTTCACGACCGGGCCATCGCGATCCGGGACGTCGTCCTGCTGCCGGCCGGCGAGCGGGCGCAGTCGGTCGCGCTGATCGGCAGGCTTGCCGACGACTACGCGCGAAACGAGGCCGCGATGGCCGAGATGATCGAGGGGCCCGCCGGCGCCTCCGCCGAGGAGCGGGGCATCCTCGCCGAGATCGCCGGCATCCAGTCGCGCGCCAACCCGCTTGTCGCACAGGTCATCGCGCGGCAGGACGCCGGCGAGATCCACGCCGCCCAGGCCAGCCTGGCGCAGGTCCGCCCGCTGTTCGACGCCTGGCTCGCCGCCATCAACAGGTTCATCGACTATCACGAGGCGGTCAATCAGGAGATCGGCGGCGAGATCCACGCGGCTGCGGGAAGCTTCCAGCAGCTCGCGCTGTGGTCGCTCGCCATCGCCTTCGCGCTGGCGATGGCCGCCGCCGCGCTCGTCAGCCGGTCGATCACGGCCCCGCTCGGCAGGCTGGCGAAGGCCATGCGCGGCATGGCCGACGGCGACTATGCCGTGACGGTTCCCAATCTGGGCCGCCGCGACGAGGTGGGCGACATGGCCGCGACGGTCGAGGTCTTCCGCCGGAACGGGCTCAGGGTCGCCGAGATGACCGCCCAGGAGGCCGACCGCATCTCCGCCGCGCTCGACGCCAAGGGCCAGATCGAGGCCATCTCCCGGTCGCAGGCCATGGTCGCGTTCGATCTCGACGGCACGATCACCGACGCCAACGACAATTTCTGCAGGACGATGGGCTACGGCCTCGACGAGATCAGGGGGCGGCATCACCGCCTGTTCGTCGAGCCCGCCTATGCCCGCAGCGCCGCCTATGACGAGTTCTGGCGGCGGCTGCGCGGCGGCGAGTTCGTCGCCGAGGAGTTCAAGCGCATCGGCAAGGACGGCGGGGAGGTGTGGATCCAGGCGTCCTACAACCCGATCATCGACCATGCCGGCCGCGTCACCAGGGTGGTCAAGTTCGCCACCGACATCACCGGCCGCGTGCGCGCCGTCGCCGAGATCGGCCAGGGCCTGGAGAGGGTCGCCCGGGGCGACCTGACCTGCGAGATCGGGGAGGCCTTCCTCCCGAGCCTCGACCGGCTGCGCCTCGACTTCAACAATTCGGTCTCGACGCTGCGCGGCGCCCTCGAGCAGGTCGGGCACACCGCCTCCAGCATCGACACCGCCGCGGGCGAGGTCAGCGCGGCGGCGAACGACCTGTCGCGGCGCACCGAGCAGCAGGCCGCCTCCGTGGAGGAGACGGCCGCCGCGCTCAACCAGATCACGGAGGCGGTGCGCAATTCCTCCCAGCGCGCCGCCGAGGCGGGCAGCATCGTCGCCCGGGCCAGGCAGAGCGCGGAGAAGTCGGGGGAGATCGTGCGCCGCGCCGTCGCCACCATGGGCGAGATCGAGCAGTCGTCGCGCGAGATCAACTCCATCACCGACATGATGGACGAGCTGGCGTTCCAGACCAACCTGCTGGCGCTCAACGCCGGCGTCGAGGCCGCCCGCGCCGGCGAGACGGGCAAGGGATTCGCCGTGGTGGCGCAGGAGGTGCGCGTGCTGGCGCAACTGTCAACGGCGGAGTAAAAGTCGGCCATTGGGCGGCGCAAAAGTAGTCCACTTGGCGGCGCATTTGGGGAACGCCGGGAGGGCGTAGCCCGACCAGA
>QEVK01000005.1 GCA_003577315.1 Hyphomicrobiales bacterium | reverse complement strand
GCGCCTCGCAGAAAAGGGAAAAAGTGGACGACTTTTACGCCGCCCGCAGCGGGACTATCCCGCCGCTGCCGTGGTCGACTTTCTCACCGCCGTTCTCAGTGCGAGCGACCGCTTTTACGTGTACCGCCCGATACTCGACCTGATCGGTTTCACCGAGGGAACGGACAAGGGAGACGGCTACAACGAGACGCTGGCCTATGGCCGGTTGACGGATGGTCCGGTTGATCTGACAGGCATGACGCTGACGCAGATTGATGGCCTGCAAACGCGCATGCTCCAACACAAGGCGAACGTGTGGAATAGCTCGGCTGCTGGTCGCTATCAGATCGTGCGCACAACCATGCGGGCCATTCGCAAGACCTTGCCAGAGCGTTATCCTGGCACACGCCTCTATGACGCTGACTGCCAGGACGAAATGGCCTGCTTCCTGCTTGGGCAGCGTGGCATCGACAAATACCTTGCCGGACGAATGAGCGAGGACACGCTCATGCTCAATCTGGCACAGGAATGGGCGAGCCTGCCAAAGCCTGATGGCGGTGGCTATTATAGCGGCCAGCGCACCGGCGCAAAGCCTGAGCATGTACGGTCGGTGCTGGCCGTGGTTCGCAAGCGTCATGCCGAAGGGCAGCCTATCAAGGAAGTTCCGGTCCCCGTGGAGAAACCGGTCGTGCCGGAGGCGGTTGAGCAGGAAGCCGAGAAGGCCGAGCGCAGGGGATGGTGGCAGTGGTTGCTTGCCGTACCTCTCGCCGGCGTCGGCTCGTTCTACCGCGATTATCCGGAAGTCGCATGGGTAGCCACCGGTGGCGTCGTGGTGCTGGCTGTAGTCGCGCTTATTGGCGGCCGGGGCTTCGTGCGCAGGGTGAAAGACATCGCCGATGAGGTGAGGTCCTAATGCTGTCCTTCCTCGCCTCACGTGCAGGCGTGGCGATGGCCGCCATCGTCATTGCCCTTGGCCTGCTCACCTTCTCGCACCGCTTTGCCTATCAGGCAGGCAAGGATGCTGAGCGTCTCTCCCGGCTCAAAGCCGATGTCGAAGCCCACCAGAAACGCGAAGGAATTGACCATGAAGTGGATGGCCTGGATCGCTATCACGTCTGCATTGGGCTTGGCGGGGTGCAGTCAGACTGCGAGCAACTGCGCGGGATGGAAGAAACCACCGGCAGCGAATAGCCCGGCCGCGCTGGTCCAGTCCGAGGTGCAGATTGCGCGTTACCTCGTTTCCACCGACCGCTATGGCCGGGCGCAAGGTTGCTGGCAGTGACCCATCATCGCAGTGCATCAAAACAGGAGCGGGGCTTTGACGAGCGAGGACGCGAACATGCACCGGCCGCCATTCAAGTACGAGCTGAACCTCAACACGCTTCTGCTGTTCGTGACGCTGATCCTTACCGGCGTTGGCTGGGGTATGGCCTATAATGCGCTCGTGACCGGCCGGGACGCCAATGCCGCCAATATCGAGAGGCTGGAGGGGCGTATCGTGGCGCTCGAAACTACCGGTCGGGTTCTCGATAATCACGAGTTGCGCATTACCAATGTCGAGGTTTCGAGCCGGGATGCGTCAGCCGCGCTCCGGGCAGTCGAGACAAGCCTGAATGCGCTGGCGTCTGATATGAGGGTGACGCGCGAAATTCTTGAGCGGATTGAGCAGGGGCAAACGCGCCGTCAGCCGCATTAATCGCCCATTTACCCTCTCCGGCCACAGTGGCCGGCGCGGCAGTGTTCGAGTACCGCGTCTCATGCAACGCCCCGCTGGCTCCGGCTGGCGGGGTTTTTGTCATTTTAGGTGCGGGGGTGGCTCAGGTTTTATCAATGGAATCAATGGTCCTCTTTATGCCGCAGGTGCGGGGGCTGAATTAATATTATTAAATAAAATCATGCACTTATGAAAAGCCATGGTGATCCCGACAGGATTCGAACCTGTGACCCTCAGATTAGGAATCTGATGCTCTATCCTGCTGAGCTACGGGACCGTCGCCTCGCGATATAGCGGCTTCGCCGCCGTTCGCCAACCGTTTTGGCGTCGCCTCGCCCGCGCTATCGCGCCAGCGCCGTCTCGGCGAGCCGCACCCAGTAGGAGATACCGTGCGGGATCAGCTCGTCGTTGAAATCGTAGGCGGGGTTGTGGAGGCCGGCCGTGTCGCCGTTGCCGGCGAAGATGAAGGCGCCCGGCCGCGCCAGCAGCATGTAGGAGAAATCCTCGCCGCCCATCACCGGCGCCATGTCGGTCGCGACGCCGGCCGCGCCGGCCACCTCGGCCGCGACGGCGGCGGCGAAATCGGTCTCGCGCGGATCGTTGCGGGTGACGGGATAGTTGACGTCGATGACAAGGTTCACCGTCGTGCCGGTCGCGGCCGCGATGCCGTCGCAGATGGCGCGCATGCGGGAGAAGACGGTTTCGGCCACCTCGTCGCGCAGGGTGCGCACCGTGCCGGCGATCTCGGCCGTCTGGGGAATGACGTTGTAGGCGTCGCCGGCGTGGAACTTGGTGACCGACACCACCGCCGAATCGATCGGGTCGACGGTGCGCGAGGCGATGGTCTGCAAGGCGAGCACGATCTGGCTGGCCGCCACCACCGGGTCGATGGTCGTGTGCGGCATGGCGGCGTGGCCGCCCCTGCCCTCGATGGTGGCGGTGAACTCCGCCGTCGCGGCCATGATCGGGCCGGGTCGGATGGCGAAGCGCCCGACGGGAAGGCCCGGCATGTTGTGCATGCCGAAGACGCGCGATATGCCGAAACGCTCCATCAGCCCGTCCTCCACCATCGCCTTGCCGCCGGCGCCGCCCTCCTCGGCCGGCTGGAAGACGACGACGACCGTGCCGGCGAAGTTGCGCGTCTCGGCGAGGTATTTCGCCGCGCCCAGAAGCATGGCGGTGTGGCCGTCATGGCCGCAGGCGTGCATCTTGCCCGGCGTCTGCGAGGCATAGGGCTTGCCGGTGGTCTCGTTGAGCGGCAGCGCGTCCATGTCGGCGCGCAGGCCGATGGCCGGCCCCTCGCCGGGATTGGCGCCGAGGCGGCCGCGGATGACCCCGACCACGCCGGTGCGGCCGATGCCGGGCACGACCTCGTCGCAGCCGAACGCCTCCAGCTTCCGCGCGACGAAGGCGGCGGTCTCGTGCACGTCGTAGAGCAGCTCGGGCCTGGCGTGGAGGTGGCGCCGCCACTCCGTCACTTCGGCGTGCAGTTCGGCGGCGCGGTTCAGGATCGGCATTGGCGGCATTCCTCGTTGTCGGTCCGGCCTCGTGCGTCACGCGGCTTTGCCATGCTGACGACATATAGGCTAGATAGCAGCGGTGACGGCCGGGGTCTTTCCTTCCGTCAGGCAGGACCATAGAGATCCCGGCACGACAACGGCAAGAGGCGAACAGGGCCGAGACCATGCGCAGACCGCTTTTCCGACGCACCCTTTCGGCCGGCCTGGCCGTTTTGCTGGCGGGCGCGGGCGCCGCGCATGCCGGGCCGGCGGTGCTGGTCGACCTCGGCACCGGCAAGGTGCTGGAGCACGAGGACGCCTTCGCGCCCTGGTATCCGGCCTCGCTGACCAAGCTGATGACGACCTTCGTCCTGTTCCGGGCGATCAAGGCCGGCGAGATCACGCTTTCCTCGCCGGTGCGCATCTCCGAGCGCGCCGCCAAGGAGCCGCCGAGCAAGATGGGCTACAAGCCCGGCTCGGTGCTGACCGTGGACAACGCCATCAAGATCCTGATGGTCAAGTCGGCCAACGACGTGGCGACCGCGGTGGCCGAGAGCCTGACCGGCTCGCGCGCCGCCTTCGCCAGGCGCATGAACGAGGAGGCGCGGCGGCTCGGCATGACCGGCACGCATTTCGTCAACCCGCACGGGCTGCACGCCGACGCGCAGGTGACCAACGCGCGCGATCTCGCCGTGCTCGCCATGGCCATGCGCAACGAGTTCCCCGAATACGCCCACTATTATTCCATCGAGGCGCTGACGGCCGACAACAAGCTGATCGAGAACCACAACGACCTGATCCTGCGCTTTGCCGGCGCGGACGGCATGAAGACCGGCTACACCTGCCCCTCCGGCTTCAACCTCGTCGCCTCGGCGACGCGGCGCGGCCGCAGCCTGCTCGCGGTGGTGATCGGCGAGCCCACCGTCGAGGCGCGCGCCGACAAGGCGGCCAACATGCTCGCCCGCGGGTTCGAGACGCCGGGCGACACCGCGCCCTATCTCGGGCAGCTGCGCCCGACCGGCAAGGAGCCCGCCTCGGCCGTCAACCTGCGGCCCGTCATCTGCACGCAGGAGCACTGGAAGGCGGTGACGGAGGCGCGCGGGCCGCAGGGCAAGCCGCTCTACACCTCGCCGCACCTGTCGAGGCAGCCGCTGCGCGAGCCGCAGGCGGTGGCGGTCGCGCTCGGGGGCGCCACCGGGCCCGCCCCCGACGTGCCGCATTACGCCGACGTGCCGATCCCGACGCCGCGGCCCGACTATGCGCCCGAAGCCATGGCGCAGGGCGGCTGAGCGCCGTGGCCGCGCACCCGCCCGTCGCCGTCTCGATCCTCACCGGCTTCCTCGGGGCCGGCAAGACGACGCTGCTCAACCGGCTTCTGAAGGAGCCGGCGCTCGACGGCACGGCCGTCATCATCAACGAGTTCGGCGAGGTCTCCATCGACCACCTGCTGGTCGAGCAGGCGAGCGACGGCGTGATCGAGCTTGCCGACGGCTGCCTGTGCTGCACCGTGCGCGGCGAGCTGGTCGACACGCTGGCCGACCTGATCGACCGCATGCAGACCGGCCGCATCGCGCCGCTGAAGCGCATCGTCATCGAGACCACCGGCCTTGCCGATCCGGTGCCGGTGCTCCAGGCGGTGATGGCGCATCCGGTGCTGATGCAGGCGCTCAGGCTCGACGGCGTCGTTTGCGTGGTCGATGCCGTCAACGCCGCCTCGACGCTCGACGCGCATGAGGAGGCGGTGCGGCAGGCTGCCGTCGCCGACCGCCTGGTCGTGACCAAGGCCGAGCTCGCCGCGCCGGACGGGCTTCGCCTGCTGCGCGAGCGGCTGCGCCGGTTGAACCCTTCCGCGCCGGTCATCGACGCCGGCGAGGACGCGACGGCGTCGGCGCTGGTGAATTGCGGCCTCTACGACCCCGAGACCAGGACGGCCGACATGCGCCGCTGGCTGGGCGAGGCGCCGGACGACCACGGCCACGAGGATCATCGTCACCACCACGACGACGGGCATGGCCACGACCATGGCGGCAACCGTCGCCATCACCACCATCACGACGGCCGCATCGCCACGGTGGCGCTGACGCGCGACCGGCCGGTGCCGTTCGCCGCGGTCGAGGCGTTCCTCGACCTCCTGCGCGCCACGCAGGGCGAGAAGCTGTTGCGCATGAAGGGCGTCATCGAGCTTGCCGAGGACCCCTGGCGGCCGCTCGTCGTCCATGGCGTGCAGAAGCTGATGCACCCGCCGGCGCGGCTGCCGGCCTGGCCCGAGGGAGCCCGCGGCACCCGCATCGTGCTGATCACCTGCGACCTGCCGGAAGACTATGTGCGGCGGCTGTTTGCCGCCTTCATGGGCGAGCCGGCGGTCGACGCGCCCGACCGCGCCGCGCTCGAGGACAATCCTCTGGCGATCGCCGGCTTCAGGACATAGGCGGAAACGCACATCGCCAGCCCCCGGGGCCAGCCGGGGCCGGCCGGGGCGGCCGCGCCTATCTGCGCTCGATCAGGAAGCGGTGGCCGCCGGCCACCGTCTCGCTCGTCACCAGCGTGTGGCCGTCATCCGTGCAGAAGGCGGGAATGTCGATGACGGCGAGCGGGTCGGTGGTCTCGATCCACAGGCGCGCGCCCGGCGTCATGCCGGCGAGGCGCTTTCGCGTGCGCAGCACCGGCAGCGGGCAGTTCAGCCCCTTCAGGTCGTAGGTCTCGGCTTCGCCGTCCACGGCCGCGTCAGCCGCCGAACATGCCGAGCAGCCGCTTGCGCAGGCCGGGGGGCGCGGGCTGCGCCTCCTGCCCGGCCGCGGCGGCCGCGGCCTCGGCCTGCGGGCTCGCCGCCTCGGCCTGCTGCGGGGCGGCCTGCTGCGGGACGGGTTGCCGGGCGGCGGGCGCCGGGGTCGGCAGGCCGGCGGCGGCGGTCGGAAGCGGCCGCGGCGCGGCAGGTTGCTCGGAGGCGAGGATCTGCGGCCGCTCCAGCGTCGGCGGCTCGCGTGTCACCTTCTCGCCGCGGGCGCGCCGGCGCGACCAGTCGGCGACGAGGGCGGCCTCCCTGGCGCCGGCGATGGAGGGCGACGGCGTGGTCGTCTTGCCCTGGCCGGCGAGCGCGGCCGAGAACGCGGCCTCGTAGGTCTTCTGGTAGCTGCGGTAGGCGGTCTCGAGATTGGCGGGCTGGGTCGTCACCGGGCAGGCGGCATTGGCCTGGAAGGTCCTGCCCGGCTCCGGGATGCGGTTGAAGACGTAGCGCTTGCCGCACACGTCGACCTTGGGCGGCACCCTGGTGATCTCGAAATGGTCGTAGCCCTCCTTCAGCATGGTCCAGAACTCATAGTTCGGATCGTCCTTGTAGCGGGCCATGTTGGCCGCCGTCATGCGGAAGGGGAAGGCCTGGATCTGGAACTCGGTCTGCCCGCCCCTGAAGGCGTCGCGGCCGAAGGCGTAGATCTGCTCCACCTGCTCGTCGGTCATCGAGTAGCAGCCGGCCGAGGAGCAGGCGCCGTGTACCATCAGATGCTGGCCGGTGCGGCCGTGGGCGCGGTCGTAAGCGTTGGGGAAGCCGATGTTGAACGACAGGTGATAGCTCGACTGCGGGTTCATCTGGTGCGGCCGCACCGTGTAGAAGCCCTCCGGCGCCTGGCGGTCGCCTTCCGTGAACTTCGGCCCCAGCCGGCCCGACCACTTGCAGATGTCGTAGCTTGCCGCCAGGTCGTAGCGGCCGTTGTCCTTCTGCTTCCAGATCTCGAGCTTGCTCTCCTCCTTGAAGATGCGCACCATGATCGGCGAGGTCGTCGTCATGCCCTTGGCGCGCATCGACTTCACCAGCTCGGGCGGAAGCTGCCTGGTCGCCTTGGCCGAGACGTCGCCCAGCGTCGCCTCGGTGCATCCGGCGAGGGCGCCGGCGAGGGCGATGGCGGCAACGACAAGACCGGCGCGTGCGAAGCTCGTTTTCATCGGAATGCGGATCGTGCTTTCATTCGTGGATGCCGGGGCCGTCCGTCCCCGAACCCGTCCTGCCCCTGAGCCGACCATGGCGGGTTAACCTTGAAATTCCCTTACCGCAATCTTTACCAAATGCCGCTCACGCGAAAGTCATTGCGTGCGCACACGCCCATTGAGCGGACGCGCGCGGCGAATTTGTGGCGAAAAGGTGGGCGCCGCGGGCCGTCCTACAGGTTGCGCCCCATGGCGAGGAACTTCTCGCGGCGGTGCTCGCGATAGTCCATCGGCGCGCGCTTCAGGTCGGCGAAGCCCCTGGCGATCTGCTCGCCGGTCGCCCGGATCGTCGCCTCCGGCCCGCGATGCGCGCCGCCGAGCGGCTCGGCGATGACGCCGTCGATGATTTTCAGCTCCAGGAGGTCCTGCGCCGTGATCTTCATCGAGGTGGCCGCGTCCTTCGAGCGCGTGGTGTCGCGCCACAGGATCGAGGCCGCGCCTTCCGGCGAGATCACCGAATAGATCGCGTGCTCGAGCATGTAGACATGGTTGGCCACCGCGATGGCGATGGCGCCGCCCGAGCCGCCCTCGCCGATGACGACGGCGACGTTGGGCACGGTCAGGCCCAGGCACGCCTCGGTCGAGCGCGCGATGGCCTCGGCCTGGCCGCGCTCCTCGGCGCCGATGCCGGGATAGGCGCCGGCGGTGTCGACCAGGCTGACGACGGGGATGGAGAAGCGCTCGGCCAGCTCCATCACGCGCACGGCCTTGCGGTAGCCCTCGGGCCGGGCGCTGCCGAAATTGTGCCTGAGCCGCGTGCTGGTGTCGTTGCCCTTCTCCAGCCCGAGCACGGCGACCGGCTCGCCGCGGAAGCGCGCGAAGCCCGCCACCAGCGCCTGGTCCTCGGCATAGGCGCGGTCGCCGGCCAGCGGCGTGAACTCGGTGAAGAGCGCGCGCACATAGTCGAGGCAGTGCGGCCGGTCGGGATGGCGCGCCACCTGAACCTTCTGCCACGGGCTCAACTGGCGGTAGATGTCGCGCAGCGCGTCCTGCGAGCGCTTCTCCAGCCGCGCGATCTCGTCGCCGACGTCGACGGCCTCGCCGCTCTCGGACAGCTTCTTGAGTTCGATGATCTTGCCTTCGAGGTCGGCGACCGGCTTTTCGAAATCGAGATAGTTGAACATCCGCCGTGATGGTTCCGAACGCGGGATCGAAAGGTGAAAGGCCGCCTGTGGCGACTTTCGCGAGCAAAATCTGCGCCTCACATAGCGACAGAGCGCCTAGTCGGCAAGCGGGTGATGGCGGCTGACCAGCTCGGCGAGCCGGTTTTCGAGCACGTGGGTGTAGATTTGCGTGGTCGAGATGTCGGAATGGCCGAGAAGCTGCTGCACGGCGCGCAGGTCGGCGCCGTTCTGCAAGAGGTGGCTGGCGAAGGCGTGGCGCAGCACGTGCGGCGACACGCGCGCCGCCGGCACGCCGGCGCGGCCGGCCAGCGCCTTCAGCTCGCGCGCGAACACCTGGCGCGGCAGATGGCCGCTGTCGGAGGCGGCGGGAAACAGGAACGGGCTTTCCTTCCACGCCGGCTGCCTGTCGCGCGCGGCGAGCCATTCCTTCAGCGCCGCTCTGGCCGCGCGCGACAGCGGCACCATGCGCTCCTTCGCGCCCTTGCCGCGCACGACGAAGAAGCGCTCGTCGCGCAGCGCCACCGCCAGCGGCAGGGCGACCAGCTCGGAGACGCGCAGGCCCGTGGCGTAGAGCGTCTCGACGAGCGCGTGCAGCCGGCAGGCGGCAGGATATGCCGGGCCGTCGCCCCCCTGGTCCCGGGCCTCGCGCTTCTCGGCCTCGGCGCGGGCGATCAGGCGCGTCACCGCGTCCTCGCGCATCGTCTTCGGCAGCGGCCGCTCCTTGCGCGGGGCGTCCACCGTGCCGGTCGGGTCGTCGGTCCGCAGCCCCTCGGCATAGAGGAAGCGGAAGAACTGGCGCAGCGACGACAGCTTGCGCGCCTGCGAGGCGGGGGCGAAGCCGCGCCGCGAAATATCGTCGAGAAAGGCGCGCACGTCGCCCGCGTCCGCCTGCGCCAGCCGGCCGCCGAGGAAGGCGGATGCGTCCTCGAGGTCGCGCCGGTAGGCGGCGAGCGTGTTGTCGCTCGCGCCGCGCTCGGCGCTCATCATCTCCAGGAAGGCCTCCAGCCTCGCCGCCGTCGTCATGCCGTGTCTCCGTCGCCGAACGGACCAGAGTGGCACGCCGGGGCTTGCCGAAAGGTGAAGCCGGCGGCTTTCGCGCGGCAGGGCCGGAACCGGGAGCCGGCGCGGCGCGTTGAAAGGGGCGAAAGGGTACCGCACGGAAAGGAAGGGTACCGTCATGGAACACATCGCCGCTTTCCTGCTCATCGTCGGCTGCTCGCCCGACCTTGCCCAGTGCCGCGAGCTGCCCGCGCCGCTGCCGGTCTACGAGACGATCGAGGACTGCCAGGCCGGGATCGGGGCGGCTTCGGCCGCGCATGAGGGGGCCGCGCCGCGCGTCTTTTCCCGCTGCTTCGAGGTCGATCCGCTGCTGACCGAGACCGACGCCGAGATCGTCTGGGACGTCACGGCCGAAGGCGGGCTGACGGCCACGGTGGAACCTTACGAGCCGCCGGATGTTCTTGTCGCATCGAATCGCGGTGACGATGCCGAAACCGTGGTGAAACGGTAGGACTTGATTGCGCCATGCCTTCCGGTCATCTTCCGGCGGGAAGGGTCCCCCAAATCGCAATGGAGGCAGGAATGAAGAAGATCTTGATCGCAGCCGCCGCGGCGCTGATGCTGGCGGGCTGCACCACGGCGGAGCAGACGGCCGTGGGCGGCGCGGCCGCCGGCGCGGCGATCGGCGGCATCGCCACCGGCCGCACCAGCGGCGCGCTCGCCGGCGCGCTGATCGGCGGCACCGCCGGCTACCTCATCGGGCGCTCGGCCGACCGTCCCGGCTGGTGCCGCTACCGCGACGAGTACGGCCGCATCTACGAGGCCCGCTGCCGCTGATCGCGGCCACGGAGCCGGAATTGAAAGGGAGCCCCCCACGGGCTCCCTTTTTCTTCGTGTGGTCTGTTCTTCGCGCGGCCCGCTCCCGCATCGCCGCCTACGCCACGGCGCGCATCGCGCCCGGGCCGGGGGTGGCGCCCGGCGGGCACTTGCCGAGGATGATCATGCCCAGCACCTCGTCCTTGGTCACGTCCTCGGTGCGCGCCGTGCCGACGACCTGGCCGTTCTTCATCACGCAGATGCGGTCGGCGAGGTCGAACACGTCGTGGATGTCGTGGCTGATGAGGAAGATGCCGATGCCGTCGGCCTTGAGCTGGCGCACCAGCTCGCCGACCTGCGCCGTCTCCTGCGGCCCGAGAGCGGCCGTCGGCTCGTCCATGATCAGGATGCGGGCGTCGAAATGGATGGCGCGGGCGATGGCGACCGACTGGCGCTGGCCGCCCGACAGCTTGACCACCGGCTCCTTGAAGCGCTGGAAGCGCGGGTTGAGCCGGCCCATCACCTTGCGCGTCTGCGATTCCATGGCCACGTCGTCGAGCGTGCCCCAGCGGGTGCGCAGCTCGCGGCCGAGGAACAGGTTGGCGGCGGCATCGACGTTGTCGGCCAGCGCCAGCGTCTGGTAGATGGTCTCGATGCCGTATTTCTTGGCGTCGCGCGGGTTGTCGATCCGGGCTTCCTCGCCGTTGACGAGGATTTCGCCGGCGTCGCGCTTGTAGGCGCCCGACAGGATCTTGATGAGGGTCGACTTGCCGGCGCCGTTGTGGCCCAGAAGCGCCACCACCTCGCCGGCGTGAAGGTCGATGGAGGCGTCGTCCACGGCATGGATGCCGCCGAAGGAGATCGAGATGTTCTTCATCTCCACGAGAGGGGGCTTGTCCGTCATGAGGCTCCTCCTCAGCCGACCCGGCGGCGATAGACGGTGTCGAGCCACACCGCGATGACGAGCGCCAGCCCGACGACGATGTTCTGCAACGGCGTGTCGACGCCGAGCAGGATCATGCCCGAGGCGAGCGACTGCATCAGCACCGCGCCCAGCATCGCGCCGGCGATGGTGCCGACGCCGCCCGACAGCGAGGTGCCGCCGATCACGGCGGCGGCGATGACGAGCAACTCGTCGAGCGTGCCCTGCGCGTTGGTCGCCGCGTTCAGGCGCGCCGTCGAGATCATGGCGCCGATGGCGGCGAGCCCGCCCATCAGCATGAAGATTTTCATCGTCACCCAGCGGGTGTTGATGCCGGCGAGCTCGGCCGCCTCCGGGTTGCCGCCGATGGCGAAGACGTAGCGGCCGAAGCGGGTGCGGGTGGCCACGAAGGTCATGACGATGCCGACGCCGAGCGCGATCAGCACCGGGATGGCGATGCCGTGGGCGATGAAGACGTTCTCCGGCACCTCCATGCCCTGGCTCTGGTAGTAGCGGCGCACGATGCCCGACGGCCACGGGTAGGAATTGGCCACCCACACCGCGCCGAGGATGAGGGCGCAGGCCACCGCGCCGAGGAAGGTCTCGGCCCAGACCGGGCGCAGCGGGAAGGAGAAGCGCTTGCGCTGGGCGCGGGCGTTGGCGAGCATCGCGACCACGGCGGCGCAGGCGGCGAGCCCGACCAGCCAGCTCCATGTCGAGCCGACGGCGCCGCCCGGGCCGCCGCCCATCAGGCGGAAGGTGGCGTCCATCGGCGCCACGGTCTGGCCGCTTGTCACCCACCAGGCCGCGCCGCGCCACACCAGGAGCCCGCCCAGGGTGACGATGAAGGCCGGCACGCCGAGATAGGCGATGACCCAGCCGTGCAGCGCGCCGATGGCGACGCCGAGGACGAGGCCGGCGAGCGCGGCCAGCACCCAGATCGCCGGATGGCCGAAGCCGAGCAGGCCGGGCAGGTGCTGCGCCTGCACGACGCCCATGATCATGCCGCAGATGCCGAGGATCGAGCCGACCGAAAGGTCGATGTTGCGGGTGACGATGACCAGCACCATGCCGCTGGCCATCACCGCGATGGAGGCCGACTGCACCGACAGGTTCCACAGGTTGCGCGGGGTCAGGAACAGCCCGCCCGACAGGATGTGGAAAGTCGCCCAGATGAGGAGGAGGGCGCCAATCATGCCGAGCATGCGCGTGTCGAGCTCGGTGGCCTTCAGGAACCGTCCGGCCGGGCCGAGCGCGCTCATGCGCGCCCTGTCGGCCGGCGCCCGGGTTGCTGCGTCCGACATGGTCGTTCCTCCCGTCCGGCCGCCTCGATTGTCCAGATTACGGAAACGCCGCGGCTTTCGTCAAACCGCGGCGTTCGCAAGGTCCGGGCCGTTGCCGCGCGCTCAGTCGCAGGCCGCGACCGTGCCGGCCGCCACGCCCTGGCAGACGACCTCCTTCGACACCCAGCCTGCGTCGATGACGACGTCGAGATTGTCGCGGGTGATCGGGTTGGGCGCGAGGAAGATCGCGTTCATCTCGACCTTGTTCGGGCCTTCCGCCCATTTGACCGCGCCCTCGATGTCCTCCATCGCGGCGCCGTCGGCGAGCTGGTTGGCGATCTCGGCCGCGGCCTTGCCGAGCTCGCGCGAATCCTTCCACACCGAGACGGTCTGGGTGCCGAGCGCGATGCGGTTCAGCGCCGCGTGGTCGCCGTCCTGGCCGGAGACCGGCACCGAGCCCGCAAGACCCTGCGCGTCCAGCGCGGCGATGGCGCCGCCGGCCGTGCCGTCGTTGGAGGCCACGACCGCGTCGACCTCGTTGTTGTTGGCGGTCAGGAACTGCTCCATGTTGCGCTGGGCGTTGGCCGGCAGCCAGCCGTCGGTATAGGCCTCGCCGACATTCCTGATCCTGCCGGAATCGATCGCCTCCTTCAGCACCTCCATCTGGCCGGAGAACAGGAAGTCGGCGTTGGGGTCGGCGCCGTTGCCCTTGATGAAGACGTAGTTGCCCTCGGGCTGGACCTCGTAGACGGCGCGGGCCTGCAGGCGACCGACCTCCTTGTTGTCGAAGGTGAGATAGAAGGCGTCGGCGTTCTCGATCAGCCGGTCGTAGCCGACCACGGGAATGCCCTCGGCCACGGCCTTCTCGACCGCCGGTCCGATGGCCGAGGCGTCCTGCGCCAGGATGATGAGCGCATCCGCGCCCTGGCTGATCAGCGCCTCGACGTCGGTGAGCTGCTTGGCGGCCGAGGACTGCGCGTCGGCCGAGATGTAGGTGTTGCCGGCGGCCTCCACCGCGGCCTTGATCGCCGCCTCGTCGGTCTTCCAGCGCTCCTCCTGGAAGTTCGACCAGGAGACGCCGATCATCTTGCCCTCGGCGAAGGCCGGGGCCGGCAGCGCCAGCGACATGACCACCGACGCGGCGACGCCCGCCAGCATGGCGGTTGCGATCTTCTTCATGATGTTCCTCCCTGCGCCCTGCAAGGCGCTGATGACGTGCCCTGCTGCGATGCGAAGCTATTTTTTCGAGCTTCGAAAAAAAGAATGACTCAGCCGAAAGCGCGTGTCAATATCCCGGCCGGCTTGCAAGGCGGGCGGCGCGAGGGCAGGAAGCGCCCGAACCGGACCGCGCGAATCGAACGACCGGAACCGGGCGGCCGCGAGCGGCGGCGGGAGGAGAGGCTGGCAATGATCGTTGGCGTGCGCCACGATGACCTGCGCAGGCAGAACCGCGCGATGGTGATCGCGGCGGTGCGGCGCGCCGGCCAGCCCTCGCGCACCGAGATCGCCGCCGCCACGGCGCTGAGCCATTCGACCATCTCGACCATCTCGGCCAGCCTCATCGAGGAGCGCATCGTGATCGAGGCCGGCGGCAGCGAGACCGCCGCCTCGCGGCGCGGCCGGCCGCAGGTGGCGCTCGGCCTCAACCCGGGCGCGGCGAGCGTGGTCGCCGTGGTTTTGTCGCTCAACGCGCTGTCGGCGACGCTGATCGACTATGCCGGCCGCGAGATCGCGCAGGACGTGTCGCGCCCCTCGACGCTGACGCTGTCGCGGGCCGAGCTGGTCGAGGCGGTGGCGGCCGCGGTGCGGCGCGTGCTGGCGCGGGCGGAAGCGGGCGCGGGGCCGGTGCTGCGCATGGCGCTCGGCATCCAGGGCATCACGGATTCGGCGGCGCGCACGCTGCTGTGGTCGCCGATCACGCCGCACAGCGACGTCGCCTTCGCCGACGCGCTGGAGGCGGAATTCGGCGTGCCGGCGACGGTCGAGAACGACTGCAACATGATCGCCGTGGCGCTCAAGGGCCGCGCGCCGCAGCGCTACCGCGACAATTTCGTCGCCGTGCTGCTCTCCAACGGCATCGGCATGGGGCTGATGCTGCGCGGCAGCCTGTTTTCCGGCTCGCGCTCGTCGGGCGGCGAGTTCGGCCACATGACCCACATTCCCGACGGCGCGCTGTGCCGCTGCGGCCGGCGCGGCTGCATCGAGGCCTATGCCGGCAACTACGCGATCCTTCGCCATGCGCGCGGGCAGGGCGAGGACGCGCCGCCGGCGGCCGACATCGACGACGCCACCATGCTGGAGCTGGCGCAGGCGGCGCGGGCCCGGCCCGGCCGCGAGCGCGAGGCGTTCGCGCGGGCGGGCGAGGCGCTGGGCTTCGGGCTGGGCAGCCTGTTTGCGCTGATCGACCCGGCGCCGGTGGCGCTCGTCGGCCACGGCACCTCGGCCTTCGACATGATCGAGCCGGCGATGCGCGCCGCGCTCGCCCGCACCGCGGGCGGCCGGCGCGAAGCGGCCCTTTCCTTCGACCTCGAGGCCGACGAGACGCCGCTCATCCGCGAGGGCTGCGCCCGCCAGGCGCTCGCCTTCGTCGACCATGAGATCTTCGCGCCCGGCCTCGCGCCGGCCGCGGAGGCGGCCGCGCCGGACTATGCCTCGCGGATCGCGTAGCCCGCGCCGCGGATGGTGCGGATGACGTCGGGCAGGCCCTCGACGTTGACCGCCTTGCGCAGCCGCCCGACATGCACGTCGACGGTGCGCTCGTCGATATAGATCGTCTGGCCCCAGACATTGTCGAGAAGCTGGCCGCGCGAGAAGACGCGGCCGGGATGCTGCATCAGGAACTCCAGCAGCCGGAACTCGGTCGGCCCCAGCTTCACCTCGGCCTCGCCGCGGTGGACGCGATGGGTCTCGCGGTCGAGCACGAGGTCGTCGACCTTGAGCACCGAGGACAGCACCTCGGGCTTGGCCCGGCGCAGGAGCGCGCGCACCCTGGCGATGAACTCCGGCGTCGAGAACGGCTTGACCAGATAGTCGTCGGCGCCGGTGGTCAGGCCGCGCACGCGGTCGCTCTCCTCGCCGCGCGCCGTCAGCATGATGATGGGCAGGCGCTCGGTCTCGGCCCTGAGCCGCAGCCGCCGGCACAATTCGATGCCGGAGACGGCCGGCACCATCCAGTCGAGCACCAGCAGGTCGGGCACGGTCTCGCGCAGCCGCATCTCGGCCTCGTCGCCGCGGCTCACCACCTCGACCTGATAGCCCTCGGCCTCGAGGTTGTAGCGCAGGAGGACGCCCAGCGGCTCCTCGTCCTCCACCACCATGATCTTCGGTGCAATCATCGCCCGTTTCCCGCCTGCGCGTCTCAGTCCGGCTCGACCGTCAGCGCGGTCTCGTCATGCTTGGGCCGGTTGAGCGGAAGCTGCCGGCCCGTCAGCACATAATAGGCGTTCTCGGCGATGTTCGTCACATGGTCGCCGATGCGCTCAAGGTTCTTGGCGCAGAACAGCAGGTGCGTGCAGGCGGTGATGTTGCGCGGGTCCTCCATCATGTAGGTCAGCAGCTCGCGGAAGGCGGCGGTGTACTGCACGTCGATCTTCTCGTCGTCGTCGCGCAGCCGCATCAGCGCCTCGGCGTCGCGCGCCTCGTAGCGGGCGACCGCGGCGCCGACCTGGACCATGACGGCCTGCGCCATCGCCTCGATCGAATGCGACAGCTCGCGCGGGGCGACGCCCTCGCCGACGGCGCCGACGCGCTTGGCGATGTTCTTGGCGAGGTCGCCGATGCGCTCCAGGTCGGCGGCCATACGGATGGCGCCGACCACGAAGCGCAGGTCCTGCGCCACGGGCTGGCGCTTGGCGATGAGCGTGATGGCGCGGTCGTCGAGCTCGCGCTGGTGCGCGTCCATCAGCGCGTCGTCGGAGACGACGCGCTGGGCGAGCGCGGCGTCCGACGTGACCAGCGAACGGGCCGCGGCCGCCACCATGGCGCCGGCGAGGTCGCCCATGTCGTGGATCAGGCCGTCGATGGCGTCGAGGTCCTCGTCGAAGGAGGTGACCGTGTGCTGTCCCATGGCTGCTGCCTCCTTCCCGCTCAGCCGAAGCGGCCGGTGATGTAATCCTGCGTCCGCTTCTCCAGCGGGCCGGTGAAGATCATGTCGGTCGGCCCTTCCTCGACCAGGTTGCCGAGATGGAAGAAGGCGGTGCGCTGCGACACGCGCGCGGCCTGCTGCATGGAGTGGGTGACGATGACGATGGTGAAGTTCTGCGTGAGCTCGTCGATCAGCTCCTCGATGCGGGCGGTGGCGATGGGGTCGAGCGCCGAGCACGGCTCGTCCATCAGGATCACCTCGGGCGACACGGCGATGGCGCGCGCGATGCACAGGCGCTGCTGCTGGCCGCCGGAAAGGCCGGTGCCCGGCTCGTTGAGGCGGTCCTTGACCTCGCCCCACAGACCGGCCTTGCGCAGGCTCGATTCCACGACGGCGTCGAGGTCGGCGCGGGCCCGCGCCAGCCCGTGGATGCGCGGGCCGTAGGCGACGTTCTCGTAGATCGACTTGGGGAAGGGGTTCGGCTTCTGGAACACCATGCCGACGCGCGCGCGCAACTCGACCGGATCGAGCGCCGGGTCGGCGATGTCGGCGCCGTCGAGGCGGATCGTGCCGGTGACGCGGCAGCCCTCGATGGTGTCGTTCATGCGGTTGAGACACCGCAGGAAGGTCGACTTGCCGCAGCCCGACGGGCCGATGAAGGCGGTGACGGCGCGCTCGGGAATGTCGATGGAGACGTCGAACAGCGCCTGCTTGGCCCCGTAGAACACGTTGACCTTGCGGGCCACGATGCGGGCCGGGCGCGGCTCGGCGTCGGGCGTGCGCACGGTGGAGGAGGGCGTCTCGTAGAGGTCGGACTGCGGAACGATTCTTTCGGCCGGCATGTGCATGGGGGTGGCCTCCGTTCTGGCGTTGGTGGTCATGCGCGTTTCTCCAGCCGGGTGCGCAGGAAGATGGCGATGGCGTTCAGGGTCAGCATCAGCGCCAGCAGCACGATGATCGCGGCCGAGGTGCGGGCCTCGAAGAAGTTGCGGTTCTCGTTGCCCTGCCACAGGTAGATCTGCACCGGCAGCGCGGTGGACTGGTCGAGCGGGGTCGCCGGCACCTGCGCCACGAAGGCGTTCATGCCGATCAGCAGCAGCGGCGCGGTCTCGCCCAGCGCCTGCGCCACGCCGATGATGGTGGCGGTGAGGATGCCGGGATAGGTGACGGGCAGCACATGGTGGAACACGGTCTGCGTCCTCGACGCGCCCAGCCCCAGCGCCGCCTGCCGCAGCGACGGCGGCACGGCGCGAAGCGCGGAGCGCGTGGCGATGATGACGGTGGGCAGCGTCATCAGCGTCAGCACCAGGCCGCCGACCAGCGGGGCCGACAGCGGCAGGCGGAACCAGTTGATGAACACGGCCGCGCCGAGCAGGCCGAAGACGATGGAAGGCACGGCGGCGAGGTTGTTGATGTTGACCTCGATCAGGTCGGTGAAGCGGTTCTTCGGCGCGAACTCCTCCAGATAGACCGCGCTCATGACGCCGATGGGCACGGCGAGCACGATCACCACCAGCATCATGTAGAGCGAGCCGACGAAGGCGCCGGCAAGGCCGGCCGCCGCCGGGGCCGAGCGCGAGTCGACATTGGTGAAGATGTGCCAGGCGAAGGCGAAGCGGATCCTGCCGTCCGCGTGGAGCTGGTCGGCCAGCGCCCGCGCCGGGGCGGAAAGCTGCTGCTGGGCGTCGGGCAGGCTGCGGTCGATGTTGCCCTTCAGCCAGTTGTCGGCGTTGGCGGAGGCGAGCATGTCGACGCGGACCGTGCGGCCGATCAGGCCCGGATCGGCGACGACCATGTCGCGAAGCTGGAAGCGGGCGTTGGTCTCGACGATGGAGAGCGCCTGCCTGGCGTCGGCCGTGGTGCCGGGCGCGGCCGCGCGCACCGCCTGCTCGACGATGCGGTTGAAGTTCAGCATCGTCACCTTGCGTTCCCAGTCCAGGAGCGCCTTGCGGAACTCCGCCGGCGACTGGCCCTCCCGGCGCTGCGGCTTGTCCTCGACCTTGAGGATCGCCGGGTCGAAGGCGACGTCGAGCGACAGCGTCGCCTGGGTGAAGGCGGGCAGGCCCCGCACGAGGATCATGCCGAACAGGATGGCGACGAAGCCGAGCGCGGCGGCTATCGCCGCGACGCCGTAGAGGCGGAAGCGCTTCTCGCGGGCGTGGCGGGCGGAAAGGCCGGCGCGTATGAGGGAGAGCCGTTCCTGCGCGTTCATTCGTACTGCTCCCGGTAGCGGCGCACGATATAGAGCGCGGCGACGTTGAGGACGAGGGTCATGGCGAACAGCGTCAGGCCCAGCGCGAACGCCACCAGAGACTGCGGCGAGGCGAAGTCGGTGTCGCCGGTCAGCTGGTTGACGATGGTGACGGTGACGGTCGAGACCGGCTCGCCGGGGTTGAGCCGCAGGAACGGGCTGTTGCCGGCCGCCAGCACCACGATCATCGTCTCGCCGATGGCGCGGCTGACGGCGAGCAGGAAGGCGCCGACGATGCCGGGAAGCGCGGCCGGCAGGACGACGCGGCGGATGGTCTCCGACTGCGTCGCGCCCAGCCCCAGAGAGCCGTCGCGCAGGCCCTTGGGCACCTGGCGGATGATGTCGTCCGACAGCGAGGAGATGAAGGGGATGATCATGATGCCCATCACCACGCCGGCCGTCAGCGCGCTGGTGGCGCGGATGGGAAGGCCGAGCACCGTGCCGGCCGAGGCCAGGAACGGCCCGACCGAGACCAGCGCGAAGAAGCCGTAGACGATGGTGGGGATGCCGGCCAGCACCTCGATGGCCGGCTTGACCGCGTTGCGCAGCTTCGGGCGCGCATATTGCGAAAGATAGATCGCCGCCATCAGGCCGATGGGCAGCGCCACCAGCATGGCGATGGCGGCCACCATCAGCGTGCCCCACAGAAGCGGCAAAAGGCCGTACTCGCCGCCGGCGCCGTGGCCGGTGGTCGAGAAGCCGGGCCGCCACACTGTGCCGAGGAAGAAGTCGGCCGGGCTGACGAAGGTGAAGAAGCGGACGGCCTCGGCGAGCAGGGAGGCGACGATGCCGGCCGTGGTCAGGATGGCGACGACCGAGCAGGCGATCATCAGCCAGCCGACGATGCGCTCGACCTCGTTGCGGGCGCGAAGCCGGGCGGTGATGCGCCGGCGCGCCGCCAGCAGCGCCAGCGCGCCGGTGCCGGCGGCGGCGGCGACGACCGCCGCGAAGGCCAGCGTGCGGAACTCGGCGAGCGCCTGCGCGGCGGCGTTCTCGAAGGGCGCGGCCCCCCCGGCGACGCCGAGGCCGGATTCGATCTGGCGGATGCGCCTCACGGCCTCCTCCAGCTTCGGCCCGTCGAGCGCGGCGACGTCGGGCGGAAGCTGGGCGAGGATGAAGGCGCGGCTGGCGGGGTCGGCGAGGAGCGCCCACAGGCTCAGGACGAGGAGGGCGGGCGCCAGAGCCCACAGGGCCGTCAGCGCGCCATGATAGACGGGGCGCGAATGCAGCCGCCCGCCGGCGGCGGGCGCGAGGCTCACGCTGCGCGACCAGCCCGCCCGATAGGCGACGGCGATGAGCGCGAGCAGCAGTCCGGCGACGATGGTGGCGTTCACGGGCGACGGTTCCCAGGAAAGGCGGGGAGCGGACCGGCCGTGCCGGCCCGCCCCGGACGCGGATTGCCCTTACTTCACGTCGGCCGCGGTCAGCGCCTTGCCGTCCTTGAAGGCGGCGAGCACTTCGGCGGTCTCCTCGGCCGGAGCCGGGATCAGGCCGGCGGTCTCCAGCGCGCCGCCGAGGCCGGTCATCTGGTCGGACAGGAAGAACTCGACATATTCCTCGATGCCCGGGACGGCGCCGATGTGCTCGCCCTTGACGTAGAAGTAGAGCGGGCGCGACACCGGGTACTGGCCGGAGGCGATGGTGTCGAGCGAGGGCGTGACGCCGGAGACGGTCGCCACCTTCAGCGTGTCGCGGTTCTGGTCGTAGAAGGACAGGCCGAAGACGCCGACCGTGTCGGGGTTGGCCTGGAGCCGCGCCAGCGTCTCGGTATAGTCGCCGGCGATCTCGACCACGACGTCCTGGCGGAAGTTCCTGGTCACCGCCTCCAGCTCCTCCTTAGAGAGCTCGGGCAGGCCCGCTTCCCTGGCGCCGGCGGCGATCACGCGCTCCTCGAACACCTCCCGCGTGCCGTGGTTGGAGGCGGGGATGGCGAGCGCGATCGGCTGGTCGGGAAGCGCCGCGTCGATCTCGTTCCAGCGCCTGTAGGGGTTGTCGGTGAGCTTGCCGTCGACGGCGACCTTGGCCGCGATGGCCTTGAAGACGTGGACCGGCTCGAGTGCGAAGTCGCCCCTGTCGGCGCTGGTGGCGAAGACGATGCCGTCATAGCCGATCTGGACCTCGCGGATGTCCTCGACGCCGGCGGCGTTGCAGGCCTCGACCTCGGCGACGCGGATGCGGCGCGAGGCGTTGGCGATGTCGATGGTGTTGTCGCCGACGCCCTGGCAGAACTGGCGCAGGCCGCCCGACGAGCCGCCGGAGCCGACCACCGGGGTCCTGAACTCGGGGAAGGCGTTGCCGAACTCCTCGGCCACGATCGAGGCGAAGGGCAGGACGGTGGAGGAGCCGGCGATCTGGATGGTGTCGCGCGACTGGGCGAAAGCGGCGCCGGCCTGCGCCGAAAGGGCGACCGCCGCTGCCGAGACGGTGAGAAAGAGCTTGTTCATTGGAGCCTACTCCTGTTCGGAAAAATCCGTCGACGCGCCTTGCGTCGGGAGCGGCAATAAAGGCGCCATGTAACAGTTGGATGACAGTTTCGTGTCGGCTTCGCAACGCGCGCGCCGCGCCCGCCCGCCCCGCACTGGAGCGGCGGCCGCGAAGCCCTGCAACGATCAGCCCGCGGCCTGCCCGTCCGCGCGTGCGTCGCCGATCCAGCGCTCGATCTTCTGCGTCAGCGCCCGGGGGCTGATCGGCTTCGACAGGTAGTCGTCCATGCCGGCCTCGATGCAGCGCTCGCAGTCGCCCTTGAGCGCATGCGCGGTGACGCCGACGATGGGCACGCGCCGGCCCGTCGCCGCCTCGGCCTTGCGAATCCGCGCCGTCGCCTCCAGCCCGTTCATCTCCGGCATCGACACGTCCATCAGGATCATGCGCGGGTTCATGGCCCGGCACGCCTCGACGGCGAGCCGGCCGTTGCCGACGATCTCGTAGGTCAGGCCGGTCTCGTTGAGGATCTGGGTGAAGACGAGCTGGTTGACCTCGTTGTCCTCGGCGACGAGCACGTCGACGCGGTGATCGCGGCCGTCGCCGCGCGGCACGATGCGCAGATCCTGCGGCGGCGCCTCCCGGGCGCCCCTGGCCTCGGCGGCGGTTGCGAGGGCGGCCGTGGCGGGTGGCGTCGCGCCGCCGTCCACCCGGCGGCCGCGATGCTTCTGGATCGCCGCGACAACCGCCTCCAGCAGCGCCGAGGACCGCGCCGGCTTGATGAGGTGCTGGTCGACGGCGATGTCGCGGTAGCCGGGCTGACCGAGCTGCTGGTCGACGGAGGTGAGCATGACGATGGGCGTGTCGGCGACCTGCGGCGTGGCGCGCACGATGCGCGCCATCTCGGCCCCGGTCATGCCCGGCATCTGGTAGTCGAGGACGAGGCAGTCCACGCTCAGGCCGAGCGCCGCCACCGCCCGCAGCACGGCGATGCCCTCCTCGCCGCTTTCGGCCGCGCAGGCGTCGAAGCCCCAGCTTGCCATCTGCTCCATCAGGATGGCGCGGTTGACGGCGTTGTCGTCCACCACGAGGATGCGCGCGCCCGAGACGTCGACCGGCATGATCCGCTCCTTCCGCGAGGTTTCGGCGCGCGGCAGGCGCAGGGTGAACCAGAAGGTCGAGCCCTCGCCCTCCCGGCTTTCCGCGCCGATCTCGCCGCCCATCATCGCCACCAGCCGCGAGGTGATGGCCAGCCCCAGCCCCGTGCCCTCGTGGCGGCGGGTCGAGGACGAATCGACCTGGCTGAACTTGTCGAACACCTGGCCGAGCTTGTCCTGCGGGATGCCGATGCCGGTGTCGGTGACGGCCACGCGCAGCACCGTCCCGGCGCCGTCGTCCTTCCCGCCGACATCGACCAGCACGTGGCCGGATTCGGTGAACTTCACCGCATTGCCGACGAGGTTGGTGATGATCTGGCGGATGCGGCCGGCATCGCCGACATAGTGGCCGTGCAGGTCCGGCTGCACGCGCACGATCAGCTCCAGGTTCTTCTCCTTGGCGCGGGTGGAGACCAGCGTCGCCACGTCCTCGATCGCCTCGGCGAGATGGAACGGGGCCGGGTCGAGCACGAGCTGGCCGGCGTCGATCTTGGAGAAGTCGAGGATGTCGTTGATGATGGTCAGCAGCGCCGTGCCCGACTTGGCGATGATGTCGACGAAGGTGCGCTGCCGCGAATCAAGGTCGGACTTGGCGAGCAGCTCGGCCATGCCGAGCACGCCGTTCATCGGCGTCCTGATCTCGTGGCTCATGTTGGCGAGGAACTCGGACTTGGCCCGGTCGGCCAGAACGGCGCGGCGCTGGGCCTCTTCCAGCGCCTCCTCGCGCCGCTTCATCTCGGTGATGTCGTAATAGGAGACCAGCCGCTTGCCGCCCGACAGCGACGTCACCGAATAGATCATGGTGAAGCCGTCGGCGCGGCGGAACTCGCGCGGCGCGGTGTCACCCTGCCGGATCTCGTCGAGGCGGAAGGCGACGTAGTCCTCCCATTCCTCGTCGCCGACGTCGTAGATGCCGTTGTGGCGGTTGACGTCCATCAGCGCGCGGAACGGCTGGCCGATCGGCACGTCCCGCGGCGTCACCTTCCAGATGTCGAAGAAGGTCTTGTTGACGAGCGTGGTGTTGAGGTCGCAATCGAGGATGACGACGCCGAGATTCATGACGTCGAGGCTGCGCTGCAGGTCGTGCAGCAGCGCCTCGGCGCGGCGCTTGGCCTCGGCCAGCTCGGCCTCGCGGGCGAGCGGCGCGTCGGGCGGCCGGCCGCCATGGTCGCGCCCGTCCTCCTGCCCGGCCGCAAGCGGCCCGTTTGCGTCGTCGTCTTCCTCCATCGGTACAGACGCAATGCCCCTCCCGGAAGATTCCCCCGGGGCGGCTTATATTCGAGATGGCTTAACGAAATGCTAACCATGACGGCGGCCTGCGCGGTCGGCCGCGGGCCATGGGCTGCGCGGGAGCGGAAGCGACAGGCCCGAAAACAGAAAACCCGCCGGGGGAGGAGGTCCGGCGGGTCGTTCTGAGGCGCGGCTGGGAGGAGGAGTGCCGCGCCGGGTGTCGGCTTTCTGGGAGGAGGATGATCGCCGACAGGCCGGATATAGGTGCGGTCTCCCGCGGAGGCAACCGCGCGCCGCGCATGGCTGCCTTGCAGGATTGTCTGTACGCGGACGGCGGGTTCCGGCCTATGTCCCGCCGATGGTGCGCCGCCGACCGGGATGGCGAGTGCGGTGCCTGCCATCAGCCGCAGATCGCGGAATGCACGCATCGGTAACGATTTCCGGGTTATCATACAACTTTCGGCAACTTATAGTGTTATTTTGTCGAGATATAAGTAGAGATTTCTCGCCGTCGCAATATGTAGCAAATACTATACTGGTTTGAGTTCTCGATTTTTGATCGATTTACTCCATCTTAACTGCATTTCGCCATCACTCGTGTCGTGATCGCAGCCGTTCCTGCAACGGCGAGGCATGATGCCGGGCGACTCCGTCGGTCGCGCCGACATGCCGGACCTTGCTCCTCGCGCAGTGGATGACGGATGACCAGCCAGCCCCACGACACGGTCGCTCTCAGGGAGCGCCTCGACTTCATCGGCCTCGACGACGCGGCGCGCCGGCGGCTTCAGGCGCTCAGCCAGGTGATCGAGCATTCGATCGCCGGCGCGCTCGATGCCTTCTACACCAGGGTGCGCGCGACGCCGCAGACGCACGCCATGTTCTCGAACGAACAGCACCTGCAAGGCGCCAAGCAGCGCCAGGAACGCCACTGGGCGCTGATCGCCAATGCCGAGTTCGACGGGCGCTACGTGGACGGCGTGTCGAAGGTGGGCAGGGTGCATGCCCGCCTCGGGCTCGAGCCGCGCTGGTATATCGGCGGCTACGCGCTGATCCTCGAGCAGCTCATCGCCTCGGTCGTCGCCGCGCGCTGGCCTTCGGCCTTCGGCCGCAGGCGCGCCGCCACGCTCGCCCGCGACGTGTCGGTCGTGGTCAAGGCGGCGATGCTCGACATGGACTACGGCATCTCGATCTATCTGGAGGAGCTGGCGGCGGCGCGCAGGAAGACCGAGGAGGAGAAGGCGAAGGCCGAGGCCGACCAGCGCCGGGCGCTGCAATCGCTGGCCGAGGCGCTGGACGCGCTGGCGGCGGGCGATCTCGCAAGCCGGCTGTCGGCCGACATGCCGGCCGAGTTCGCCGGGATGGCGGGGAACTTCAACGCGGCGGTGGGCGCGCTGCATGCGGCCATCGCCGACGTGTCCGCCACCTCCACCGCGATCATGGCCGGCGCGGAGGGCATCGCCGTCGCCTCCGACGACCTGTCGCGGCGCACCGAGCAGCAGGCGGCGAGCCTGGAGCAGAGCTCCGCGGCGCTGCACGAGCTGTCGCAGAGCGTGCGGCTGACGGCCGACAACGCCACGCAGGCCTCGCATGTGGTCTCGGCCACGCAGGCCGAGGCCAGCCAGTCCGGCAAGGTGGTGGCCGACGCCGTGGCCGCGATGGGACGGATCAAGGCGTCGTCGCAGGAGATCGCCGCCATCATCGGCGTCATCGACGAGATCGCCTTCCAGACCAACCTTCTGGCGCTCAACGCCGGGGTGGAGGCCGCGCGCGCCGGCGATGCCGGGCGCGGCTTCGCCGTGGTGGCGCAGGAGGTGCGCAGCCTCGCCCAGCGCTGCGCCAGCTCGGCCAGGGAGATCAAGGAGCTGATCTCGACCAGCGGCGACCAGGTCGAGGCCGGCGTGTCGCTGGTCGGCGCGGCCGGCGAGGCGCTGGCGCGCATGATCGGCCGCATCGACGAGATCAACCATCTGATGACCGACATCGCCTCGGCCGCCGGCGAGCAGTCGCGCGGCATCGCCGAGGTCAACACCGCCGTCAGCCAGATGGACCAGATCACGCAGCAGAACGCGGCGATGGTGGAGGAGACCTCGGCCGAGACGCAGCGGCTGAAGGACGAGGCGCTGGACCTCGCCGCCAAGCTGGAGCGCTTCCGCATCCATGGCGAGGCGGCGCGGCCGGCGGCGAGGCCCGCCGCCGCACCGAGGCCGCCGGAACCGCAGCGGATGCCGCCACGCGCCGGCGGGGCCGGCGTCGTCGCCACGGGCGGCCGCGGCGGCAGGGCGTCGGCGCTTGCGCCGAGCGTGCAGGCCGGGCCGGACGAATCCTGGGAAGAGTTCTGACCGGGACGCGGCGTGCCGCCCGTCTCCGGCGCCGGAAGGCTGCGACAAAATCACGCGGGGATGGCTGGACAGTGCGGCCGTCCCCGGTCATGATCGCGCCATCCGAAACCAGGAGGCGCTGCATATGGGCATTGAAAGTCTGATCGTCTTCATCATCGTCGGCGCGATCGCCGGCTGGCTGGCCGGACAGCTCGTCAAGGGCTACGGCTTCGGCCTGATCGGCAACATCGTCGTCGGCATCGTCGGCGCCTTCATCGCCGGGTGGCTGTTCCCCGCGCTGGGCTTCAGCATCGGCGGCGGCATCGTCGCGGCGATCATCCACGCCACCATCGGCGCGGTCATCCTGCTCGTGCTCATCAGGCTGGTGAAGCAGGCCTGAGCCTCCCGACCACTTTCCGGGGGGCTGTCGCGGGAATCGCATCATCTCATGCCCTGCCGCCGAAAGGCGGCGGGGCATTTCTCATTCGTGTCGCGTGTCGCGTGTCGGTATGGGGGGCGGCGGCGCGCGCCGGGCTCAGCGGCGATTGCCGCCGAGCACGAAGACCGCGGCGGCGACGGCGAGCGCGGCGAGCCCCACCACCGCGGCGGTGCGGGCCGGGTTCTCGCGGATCGTCTCCTCCAGATCGTGCGCGCGGCGTCGGATGACGGGCAGCGCGTGGCCGATGCGCTCGGCGACGTCGTCATAGAGGCCGGCCGCCTCGCCGCTGGCGCCGCGCCAGGCGGCCGCGCCGCGCCTGGAGGCCGAGCGGCTGAGCGCGGCGACCTCGCGGCGCAGGGCCTCGATGTCGCGGTGAAGGTCGTAGCCGTCGCTGCGGCTGGAGAACAGCGCCATGGAAACACTCCTTGTCCGATGTGCGGGGCGCCGGCTCGCCGGCGCCCGGATTCGCAGACAGGAACGGCTGCCCGGCGCGAAGGTTCCATGCCCCGGGGCTCCCTGCCGGGGCTCGCCCGGAGCGCGACGCCGCGTCGCGCCCGTGGTTGCGCGGGGCTCCTCAGTCCTCCTCGACGAAGACCTCCTCGCGCTTCCTGCGCACCGAGGGCAGCAGCACGACGACCAGCACGATCACCGACAGCGCCAGCAGCGTGGCGCTGATCGGCCGCGTGACGAACACCATCGGGTCGCCGCGCGAGATGATCATGGCGCGGCGCAGGTGCTCCTCCAGCATCGGGCCGAGGATGAAGCCGAGCAGCAGCGGCGCCGGCTCGCAGCCGAAGCGCACCAGCGCGTAGCCGAGCGCGCCGAAGACGGCCAGCGTGTAGAGATCGTAGGGGTTGGAGTTGATCGAGTAGATGCCGATGGCCGCGAAGGCCATGATCGCCGGGAACAGCAGGTAATAGGGGATGGTCAGCAGCCGCACCCACAAGCCGATCAGCGGCAGGTTGAGCAGCACCAGCATCAGGTTGCCGGCCCACATCGAGGCGATGATGCCCCAGAACAGCTCCGGGTTCTGGTTGACGACGTTCGGCCCCGGCACGATGCCCTGGATGATCATGGCGCCGATCATCAGCGCCATCACCGGGTTGGCGGGAATGCCGAGGGTGAGCATGGGGATGAAGGAGGTCTGCGCGCCGGCGTTGTTGGCGCTCTCGGGCGCAGCAACGCCCTCGATCGCGCCCTTGCCGAACTCCTCCGGCGTCTTCGACAGCTTCTTCTCCACCGAATAGGAGGCGAAGGAGGCGAGGATGGCGCCGCCGCCCGGCAGCACGCCGAGCAGCGAGCCGAGCGCGGTGCCGCGCACCACGGGCGCGGCCATGCGGCGGAAGTCCTCGCGCGTGGGCCACAGATTGGTGACCTTCTTGACCATCACGTCGCGGTCGGTCTCGTTCTCGAGGTTGCGCAGGATCTCGGCGATGCCGAAGATGCCGACGGCGACGGCGACGAAGTTCAGCTCGTCGGCGAGCTCGGGGATGCCGAAGGTGAAGCGCGGCGCGCCGGAATAGAGGTCGGCGCCGACCAGGCCGAACAGGAGCCCCACGACGATCATGGCCGTGGCCTTGAGCACCGAGCCGTGCGCCAGCGCCACGGCCGAGACCAGGCCGAGCACCATCAGCGAGAAATATTCGGCCGAGCCGAAATTGAGCGCGGCGGCGGCGAGCGGCGGCGCGAACAGGGCGAGGATCACGGTCGCGACCGTGCCGGCGAAGAAGGAGCCGAGCGCGGCGGTGGCGAGCGCGATGCCGGCGCGGCCGCGCCTGGCCATCTGGTAGCCGTCGATCGCGGTGACGGCGGAGGAGGATTCGCCGGGCAGGTTGATGAGGATCGCCGTGGTCGAGCCGCCATACTGCGCGCCGTAATAGATGCCGGCCAGCATGATGAGCGAGGTCGAGGGGTCGAGGCCGAGCGTGATCGGCAGCAGCATGGCGATGGTGGCGGTGGGGCCGATGCCCGGCAGCACGCCGACCAGCGTGCCCAGCAGGCAGCCGAGGAAGCAGAAGGCGAGGTTGTGCGGCTGCAGCGCGACGGACAGGCCCAGCCCGAGATTTGCGACCAGGTCCATGTCAGCGCACCCCGAAGATCGGCCGCGTCCACGGCTCGACGGCCGAGCCGAACAGCCTGAGCGGCAGGCCGAGCCCGAGATTGAAGACGACGACGCAGAACACCGTCAGCCCGACCGTGAGCAGCAGCGCGGCCGCGACGGTCATGCGCCGGCTGGCGAAGGAGGTGAGGAAGGTGGTTATCAGCAGCACCGGCACCATGCCGAGCGGCCGGATCAGCAGGCCGAAGATGACCGGCACCGAAAGAAGCACGGCAAGGCCGCGCCAGGGCAGGGGGCCGCGCGGCTCGTCGCCGTGGGCGACCGACTTCAGCGCCACCGCGAGGCCGAGCACGATCAGGATGCCCGACAGCATGATCGGGAAATAGCCCGGCCCCATGCGCCGCGCCGTGCCGATGTCGAGCTCCAGCAGCGTGATCGCCGCGAAGCCCAGGCCGATGGCGATGAAGATCGCGCCGGCGCCAAGGTCACTTCTGTTGAAGGTCATCGGCCGTGTCCTTGTCTCACCGGAAAAGACCGGCGCGGCCGGAGCCGCGCCGGCAAGGGCCATGCGGCGCCCGCTCAGTCGGCGTAGACGCCGGCCGCCTCGATCAGCGGCTTCCAGCGGGCTATCTCGGATTCGACCTTGGCCTTGAGCGCGGCGGGCGTGGCGTTCTCCTGCGGCTCGGGCGAGGTGGCGAGCGCGGCGAAGCGGTCGATCACGTTCTGGTCCTGGAGCGCGACCTGCAGCGACTTGCTCATGCGCTCGACGACCGCCGCGTCGGTGCCCTTGGGCGCGTAGATGCCGTGCCAGATGCCGAACTGCATGGAGGCCAGCCCGCCCTCGGCCGTCGTCGGCAGGTCGGGAAGCTGGTCCAGCCGTTCGGCGCTGGTCACGGCATATGCCTTCACGGCGCCGGCCTGGATCTGGCTCGTGGTGTTGGTGGTCTGGTCGCACATGAAGTCGACCTGGCCGCCGAGCAGGTCGGTCATGGCCGGGCCGGTGCCCTGATAGGGCACGGTGGTGAGCTGGGTGTCGATCTCGCTCATGAACAGCATGCCGCACAGATGCGAGGCCGCGCCGATGCCGGCATTGGCGTAGGTGACGTCGTCGGCGTTCTCCTTGACGTAGGAGATCAGGCCCTGGAGGTCGTCGGCCGGAAAGCCGGGCCTGGCGATGATGGTCATCGGCACCTCGGTGACGAGGCCGACATATTCGAAGGATTCGAGCGGGTTGTAGGCGAGCTTGCGGTAGAGCGTGGCGCTGGTGGCCATGCCGATGTGATGCAGCAGCACGGTGTAGCCGTCGGCCTCGGCGGCGGCGACGCGGGCCGCGCCCACCGTGCCGCCGGCGCCGCCGACGTTCTCGACGATGACCTGCTGGCCGAGGTCGCGGCTCATGGCCTCGGCGACCAGGCGCGCGACCGTGTCGGTCGGCCCGCCGGCCGAGAACGGCACGATCATCGTGATGGTGCGCTCCGGCCAGCCCTGGGCTCCGGCGGCCAGCGGCGCCACCGAGCAGGCCGCGGCCAGCACGAGCGATGCAACGATCTTGTTCATGGAAAGCTCCTCCCGGAGACCGATGTCGGACCACACGGCGCGCGGTCTCCTCCCAGCGCCGAACGTGGATGGCCAACTAGGAGGAAGGGTGGGAGGGAAATGCAACGCCGTCAACACGCGCTTGACAGCGGACTTTCCTTCTCCATGGCGGCGATGGGTGGAATCCGTAACATCGGGGCCCGCACATGTGTGCGAACCGACACATCGGCGCAAGGACGGCGGGCGGCCCGGCCGCCGGCTACTCCTCGCCGCCGGCCTCGCGCCCCCCATGGCGCCCGAGGTCCTTCTTGTCGAGGCGGTAGCGCTGCATCTTCTCGTAGAGCGTCTTGCGCGAGATGCCGAGCGCCTCGTAGACGGGCTTGAGGCTGCCGCCATGGGCCTGGAGCGCGCCGGCGATCACCGCCCGCTCGAAGCGCGCGACCTGCTCGGCCAGCCCCACCGCCTCGCCGCCGCCGGCGTCGATGCCGTCGACGCCCAGCCCCAGCACCCAGCGGTCGGCGGCGTTGCGCAGCTCGCGCACGTTGCCCGGCCAGTCGCGCCGGGCGATCTCGGTCACCACATGCGGCGGCGGCTCGACGAAGTCGCGGCGGTAGCGGCCGGCGGCCTCGCGCACGAGCTGGAGGAACAGCAGCGGCACGTCCTCGCGCCGGTCGGCCAGCGGCGGGATGCGCAGCGTCACCACGTTGAGGCGATAGAACAGGTCGGCGCGGAAGCGGCCGGCAGCGACCTCGTCCGCCAGCTCGGCCTTGCTGGTGGCGATGAAGCGCAGGTCGAGCGGGATCGGCTCGTTGGAGCCCAGGCGCACGATCACCCGCTCCTCCAGCACGCGCAGGAGCTTGGCCTGGGTGTCGGCGGGCATGGAGCCGATCTCGTCGAGCAGCACGGTTCCGCCGCGCGCGTGCTCGAACTTGCCGTAGCGCGGCCTGAGCGCCCCCGGGAACGCGCCGGCCTCGTGGCCGAACAGCTCGCTCTCGATCAGGCTGGCCGGCAGCGCCGCGCAGTTGATGGCCACGAAGGGGCGGCTGGCGCGGCCGCTGATGTCGTGGAGCGCGCGGGCCGTCACCTCCTTGCCGACGCCGGTGTCGCCGACGATCAGCACGTCGGCGTCGGTGCCGGCCAGCGCGCGCAGCCGGTAGCGCAGGTCGATCATCGCCGGCGAGCGGCCCGGCAGGCGGGTCTCGACGTCGTCCTGCTTGCCGGCGGCGGCGCGCAGGAGCCGGTTCTCCAGCACCAGGGCGCGCCGGTCGAGCGCGCGGGCGGCGACGTCGGCGAGGTGCTGGGTGTCGAACGGCTTCTCGATGAAGTCGTAGGCGCCCTCGCGCATGGCGCGCACGGCCAGCTGCACGTCGCCGTGGCCGGTGACGAGGATGACCGGCAGGTCGGCGTCGATGTCGTGGACGCGCGAAAGCAGCGTCATGCCGTCCATGCCGGGCATGCGGATGTCGCTGACCACGACGCCGTTGAAGCCGGGCGTGACATAGTCGAGCGCGGCCTCGGCGGCGGCGAAGTCGCCCACGCAGAAGCCGGCGAGCTGGAGCGACTGCGCCGTCGAGCGGCGGATGTCCTCCTCGTCGTCGACCAGCAGCACGGTCGCGGGCTTCATGCCGCGGCCTCGCTTTCGCGCGCCTGCGCGGCGTCGAGCAGGATGGTGACGAGGGTGCCGCCCCCGGGGTGGCGCTCGACGGTGAGCGAGCCGCCGAAGTCCTTGACGATGTTGTAGGAGATCGACAGCCCCAGCCCCAGCCCCTTGCCGACGCCCTTGGTGGAGAAGAAGGGATCGAAGATGCGCCCGGCGATGGCCTCGGGAACGCCCGGCCCGCGGTCGCGCACGGTGATGGCAACCCGTCCGCCCTCGCGCCTGGCGCGAAGGTCGATGTCGCGGTCGGCGCGGCCCTCGACCGCGTCGGCGGCGTTGGAGACGACGTTGACCAGCACCTGCTGCAACCGCACCGAGCCGGCATGGACGACGAGAGGCTCGGGGCCGAGATCGACGACGAGCGCGGCGTCGGCGGCCTTGAGCCGCCAGCCGACGATCTCCAGCGTGTCGCGCACCGCCTCCTCCAGCGCCACCGGACCGAGCTTCTGGTTGGGCTTGCGCGCGAAGTTGCGCAGGTGGCGGCTGATCGCGGCCATGCGGTCGACGAGGCTGGCGATGCGGCTCACGGCCTCGCGCGCCTCCTCGACGCGGCCGCGTTCGATCAGGATGCCGGCATTGTCGGCATAGGTGCGAACCGCCGCCAGCGGCTGGTTGAACTCGTGCGACAGCGCCGCCGACATCTGGCCGAGCGCGGCGAGCTTGCCGGCCTGGACGAGGTCGGACTGGGTCTTGCGCAGCGCCCGCTCGGTGGCGCGGCGCTCGGCCACCTCCTCCTTCAGCAGCCGGTTGACCTCGGCGAGATCGGCGGTGCGCTCGGCGACGCGGTGCTCCAGCTCCTCCTGCGCCTCGCGCTGGACCTGAAGCCGCTCGGCCAGCCGCGCCCGCCGTTGCAGCCACACGGCCGCGCCCATGGCGGCGAGCGCAACGAGGAGGACGAGGGCGGCGATGGTGGTCAGCACCTGCGCGCGCACCGACGCCGTGTCGAGCAGCACCTTTACCGTCCAGTCGGCCTCGGGCATCGCCTCGGTGACGGTGAGATACTGGCGCGCGCCCTCCGGGCCGGAAATCGAGAGCAGGTCGTGGCCGTAGCTCGTGCGGACGCGCGCGGCCGGCAGCTCGACCAGCGGCGCATCGGCGTAGCGGCGGGTGGCGGCGGTGCGGGCGAGCCGGTCCTGCGTCAGCGGCTGGATGGCGGAGAACAGCCAGCCCGGCCGGCTGGTCATGAAGATGATGCCTTCGGGATCGGTGACGATGATCTCGTAGTCGCCGCCGCGCCACGAGCTTTCGATGGCGTCGACGTCGATCTTGACCACCACCACGCCCGTGATCGCCTCCCCGTGGGTGCCATTGGAGCGGATCGGCGCGCCGAAATAGTAGCCGCGCTTGAGCGAGGTGGTGCCGAGCGCGAAGAAGCGGCCCTTGCCGCCGGCGAGCGCGTCGAGGAAATAGGGCCGGTAGCTGAAGTTCTCGCCGATGAAGGTCGGGGTCTGGTCGAAGTTGGAGGCCGCCAGGGTCAGGCCGTCGGGCAGCAGGATGTAGATGTCGGAGGATTCCAGAAGCGCGTTCACCGCCTTCAGATAGCGGTTCATGGCGTCGACGCGCGCGGGATCGCTAGGGCTGGAGGCGAGGTCCTTGACGTCCTTGTGGTCGGCGATCAGCTCGGGCAGCTTCTCGTAGCGGGCGAGCTGGCCGCGCAGCGCCGTCACCGCGAGGCCGAGCGTGTTGGCCCCGCGGCCGGCGGCCTGGTCGAGATAGATCGCCGTGGCGTAGCGGTTGCCGAAGCTGGCGATCAGCAGGCAAAGAACGCCGGCGACGGCGGCCAGAACGATCGAATGGCGACGCCAGAGCCTCATCATGCGTCCGCTGCGGTTTGCTTGATCGACAATCATAGACCGGGCAGGGTGCGGTGTCGAATGCGCGTCGGGCCCCGGAGATGCGCCGGCGCCCGGGCGCCGGAGCCGCCCGGCGCTAGTTCGTGACGCGGATGTGGATTTCGTCGCCGTACAGGCTGGTCTGCTCCGTTCCCGGCACCCGTGCGGTGAACAGGATCGCCCTCGCGGGGATGCGTCCGCCGCAACGGCGGCTGAAGCGCGTGCCCACGCCTCCGTCCGAGAGCGTGCCGGTCACGAGCCTGGGCAACAGGACGCTGGCGCTTTCCCACGACGGAGCGTCGCCACAGTCGTTGCCGCGCGCGCCATGTATGATGACCGCGTCGCCCACCTGCACGGTGACGTTGCGCACATACTCCGCCTGGATGCCTTCCAGGCTCGCCGCGGGGTCGATGAACGTTTCCCGTTCACCCCGGCCCAGATGGATCGCGGACAGCGCTGCCGCCGCGACGACCATCAGGCCGCCGCCGGCGATGACGGGCCATCTCGCCCTGACGGCCGGGGCGGCGGCGTCCATCGCCACGGCGTCCCGCGGCGCCGCCTCGGGCGTCCGCCTGACCTTCGCCTCGCCGTAGAGCCGGTTCCAGTGGACGCGCAGGTCGTCGTTCCGGTCGACCTTGAGGATCTTCGTCAGCAGCAGGAAATTCCTGCGCTGCGGCATGTGGATTCCCTGCCGCCAGTTGCGCAGGCTCTTCACCGCCGCGTCGAACGCCGCCTGCGTCTGGTTTCCCTGCGCCGCGCAAAGCTGCTCGGCCAGCGCCATGTTGTCGAGGTATCCCTGCTCCGCGCACAGCATGTCCAGCAGCTCATGCCAATGCCCGCACGCCGCCCACGCCCCGTCGCCCGCCATTGATGCCTCCCCGTGGAATCTGAACTGTCCTTGCCGCCCGGTGTCCCGGCCTTGATCTTGTTAGTCAATCCGGAAAGCTTTTTCCATTGCTTCGGTTTCTTCCGCGGAAGGGGGCTGTCCCTTCCGGCGGCGAAGGCTATGCCGGACACGTTGCGAACGGGCGGGAGCGTTCAAGGGCGGGAGCGCCCGGCGGACGATGCGCGACCTTGCCTCCTCGCGACTCCAGAACCCCATACGGACGGAAGAGGATCATCCATGAAGCTCGGGAAACTCGTCGGATCGGCTGCCGCGCTCGCGGTTCTTGCCGCATGCTCCACCAGTGGAGACGGCGCAGGCACGGCACCCGCCCCTGCGCAGCCTTTCAACATCGCAAGCGTCAGCATCAGCCCGATGACGCAGGCCAACCTGTGCGCTTCGCTCGGCGGGCAGGGGCAGGCCCCGACCGTCACGATCCGGCACACCGCGGCGGCGGGGGTCCCGATCCGTCTTCACATGCAGGACAAGCTGAGCGACGGCAGCACGTTCAATCACCACAGCACGCGCGTCGCATCGGACGGCTCGGGCACGACGACGGTGAACCACCGCTTCCTGCCCCCGTGCAACACGACCGGCGGACGCCTGAACTCGCACTATCAGCTGACGGTCGAGGCGGGAGGCAAATCCACGACGGTCTCCTGGGGTCGCTACAATTCGGCATCGCGGCAGATCCGGTAACCGCTGTCGCGGCCACGGCGGCGGCATGGCTTCCGTCGCCGTGGGCCTTTCCCGCCGTCGGGCGGTTCCGTTACTTGTCCAGCACGTCCGCCCATTCGGGATGGCGCTTGAACTGCGCGGCCGCGAAGGGGCACAGCGGCACCACCGCCTTGCCCGCGGCGCGGGCGTCCTCCACCGCGCGCGCCACCAGCTTCGCGCCGATGCCCTGGCCGCGGAAGGCGTCGGGCACGCCGGTATGGTCGATGATGATGCGGCTGTCGCCGACCCTTGTGAAGGTCACCTCGGCCTCGGCGCCGTCCGGCCCGCGCACCACGTAGCGGCCCTTGCCGCCCTTGTCCTCGAGCTCGATCGGCAGTTCGTTGTCCATCATGTCCTCCTTCGGGATCGCGCGTGCCGGTCGGCGAGAAAGGCGTGGGCGGCGACGATCTCGCCCTGCCGGATCTCGTGGCCGCCATCATGCCAGAAAATGTCCGCCCCGGCGCCGCGCCGGCGCAGCGTCGAGACGAGGCTTTCGGTCAGGTCCTGCGGGCAGATCGGGTCCCGCCTGCCGGCCGTCACCAGCACGGCCGTGCCGGCAAGGCTGCCCGCGTCCGCCGGCGTGAACGGGATCAGCGGGTGCATCAGCACGGCCGCGTCGAACAGGCCGGGATGCGAGAACAGCACCGAGGCCAGGATGTTGGCGCCGTTGGAATAGCCGAGGCCCAGCACCGCCGCGCCGGCATGCGCCTCGCGCCGGCCGGCGACGAAGGCGGCCATCTTCGCCGTCGCCCGGGCGAGGTCGTCCATGTCGTAGACGCCCTCCGCGGTGCGGCGGAAGTAGCGCGCGGCCCCGTGCTCGCTGACGTCGCCGCGCGGGGCGACCACGGTCGCCTCCGGCAGCAGGTCGCGGCCCAGCCCGAGGAACTGGGTCTCGTCGGCCCCGGTGCCGTGGAAGACGAACAGCAGCGGCCCGCCGGGCGCGCCCGGCTCGGCGCGGTGGATGTAGCCGTCCCTCGCCGCCGCCTCAGTCACGGATCGGCTCCAGATGCTGCTCGAGGAAGGGCCGCAGGTGCTCGTGCTGCCTGGGCAGCTTCAGCGCCTCGCCGAGATGGGCGGTGTCCTCGTCGCGGTCGAAGCCCGGCTCGTTGGTCGAGACCTCGAACAGCACGCCGCCGGGGGTGCGGAAATAGATGGCGAAGAAGTAGTCGCGGTCGATCACCGGCGTCACCTGGTAGCCGGTCTCCATCAGCGCCTTGCGCACCTCCAGCTGCCTGCCGCGGTCCTCGACGGCGAAGGCGACGTGGTGGACGGACCCCGCGCCCTGGCGCGCGTGGCCGGCCGAGGGCAGCGTCTCGATGTCGACGATGCCGGCGCCGTTGTCGGCGCCGGCGATGGCGAAGCGGCGCACCGCGCCGGCGCTGTCGACCTCCTCGTGGTTCATGAAGCGCAGCAGCTCCGCGGTGGCGCCGTCGTCGGCGAGCCGCATCGACACCGAATGGAAGCCGCGGATCGCCACGTCCTCGCCGACGCCGTTGCCGGTCCACGGCGCGCGGGCGTCGTCATAGGTCTCGACGAGGGCGAAGCCGTCGCCGTCGGGGCCGGCGAAGGAAAGCCGCTTCTCGCCGAACAGCTCGGCGCGCGCCAGCCCCGTCGCGCCGTGGGCGGCCAGCCGCTCCTCCCAGAAGGGCAGCGCGCCCGGCGGCACGGCGAAGGCGGTGGTGCCGACCTCGCCGGCGCCGGGGCGGCCGCGCGCCGCGTTGGGGAACGGAAAATAGGTCATGACGGTGCCGGGCGTGCCGGTCTCGTCGGCGTAGTAGAGGTGGTAGACGTCGGGCGCGTCGAAATTCACCGTCTTCTTGATGCGGCGCAGGCCGAGCGTGCGGGTGAAGAAGGCGTTGTTCTCGTTGGCGTCGCGCGCCAGCGAGGTGACGTGATGGAGCCCCTTGATCTGTTTGAGCATGGTGCCGGTCCTTGTTTCAGGCGCCGCGGGGGCGCGGCGTTCGGCTTCCAATGTCGGGCGTCCGCGGCGCGGGCGGAAGGTCGCATCCGCACTATGGATCGTTCTGTGTCAGTGAACAATGCGATCCTCGTCGTTTATTGCGGCATCGTCCATTCGCGAGAAGGCCCGCGCGCGGGCGCGGGCCTTTTCGCCGGGGCCCCTCTGGACTAGCGGGGGACCACGATGAGCTGCTGGTCGCGGCTGTCGGCGAAGGTTGCCGGATCGTAGGCCGGCTGCGCCTCGAGCTGCTCCCTGGTCAGCGAGGTATAGAGGTGCAGCTCGCCGTCGCCGTCGCGCATGAAGGCGAGGTTGTCGAGGTCGAGCGCCACTTCCTTGGCGCCGATGCCGAGGAAGCCGCCGACATCCACGGTCACGGCGTCGACCTGGCCGTCCGTCGACAGGATCACGTCGGCGATCGAGCCGACATTCTCGTCGCCGGCGCCGTAGACGGTGGTGCCGATGAGGTCGTCGGCGCTGACGTCGGCGGCCGGAACCTCGGTCATGCCGGAGCGGTCGATGGCGGAGGTCTCGGTATCGTCGGTGGACGTCACGCCCGGCGCGGCCTCGTCGGCCGGAGCCTGTGCCATGTCACCGGCATCGTCCGCCGGAGCGGCGGCCGGGGGCGTGGTCGCGGCCGCGCCGATCTCCTCGCCGGTCGCCGGCCTGGTGTTGCCGATCTCGGCGTCGGCCGGCATCGGGCGATAGGCCGCGACGTCGAAGGTGGGCAGCGCCTCCAGAGCCTCGCGGGTGGTTTCGACGACGAGGTAGCGGTTGCCGTCGCGTTCCGTCCACTGCACGAGGCCGTACTCGATGGCGACGTCCTTCTTGCCGATGCCGAGGAAGCCGCCGACGCCGATCACCACGGCTTCGGCCTCGCCCTCGGGCGACAGCACGATGTCGCTGATGCTGCCGATGTTCTGGGCGTCGTCGCCGGCGCTCGAATAGACCGTCTGGCCGATGATGCCGGAGGCGAGGTAGCCGTCGGCATGGATCACCTGCGGAGCGGCCTGCTCGGTGGGCATGGTCGGCGCGGTCGGCGCGGTCTGGGCGTAGACGCCGCCGGTCGCCACCAGCGTGGCGATGGCGGTGGTGGCCAGGAGCTTGCGGATCATGATAGTCTCTCCTTGTGCATGGTTGCCTTGTGTGGGTTTCTGGCACGGCGCGCCTTCGCCGAACTTTTCGCGAGGGGAGGCGGGGGCGCGACCTTCACCCTCGCTCAACGTGGGGGCCGCCGCGAAGGTTCCGGCCAAAGTGATCGCCCCGCCGGCGATCCCCGGCCACGGGAACCGAACCGCGTGAGGCCGCATTGTCGGACGCATCGCCGGACACGGGCGCGCGCCGCGCCGCGTGACGGCGGCGACGCGGAGGCGAGGCGGCCATGCGCTTTCAGGTCATCTTGAACAGGGACGGCGGCACCCTGCGCACGCGCGACGTCGAGCGGTTCGCCGCCGGGGCCCGGCGGACGCTGGAAGGGCTCGGCCATGCCGTTTCCGTGACGACCGTGGCGGGCGAGGGCCTGGAGAAGGCGCTCGCCGTGGCGGCGGCCGGCCCGGCGGAGGTCGTCATGGTCGGGGGCGGCGACGGCACGGTCTCGGCGGCCGCGGCGCAACTGGCGCATACCGACAAGGCGCTCGCCGTGCTGCCCGCCGGCACGATGAACCTGTTCGCCCGCAGCCTGGGCATTCCCCTCGACCTCGACGCGGCGGTGGCGGCGCTCGGCGCAGGCGCGATCGAGGCGGTCGACGTCGCCGCGGCCGACGACAGGATCTTCGTCCACCAGTTCTCGGTCGGCCTCCACGCCAAGCTGATCCGCCTGCGCGAGAAGAAGAGCTTCGGCTCGCGGCTCGGCAAGATGCGCGCCTCCGTCGCCGCCGGCCTGTCGACCTTCTTCCGGCCGCCGCGGCTGGAGGCGGAGCTCGTCGTCGACGGCGGGGCGTTCACGGTCAGGACGGCCGGCATCGGCATCACCAACAACCTCATCGGCGAGGGCTACCGGCTGCCCTATGCGGCGCGGCCGGACGGCGGCGTCCTCGGCGTCTACATCACGCAGGCGCGCCGCCGCCGCGATCTCGCGCGCTTCCTGTTCGGCATCCTGCTCGGCCGCTGGCGGCGCAACGAGCATGTCGACATCCACGAGGCGCGGCAGGTGACGCTGCGGCTTCTCGCCCATCACCGCCGCTTCGGCTGCGCCATAGACGGCGAGCTCGCGCCGCTGGCGAGGGAGACGCGGCTTGTCATCCTGCCGGGCGCGCTGAAGGTGCTGCGCCCGGCCCCGGCCGGCTAGGGCGGCGGACGCCCGGACAAGCCCGGAGTCCGCCTGACTGCAAGATGCTCTAGCCGCCCGCCGGCTGCCGGTCTGCGGAGGCCCGGGCCGGCGATGCCGGCTCCTGCGCCGGCGCGGCGCCGACCGGCTCGTCGGGCGCGATCGCCTTGCCGAAGGTCTCGACGCCCCACCACGCCAGCATGGCGAGCAGCAGGGCGCACACCAGCACGATCAGGATGCGCGGGCCGTTGCGCCCCTGCCGGGCCTTTTCCGGCTCGATGACGGTTCTGGGCATGAGGACCTCCATGGCCATGTCGCCGCCCCGGAGCGAAATGCGCGCGAGGCGCCGCCGGTTCCGCGGCGACGCCTCGCGATGATGCAGGCGGAGAAGGAGGAGGAAGGCGTCAGTCCTGCCTGTCGCCGTCGTGCGGCGCGTTCTCGCGCCACACGCCATAGGCGAGCGCGGCGGCCGCCGGCAGGATCAGCGCCAGGCCGCGGGCGCGCGAGGCCAGCAGCGTCGGCAGCAGCGCGATGGCGGCGGCGCTCGCCACGGCGCGCGCTTCCTCGCGCCGGCGTTGCGCCTCGCGCCTGGCGCGCGAGCGCGTCGCCAGCCGGTCGACGCCGACGAGGAGGAGGGCGAGCACGACGAAGCCGCCGCCGAACCACAGCGCGGCCGCGACCGTGCCGATCTCGCGCGCGGCGGCCACGAAGCCGGCGCCGACGAGGAAGCCCGCCCCGCACAGGAGGAGCAGGCCGGCCAGCGCATAGACCATCGCCGTGCGGCGCGCGCGGCCGATCGCTTCCGACGCCTCGCCGGAAACGATCGCGCCGATCAGGGACGCAAGCGCCTGCACAGGTCTAGCGACGCGACAGAAGGGCGAAGAAGAAGCCGATGCCGGCGGCGATGGCGAGCGAGGTGATCGGCTTCTCGCGCACCGCCTCGGTGATCTGGCGCTCGATGTCTCCGGCATTCGACTTCAGGGCATCCACGGCCGCCTCGCCCTTGACGCGAAGCTGCTCGGCGCCCTCGCTCGCCGCGCGGCGGGCGGCCGACAGCGTGTGCTCGCCGGTGCGGCCGAGCTGCTCGGTAAGGCGGGCGACGTCTTCGCGAAGACGGGCGATCTCGGCCTCGAGATCGGCTGGGGTGGCCTTGGCGTCGTCCTTGCCCGCCTTGCCGGTGGATGCTGTCGCCATGTCGGGAACTCCTGTTGTCTCGTTTGCGGTTGCCGCCTCAACGCGCCGCGCCGCGGCCGGTTCCATCCGCGCCATCATCGCCGCGAACGAGGCCCGCGGCAATGTTAGAGGCGTTCACATCAATTTAGATGACAGGCGCGGGGCGGCGGGGCACAACTGCCTTTTTCGAGGGGAGGGGGTCTTCTTGCGCGACCTTCCGCTGGCGGGCATGCGGGTCCTCGTCATGGAGGACGAAATCCTCATCGCCATGGACGTGGAGCAGCTTTGCCGCGAGTACGGCGCGGCCGAGGTGCTGCTCGTGCATGCGCTGGAGGAGGCCGGCCCGGAGGGGCCGGCGCGCGGCGGCTTCGACGCCGCCATCCTCGACGTCGCGCTCGCCGGGCGCTCGACGCTCGGCTTCGCCGAAAGGCTGGCGGGCGAGGGCGTGCCCTTCGTGTTCGCCACCGGCCACGCCGACGCCGACGGGCTGTTCGACGCCTTTCCCGACGTGGCGGTGATCGGCAAGCCCTATGGCGGGCGCGCGCTGATCGAGGCGCTGGCGCGGGCGATCGCGCGCTCGGCGGCGCTGTCAGGCGGCGTTTGAGCCCATGACCTGGGAGGAGATGGCGTCGGGGCCGTAGTCGGCCTCGCCGGAGACGCCGAGGATTTCCTGCAGCCGGCTCCTGGCGCGCGAGACGCGGCTCTTGATGGTGCCGACGGCGCAGCCGCAGATCTCGGCCGCCTCCTCGTAGGAGAAGCCCGAGGCGCCGATCAGGATGATGGCCTCGCGCTGGTCCTCCGGCAGCTTTTCGAGCGCGGCGCGGAAGTCGCCGAGGTCCATGGCGCCGTGCTGGCCGGGATGGACGGCCACGCGCGCGGTGAGTGCGCCGTCGCTGTCCTGCACCTCGCGGCCGCGCTTGCGCATCTGGGAGTAGAACTCGTTGCGCAGGATGGTGAACACCCACGCCTTCAGGTTGGTGCCGGGCTGGAAGGAGGCCTGCTTGTCCCACGCCTTGACCAGCGTCTCCTGCACCAGATCGTCGGCCTTGTCGGCGTTCTGCGCCAGCGACATGGCGAAGGCGCGCAGGCTGGGGATCGCCCCGAGCAGATCCTGCTTGAAGGTCGAACGATCGTCCATGTCGGCTCCCCTCACTCCCTGTCGCTGCCGCTGGCCGGCACCGCCACCGGCTGCTCGCGATCCTCGAGCTGCCGCAACAGATCCTGGAACTTGTCCGGCACCGCCTCCGACACCAGGTCGTCGTAATACTGCTTGAGCTTGCGTCCGATCTCCGAGTTCGGTCCGAGTGGGTCCGCGCGGCTGCCCGCCCGCTTCAGGCCGCCAGCGGCGGCTGCTCTTGCCTTGGTCATGCTGGTTCTCACTGCCCCCGCCGTGCCCGCCTTGGCGGCACACATCAATGCGCTTTTCCTTTCCCCGGCCACCCGTGCGGCGTTCCGGACCAGGGCCAAACGCGCTCTTTGCGGAATCGTTCCGGGACGGCCGGAACTTTTTTTCGCCCGCCGCGTTGTGGCCCAAACTGCATGCCTGTTCATGCCGCACTTTCATACGACGTCACTGAGGGAGACGCCATATCATGACATTGTCCACACGCATCGCCCCGCATCTGCCGTTCCTGCGGCGCTTCTCGCGCGCGCTGACCGGCTCCCAGACCAGCGGCGACGCGCTGGTGGCCGCCACGCTGGAGGCCATCATCGCCGACATCGGCGTGTTTCCCGAGCTTTCCAGCGACCGCATCGGCCTTTATCGCGTGTTCACCCGCCTGTTCACCTCGGTCGGCATCCGCGTGCCCGAGCCCGAGAGCCAGCCGGCGTGGGAGAGCCGCGCGGCGGCCAACCTGTCCGCGCTCGCGCCGCTGCCGCGCCAGGCGTTCCTGCTGGTCGCCGTCGAGGGCTTCTCCGAGGCCGAGGCCGCCGAGATCCTCGACATCGACGAGAAGGCGTTCGCGGCCCTCCTGTCGGAGGCCAGCGACGAGATCTCGCGCCAGGTGGCGACCGAGGTGCTCATCATCGAGGACGAGCCGCTGATCGCGATGGACATCGAGCAGCTCGTCGAGAGCCTCGGCCACCGCGTGGTCGGCACCGCGCGCACCCACAAGGAGGCCGTGTCGCTGTTCGCCCGCACCGGCCCGAAGATGGTGCTGGCCGACATCCAGCTCGCCGACGGCTCGTCTGGCATCGACGCCGTCAACGAGATCCTGGCGGGCACGCCGGTGCCGGTGATCTTCATCACCGCCTTCCCCGAGCGGCTGCTGACCGGCGAGCGGCCGGAGCCGGCCTTCCTCGTCACCAAGCCGTTCAACCCCGACATGGTCAAGGCGCTCATCAGCCAGGCGCTGTTCTTCGACCGGCAGGCGAAGGCGGCGGCCTGATCCGTCCGCCGCCGGCGACGGCGAGGCCGCCCTTCGGGGCGGCTTTTTCTTGCGCGGGGCGCGGCCGAAAGAGCGGGGCGCGCGCGGAACCAATGCCGGGACGGCGCGTTTTGCGAAACCTCTTGCAAAAGCACATCTCTCACAGGGAGGCAGACCATGCTGTACTGGGCAGTCGTGTTCCTCGTCGTCGCCATCATCGCGGGCGCGCTCGGCTTCGGCGGCATCGCCGGCGCCTCCGCCGGCATCGCGCAGATCCTCTTCTTCATCTTCCTCGCCTTCCTCGTCATCTCGCTCGTGGCCGGGCTGATGCGACGGGCCGGCTAGGGAAACGCCGTTGCGCGCGGCCCGGGTCTTCCCGGGCCGTGTGCGAATCAAGGTCGGAATCCCGAAGCCCCTCACTCGGGACTCCGTCTCCCGCCGGGCAGCCGAAGCCGCGAGGCGGAGGCTGTCCGGCGCGGCTTCCGCGGGACCGTGAACCATCGTGAGCCACATGCGTCAGGCTTCGTTCACAATTTCTCCCCTATCCTGCGCCGGCCGGGCGGAGGCGCGCGCGGACATTCGCACGCAGGTGGCGCGACAAGGGGTGGTACGGTGCAGCTGAGGCGGGGATTGCTGCGCGCGCTGCGCAACACGGGCATCGTCGTCATCTACCAGACGCCGGACCTCGCCGTGCTGTGGGCGCAGAACGTGCCCGCCGAATGGTCGCAGGGCGACATCATCGGCAAGACCGACGGCGAATTCCTCTCCGGGCCGATGGCCGACCGCATCGCCGAGCTGAAGCGCGGCGTGCTCGCCTCCGGCCAGCCGGAGAAGCTGGAGTTCCACGAAGGCGTCGAGCATGGCGGGCGCTGGTACGACATGTGGATCGACGCCGACACCGGCGACGACGACGAGATCGCCGGCCTGGTCACCACCATGGTCGAGGTCACCGACCGCAAGCGCCGCGAGCAGACGCTGCGCACGCTGCTGCGCGAGGTCAGCCACCGCTCGAAGAACCTGCTCGCCATCATCCAGAGCATCGCCACCCAGACCGGCCGCACCGCCTCGGGCATCGACAGCTTCCTCGACCGCTTTCGCGGCCGGCTGCATTCGCTCGCCTCCTCGCAGGACCTGGTGACCTCGTCCAACTGGCGCGGCGCGATGCTGAGCGAGCTGGTGGAGGGCCAGGTCGGGCGCTTCCGCGAGGACGACGACGGCAGCGTGCGCTTCGAGGGCGTCGACGTCCACCTCAACCCCAACGCGGCGCTGCATATCGGGCTGGCGCTGCACGAGCTGGTGGTCAACTCGATGAGCCACGGCGCGCTTTCGCGGCCGGGCGGGCATGCGCTGCTCACCGCCTCGCTCGCCCCGCTCGGGGCCGACGGCGGCGCGCCGTCGCTGATCCTGACCTGGAGCGAGCCGGCCGGCGCCGCCGGCCGGCCCGAGCGCAAGGACTTCGCCAGCGTGGCGCTGGAGCGGGTGGTGCCGCTGTCGCTCGACGGCACGGCGCGCTTCGACGTCAGCGAGGAGCGCCTCGCCTACCGGCTGGAAGTGCCGGCGCCGAATTTCGAGGCCGGATAGGCGCGGTCTCCCGCGCGGCGGGCCCGCAAATGAAAAAGCCGGTCGCAAGACCGGCTTTTTCGGCGGTGACGATTTGGGGAAATCTTTCCGCCACGGCGACCGGAATACCCGTTGGGGGGGCTATCGGGTACGGACATCCGGCCGTCGCTCCCGTAAACGGCACCGTCCCGGCAAGGTTCCGGGGCCTTTCGGAAATTTTCGTTCTCTTCTTTGCCGGGGCCGGGCGCGGGCTCAGCGTTGCGGGTTGAGGCGCTCGGGCGGGATGCGCACCGTCATCTCGCCCTTCCTCGGCTCGACATAGAGCACCAGCGCGTACATGGCGCCGTAGGCGAGCCCGGCCAGCACGGCCAGCGTCGTCAGGAACCGGAACAGTGTCGGCATCGATGCGCCTGCCATCGTCGCTGTTGCAAACCCGTCCCGTTATGGGACGCGGGCACGGCCATTGCAAGGATGCGCGGCCGCCGCCCGCGCGCGCCCGCCCGCTTGACGCGCCCGCGCTTTTCATGTCGATACCGCGGCAAACGGGGCCAGGACGATGACGGACGAGCCATTGACGGATCTCGCGGCCACGATCCGCGACCGGCTGGGAGACCGCGCGATCGTGTTCGTCGGCCTGATGGGCGCGGGCAAGACCGCCATCGGCCGCCGCGTGGCGCAGGCGCTCGCGCTCCCCTTCGTCGACAGCGACCACGAGATCGAGACGGTGTCGCGCATGAGCGTTCCCGAGCTGTTCGAGCGCTACGGCGAGCCGGAGTTCCGGGCGCTGGAGCAGCGCGTCATCGACAGGCTGCTGCGCGAGGGGCCGCGCGTGGTCTCCACCGGCGGCGGCGCCTTCATGAACGCGGCAACGCGCAGCGCCGTCGCCGAGCGGGGGGTGTCGATCTGGCTCAAGGCCGAGATCGGCCTTTTGATGGAGCGCGTGGCGCGCAACCAGAACCGGCCGCTCCTGAGGAGCGCCGATCCGCGCGCGGTGATGGAGAAGCTGATGGCCGAGCGCTATCCCGTCTACGCCACGGCCGACATCACGGTCGAGACCCGCGACGCCGGACGCGAGATCATCGCCCAGGAGACGTTGCAGGCGCTGGGCGACCATCTCGAGAGGCAGGCAGGCGAAAGGGCGGTGCCATGAGCGACGGCGGCAACAACCACGAGACGGTGCGCGTCGAGCTCGGCGCGCGCGGCTACGACATCCTGATCGGCGAGGGCGTGATCGCCGCCGCCGGCGCCGAGATCGCCGCAAGGCTGCCGGGCGCGCGCGCGGCGATCGTCACCGACGAGAACGTCGCGGCGCGCCACGGCGCGGCCCTTGCCGAAAGCCTCGGGGCGGCCGGCATCGCCGCCGCCACGATCGCCGTTTCCCCCGGCGAGAAGAGCAAGAGCTTCGCCGTGCTGGAGGAGGTGGTCGACGCCGTGCTCGCCGCGCGGCTGGAGCGCGGCGACGTGGTGGTGGCGCTCGGCGGCGGCGTCGTCGGCGACCTCGCCGGCTTCGTCGCCGGCATCGTGCGGCGCGGCATGCGCTTCGTGCAGGTGCCGACCTCGCTGCTGGCGCAGGTCGATTCCTCGGTCGGCGGCAAGACCGGCATCAACAGCCCCCGCGGCAAGAACCTCGTCGGCGTCTTCCAGCAGCCGGCGCTGGTGCTGGCCGACACCGGCGTCCTCGACACGCTGCCGCAGCGCGAGTTCCGCGCCGGCTATGCCGAGGTGGCGAAATACGGGCTGATCGACCGCCCCGGCTTCTTCGCCTGGCTGGAGGAGAACTGGCGCGACGTGTTTTCCGGCGGGTCGGCCCGCCGCCACGCCATCGCCGAATCCTGCCGGGCCAAGGCCGAGATGGTGGCGCGCGACGAGTTCGAGACCGGCGACCGGGCGCTGCTCAATCTCGGCCACACCTTCGGCCATGCGCTGGAAGCCGCCACCGGCTACGACAGCGCCCGCCTCGTCCACGGCGAGGGCGTGGCCATCGGCATGGCGCTGGCGCACCGCTTCTCCAGCCGGCTCGGCCTGTGCTCGCCGGACGACGCGCGGCGGGTGGAGGCGCATCTTTCCGCCGTCGGCCTGCCGGTCTCCATCGCCGACATCCCCGGCGCGCTGCCGGGGGCGGAGCGCATGCTCGACTACATCGCCCAGGACAAGAAGGTCGCGCGAGGGGCGCTGACCTTCATCCTGACGCGCGGCATCGGCCAGTCGTTCGTGGCGAAGGACGTGGCTGCCTCCGAGGTGCTGTCCTTCCTGAGGACGGCGATGGGCGAGGGGGGCGGCAGATGAACGGGGCGGCCGCGCTCGCCCTCGTGCTTGCGCCGCTCGCCGTGGCGCTGGCGGCGGCGCTGTTCCACCGGCCGCTGCTTGGGCTGTTCGGGCTGGAGCTTGCGCCGCTGTCGCCGGCGATGAGCGGCCGCGAGGAGCTGCGCGGCGCCATGGACGTGCTCCACCGCGAGGGCGCGGTGGTCAAGCAGGACCGCGACCGCGTGGGCGGCCTGCTCGACCTCGCCGAGCTGGAAGTGTGCGACGTCATGGTCCACCGCACGCATATGCGCTCGCTCAACGCCGACGACCCGCCCGAGACGCTGGTGCGCGAGGTGCTGCTGAGCCCGCACACGCGCATGCCGCTGTGGAAGGGCGAGCCGGACAACATCGTCGGCGTCGTCCACGCCAAGGATCTCCTGCGCGCCCTGATCGAGGCCGGCTACGACTTCTCGCAGATCGACATCATGAAGGTGGCGGCCAGGCCCTGGTTCGTGCCCGACACCACGACGCTTCAGGACCAGCTCAACGCCTTCCTGCGCCGCAAGGTGCATTTCGCCGTCGTCGTCGACGAATATGGCGAGGTCGAGGGGCTGGTGACGCTGGAGGACATCATCGAGGAGATCGTCGGCGACATCGCCGACGAGCACGACATCGAGGTGCAGGGCGTGCGCCAGGAGGCCGACGGCTCGGTGGTGGTCGACGGCCAGGTGCCGATCCGCGACCTGAACCGCGCGCTCGACTGGAACCTGCCCGACGACGAGGCCACCACCATCGCCGGCCTCGTGATCCACGAGACCCAGACCATCCCGCGCGAGCGCCAGGCCTTCACCTTCCACGGCAAGCGCTTCATCGTCATGAAGCGCGAGAAGAACCGCATCACCCGCATCAGGATCAGGCCGGCGGAGGAAGGCTGATCCTCACCAGTGCCGCGGCTCGCCCGGCGCCGCCGCCTCGATGGCGAAGGCGTGCACCGTATCGGCCAGCTCCCCGGCGATCAGCGCGTTGATGGCGCGGTGGCGCTCGACGCGGCTCATGCCCGAAAAGGCGTCCGCCACGATGCGCAGGCGCAGATGCGTCTCGCCGGTGCCGTCGAAATGCTCCTGGTGGCCGGCATGCAGATGGCTTTCGTTGATGACTTCCAGATGCTGCGGCGAAAACGCGGCCGCGAGCTTTTCCTCGATGTCGGAGCGGATGGACAAGGTTGTCTCCTTTCACCATATAGTGCGGGCAGCCGCACGGTCGGCAACCGGGCCGGCATGCCCGATTCATGCCGGTGGGCAATGATCCCGCAAATGTCAATTCTTGTATCGCGCGGCGAAGCTCCCATAATCGGCGGCGAGCGGCGCCCCTGGATCCGATGAAACCCTACTCCAAATATTTCGAGAAGATCAGGATCCGTCCCGATGCGCACACCCAGACGCGCTCGGGCGAGCCCGGCTGCCAATGGGACGGCTGCGAGGCCGCGGGCACGCACCGCGCCCCGGTCGGCCGCATGCGCGAGGGCGAGTATTTCCGCTTCTGCTTCGACCACGTGCGCGAATACAACAAGAACTTCAACTATTTCTCCGGCCTCGCCGACACCGAGATCGCCCGCTTCCAGAAGGAGGCGCTGACCGGCCACCGCCCGACCTGGAAGCTGGGGGTCAACGGCCATGCGGGTCCGGCGCCCGACTACGCGCAGAAGCGCTCGGGCGCGGCCGGCTACTACAACCGCGTGCGCGACCCCTTCGGCATGTTCGGCGACGAGCCGCGCGGCCCGCGCCATCGGCCGCGGCGGCTCAAGACCCTTGAGGCCAGGGCCATGGAAACGCTTGGACTTGAGGAGAACGCGACTGGCGCGGCCATCAAGGCGCGCTATAAGGAACTCGTCAAGCGCCACCATCCCGATGCCAATGGCGGCGACAGAGGCTCGGAAGACCGCTTCCGCGACGTGCTGCAAGCCTACCGCGTGCTCAAGCAGGCGGGCCTTTGCTAGGCAGAAAGGTTTGTGTTGGGCGGCGCGTCTGCTAGATACGCCTCCGAATTTTGGGACAATGCCGGCGGAAGGCCAGCTTCCGCCCCTGGAGACAGCATGAACAAGGTCGATCGCGACATCGCCAACCTTCCGGACACGACCGTCGACGTCAGGGAGACGTTCGGCTTCGACACCTCGATGGTGGTGCCCGCCTACTCCGCCCCGTCCGAGCACGTGCCGGACATCGATCCCGACTACCTGTTCGACAGGCAGACGACGCTCGCGATCCTTTCCGGCTTCGCCTACAACCGCCGCGTCATGGTCTCCGGCTTCCACGGCACCGGCAAGTCGACACATATCGAGCAGGTGGCGGCGAGGCTCAACTGGCCGTGCGTGCGCATCAACCTCGACAGCCACGTCTCGCGCATCGACCTCGTCGGCAAGGACGCCATCGTCGTCAAGGACGGCATGCAGGTCACCGAGTTCCGCGACGGCATCCTGCCCTGGGCCTATCAGCACAACGTCGCGCTCGTCTTCGACGAGTACGACGCCGGCCGCCCGGACGTGATGTTCGTCATCCAGCGGGTGCTGGAATCCTCCGGCCGGCTGACGCTGCTCGACCAGAGCCGCGTCATCCGCCCGCATCCGGCCTTCCGCCTGTTCGCCACCGCCAACACGGTGGGGCTGGGCGACACCACCGGCCTCTACCACGGCACGCAGCAGATCAACCAGGCGCAGATGGACCGCTGGTCCATCGTCACGACGCTGAACTACCTGCCCCACGACAAGGAGGTCGAGATCGTCCTGGCCAAGGCCAAGCACTTCCAGAGCGAGAAGGGCCGCGACATCGTCAACAAGATGGTGCGCGTCGCCGACATGACCCGCTCGGCCTTCATCAACGGCGACCTGTCGACCGTCATGAGCCCGCGCACGGTCATCATGTGGGCCGAGAACGCCGAGATCTTCGACGATGTCGGCTTCGCCTTCCGGCTGACCTTCCTCAACAAGTGCGACGAGCTGGAGCGTTCGGTCGTGGCCGAGTTCTACCAGCGCGCCTTCGGCGAGGAGCTGCCGGAGTCCGCCGCCAACGTGGCGCTGGGGTAGCATTTTCGTGGCCAAGCCCGGCGACAATGTCCGCGACCGCCCGGTGAAGGGCGGCGACGCCGACGCCTTCAAGCGCGCGGTCACGGTGTGCGTGCGCGCGCTCGCCGGCGACGGCGAGCTGGAAGTCACCTTCTCCAAGGAAAGGCCCGGCATGGCGGCCGAGCGGGTGCGCCTGCCCGAACTGCCGAAGAAGCCGTCGCCGCAGGATGTCGCCGTCACGCGCGGGCTGGGCGATTCCATGGCGCTGCGGCGCGCGCGCCACGACCAGCGCCTGCATGTGAGGCTCGCGCCCGAGGGCCAGCAGGCCCGCGCCATCTTCGACGCGGTCGAGCAGGCGCGCGTCGAGGCGATCGGCAGCCGGGCCATGGTCGGCGTCGCCGACAATATCGGCCACATGCTGGAGGACCGCTACGCCCGCGCCAACCTTTCCGCCGTGACCGAGCGCGCCGACGCGCCGCTCGAGGAGGCCGTGGCGCTGATGGTGCGCGAGCGGCTGACCGGCCGGCCGGTGCCGACGTCGGCCGAGCAGATGGTCGGGCTGTGGCGCGAGTGGATCGAGGACAAGGCCGGGGCCGACCTCGACGCGCTCTCCGGCAAGCTCGACGACCAGCAGGCTTTCGCCCGGCTGGTGCGCGACATGCTCGTTTCCATGGACATGGCCGAGGAGCTGGGCGAGGACCAGCGGGACGAGCAGTCCGAGGACGACGAGGCCGACCAGCCGCAGGGCGAGGAAAACAGCGAGGACGGCGGCGAGGACGACCAGGGCTCGGAGCCGTCGCAGGCCGAGGAGGCCGACACCGACGCCGACGACCAGGAGGCCGGCGAGAGCGAGGCCGCCGCCGCCGCCGCCGACGAGTTCGCCGAGGACGAGGACGCCGACGCCGAGACGCCGGGCGAGGCGAAGCGCCAGGACAACTCCTTCGCCAACCTGTCGAAGGAGATCGACTACAAGGTCTTCACCGCCGCCTTCGACGAGACGGTGGGAGCCGAGGAGCTGTGCGACGAGGAGGAGCTCGACCGGCTGCGCGCCTTCCTCGACAAGCAGCTCGCCAATCTCCAGGGCATCGTCGGCCGCCTCGCCAACCGGCTCCAGCGCCGCCTGATGGCGCAGCAGAACCGCTCGTGGGACTTCGACCTCGAGGAAGGCGTGCTCGACACGGCGCGGCTGGTGCGCGTCGTCATCGACCCGATGCAGCCGCTGTCCTTCAAGTGGGAGCGCGACACCCGGTTCCGCGACACGGTGGTGACGCTGCTCATCGACAATTCCGGCTCGATGCGCGGCCGCCCGATCACGGTCGCCGCCACCTGCGCCGACATCCTCGCCCGCACGCTGGAACGCTGCGGCGTGTCGGTGGAAATCCTCGGCTTCACCACGCGGGCGTGGAAGGGCGGCCAGTCGCGCGAGAAATGGCTGAAGGACGGCAAGCCCGCCAGCCCCGGCCGGCTCAACGACCTGCGCCACATCGTCTACAAGTCGGCCGACGCGCCGTGGCGGCGCGCGCGGCGCAATCTCGGCCTGATGATGCGCGAGGGGCTGCTCAAGGAGAACATCGACGGCGAGGCGCTGTTGTGGGCGCATTCGCGGCTGGTCGCCCGGCCCGAGCAGCGCAAGATCCTGATGATGATCTCCGACGGCGCGCCGGTGGACGACTCGACGCTGTCGGTCAATCCCGGCAACTATCTCGAACGCCACCTGCGCGGCGTCATCGAGCTGATCGAGACGCGCTCGCCGGTCGAGCTGCTCGCCATCGGCATCGGCCACGACGTGACGCGCTACTATCGCCGCGCCGTCACCATCGTCGACGCCGAGGAGCTGGCCGGCGCCATGACCGAGCAGCTTGCCGCCCTGTTCGGCGAGGAGAGCCGGCGCGACACGCGCCGCGCGGCGGGCCGCCGGTGAGGGCAGCCCTCGCGGCTGTCCTTCTCGCGGCGGCGCTCGCCCTTCCCGTCGCCGCGCGGGCCGAGGCCCCGTTCGCCGTCGCCGTCGAGACCCGCGCCATCGCCAGTTTCCGCATCGGCTCGACCGAGACGCGCTTCGGCGCGCTGGAGTTCGCCGGCGGCTTCGAGATGCGCGCTGCCGAGCGCGTCTTCGGGCAGTTGTCGGCGCTGCGGTTCCTGTCGCCCGGCCGCGACTTCGTCGGCGTCGCCGATCACGGCTACTGGTTCTTCGGGACCGTCACGCGCGACAGCGACGGCGCGCCGACCGGCGTTTCCGGCTTCACCATGCAGGCGATCGCGGACGAGCGCGGCGCGGCCATCGCCGCCAAGCGCCGGGCCGATGCCGAGGGGCTCGACGTCGAGGGCGGCGTCGCCACCGTCGCCTTCGAGCGCGAGGCGCGCGTCTGGGAATACGCGCTCGATCCGGCCGGCATGGGCGCGCCGCTGCGCGACCTCGACTTCGTCGTGCCGCGCCACGAGCTGCGCAGCAACCAGGGGCTGGAGACGGTGGCGCGCGCGCCGCAAAGCGGGCCGCTCGCCGGCGCGCGCGTCGTGGTGGCCGAGCGCAGCGTCGACGAGAACGGCGACATCTTCGCGGCCGTCGTCGAGGGACCGCTGAAGGGCGTCTTCAAGGTCAGGCGCAGCGACGGCTTCGACGTCACCGACGGCGTCTTCCTGCCCCAGGGCGACCTGATCCTGCTCGAACGCCGCTTCTCGCTCGTCTCCGGCGTGGCGATGCGGCTGCGGCGCATTGCAGGCGGCGCGATCTTGCCCGGCGCGCTGGTCGACGGCGAAATCCTGATGCAGGCCGACCTTTCCTGCCGCATCGACAACATGGAGGGGCTCGACGCATGGACCCGCGCCGACGGCGCGACCGTCCTGTCGCTGATCTCGGACGACAACCAGTCGTTCCTGCAACGGACGCTCTATCTGGAGTTTGTCATGAGGCAATAGCGAGCAGGGATTCCTGCGACTCGCCATTGCCTATCCGCTTCCTATCGCCTTCTGCACCCGGCTCCTGATCTCGTTGAGCGAGAACGGCTTCGCCACCACGTCGACGACGATGCGCTGAAGGTCGGCGGCGCGCTCGCGCTGCTCGGCATAGCCGGTCATCAGCAGGATCTTCAGGCCGGGGAACTCGTTCGCCGCCCGTCTCGCCATCTCGATGCCGTCCATGGCCGGCATGCGGATGTCGGACAGGATCAGGTCGTAGCCGCCCTGCGCGGCGCGGATCGAGGAAAGGCCGAGGTCGCCGTCCCCGGCGGTCTCGACCGCGTGGCCGCCGGCGGCGATGGCGCGGGCGGTGAAGGCGCGCACCGATTCGTCGTCCTCGACGATGAGTATCCTCGCCATGGTCAGGCGTCTCCCTTGACCACGCCGACGAAGGGCAGCTCGCGGAAGGCGTGGCCGACATCCATGCCGTAGCCGACCACGAAGGAATCCGGGCACTCGAAGCCGACGAAGTCGGCGGAAAGCTCGGTCTGCCGCCTGGTGTGCTTGTCGAGGAGGACGGCGATGGACACGCTTTTCGCGCCGCGCGACAGCATCAGGTCGCGGGTGTATTTCAGCGTCTTGCCGGATTCGAGGATGTCGTCGATCAGCAGCACGTCGCGTCCGGCCACCTCGTTGTCGATGTCGCGCAGCACCCTGACCTCGCCCGAGGTGGTGCCGGCGCCGTAGCTGGAGATGAAGATGAACTCGACCTCCGGCGACAGGCCGGTGTCGTGCAGGGCGCGGATCAGGTCTGCGGCGAAGACGAACGAGCCCTTGAGAACGGAGATGACGAGCAGGTCGTCATAGTCGCGTCCGGCGATCTCCTTGGCCAGCTCCAGATTGCGCCTGGCGATCGCCGAGGCGCTGAACAGCACCTCGATGTCCTTGCCCCGCACCACAGGCATCAGCGTTCGTCCTCCGCAAAGGCGACCGAGACCGTCCTGACCCCGCTGCCCGGCGCTTCGAGCCGGCTGGAGAAGGCGTAGCGGTCGCCGGGTTTCAGGTCGGTTCCCCGGGTTCCCAGGCGATAGCGCGTGACGGCGCCGTCATTGGCGGTCACGGCGATCTCGATCGGCGGCAGGGCGAGCGCGTGGCCGCCGCGGTTCTCGGCGCTGCCGTCGACGTAAAGCACGTCGCGGCCGCCATGCGCCTCGACGCGGCTCGCCACGTCGGCGATGTGGAGCGGCGTCTTCGGCGCGGCGGGGCCCGGCGCGCCGCCGGCGACGAAGGCGTGGCCGCCCGAAACCCAGAAGGCGAGCGCGACGAGGAACAGGCCGAACGCCCAGAAGAGCGGCCCGCCGCGCCGCGCGCCGCGCTCGGCAGCCGCCGCGCCCTCCTTCAGGAAGTCCATGCCGGTGACGGTCGCGCTGGCCCCCGCGAAGCGCGGGGGTGAGCCGGCCTCGTCCCGCCGCGGCGAGAGCGTCTCGTACTGCGCGTCGGCGGCGTCGCCGCTGCGGTGCGGCCTTGCGCCGCTGCCGGAGGCGCCGGGCACGATGCCGCCGGACATGATTTCGCCGGAAACCGGGCGTGCCCTGTCGTCATGATCCATGCGGCCGGCCGTCCTTTCGCGATGCCCGTCCATGAGGCCCGTCCATGAGGCTCGTGCCCGGGGTAGCGACAAATGATTAACGCTTCGCTGCCGCGACCGCCAGCTTCCGTGGACATTAACCGCGCGTTAACCATGGCGATGGAAGGTCGGGACCTCGCCGCGAACCTGAAAGACCGGCCCCGGCGTGGCCTGAAGTCCAAGGATTTTCCGTGATTCGCTTCGAGAATGTCGGCTTGAGATACGGCATGGGACCGGAGATTCTCCGCGACATCTCGTTTCACCTGCCCGAGCGGTCGTTCCAGTTCCTCAGCGGCCCGTCGGGCGCGGGCAAGACGACGCTGCTGCGGCTCCTGTTCCTGTCGCTCAAGCCGACGCGCGGCCTCATCACCGTCTTCGGCAAGGACCGCTCGCGCATCACGCCGCGCGACCTGCCGCTGATGCGGCGCAAGATCGGCGTCGTGTTCCAGGACTTCCGCCTGCTCGACCACATGACGACCTACGACAACGTGGCGCTGCCGCTGCGCGTGCGCGGGCGCGAGGAGGCCAGCTACCGCGCCGACGTCATCGAACTGCTCAAATGGGTGGGGCTGGGCGAGCGCATGCACGTGCTTCCCCCCGTGCTTTCGGGCGGCGAGAAGCAGCGCGCGGCCATTGCCCGCGCGCTGATCGAGCAGCCGCGCATCCTGCTTGCCGACGAGCCGACCGGCAATGTCGATCCGCCGCTGGCGCGCCGGCTGCTGCGCCTGTTCATCGAGCTCAACCGGCTGGGCACGGCGGTGATGATCGCCACCCACGACCTCGGCCTGATGGAGCAGGTCGACGCGCGCCGCATGGTGCTTTCCGGCGGAAGGCTCGAGATCCATGATTGAGCCGCGCCGCCTTGCCGGGATCGCGGCCGGGAAAGTGGCCGGCGCCGCGGCGCAGGCGCTGCCCGCGCTGCGCCGTCGCCCGCAGCGCAAGGCCGCCCCCATCGTGCCGCCGCAGAACGTCGCCGGCAGCGCGCTGATCCTCGTCATCGCCATCATGACCTTCCTGTCGTGCCTGACGCTGGGCGCCGTCACGCTGGTGCGCGACACCGCTTCGGCCTGGCAGACCCAGATCGCGCGCGAGGCGACGATCCAGATCAAGCCGCAGGACGGGCTCGACATGGAGGCGGCGCTGGAGACGGCCCGGCAGGTCGCGGCCGGCTTCTCCGGCGTGCGCGGCGCCACCGTCGTGGACCGCGCCGCCACCCAGCGCCTGCTGGAGCCCTGGCTCGGCGCCGGCTTCGACATCGACGGCCTGCCGGTGCCGCGTCTCGTCATCGTCACCATCGATCCCGCCGGCCCGCCCGACTTCGCCGCCATGCGCGAGACGCTCGCCGTCGCCGTGCCGCAGGCGATCCTCGACGACCACCGCACCTGGGTCGACCGGCTGGTGGCCATGGCCAACACCACCGTCACCATCGGCGTCTCGGTGCTGGCGCTGATGCTGGCCGCCACGGTGCTGGCGATCGTCTTCGCCACGCGCGGGGCCATGGCCGGCAACGGCCACATCATCGAGGTGCTGCATTTCGTCGGCGCGGAGGCGCGCTTCATCGCCGGCGAGTTCCGCCGCCATTTCCTGTTCACCGGCATGAAGGGGGCGGCCGCAGGCGGGCTCGCCGCGGTGGTGGTGTTCGCCGCCTTCTCGTGGTGGTCGTCGCGCAACCTCGCCACCCCGCAGGCCGACCAGGCCACGGCGCTGTTCGGCAATTTCGCCATCGGCCCGGCCGGCTATGCCGGCGTCGTGCTGATCGTGGTGGTCGTCGGCGCGCTGACGGCGGCGACCTCGCATCTGACCGTCGTGTCCTATCTCGGCGACATCGACACCACCCGCCGCGAGGGTTAGCCCCCTGTCCTGATCGCTCCGGAGGCGCTTGCGACATCCTGACGGCTTCCGTGGCCGGCAAAGAAGGCTATCCTTTGCCGCAATTGGCCGTTAACGATTGCTGCCATGAAGGGGCCGGAATCGAGACAAGCTGCCGCGGAAGGCAGGCCGCGTCGACGCGCGCGCCGCATCGTCGGCATCGCGTGCGCGATCCTGTTCGGTGGCGCGCTCGCCTTCCTCGGCGGCTTCGCCGCCTTCGCCAGCCATGTCGCGCGCTTGACCACGCCGGACGAGCCGGCCAGCGCCGACGCCATCATCGTGCTGACGGGCGGCGAGAAGCGGCTCGACGCGGCGGTCGACCTCCTGAAGTCGGGCAAGGGCAGGCGGCTGCTCATCAGCGGCGTGCATCCGACGGCCGGCCTTTCCGACCTGCGGCGGGCGACCGGCGGCGACGCCGGCCTGTTCTCGTGCTGCGTCGACATCGACCATGCCGCGCTCGACACCATCGGCAATGCCGAGGAGAGCGCCAAATGGGTGACGAGCCACGCCTATGACAGCGTCATCATCGTCACCAACAACTACCACATGCCGCGCAGCCTGCTGGAGCTGAAGCGGCTGATCGGCGACACAGACCTGCGGCCCTATCCGGTCGTCAACACGCGCCTCGACAGCGGCGAGTGGGTGGGCAACCGCGAGGCGCTCAGGGTGCTGTTCACCGAATACGCCAAGTATCTCGGCGCGGTGGCGCGCGGCTTCGTGCCGGGCCTGTCGCTGCGCCAGCTCCCGCAGGAGGCGCACAGCGCGCACGCCGCGAACTGAGGCGGCCTCCGGCGGTTTCCCTCCGGCGGGGGAAGATCGTCCTGCCCTGCGGCCGGCGGGGCGTTTCCCTTTGCCCGCGGCTGGTGTAACCAGCACGCCACGACATCGCCCGGGTCCGCCTTCATGCTCGCCGTCCGCTCGCTCGCGTTCAACCTCGCCTTCTATGTCAGCCTGGTCGTCCAGATGGTCGTGTGGGCGCCGTTCTTCTTCCTCGCGCCGCGCAAGCAGGCGTGGTTCGTGCCGCGCTTCTGGTCGCGCTCGAGCCTGAAGCTCCAGGAGTGGCTGGCGGGCACGAAAAGCCGCATCGAGGGGGCGGAGAACCTGCCGCAAGGCCCGTTCATCCTGGCGCCCAAGCACCAGTCGTTCTGGGACACCATCGCCTTCTTCCCCTATCTTTCCGACCCCGTCTACATCCTCAAGCGCGAGCTGACGTGGATCCCGTTCTTCGGCTGGTATCTCGCCAAGGTGAGGATGATCCCCATCAACCGCGGCAGCCGCTCCAGGGCGCTGAAGCAGGCGCTGGAGGTGGCGCGGGCGCGCATGGCCGAGAACCGCCAGCTCATCATCTATCCCGAGGGCACGCGCCGGCCGCCGGGCGCGGAGCCGTCCTACAAATGGGGCATCGCCGAAATCTACGCCACGCTCGACGTGCCCGTCGTCCCGGTCGCCCATGTCGCGGGGCTCTACTGGCCGCGCCGCAGGTTCATGCGCTATCCGGGCACGATCCACGCCCGCTTCCTGCCCGCCATCGAGCCGGGGCTCGGCAAGGAGGCGTTCATGGAGCGGCTGGTGGCCGAGACCGAGGCCGCGTGCGACGCGCTGCTCATCGAGGCGGCGCGGTCGGAAAACCCGCCGCCGCTGCCGCCGACGGCGGTCGCCCGACTCAGGGCGCTCGGGGTGGAGGTGCCGACGGGCCCGTGCTGAGGCGCGCGGCGACGCTTTCCAGCCAGCGGTCGCGGATGCCCAGCGCGCGCAGATGGGCGATGGTGTTCCGCACGTAGTCCTCGTTGGCGCCGGCCTCTCCGGCTGCGCCGGCGATGGCCGCCGCCATTTCGTCCAGCCCGAGGCGGGCGACATATTGCTGGTGGGTGCGGTCGGCGACATAGGACACCGCCTCGACCGTGACCCCGGTGTCGAGCCGCACCGGCAGGCGCTTTTCGTGATAGACGTGGTTCATCATCTCGCGCGCGCGCAGATAGGCCATCACCTCCTCGGCGCGCGAGCCGCAGACGCGGAACGCCATGCCGAGGCAGGAGCCGCCCCGTTCGAGGCCGAGCACGAGGCCGGGCCGCTCGGGCGTGCCGCGATAGACATGGGAGCGGATGCACAGCGAGCGGCGATAGCCGCTGAGGCGCGCCCGATGCGCCTCCAGATAGTCGAAACCCGGCCGCCACATCAGCGAGCCGTAGCCAAACACCCAAAAATCGCCCATATCGCCGAACCAGATTCGTGTGTGCCGGAGCCTCTTCCGGTGCCGAAAGGGGTAGCGAGGCCGGCGCCATGACGTCAAGCAGCCAATCACGGACGAATTACGGCCGGCGCTTCTTCTGGCTGGCGCTGGCGATCGTCGTCGCCATCGGCGCCTACACCGCCGGCTGGTTCTACGCCGCCGGCGTCGTGGTGGACGAGGTGAAGGGCGCGGTCGCCGCGCTCAACGGCAACGGCAGGCGGGCGAGCTGCGAGGAGCCGCAGGCGCGCGGCTATCCGTTCCGCATCGGCGTCTTCTGCCGCTCGGTGATGTTCGAGGACGCGCGCGAGGGCGTCGGCTTCCAGGCGCGGTCCTTCCGCTCGGCGGCGCAGGTCTACCAGCCCTGGCGCATCGTCGGCGAGCTGGACGGGCCGGCGCGGCTCGAAGCTCCCGGCCTCAACGCGCTTTCGCTCGACTGGGAGACCCTGCGCGCCAGCGTGCGGCTCGCCTCGCCGCTGCCGGAGCGCGCCTCGGTCGAGGCGACCGGCCTTTCCGTGCGGCTCGACGAGCAGGCCGACGCCGCGCAGGCGCTCGCCCGCTCCGACAGCGTCGAGCTGCACGCGCGGCCGGCCGGCGACGACGTCGACCTCGCCGTCCGCTTCGCCGGCCTCAGGCTGGACGAGGAGCTTGCCGGCGCCGCGCCGGTGCCGCCGCTTTCGGGGCTGGTCGACCTGGTCGTCGCCGACGGGGCGCTGCCCGGCGGCCTCGAGGGCAGCCTGCGCGGCCGCTCGGGCACGATCCGCACGCTCACCGTCTCGGCGGAAGGCGGGGCGGGCGTGACGGTGAGCGGGCCGGTCTCGGTGGACGAGGCCGGGCTGGTCGACGCCGACCTCAGGGTGACGCTGCGCGAGCCGATGGCGCTGGCGAGGATACTGGGCGACCTCGCGCCGCATGCGCGCCGCGAGATCGAGCTTGGCCTGTCCGCCATGGCAGCGTCGCCGCAGGGCATGCCGCTGCGCATCGTCAAGGGCGAGATGCGCCTCGGCTTCCTGACGCTGGGGTCGCTGCCGCCGCTGTGAGGCTCACCGCTTCTCGGGCTGCTTCTCCGGGTGGGCGGCGGCGATGCGGCCGAAGTCGGGCGCGTCGACCTCCTGCCCGGCCTCGATGATCGAGCGGCGCACGGCCCGGGTGCGGGTGAACAGGTCGAACAGCTTGTCGCCGTCGCCCCAGCGGATGGCGCGCTGCAACGCCGACAGGTCTTCCGAGAACCGGGCCAGCATCTCCAGGATGGCGTCCTTGTTGTGCAGGCACACGTCGCGCCACATCGTCGGGTCGGAGGCGGCCAGCCGCGTGAAGTCGCGGAAGCCGGAGGCCGAATACTTGATGACTTCCGACTTGGTCACGGTCTGGAGGTCGTCCGCCGTGCCGACAATGTTGTAGGCGATGATGTGCGGCAGGTGCGAGACCATGGCCAGCACCATGTCGTGGTGCTGCGGGTCCATGGTGTCGATGTTGGAGCCGCAGGCGCGCCAGAAGGCGGCGAGCTTGCCGATCGCCGCCTCGTCGGTGCCGTCGAGCGGGGTGAGGATGCACCAGCGGTTCTCGAACAGCTCGGCGAAGCCGGCGTCGGGGCCGGACTTCTCGGTGCCGGCGAGCGGGTGGCCGGGGATGAAGTGGACGCCCGCCGGCATGTGCGGCTGCATCTGGGCGATCACCGACGCCTTGGTCGAGCCGACGTCGGTGACGATGGCGCCGGGCTTCAGCGCCGGCGCGATCTCCCTCGCCACCGTTTCCGAGGCGCCGACCGGCACGGAGACGACGACGAGGTCGGCGCCGCGGACGGCCGCGGCCGCGTCGGCCTCGTAGCGGTCGCCCAGCCTCAGCTCCTCGGCGCGCGCCAGCGTCTGGCGGCTGCGCGTGGAGATCACGATCTCGCGGGCCAGCCCCTCGCGGCGGATGACGCGCGCCAGCGACGAGCCGATCAGGCCGATGCCGACGAGGGCGACCTTCTCAAACATGGGTTCGGACATTTTCTCAACTTTTCAGGAATTCGGACAGGGCGGCGACCACGCCGCGATTGGCTTCCCCGGTTCCGACCGTCATCCGCAGCGCGTTGGGAAAACCGTAGCCTGCAACGCGCCGCAGGAGATATCCTCGCGCGGCGAGATATGCGTCCGCCGCCGCCGCCGTGTGCCGGCCGTCGTCGGGAAAGTGGATCAGGATGAAGTTGCCGACGCTCGGCGTCACCCGCAGGCCGAGCTTCTCCAGCTCCCCGGCCGTCCAGCGCAGCCACGTCTCGTTGTGGGCGGCGGAGCGCTCGACATGGTCGCGGTCGAGCATGGCGGCGATGCCGGCCTCGATGGCGACGGCGTTGACGTTGAAGGGGTCGCGCACGCGCTCCAGCACCTCGACGATGGCGGCCGGCGCGTAGATCCAGCCGATGCGCGCCCCGCCCAGCCCGTAGACCTTGGAGAAGGTGCGCGTCATGACGACGTTGTCGGCCCCGGCGACCAGCGCCACACCGGCCTCGTAGTCGTTGCGGCGCACGAACTCGGCATAGGCCGCGTCGACGACGAGGAGCACGTTCCCCGGCAGGCCGGCATGCAGCCGCCGCACCTCCTCGAAGGGCAGGTAGGTGCCGGTCGGGTTGTTGGGGTTGGCGAGGAAGACGATGCGGGTCCGGGGCGTGACGGCCGCCAGGATGGCGTCGACGTCGGCGCGCTCGTCCGTTTCCTTCGCCACCACCGGCACCGCGCCGGCGGCGCGGATGTAGATCGGGTAGGCGAGGAAGCCGTGCTCGCAATAGATGCCCTCGTCGCCCTCGCCGACATAGGTGCGGGTCAGAAGCGCGATGGCCTCGTCGGAGCCGTTGAAGGCCATGATGTTGGCGACGTTGAGCCCGTGTACGGAAGCGATGGCCTCGCGCAGGCGCGTCGCCGGCCCGTCGGGATAGAGCGCCAGCTTTTCCGCCGCCGCCTTCGCGGCCTCGACGGCCCGGGGCGAGGGGCCGAGCGGGTTCTCGTTGGAGGAGAGCTTGTGCACCTTCTCCACGCCGTCGGGCGCGTGGCTCTTGCCCGGCACGTAGGCGGCGATCTCCATGATGCCTGGACGCGGCTGGGGGCGCGGCTGCGGGCGAAGCTCGGTGGTCATGGCTTGCGTTCCTGAACGGGGCCTTGCTGAGGAGGCCGCCTGCCTCTAGCAAGGAATGGCGTTGACGCAAAGGGCGCGCGAGCCTAAAAGCGGCCTCTACCCGTGGTGATTTGGCCGGTCGGCTTGCAGCCACGTAAAACAACTTGCTAAAGTGGCCGCTGACATCGAAGTCCATTCGGGCCGGCCGCGTTCTCGCCGCCGGTCGTTTGTTTTGGAGTTCGAGAGATGCCGATCAAGATTCCCGACCAGCTGCCCGCCCGCGAGGTCCTCGTGCGCGAGGGCGTGTCGGTGATGGACGAGCGCACGGCGCTGCGCCAGGACATCCGCCCGCTCCAGATCGGCCTGCTCAACCTCATGCCCAACAAGGTGCGCACCGAGACGCAGCTCGCCCGCCTGATCGGCGCGACGCCGCTCCAGGTCGAGCTGACGCTGGTGCGCATCGGCAACCACAAGGCCAAGAACACCTCCGAGGAGCACCTGATCGCCTTCTACGAGACGTGGGAGGCGGTCAGGAAGCGCAAGTTCGACGGCTTCATCGTCACCGGCGCGCCCGTCGAGCTCTTACCCTTCGAGGACGTCACCTACTGGCGCGAGCTGGAGCGCATCTTCGACTGGACGACCACGAACGTCCATTCCTCCTTCTTCATCTGCTGGGGGGCGATGGCGGCGGCCTGGCATTTCCACCGCATCCCCAAATACACGCTGGAGAAGAAGGCCTTCGGCGTCTATCGCCACCGCAACAACGCGCCGGCCTCGCCCTATCTCGCCGGCTTCTCCGACGACTTCATCGTGCCGGTGTCGCGCTGGACGGAAATCCGCGCCGCCGACGTGCCGGCCGGCCTCGACGTGCTGATGGAATCGGAGGAGACCGGCCCGTGCCTGCTCGCCGAGCCCGCCGGCAACCGGCTCTACATGTTCAACCACATCGAGTACGATTCGCTCTCGCTCAAGGAGGAGTACGAGCGCGACGTCGCCGCCGGCACGCCGATCGAGGTGCCGCACGAATATTTCCCCGACGACGACCCGGCGCGGCGGCCGCTCAACCGCTGGCGCTCGCACGCCCATCTCTTGTTCGGCAACTGGATCAACCAGGTCTACCAGACCACGCCCTACGACCTCGACAGCGTCGGCAGGGTGCCGCAGTCCGACGTGGCGTGAGGCCTGCGCATCGCGGGGGTCGCGCCCTGCGGCGTCAGCACTGGCACGAACACGCGGCGCGAGGCGCGCACGGCGACCGGCACGCCCTGATAGAGCCGCTTCTGCGCCTCGACGATGACGACGCCGGCGAAGATCGGCCACAGGTTGCGGCCCGAGCGCTCCATCAGCCCGTGGAAGCGCATCATGAAGCGCTTGCGCGAGGGCGGGAAATGCAGCGCGTCGCCCCAGGCGCAGGGGGTGAAGTTGGTCTCGCGCAGCAGCGCGTCGAGCTGCCCGCGCGAGAACGGCCGGCCGGTGCCGAAGGGCGTGTGCTCGAAGCGCGCCCACACGCCGCGCCGGTTGGGCGCGACGATGACGAGCCGCCCGCCGGGGGCGAGCACGCGCCAGATCTCCATCAGCGTCTCGCGCGGGTTCTCCGCATGCTCCAGCGCGTGGACGAGGAGCACGCGGTCGATGGAGGAATCGAACAGCGGCAGCTCCTCCTCGAACACCAGCGCCGTGGCCGAGCGGCCGTTGGCCGGCCAGTTCACCGCCCCCTGCGCCGCCGGCATGAAGGCGAAGACGCGCTCGGCATCGGTGCCGAACCGCTCCAGCCACGGCAGGGCGTAACCCAGGCCGACCAGCCGCTCGCCCGGAAGCTGCGCCCACAGCGGCGACAGCGCGGCCGTGATCGAGCGTTCGGCGAGATGGCCGAGCGTGGAGGCGTAGAAGGTGCGCAGGTCGACGATGTCGGACAGCATGGAGCGGACCGTACCGGCAGGCGGCCGCGACCGCAAGAAAGGCGCGGCGAAGGCGTCGTCCGGGATGACAGCGGCGGCGGCCGGTCCTATCCTTGACCGCAGAGGGAAGCCGTGACGCAGGAGTGCGGGCAATGCTGGTCGATGTCGAGCTCTTCACGTGCCACAGTGACAATTTCGGCGTGCTGGCGCGCGACCGGGAGACAGGTGCCGCCATGCTGGTCGACGCGCCGGAGGAGGCGCCGATCCTCGAGGCGATCGGGCGCACCGGCTGGAAGCCGTCGCTGCTGCTCGTCACCCACCACCATCACGACCATGTCGAGGCCAACCTGGCGCTGAAGCGCCGCTTCGGGCTGAGGATCGTCGGCCCGGAGGCGGAGGCCGACAGGATTCCCGGCATCGACGAGACCGTGCGCGAGGGCGACGCCCTGGCTCTCGGCAGCCAGGAGATACGGGTGATCGAGACGCCGGGCCACACCGCCGGCCATGTCTGCTACCACCTGCCGGCGGCGGGCATCGTCTTCACCGCCGACACGCTCTTTGCGCTCGGCTGCGGCCGGCTGTTCGAGGCGCCGCCCGAGACGATGTTCGCGTCGCTGGGCAAGCTCGCGGCGCTGCCCGGCCAGACCGCGGTCTATTGCGGCCACGAATACACGCTGTCGAACGCCCGCTTCGCGCTTTCCGTCGATCCCGGCAACGAGCGGCTGAAGGCGCGCGCCGCGCGCGTCGAGGCGCTGCGGGCGCAGGGCAAGCCGACGCTGCCGACGACGATCGCCGAGGAGCTGGCGACCAACCCGTTCCTGCGCGCCGCCGATCCGGCGATCAGGAAGACGCTCGGCATGGAGGCGGCCTCCGACGCGCAGGTGTTCGCCGAGCTGCGCCGGCGCAAGGACAGTTTCTAGAGCAGGAAGCCGAGCGCGATCGCGACCTGCGCCAGATAGTAGGCGATCCACACCGCCGCGCCGACCGGCCGCTGGCCGGGCGAATCGGAGGCGAGCAGGAACCGGCCGGCCGCCAGCAGCGAATCGGAGACCACGAACAGCGCGGCGCCGGCGACGATGACGGGCGAGGGCACGGTCGCCGCCGCAAGCAGCATCGCCAGGATGGCGGCGGCGTAGAGGGCGACGGGAACCCGCATTCCCGGCCCGGCGGCGGGCAGCAGCCGGCGCATCAGCACCGCGGCCCCGGCGATGGCGAGCGCGGCGAGGGCGATGCGCCACGGCTCGCCGGCGAGGATTTCCAGCCGGTCGCCGGCCGACAGGAACAGCGGCACATAGGCGATGTGGGCGGCAAGGAAGCTCGCCAGCCCGGCGAGGAACGCCTTCTCGCCGTCCTGCGCCAGGAAGGCGTCGCCGGCGGCGCTGAGCGCGAGCGCGGCGACCAGCAGGGCGGGGCCGCCCTCCATCCACGCCAGCAGCGCCAGCAGCGCCGTCGAGCCGGTCTTGACGAGGGTGCGGCGCAGCGACGGCTCCCGCCCCTGAAGCGGCAGATAGAGGAGCGCGGCGGCCGCCGACAGGATCAGCGTGCCGTTGGCGAGCGATTCGATGCCGCCGGGAAAGGGCGTCATGCGTCGGCCTCCACAGGTTGGCCGGGCCGGGAAAACAGCATCGACTTCGCCGCCAGCGCTGCGCCGGCGGTGATCAGCACGCAGGCGGCGAGGATGCGCAAGGTCGGCTCGGCCATGCCGGCGGCGATCAGCACCAGCGTCGAAAGCAGCGGCGCGGCGTAGCTCGCCGCGCCCAGCACCTGGATGTTGCCGTGCTTGACGCCGTAGTCCCACGTATAGAACGCGGCGCCGACCGGCATCAGGCCGAGGCCGGCGACGGCGAGCCACTGGCCGGGGCCGGCGGGCCACACCGTCTCCTCCAGCGCGAGGTGGCAGGCGAGCGACAGCGCGGCGGTGGCGGCGCAGAACCACGTCACCACGCCGGTCGGCACGGCGGGAAAGCGCCGCGAGGCGAGCGAATAGGCCGACCACGTCAGCGCGCACAGGCCGGCCATGGCGTAGCCGAAGGCGTAAGTCCTGTCGAAGGCAAGCCCGCCGCCCTTCGACACGATCAGGAACGCGCCGCAAAGGCCGAGCAGCGCGCCGGCGACATGGTGCCAGCGCAGCTTCTCGCCGGGCAGCAGCGCCGAGCCGACGACGATCAGGAGCGGCCACAGATAGGCGATGAGGCTCGCCTCGACGGCCGGCGCGTTGCGCAGCGCCGTGAAGTAGAAGAAATGGTAGCCGAACAGGCCGGCGATGCCGACCAGCCACACCACGGGCGGGATCGGCGGGTGCGCGGCCGGGGGCGCGGCAAGGCGCATGACGAGGCCGACCGCCGTTCCGATGGAGAAGGTGAGCGCCGAGAGCTGGAAGGGCGGCACGCTGCCCGAGCCGGCCGTCATCAGCGCCAGCAGCGCCCACATGGCGACGGCGGAAAAACCGATCAGCGTGGCGCGCGCCATGCCAGACTCCCTCGTTGCAAAGGACGCCAAGCGTTAGCGGGGCAGGGCGCGCCCGGCAATAGGCCGCGGGCGGGACGGGGCCGGAAAGGGCCCCTGCCTCAGCGCGCCTCGATGCGGGTGGCGAGGATGCGCAGCGTGCCGATCCGGGTGCCGACCGAGGCGTCGACCGGCGTGTAGAGCCCGGTGCCGGAGAGCGGCGCGAAGGTGACGGCGATGCGGCTGCGGTCCTTCAGGTACTCGATCTGCTTGCGGCCCTTGCGGTAGCCGGCGACCGGCACGAAGCTGGCGGTGCAGGTGACGCGCGCGCCGTCAAGCTTGCTGTCGCCCCCCCGGGCGGGCGCGAGCTTCAAGTCCGCGCGCAGCTCGCCGTCGAAGAAGCGGATGGTGCGGCCGCACACCTCCTCGGGGCGCTTTGCCACCACGAGGGCGGAGGAGAGCGGGTCGAGCGCGGCCTTCAGATGCGCCTGCGAAACCGCGACCCAGCTGCGCGGGTCGCGCGTCTTCTGCGGCTGGTTGACGACGCTTTCCACGTCGCCGCCGGCGAAGCGGATCGCGGTCCTTCCCTTCTTGCGGCCCGAGACGTAGTCGGCGTCGAAGGCGGCGGGGCGCACGCCGTCGCCTTCGATGACGCCCTCCACGCTGGTCGTGCCCTCGGTGTCGTCGAAGATGCGCGCAAGCCCGGTGCTGGAGAGCGAGCCCTCGATGCGGAAGCGGCCGCCGGAAAAGGTGCTGTCGAAGCGCGCCCTGGCGACGGGCAGGCCGAGCAGCGTTACCGTGTAGTCGGCGCGGAAGGCGCGGGTCTCGGCGGCGGCCGGCCCAAGGCCAGGAACGAGGGCCGCAGGAACGAGGACGGCGAGGCCGAGGGCGGCAAAGGCCGAGGTTGCGCGAAGGCGGGCCATGCCGCAGGCTTGGCCGCAGATTCCGGCAAATCTATGGGCCGGGCCTGCGCCCGCCGGCACGCGCGCGCAAGCTTGCGCCTGAAACCTTCTTGACCCGGCAGGCAAATGCCACTATGGAACGGCGACTTTTCCCGGAGGCCGCCTGAAACCTGCCCGCGCGCCGTTCAGCGATGGTGCGGCAGCGTTGCATGGCCCGGCAACGAAACGAAGGTGCATATCATGTCCCGCGCTTGCGAACTGACCGGCAAGGCCGTCCTGACCGGCAACAATGTCAGCCACGCCAACAACAAGACGAGGCGCCGCTTCCTGCCCAACCTGTGCGACGTGACGCTCCAGTCGGAGGCGCTCGGCCAGAACGTGCGCCTGCGCATCTCGGCCCACGCCCTGCGCTCGGTCGAGCATCGCGGCGGTCTCGACGCCTTCCTCGTCAAGGCCGATGCGTCGGAGCTGTCGCAGCGCGCGCGCCTGCTCAAGAAGCAGATCGTCAAGAAGCTCGCCGAGGAGCAGGCCGCCTGAGCCTGCCCTGACGACGCCGACATGCGGCGGGCGGCCCGCCCGCCACTGGTTCCATCACCCAGGATAAAAAAATGAACCGGCAAATTTCTGCGCGGCGGATTCCGATCTGGCCCTTCGTGGCGGCGATGGCTGTCACGGTCGCCGCCTCCAACGTCCTCGTCCAGTATCCGTTCGCCCATTTCGGGCTCCAGGATCTGCTGACCTGGGGCGCCTTCACCTATCCGGTCGCCTTCCTCGTCACCGACCTCGCCAACCGCAACCACGGCGCGGCCGCGGCGCGCAAGGTGGTCTATGCCGGCTTCGCGGTGGCGGTGCTGCTGTCGGTCTGGCTGGCGACGCCGCGCATCGCGCTCGCCTCGGGCACGGCCTTCCTCGTCGCGCAACTGATCGACGTGCTGGTGTTCGACCGGCTGCGGGAGAGGGCGTGGTGGCAGGCGCCGCTGATCTCGTCGGTCATCGGCGCGGTGGTCGACACGGCGCTGTTCTTCTCGATCGCCTTTGCCGCGCGCTTCGCCGTGCTCGACACCGGCCTCGGGCTGGAGGACGGCTCGCTCGGCTTTCCCGTGCCGTTCCTCGGCGGCGAGGCGCCGCTGTGGGTGTCGCTGGCGCTGGGCGATTTCTGCATCAAGATCGCGATGGCGCTGCTAGCGCTCGTGCCCTACGGCGCGCTGCTGAACGTGCTCAAGCCCGTCAGGGCCTGATCCCGCTTCTTCCTCGCCCCCCGGGGCCGCGAGCCCGGCCGGCTCAGCGCAGGTCGAGCAGCCGCTCGAGATAGTTGCGCTCGATCTCGGGGCTGAGCGCGTTGCCGAGGCGGCGGCGGATCTCGTCGAGGATGCGGCGCGCGCGCTCGACGTCGATCTCGTCCGGCACCTTGACCGAGTTGCCGAAATCCGGGCCGGTGGTGGCGAGCGGCCGGCCCAGCGGGTCGCGGTCGGCCGATTGCTGGCGGCCGCCCTCGCCGCCGCCGTCACCGTCGCGGCGCAATGCCTGCTGCATCTGCTGCATCATGTCCTGCGCGCCGCGGCGCAGCGCCTCGAGCGCCTGGCCCTGCTCGCCGGTGGCGCGGCCGCCCTCGCCCTCGCCGAGCGCGCCTTCCGCGCGGCCCATGGCCTCGCCGGCCTCGCCGAAGCCCTCGCCCGGGCGGATGCCCAGGCCCTCCAGCGAGCGCGTCAGGCCCTCCAGGTCCTGACGCAGGCGGCCCTGCCCCTCCTGGAGCTGGCGCATGGCCTCCTCGAACTCCTCCCGGGACATCGGCTGGCCCTGGCCGGGCTGCGAGCCCTGCCCGTTCTGCCGGTTCTGGCCGCGCTGCATGTTGTCGAGGCGGAAGGTCTCGTTCATCAGCTCCTGCTGGCGGCGCATCATCTCGCCGAGCTGGTCCATCTGCTGGCGCATCTGGCTCTGCTCGCCCTGGCCCTGGCCGGGCTGCTGCTGGCGGCCGGCCTGCAGGTTGTTCATCATGTCGCGAAGCTGCTGGAGCATGTCCATGGCCTGCTCGCGCGCGCCGGAGCGGGCAAGGTTCTCAAGCTGGTCGAGCATGCGCTCCAGGTCGCCGGGGCGCATCTGCTGCATGTCGGAGGGCATGTCCATGGCCATGTTCGGGTCGCGCGCGGCCTGCTCGGCCAGCTCGCGCAGGAAGTCCTGCATGGCCTCGCGCAGCTCCGCCATCAGCCGCTCCAGCTCCTCGTCGCTGGCGCCTTCCTCCAGCGCCTTCTGCAGTGCGTCCTGCGCCTGCTGCAGGCGCTGGCGCGCGTCGGCGAAGGCGCCGCCCTCGATGGCGAGCGCGATCTCCCACAGATAGTCGGCGCTGTCGCGCAGCGCCTCGTCGCTTCGCGCCTGCGTCAGCCGCGAGCGGGCCGCCATGATGCCGAGATAGTGGGACAGGTTGTCGAACGTGTCCTCGGGCCTGAGCGTCACCGCGTCGATCAGCGCCAGCACGTGGCCCTTGCGGTTGGCGTCCAGCGCAAGGATGCGCCGCTGCTCCACCAGCGCCCGGGCGAGCGGCCGGGTGAAGGGCCGCTCGGGCAGCACGATGGTCTTCTCCTCGCTGACGGCCTCCTGCCCTGCGGCGTCGACGGCGTGGAGCGTGACCGTCACCCGCGAGCCGGCCCAGGGATGGTCGGTCAGGTCGCGCGTGGTGCGCGCGTTCTTGTCGGCGGCGTTGCGGCGCGGCAGCGTCAGCGGCATCTGCGGCGCGTCGTAGAGCGGGCGGGCGTCGGGCGCGGCGGGCTCGGCCAGCGCGAAGCGCGCCTCGGCTTCGGTGACGCCGTAATCGTCCTCGATGGCGTAGGACAGCTCCAGCGTGCCGTTGACCGCGCTGCCCGGCTCATGGGCGAAGCGGATCGACGGCGGGGTGTCGGGGATGACGGCGAAGGCCCAGCTGCGCAGCTCGCGGCCGCCGGAGGAGAGCGAAAGCAGCCCGTTCTCGCCGAGCGGCGTGGAGAATTGCAGCGCGGCCATGCCGGCGTCGCGTCGCGGCTGCCGTTGCGGCGCGGCGGCCTCGGGCGCGACGGCGACGGGCTGGTCCGCGCCGGCCTTCAGCCAGGTCAGCGTCTCCTCGCCGTCGCCGCCCGCCACCCGCACGGCGACGACGCTGCCGGCCGGAACCCTGACGATGGCCGGCTCGGCGGCGGCCGCGCCCTGCGCGGTGAGGAAGATCGGCGCCTTGCCGGTATAGGCCGGCGGCGTCACCCAGGCGTCGACGCGCGACGGAACCGCTGCCGCCCCGCCATGGGCCCGCAGCGCATCGCCCAGCGTGCCGCCCAGCGGGCCGAAGGAGAAGGCGAAGGCGACGACGGCGAGCAGCGCGGCCGCCGCGCGCAGGCCCCAGGGGTCGCGCTCGGGCAGGCGGGCGTGCGGCAGGTCGCCGCCGAGCCGGTCGAGCCTTGCGGCCATGCGCTTCTGGTGCTCGCGCCACAGCGCCTGCGCGAAGGCGTCGCCGGCGGCGGGCCTGTCGGTCTGGGCATGGAGGGGGGCGTGCTCCAGCCGGTTGGCGCGCTCGATGCGGCGGTCGATCTCGGCCGGCGCCGGGGCGCGGAAGAAGCGCAGCGGATAGAGGCAGGCGAGCGCCGCCAGCGCCAGCGCGGCGGCCAGCGCCAGCCTCGCCCAGTCGGGCACGGCGCGGAAGACGCCGAGCCACGACAGGCTGGCGAACAGGCTGGAAACGACGGCCAGCGGCAGGACGAGCGGCCACAGCCGCTCCACGACGATCGCCGCGCGAACGGCGGCGCGCGTGCGGGCCAGGCGAGCCAGAAGCCCGGTCATGGGTCCGTTCTTCGCCGTCTGCGCCATCCGGTTCCTGTCGGGTTCCTCGTTCGTCGCGGCCGGGCGGCGCGGAATCGCGCCATGCCCGCTACGGGTCAGGATAGCAGCAAACGCGGCGAAGGCGAGGCGAGCAAGAAAACGTGATGAGGGCGGCTCAGAGCCAGTCGGGCAGCGAATCCATGCCGATCAGGTCGTCGTAGCCCGGGCGCGGGCGCACGACGTGGAAGCGGTCGCCGTTCACCAGCACCTCGGGTACCAGCAGCCTGGTGTTGTAGGTCGAGGACTGCGTCGCGCCGTAGGCCCCGGCGGTGCCGACATAGACAAGGTCGCCGGAGGCGAGCGCCGGCATGTCGCGGTCGTGGCCGAGATAGTCGCCGGTCTCGCAGACCGGGCCGACCACGTCGACCGCGATGCGGGGCGCATCCGCCGGCTGCTCGACCACGGGCCTGATCTCGTGAAAGGCGTCGTAGAGCGTGGGGCGGATCAGGTCGTTCATCGCCGCGTCGACGATGAGGAAGTTCTTCGCGTCGCCGCGCTTGAGATAGACCACCTGCGTAACGAGGATACCGGCATTGCCGGCGATCAGCCGGCCGGGCTCGAAGATCACCTCGAGGCCGAGCGGCTTCAGGTGCTTCGTGACCACGGTGGCATAGGCGTCGGGCAGCGGCGGCGGCGCGTTGTCGGTGCGGTAGGGGATGCCGAGCCCGCCGCCGACGTCGACATGGGCGATGGCGTGGCCGTCGGCGCGCAGCGTCCCGACCAGCTCGACCAGCAGCGCGATGGCGTCGTCGAAGGGCTGGAGCTCGGTGATCTGGCTGCCGATGTGCATGTCGATGCCGGTGACCTTCAGCCCCGGCAGGCCGGCTGCCCGCGCATAGGCGGCGCGCGCGTCCTTCCACGAGATGCCGAACTTGTTCTCGGCCTTGCCGGTGGCGATCTTGCGGTGGGTCCGGGCGTCGACGTCCGGGTTGATGCGCAGCGACACGGGCGCGGTGCGCCCCATGGCCACGGCGCGCTGCGACAGAAGCTCCAGTTCTGGCAGCGATTCGACGTTGAAGCAGCGGATGCCGGCGTGAAGCGCGAAATCCATCTCGGCCGCGGTCTTGCCGACGCCGGAGAACAGGATCTTGCCCGCAGGAACGCCGGCACGAAGCGCGCGGCGCAGCTCGCCCTCCGACACCACGTCGGCGCCGGCGCCGAGCCTGGCCAGCGTGCGGATGACGGCCTGGTTGGAGTTGGCCTTCATGGCGTAGCAGACGAGTGCGTCGAGGCCGGCGAATGCCTGCGAGAACACCCGGTAGTGGCGCGTCAGCGTCGCGGTCGAATAGCAGTAGAACGGCGTGCCGACGGCGGCCGCGATCTCCGGCACCGGCACGTCCTCGGCGTGGAGCACGCCGTCGCGATACTCGAAATGGTTCACGGGGGCCCTGTCCTAGAGCAGGCCGTCGAGGATGAAGCGGCGGTCCTCGGCCGGCGGCGTCGGCTCGGGCGGCAGCGGCTGCTTGTCGCGCTCGGCCTGCTTGCGGGCCTCGATCGCCGCCTCGTAGGGCGTGTCGAGCGTGCCGGGGCGGCGGCCGCAGGCGGTCAGCGCGGCGGCGACCGCGCCGATGAGCAGAATGGTCGTGATCGTGTTTCCCGCGCGCATCGTGCCTGTCCGTATCGTTCGAAGTCGGGAGTGGTTCTAGCGGGTTTTCGCCGCGCGCGCATCCCGTTTCAGCCGGCCGCGCCAGTAGCGGATCTGGCGGCGCACCTCAGCCGGCGCGGTGCCGCCGAAGGAGGCGCGGCTCCTGACCGAGGCGGCGACGGAAAGAACGCCGGACACGGCTTCCGTGATGCGGCCGTCGATGGCCTGCAACGCCTCGAGCGGCAGCCGGTCGAGCGCGACGCCCTTTTCCTCGGCCAGCGCCACGACGCGGCCGGTGACGTGGTGCGCCTCGCGGAAGGGCAGGCCCGCCTCGCGCACCAACCAGTCGGCGAGGTCGGTGGCGGTGGAATAGCCGGAGCCGGCGGCTCGTCTCATCGCGGCGACGTTCACCTCGATGTCGCGCACCATGCCGGTCATGGCCGCGATCATCAGGTCGAGCGTCTCGGCGGCGTCGAAGACGGCTTCCTTGTCCTCCTGCATGTCCTTGGAATAGGCGAGCGGCAGGCCCTTCATCACGGTGAGCAGCCCGATGAGGTGGCCGTTGACGCGGCCGGTCTTGGCGCGCACCAGCTCGGCCGCGTCGGGGTTCTTCTTCTGCGGCATGATCGAGGAGCCGGTGGAGAAGGAGTCCGACAGGCGCACGAAGCCGAACTGCGGCGTCGACCAGATGACGATCTCCTCGGCCAGCCGCGACAGGTGCGTGGCGCAGATCGCGGCGAGCGCGAGGTACTCCAGCGCGAAGTCGCGGTCGGACACGCTGTCGATGGAGTTGCGCGTCGGCTCGCGGAAGCCGAGCGCGGCCGCCGTCATGTGGCGGTCGATGGGAAAGCCGGTGCCGGCGAGCGCGGCCGCGCCCAGCGGCGATTCGTCCATGCGCCCGATGGCGTCGCGGACGCGGGAGAGATCGCGCGAGAACATCTCGACATAGGCCATGCAATGGTGGCCGAAGGTGACGGGCTGGGCGGTCTGGAGGTGGGTGAAGCCCGGCATCAGCGTCGCCGCGTGCTCCTGCGCCCGGTCGAGGAAGGCCTCGATCAGCGCCGTGAGCGCGGCCTCGGTGCGCAAAAGCTCGTCCTTGACCCACAGCCGGAAATCGACCGCCACCTGGTCGTTGCGCGAGCGCGCCGTGTGCAGGCGCCCCGCCGCCGGGCCGATCAGCGCGGCGAGGCGGGCCTCCACGTTCATGTGGATGTCTTCGAGCCTGGCCGAGAACTCGAAGGTGCCCGCCTCGATCTCCGACAGGATCGTGTTCAGGCCGCGCTCGATTTCGCCTTGATCTGCCGCCGAAATGATGCCTGTTGCGGCCAGCATCCGCGAATGGGCGATCGAGCCCCTTATGTCCTGGGCGTAGAGCTTCCTGTCGAAGCCGATCGAGGCGTTGATCGCCTCCATGATCGCCGCCGGCCCCGAGGCAAAACGTCCGCCCCACATCTGGTTGCTGGCCTTGGTGTCGCTCATCGTGGTAACGCATCCCCGGAGACTGAAAAATGGCTGATGCACGATTCAACCTGCCGACAGGATGGCTGATCGCGGCTGCCGTCGCGGCCGGCATCGTTGCCGGCGGCGCGTTCGGCGTATACGTGATGGGCGACCCTTCTGGCAACAACGGGCCGCAGGCGGCCGCCACCAGCGCCGACGACGCCGCCTGCGCCGCCAGGCAGGACCTGGCGACGGTGGCCGGGGCCGCCGCGCGCGGCGAGGTGGCGGCGATGCTGGCCGCCAGCCCGCCGCAGTCGCTGAAGGGTCTCGCCTTCAACGCGCCGGACGGACGGCCGATGACGATGGCCGACCTTTCCGGCAAGACGGTGCTGCTCAACCTGTGGGCGACGTGGTGCGCGCCCTGCCGCCACGAGATGCCGGCGCTCAACCAGCTCCAGAAGGAGGAGGGCGGCGCCGATTTCGAGGTGGTGGCGATCAATGTCGACACCGGCTCCGACGAGAAGCCCAGGCGCTTCCTCGAGGAGACGCAGGTCGACGCGCTCGGCTTCTACCGCGACGCCACCATGGGCGTGTTCAACGAGCTGAAGCGGCGGGGGCTGGCGCTCGGCCTGCCGGTGACGGTGCTCGTCGACGCCGGGGGCTGCATGATCGCGCACATGAACGGCCCGGCCGAATGGGCGAGCGCGGATGCCAGGGCGCTGATCGCGGCGGTGCGCTGACGCTCGCCGCCGCGGCCGCGGACGGGGTGGGACGGCCCTTCACGACTGTTTTCCTTGTAATGCCAGCCGGCCGTGGCTAATGAGCCAGAGGGAGCGGCGCATGAAGCAAGACCGGCGGCAAGCCGGGCGCCGGAGCATGCGTCCCGGGGAGCCATGACGACGATCATCGATGTTCAGGAAGTCACCAAGCGTTTCGGCAACGTGCTTGCCGTCGACCGCTGCTCGCTCAAGGTCGAGAAGGGCTCGATCACCGGGCTGATCGGGCCGAACGGCGCGGGCAAGACGACGATGTTCAACATGGTCGCCGGCGCGTTCGCGCCCACTTCGGGAAAGATCCTGCTCGACGGCGAGGACGTCACCGGCCTGCCGGCGCACAGGCTGTTCGAGCGCGGCCTGCTGCGCACCTTCCAGATCGCCCAGGAATTCTCGACCATGACGGCGCTGGAGAACCTGATGATGGTGCCGGCCGGCCAGTCGGGCGAGACGCTCGTCAATGCCTGGTTCCGGCGTGGCGCGGTGGCGGCCGAGGAGGGCGGCACGCGCCGCCGGGCCGAGGAGGTGCTGCAACTTCTGCGGCTGACCCATGTGCGCAACGAGCTGGCGGGCAACCTTTCCGGCGGGCAGAAGAAGCTGCTCGAGCTCGGCCGGGTGATGATGGCCAGGCCCCGCGTCGTGCTGCTCGACGAGATCGCGGCCGGCGTCAACCGCACGCTGCTCAACGACCTCGCCGCCGTGGTCGAGCGGCTGAACCGCGAGGAGGGGCTGACCTTCTTCGTCATCGAGCACGACATGGACCTGATCGCGCGGCTGTGCGACCCGGTCATCGTCATGGTCGCCGGCCGCGTCATGGTCGAGGGGCCGATGGCCGAAATCCGCGAGAACCCCGAAGTGGTCGAGGCCTATTTCGGCGGCGGCATCTCCGCCGCGCACAAGGAGGCGCCCGGGGCGGAACACGGGGAGGCGCACTGACATGGCCCTTCTCGACATGAGCGACATCCACGGCGGCTATGGCGGCGCCAACATCCTGAACGGCGTCTCGATCGCCATCGAGGCCAACGAGATCGGCGTCATCGTCGGCCCGAACGGGGCGGGAAAATCGACGACGCTGAAGGCGCTGTTCGGGCTGGTCACGGTCTCGCAGGGCAAGGTGACGTTCGACGGCCGCGACATCACCAACAAGGCCCCGGAGGCGCTGGTGCGCGAGGGGCTGTCCTTCGTGCCGCAGGAGTTCAACGTCTTCCCGACGCTGTCGGTGGAGGAGAACCTCGAAATGGGCGCCTTCATCCGGCGCGACGATTTCCGTCCCCTGATCGACAAGGTCTACGGCTTCTTCCCGCCGCTGAAGGACAAGCGCCGCCAGCCGGCGGGCGAGCTTTCGGGCGGCCAGCGGCAGATGGTGGCGATGGGCCGCGCGCTGATGACCGAGCCGAAGCTGCTGCTGCTCGACGAGCCGACGGCCGGCCTTTCGCCGCGCTACATGGGCGAGATCTTCGAGCGCATCATCGAGATCAACGCCGCCGGCGTCGGCATCCTGATGGTCGAGCAGAACGCGCGCCAGGCGCTGGCGCTCGCCCATCGCGGCTTCGTGCTGGCCGGCGGCCAGAACCGTTTCACCGCTTCGGGGGCCGAGCTTCTGGCCGACCCGGAAGTGGCCAAGAGTTTCCTCGGCGGGGGAGAGTGACATGGAGGCGGGCTTGCTGGCGGCGCTGCCGGTCCAGGAACTGGTGTTCTTCATCAATCGCGGGCTGCTTGCCGGCCTGATCATCGGCTCGGTCTACGCGCTCGGCGCCGTCGGCGTGACGCTGATCTTCGGCATCCTGCGCTTCGCCCATTTCGCCCATGGCGACATGATGACCATCGGCGCCTTCGTGGCGCTGATCTGCGTGGCGCTGTTCCCGGGCGGCGGCAGCATCCTGGGCCTGCCTGCCGCCTTCGTGCTGATGCCGGTGGCGATGGTCGTCACCGCGCTGCTCGCCATCGGCGTCGACCGCACCTTCTACGCGCCGCTGAGGCGGGCGAAGGTCAGGCCCGTCGTCATCGTCATGTCCTCCATCGGCGTCATGCTGATGATGCAGGGCCTCGTGCGCCTGTTCGCCGGCACCGGCACCTGGCAGCTCGAGGCCGGCGGGGCCAAGACCATCTATCGCCTGCCGCTGCTGGGCCGCGACATCATCCTGACCCAGCCGCAGGCGCTGCTGATCGGCTTCACCGCGGTCGCGGCCATCGCGCTGCACCTGTTCCTGACACGCTCGCGCATGGGCAAGGCGATGCGCGCGGTCTCCGACAATCCCGACCTCGCCCGCGTCTCGGGCATCTCCATCGATTCGGTGGTGCGCGCCACCTGGGTGATCGCGGGCGCGCTCGCCGCCGCCGGCGGCACGCTGCTGGCGCTCGACGTGACGCTGAAGCCGGACCTCGCCTTCAACATCATCCTGCCGATCTTCGCAGCGGCCATCGTCGGCGGCATCGGCCAGCCCTACGGGGCGATCGCCGGCGGCATGCTGGTCGGCTTCACCGAGACCTTCGCCGTGTTCAACTGGTCGGTGCTCCTGCGGCCGCTCGCGCCCTTGCTGCCGGACTTCGTCGAGATCCCGAACCGCATCGCCTTCGTGCCGACCGAATACAAGATCGTGGTGCCGTTCTTCATCCTGATCGTGGTGCTGATCTGGCGGCCGACCGGCATCTTCAAGGGGAGGGTGGTGAAATGAGCGCGCTTCCCCGCCGCGAGCTCGTGCTCTTTTCCGGCCTCGTCGTCGTCGTCGCGCTGGTCTTTTCCTGGATGGGCGCGGCCTATGGCACGCGCATGCTGGTGGAGGCCTCCTGCTACGCCATCATCGGGCTGGGGCTGACCATCCAGTGGGGCTATGCCGGCCTGTTCAACGTCGGCATCATGGGCTTCATCGCGCTCGCCGCCTTCGTCAGCCTGTTCGTGACCTATCCCGTCAACGCCGCGTTCTGGGGAAGCGGCGCCCCGGCCGAGCTCGGCTGGGCGCTTCTGGCGATCGCCGCCGGCGCGGCCGCGGTCTATGCGGCCAGCCAGACCCATCGCCTCGGCCTGCCGAAGGCGTGGCGCACGCTGCTGACGATGATCGTGCTCGCCGTCGCCTATCTGTGGGCGCAGTCGATCTTCGACCCGGCGACGACGCGGATCGAGCGCGGCGCCGGGTGGATCGGCGGGCTCGGCCTGCCGGTGTGGCTGGGCTGGGCCGCGGGCGGCGTCGCCGCCGGCGCGCTCGGCTGGGCCATGGGGCGCATCACGCTCGGGCTTCGCGCCGACTACATGGCCATCGCCACGCTCGGCATCTCCGAGATCGTCAAGGCTTTCCTGAAGAACGCCGACTGGCTGACGCGCGGCACGCTCACCGTCTCGCCGATCCCGTGGCCGGTGCCGACGCCGCAGGAACTGGGCTTCGTCGCCTCGCGCGCGGCCTATCTGTCGATCACCGCCATCCTCATCGCCGTCATCTTCGTCCTGCTCCAGCGCGCCTGGCATTCGCCCTGGGGCCGCATGATGCGGGCGATCCGCGACAACGAGGTCTCGGCCGCCGCCATGGGCAAGGACGTCAACCGCCGCCGGCTGGAGATGTTCGTGCTCGGCAACGTCATCATCGGCATCGGCGGCGCGGCGCTCGTCACCTTCACCTCGATCTTCGACCCCTCCGCCTTCATGCCGCTCAACCACACCTTCCTGATCTGGGTGATGGTCATCCTCGGCGGCGCCGGCAACAATCTCGGCACCGTCTTCGGCGTGGTGCTGGTCTACGTGATCTGGACCATGTCGGAGCCGGCGGCGCTGTTCCTGTTCCAGCAGGCCGCGTCGTGGGGCGACGCGCTGTTCGGCTGGCGGGCCCCGGCCGACCTGTCGACGCGCGCGTTGCAGATGCGGGTGTTCGTCATCGGCCTGACGATCACGCTGGTGCTGCGCTTCGCGCCCAACGGGCTACTGCCGGAAAAGCCGGTGAAATACGAATAGGTCAGTAGACCGGACGTATCCATCCTGCTAAACGGGCGGCGTTCCTTGCGAATGTCGCTGTGCCGGAAGATGTCTGCGACGCGCGGCACCGGCGGCGGTGCGTTCATCCTGGCCGCGGCCGGATCTTTATTTGCCCTTGTTCCCGCAATCACCGCTTTCCACAGGGCGGCGGGGGTTTGCCCGCGCGGCGAACGCGCCTATCCTTCAAGGCAATTCAGGCCCTCATGGTTCCCGCGTGGACGGCGGGATTGCCCAGGGGGAACCACCTGAAGCCCGCTCCGGGAGCGACGGCCTCGTCTGCGGCGTGCCGCAGGCAGGGAAGTTCGTCCGGATGTCCGAAGCGGGGTCGCCCGAAGGGTCTCCGACCGTTGAAGGCGGACCGATGCTGCCATGAAGGCCGGGCAAGTCCTTCGATGGTATGTCGACCGCGACGCTTCGGCTCGCGACGGCATGGTCGGGACCGGACGCGGCCGTTAGGAAGCGAACCGTCACGACCGTTCCATGAAGACGACGCCTTGGCCCGCCCTCGGCGGAGCGGATGCGGATCGGCTTCATGCAACAGGGAGGCGCTGGGAGAAATCCCGGCGCCGACTGTTTTTGGGGACCGCACGGGCGTGAGCCCGACGAGGGGCCGCCGCTACAGAAGATCGATCAGGAACGGGATCAGCGGCGCGTCGGCCGGCGGCATCGGATAGTCGCGCAGCCTGTTCGGCCGCACCCATTTCAGCGCCTGATGCTCGCGCTGCTGCGGGAAGCCCCAGAAGCGGCGGCACACGAACAGCGGCATCAGGAGATTGAAGCCGTCATAGGAATGGCTGGCGAAGGTCAGCGGCGCGAGGCAGGCGGTCCTGGTCTCGACGCCGAGCTCCTCGGCCAGCTCGCGCACCACCGTCTCCTCCGGCGTTTCGCCCGGCTCGACCTTGCCGCCGGGGAATTCCCACAATCCGGCAAGCTGCTTTCCCTCCGGCCGTTGCGCGATCAGCACCCGCCCGTCGGCGTCGACCAGCGCGCAGGCCGCCACCAGAAGCAGCTTCTTGGGTTCGCTGCCGTCGCTCATCGCACGTCGCCCTCCGGTGGCTGGCGGTAGTGATAGCGGTAGACTTCGGAAAAGCCCATGGAGCGGTAGAGGCCGACGGCTCTCCCGTTGTCGGCCTCGACCTGCAGCCACGCCTCGCGCGCGCCGTGGGTGTGCGCCCATTTCAGCGCCGAAAGCAATGTGCGCCGGCCGTAGCCCTGGCCGCGCTGGCTCTCCTGCGTCGCCACCTCGAACAGGCCGGCGAGGTCGGCGTCGTGGACGCAGATCGCCGTCGAGATCGGCGTGCCGCCTTCCTCGAGCACGAACAGGCCGGCCTGCGGCTGGATCGAGCTGATGATCTCGGACAGGCCCGGCCGCAGCGCCGGGTCGAGGCTGCGGATGGCGATGGCCGCGCTGATGAAGCGGCCCATGTCCTTGAGCGGGATGTGGTGGATGGCCTCGCGAACCATGGCGTCGCAGAGCGGCGCGCGCATGACGAGCGACTCGCCGAAGCGCGACCAGCCGGCGGCGTCGAGATGGGCCGAGATCGCGGGCGCGGCGAGCGGCGAGATGCGGAAGGTGAGCGGCCGGCCGTAGGCGGCGAAGCGACGCGCGGCGCGCGCGATGCGCTCGGTCAGGCCGGCATCGTCGAACGGATCGAGGGGGTTGACGGAATTGAGCCGCCTGGCCGGGTGCCCGCCGGTCAGCCTGACCGCCCAGGCCCCGTCATAATGCACGGAGGTGGCCGGCCACGCGCGAAAGCCCGCCGCCTCGAGGCGGCGCACGCTCGCCAGATCCTTGACCGGACGGCTTCCCGTGTTCACGCGCCCATCCAGCTTCAGCTTCGGTAGTCGCCGTTGATGGCGACATATTCCTTGGTCAGGTCGCAGGTCCAGACCGTCGCCTTGCCGCGCCCGAGGCCGAGATCGACGCGGATGGCGATCTCGTCGCGCTTCATGTAGGCCGAGGCGGCGTCCTCCGAATAGGCGGGGTCGCGCTCGCCCTCGTGCGCCACGCGGATGTCGCCGAACCAGATCGCGAGACGGTCGCGCTCGGCCGGCTCGCCGGCCTTGCCGACGGCCATGACGACGCGGCCCCAGTTGGCGTCCTCGCCGGCCACCGCCGTCTTGACCAGCGGCGAGTTGGCGATGGAGAGCGCGATGCGCCTGGCCGAGCGGGCCGAGCGCGCGCCCGTCACCGTGACCTCGACCTCCTTGGTCGCGCCCTCGCCGTCGCGCACCACCTGGCGCGCCAGGTTCCTGAGGATGCGGTTCAGCGCCCGGCGGAAGGGGGCGAGCCGGGCGTCCCTCGCGTCGGCGATGCGGGGCGCGCCGCGCTTCTCGGCCTTGCCGGTGGCGAACAGGATCAGCGTGTCGCTGGTCGAGGTGTCGCTGTCGATGGTGATGGCGTTGAAGGTCTTGCCCACGCCCTTGCCCAGCATGTCCTGCAGCGCCGCCGCCTCGATCGGCGCGTCGGTGGCGATGAAGGACAGCATCGTCGCCATGTCGGGCGCGACCATGCCGGCGCCCTTGGCGATGCCGTTGATCGTCACCGGCACGCCGCCGAGGTCGACCGTCGCGGTGGCGTATTTGGGGTAGGTGTCGGTGGTCATGATGGCCTTGCCGGCCTCGGCCCAGCCGTCGGGCCGAGCCTCGGCCACCATCCCGTCGAGCAGGTGCGCGAACCTGGTCGTGTCGAGCGGCTCGCCGATGACGCCGGTGGAGGCGAGGAAGACCTCCTCCTCCCGGCATCCGGCCGCCTTCGCCGCCGCCCTGGCCGTCAGCTCCGTCGATTCGCGGCCGCGCTTGCCGGTGAAGGCGTTGGCGTTGCCGGAATTGACGATAAGGACGCGCGCCCCGCCGCCGGCAAGGTTCCGGCGGCACAGGTCGACCGGCGCCGACGGGCATTTCGAGCGGGTGAACACGCCCGCCACCGCGGTGCCCTCGTCGAAGGCCATGGCGAGCAGGTCGGTGCGGCCCTTGTACTTGATGCCGGCGGCGGCGGTCGCGATGCGCACGCCCTCGATGGCCGGCATCTTCGGCTGTTTCTTCGGCGCGAGCGGGGAGATGGTGTCCGACATGGGCGTGCAGCGTTACTGGTTGGCGTCTTCGCCGCCTTCGGCGGGCTCGAGCGCGTCCTTCAGCGCCGGGTCGGCGATCTCGACCGTGGCTGCCTCGCGCAGCTCGGTCACCTTGGCGAAGTAGTTCTCGCGCAGCAGGATCGAGCGGAACTGCTCGGCCACCTGATCGAAGGCCGGCGGCTGCTGGATGCGCTTGTCCTCGACCTTGATGACGTGCCAGCCGAACTGCGTCTTGACCGGCTCCTTGGAATAGGCGCCCACATCGAGCGCGAAGGCGGCCTGCTCGAACTCGGGCACCATGCGGCCGGGGCCGAAATAGCCGAGGTCGCCGCCCTGCGCGGCCGCGCCGTCCTTCGACTTCTCCTTGGCGATGGCCTCGAAGTCGCCGCCGGCGTCGAGCTCGGCGATGATGGCCTTCGCCTCCTCCTCGGTCTCGACGATGATGTGGCGGGCGCGCACCTCGTTGGTCGGCGGCGTCTCGGCCACCTGCTTGTCGTAGCGGGCGCGCACGGCCTCGTCCGTCACCCTGGCGGCGACCTCCTTGTCGATATAGGCGCTGTGCAGCGCGCGCTGGCGCAAGAGCGCCATGCGGCGCGCGAACTCGTCGCCGTCGGCCAGCCCCGCCTTCTCGGCCTCGGCGGCCAGCAGCCTGATCTCGATGACGGCCGACAGCGCGGCGGCGCGGCGCTGTGCCTCGGGAAGCTGCGCGAACTGCTCGTTCAGATCCGCCATGGCGAGGACGAGGTCGGTCTCGGTGATGGGCTCGCCGTTCACCGTGGCGACGACCGCGTCCTGCTGCGCGAGCGCGAAGGGAGCCGAGAACGCGATCATGGCGGCGGCGGCGCCGATGCGGACGATCGACAGGCCGCGAAGGGGGTGCTGCATGGATTGGGACTCCAGTAGGGGATTGCCGGGAAGGGGATGAACCCCGCCAAACCGGCGCAAATATGGCGATTTCCAGCGTGCCCGCGGCGGGGCGGGCGGCGTTGACATCGCTTGTGCCCCCTCTTATCTGTCCTTCGGCTTGGCGTCCAGAAGCGATTTGCGGGCGTCATTTCGCTCATTTGCGGTCCGCGAAATTGATCGAGGCGGCGGGCCAGGGCCGTGCCCGTGGCCGGCGTTTCACACTGAAAGGGCCATCCATGGTCAGCTTTGGCGCTTTTGCCCGCAAGATTTTCGGTTCCTCCAACGACCGGCGCGTCAAGGGGTTCAGACCCAGGGTCGAGGCGATCGGCGCGCTGGAGAAGGAATATTCCGCTCTCTCCGACGAGGCGCTCAGGGCCAGGACCGGGGAATTCCGCAAGGAGCTCGCCGAAGGCAAGTCGCTCGACGACCTGCTCATCCCCGCCTTCGCCACGGTGCGCGAGGCCGCCAAGCGCGCGCTCGGGATGCGCCCCTTCGACGTGCAGCTGATCGGCGGCATGGTGCTTCATGGCGGCGGCATCGCCGAGATGCGCACCGGCGAGGGCAAGACGCTGGTGGCGACGCTGCCGGTCTATCTCAACGCGCTGGCGGGCAAGGGCGTCCACGTCGTCACCGTCAACGACTACCTCGCCAGGCGCGACGCCGAGTGGATGGGCCGCGTCTACTCCTTCCTCGGGCTGACGACGGGCATCATCGTCCACGGCCTCTCCGACGAGGAGCGCAAGGCGGCCTATGCCTGCGACATCACCTACGCCACCAACAACGAGCTCGGCTTCGACTATCTGCGCGACAACATGAAGTACGACCGCGCCCAGATGGTGCAGCGCGGCCACAATTTCGCGATCGTCGACGAGGTCGACTCCATCCTGATCGACGAGGCGCGCACGCCGCTCATCATCTCCGGCCCGCTCGACGACCGCTCCGACCTCTACAACGCCATCGACGCCTTCATCCCGCGGCTCGAGCCGTCCGACTACGAGGTGGACGAGAAGCAGCGCACCGCCACCTTCACCGAGGACGGCACGGAGAAGATGGAGACCATGCTGCGCGAGGCCGGCATGCTCAAGGGCGAGTCGCTCTACGACGTCGAGAACGTCGCCATCGTCCACCACGTCAACAACGCGCTGAAGGCGCACCGCCTGTTCCAGCGCGACAAGGACTACATCGTGCGCAACGGCGAGGTCGTCATCATCGACGAGTTCACCGGCCGCATGATGCCCGGCCGCCGCTTCTCCGAAGGGCTGCACCAGGCGCTGGAAGCCAAGGAGAAGGTGCAGATCCACCCGGAGAACCAGACGCTGGCCTCCATCACCTTCCAGAACTACTTCCGCATGTACTCCAAGCTCGCCGGCATGACCGGCACGGCGCTGACGGAGGCCGAGGAGTTCGGCAACATCTACGGGCTGGAGGTGACGGAGATCCCGACCAACGTGCCGGTCCAGCGCATCGACGAGGACGACGAGGTCTACCGGACGGTCGAGGAGAAGTACAAGGCCATCGTCAAGGAGATCCGCGAGGCGCACGCCAAGGGCCAGCCGACGCTGGTCGGCACCACCTCGATCGAGAAGTCGGAATATCTGGCCGAGCGGCTTCGCGCCGAGGGGTTCAAGGACTTCCAGGTGCTCAACGCCCGCCACCACGAGCAGGAGGCCGCCATCGTCGCGCAGGCCGGCCGGCCCGGCGCCATCACCATCGCCACCAACATGGCCGGCCGCGGCACCGACATCCAGCTCGGCGGCAACGCCGACATGCGCATCGCCCAGGAACTGGGCGACATGCCCGGGGGCGAGGAGCGCGCGGCGAAGGAAAAGGCGATCCGCGACGACGTGCAGCGGCTGAAGGAGCAGGCGCTGGCCGCCGGCGGCCTCTACGTGCTCGCCACCGAGCGCCACGAATCGCGGCGCATCGACAACCAGCTTCGCGGCCGCTCCGGCCGCCAGGGCGACCCCGGCCGCTCCAAGTTCTTCCTGTCGCTCCAGGACGACCTGATGCGCATCTTCGGCTCCGAGCGCATGGACGGCATGCTGCAGAAGCTCGGCCTGAAGGAAGACGAGGCCATCATCCATCCCTGGATCAACAAGGCGCTGGAGAAGGCGCAGAAGAAGGTGGAGGCGCGCAACTTCGACATCCGCAAGAACCTCCTGAAATACGACGACGTGATGAACGACCAGCGCAAGGTCGTGTTCGAGCAGCGCATCGAGCTGATGGACGGCGACAACCTCGGCGACACGGTGGCCGAGATGCGCCGCGACGTCATCGAGGACCTCGTCGTGAAGCACATCCCCGAGACGGCCTATGCCGAGCAGTGGGACATGGAGGGGCTGAAGGAGGGCGTGCGCGCCTATCTCAACCTCGACCTGCCCGTCGAGGAATGGGCCCTCGAGGAGGGCATCGACGAGGAGCAGATCCGCGAGCGCATCAGCGAGGCCGCCGAGGCGGCGGCCAGGGACCGCGCCGAGCGCTTCGGCCCCGACATCATGGCCTATGTCGAGAAATCGATCGTGCTGCAGACGCTCGACCATCTGTGGCGCGAGCATCTGGTCAATCTCGACCACCTGCGCTCGGTGGTCGGCTTCCGCGGCTATGCCCAGCGCGACCCGCTCAACGAGTACAAGGGCGAGGCCTTCGAGCTGTTCCAGACCATGCTCGGCAATCTGCGCCAGGCCGTCACGGCGCAGCTGATGCGCGTGGAGCTGGTGCGCGAGGCCGCCGAGGCGCCGCCGCCGCAGGCGCCGAGCCAGATCCGCGGCGAGCATATCGACGCCACCACCGGCGAGAACGATTTCGGCGAGGCGACGGTGGCGCTCGCGGCCGCCGACAGCCGCGTCGTGCCGGCCGAGGAGCGCGACCCCAACGACCCCTCGACCTGGGGCAAGGTCGGCCGCAACGAGGCCTGCCCCTGCGGCTCGGGCAAGAAGTTCAAGCACTGCCACGGCGCGTTCGCCTGACGGCGCAGGCTCAACGCGACAGCTGTTCGGCGATGGCGTCGACGGCCTTCGCGGCCGCGGCGCGGCCGGCTTCGATGGCCTCTTTCGCCCGGTCGAAATCCATCAGGCCGATGCCCGCGACCTCGGGCGCGATCAGCACGTGCGGCGGCTCGCCCGCCAGCCGCGAGCGGGTGATCTTCTCCTGCATGATGTTCAGCGAGTTGACGAGAACGTCGAAATAGCCGGGCGATTGCGGCCCGCCCTTGACCAGATGGGGCAGGACGAGCTCCGCCGGCTCGCGCAGCACCGCCGGTATCTGGCCCAGCATCTGCGCCACGCGCGCCGCGCGCGCTTCCTCGCCGTTGCCGGGGCCGGCGCGCAGCTTCCCGCGCCGGCGGCCGAGCAGGCCCTCGCCGACGCTGACGGCGACGATGAAGTCGGCGCCGAGCGCCCGGCAGGTCGAGACCGGAACCTGGTTGACCAGCCCGCCGTCGACCAGCCACCGCCCGTCGAGAAGAACCGGGCTGAAGATGCCGGGCATCGAGATCGAGGCGCGGATCGCCGCGTCGACCGGCCCTTCCTCCAGCCAGATCTCGCGCCCGTCGGCGAGGTCGGTCGCCACCGCCGCATAAGCGATGGGGAACGACCCGATCGGCCCGTCGATGCCCAGCTCCCGCAAGAGGGCGAGGATCCGCTGCCCGTCGATAACGCCGCCGCTCGTCAGGCCGATGTCGAGCAGCGACACGATGGCGCGACGGTCCACGGCTTCGGCCCATTCCCTCAGCGCATCGAGCCTGCCGGCGGCATAGGCGCCGCCGACCAGCGCGCCCATCGAGGTGCCGGCGACGGCGACGGGCTCGATGCCGGCTTCGAGCAGGGCGTCGATCACGCCGATATGCGACCAGCCGCGCGCCGCTCCTCCGCCCAGCGCCAGGCCGACCCTGTAATCCGCCATCGCTCGTCCGCCTGTCCTTGCCTCCGATCGCCTCAGCCTAGAGGCGTCCTGCGGCCGCGGGCAAGCCCGTTTCCCGCCTGCCCAAGTCGCCCATCCAGGCCGCCCGCCCAAGTTGCCCGCCGGGGCGCCGGAAGGCGGGCGTCTCACCGTTTCTTAAAGACTCTGCGCTACGGCTCCGGGGAGCGATCTTGATGGCGGAGTGGAGTAGCGTGCGTTTTTCCGCTGCATCGACGGCAGACCGGCTGCTGCCGGGGCCCGTGGCCGCGCGGTTGCGCCCGCTGCTCGACCGGCTCGATTCCCTGCTGTTGACCGCCGACGAGCGCGGCCATGCCGGCCGCTCCTCGCTCGCCGCCTTCGCCATCCGCATCGCCAGCGCGGCCATCGCCCTCGTCAGCCAGGTGCTGATGGCGCGCTGGATGGGCGGCTTCGACTACGGCGTCTTCGTCCTGGTCTGGACGGTGATGGTCATGGTCGGCGACATCGCCTGCCTCGGCTTCCAGACCTCGATCATCCGCTTCATCCCCGAATATCGCGAGCGCGGCCGCCCGCAGGAGCTGCGCGGCGCGATCCAGGCCGCGCGAGGCTTCGTGCTGGTCACGTCGGGCCTGGTCACGGCGCTCGCGCTCGCCGGCGTGTGGCTGTTCTCCGACGCCATCGAGAGCTACTACGTCCTGCCGTTCTATCTCGGTCTGGCCTGCCTGCCGGTCATCGCGCTCTCCGACGTGCTGGAGGGGGTGGCGCGGGCCAATGGCTGGTCGGTCAAGGCGCTGGCGCCGATCTACATCCTGCGGCCGCTCCTGATCCTGGCGCTGATGGCGGGCGCGGTGCTTGCGGGCTTCGCGCCGAGCGCGCAGGTGGCGGTGACGTGCGCGATCCTCGCCACGCTGCTGACCACGCTCTACCAGCTCGCGGCCATCGTGCCGCCGGCGATGGAGGAGGTGAGGGGGGTGGCGCCGCGCTACCGCCTGCGCGAATGGGTGGCGGTGTCGCTGCCGATCTTTCTCGTCGACGGCTTCTTCTATCTGCACACCAATGCCGACATCCTGATGATCGGCTGGTTCATGGAGCCGCAGGACGTGGCGGTCTACTTCGCCACGCTCAAGCTGCTCGCGCTGGTGCATTTCGTCTATTTCGCGGTCAAGGCGGGCGTTGCCCAGCGCTACGCCCAGTACGCCCATGGCGGCGACCGCGACCGGCTCGCCGCCTTCGCGCGCGAGACGGTGTCGTGGACGTTCTGGCCGTCGCTGGCCATGGCGGCGGCGATGCTGGCGCTGGGCAAGCCGATGCTCGCCCTGTTCGGGGAGGGCTTCGAGGCCGGCTACCCGCTGCTCGTCCCGCTGATGGCGGGGGTGGTGGCGCGCGCCTTCGTCGGCCCGGCCGAGAGCCTGCTGACCATGAGCGGCCACCAGAACGCCTGCGCGAGCGTGTTCGCCGTCACGCTGGCGGTCAATCTGGCGCTCAACCTCACGCTGATCCCGCTGTGGGGCCTTTGGGGGGCGGCCCTCGCCACCGCCACGGCCATGGTGGTCGAGGCGCTGCTGCTCGCGCTCGCCGTCCGCCGCAGGCTGGGCATCGTCATGATCGTGCCGCTGGGCGGCGCCCGCAACAAGGAGGTCTTGCCATGAGCGCGGTTCCGCTTCTGGAGGAAGAGGGCGGCGCGCCCCTGGTCTCGACGCCGCAGGCGGGCGACGCCCCGGCGTCGCGGGCCAGGCGCTCGCTCGCCATCTATCCGGCCTCGGCCGGCTTCGATCTGGTGGAGGAGCTGGAGCATCTGAGCGCCCGCGCCATCGAGCCCAACGTCTTCTTCAACCCGCGTTTCCTCGCGCCCGCCATGCCGCGCCTCGACGACCGCGACGTGCGGCTGGCCGTCATCCGCGACGGCGACGAAGGCCGCAGCCGGCTGCGCCTTCTGGTGCCGTTCACCGTCGAGCGCACTGCGCCGCCCTTCGGCGCGCCGGTGCTGCGCACGTGGTCGAGCCCGTTCGGCCCGCTCGGCACGCCGCTGGTCGATTGCGACGATCCGGCCGGCGTGATCGAGGACTTCTTCGGGATGCTCTCGCGGCCGCACCTGAAGCTGCCCAAGGTGTTCGTGCTGCCCGAGGTGCGGCTCGACGGCCCCTTCGCCGCGCTGGTCGGCCGCCACGCCGAGGCGCACGGCCTGCCGCTGGCGCTCGCCAACCGCATCGAGCGCCCGCACCTGAAGGCGCAGGTCGAGGCGGACGACTATCTGCGCGCCTCGCTCGGCGGCCACCATTTCCGCGAGTTGCGCCGGCTGAAGCGGCGGTTGTCGGAACGGGGCAGGCTCGACTACACGGTCGCGCGCCAGCCGGAAGAGGTGCGGCTGGCGGTCGAGACCTTCCTGGCGCTGGAGGCGTCGGGCTGGAAGGGCCGCGCCCGCACCGCCATGGCCATCGACCGCTACCGCGCCGCCTTCGTGCGCGAGGCCGCGCAGCGGCTGGCCGGGCGCGACCTGTGCCGGGTGCATCAGCTTTCCCTCGACGGCAGGGCGATCGCCAGCCTGGTGGTCTTCGTCGAATCGGGCGTCGCCTACACCTGGAAGACGGCCTATGACGAGGCGTTCGCCCGTTTCTCGCCCGGCACGCTCCTGATGGTCGAGGCGACGCGGACGCTGCTGGACGATCCCAATGTCGACATCGCCGATTCCTGCGCCGTGCCCGACCATCCGGTGATGAGCCGGCTGTGGCGGGAGCGCCGGTCGCTCGGCACGCTGGTCGTCGGGCTGACGCCCGATTCCGGCCGCCAGACGCGGCAGGCCGCCTCGCAGCTCGGCCTCTACCGGCAGACACGCAACGCCGTGCGCATCCTGCGCGGCCGGGTCAAGCGGGCCTTCGGGCGGGATTGATCAGGACGCTTGCGCCTCCGCCCGCGCGCGGTCGCGGAAGATGCGGCGGATGACCTTGCCGGTCGTGGTCAGCGGCATCGACGCCACGAACTCGACCTCGCGCGGATATTCGTGCGCGGACAGGCGCTCGCGCACCCACAGGCTGATCTCGTCGGCCAGCGCCGGGCCGGGCTCGACGCCGTCGCGCAGCACCACATAGGCCTTGACGATCTCGGTGCGCAGCGGATCGGGCTTGCCGACCGCCGCCGCCAGCGCCACGGCCGGATGGCCGGTCAGGCAGTCCTCGATCTCGCCCGGGCCGATGCGGTAGCCGGCCGAGGTGATGACGTCGTCGTCGCGGCCGAAGAAGTGGACGTAGCCGTCCTCGTCCTCGACGCCCTGATCGCCGGTCGTCATCCAGTCGCCGATGAACTTCTTCTCCGTGGCCTCGGGGTTCTGCCAGTATTCGAGGAACATCACCGGGTTGGGCCGGCGCACCGCGATCTGGCCCGGCTCGCCCGTCCTCGCCGGCCTGCCCTCGGCGTCGATCACCGCCACCTCATGGCCGGGCACCGGCTTGCCGATGGCGCCGCCGCGGCTGACGCCGAGCGCCGCGCAGGAGGCGAGCACGAGGTTGCATTCGGTCTGGCCGTAGAACTCGTTGATCGTCAGGCCGAGCTCCGCCTTCGCCCAGTCGTAGGTCTCGCGGCCGAGCGATTCTCCGCCCGAGCCGATGCTGCGCAGTGAAAGGTCGAAGCGGCTGGCGATGCCGGTCGCGGATTTCAGCATGCGCAACGCCGTCGGCGGGATGAAGGCGTTCCTGACCTTCATCTTCTCCATCAAGGAAAGCGCGGCCTCCGGCTCGAAGCGCTCGGCGCGGCCGGCCACCACCGGAACGCCGAGATGGAGCCCGGGCAGGAGCACGTTGAGCAGGCCGCCGGCCCAGGCCCAGTCGGCCGGCGTCCACAAAAGGTCGCCCGGCTGCGGCAGGAACTCGTGCGGCATCTGCACGCCGGGCAGGTGGCCGAGAAGCACGCGGTGGCCATGCAGCGCGCCCTTGGGCGGGCCGGTGGTGCCGGAGGTGAAGATCATCAGCGCCGGGTCGTCCGGCCCCGTGTCCTCGGCCTCGAAGCGGGGCGAATGGTCGGCGACCAGCCTGTGGAAGTCGAGCGCGCCGGCGGCGGCGCCGTCGACGGAGACGACGGTCTCGAGCTGCGGCAGCCGCGCGCGGATGCCCGCGAGCTTGGCGCGGCCGGCATCGTTCGTCACCACGGCCTTCACGCCGGCCGCGTTCAGCCGGTATTCCAGCGCCTCGACGCCGAACAGGAGCGCCAGCGGCACGGCGATGGCGCCGAGCTTGTAGATGGCGATGTGGGCGATGGCCGCCTCGAAGCACTGCGGCAGGAGCAGCGCCACCCGGTCGCCGCGCCCCACCCCTTGCGCCCTGAGCGCGTTGGCGAGGGCGTTGGAGCAGGCGGCGAGCGCGCCGTAGCTCAGCCGGTCCGGCTCGCCCTCGGCGCGGTGGAAGAGAAGCGCGGTGCGGTCAGGCTCGGTCGCGGCCCAGCGGTCGCTGACGGCGACGCCGATGTTGAAGCGCCCGGGTATGCGCCAGCGGAAATCGCGGCAGAGCGCCTCGTAGCTGTCGCGTCGTTCGAGCATGGCCGTCTACCCTTCCAGCTTCAACGATGGCTCACCGCTTCTTCTTCGCCCGGCCGGCGAAGGGGTTCTCCGACGTGCGCAGCGCCACGCGGATCGGCACGCCCGGCATGTCGAAGCTGTCGCGCAGGCCGTTGACCAGATAGCGCACATAGGATTGCGGCATCGCCTCCGGCCGCGAGCACGACAGAACGAAGCCCGGCGGCCGGGTCTTGACCTGGGTGATGTACTTGATCTTGAGCCGGCGGCCGGCGACGGCCGGCGGCGGATGATGGGCGAGGATGCCCTCCAGCCAGCGGTTGAGCCTGCCGGTGGGCACGCGCCGGTTCCAGACGCGGTGGGTCTCCTCCACCGCCTCCATCAGCTTGTCCAGCCCGCGCCCGGTCTCGGCCGACACCGGCACGGCGCGGATGCCGCGCGCCTGCGGCAAAAGCCTTGCCGTCTTCTCGCGCAGCTCGGCCAGCGTCTCCTGCGGGTTCTCGATCAGGTCCCACTTGTTGAAGGCGATGACCGGCGCGCGGCCCTCGCGCACGATCAGGTCGGCGATCTGGAGATCCTGCTTCTCGAAGGGAATCGTGGCGTCGAGCACCACGATCACCACCTCGGCGAAGCGCACGGCGCGCAGGCCGTCGGCCACCGACAGCTTCTCCAGCTTCTCCTGCACGCGCGACTTGCGGCGCAGGCCCGCGGTGTCGAACAGCTTGATCCGGCGCCCGCGCCAGTCCCAGTCGACGGAGATCGAATCGCGGGTGATGCCGGCTTCCGGCCCGGTCAGAAGCCGCTCCTGCCCGATCAGCGCGTTGATCATCGTCGACTTGCCGGCATTGGGCCGGCCGACCACGGCGATGCGCAGCGGCTTGCTGGCGTCGTAGGCCGGCACCTCCTCGGCGTCGGGGTCGTCGATGTCCTCGCCGGTGAGCGCCTCGCCGGCCGCGGCGGCGACTTGCGCCTCCTCCTTCTCGTGGGCGAAGGCGCGTTCCTCGCCGAGTGCTTCGACGATGGCCTCGCGCAGGTCGGGCATGCCCTCGCCGTGCTCGGCCGAGATCGGCACCGGCTCGCCCAGCCCCAGCTCCCACGCCTCCAGCATGCCGGCCTGCGCGCCGCGCGCCTCGGCCTTGTTGGCGACGAGCACCACCGGCTTGCCGGTGCGGCGCACCAGATCGGCGAAGGTGCGGTCGTCGGGCATGACGCCGACCCTGGAGTCGACCAGGAACAGGACGAGGTCGGCCTCGTCGATGGCCGTCTCGGTCTGGGCGCGCATGCGCCCCTCGAGCGAGGCGGAGGAGGCGTCCTCCAGCCCCGCCGTGTCGATGACGTCGAAGCGCAGGTCGTAAAGCCTCGCGGCATGGACGCGCCGGTCGCGGGTGACGCCCGGCGTGTCGTCGACCAGCGCCAGCTTGCGGCCGACGAGCCGGTTGAACAATGTCGACTTGCCGACATTGGGACGGCCGACGATGGCGACCTTGAGGCCCATGGCCGAACCCTGGGCCGCGGTCAGGACGCGGCGCCCGAACCGCGGATCAGTTCGGACATCAGCGAGGCGCGCTGGCGCGCGTTCTGCGGCGCGCCGTCGTCATTGGCGATCTGGTCGAACAGCGTGGCGGCGTCGGCCATGCGGCCCTCCTTCCAGGCCGCGAGCCCCAGCGCCTCGCGCGCGGCGTGGCGCAGCGCGCTGGTCTCGGCCGTCAGCGCCTCGACGCGGCTGGCGACGTCGGCATAGCTGCCGTGGTCGACGAGGAGCAGGCCGGCGCGCAGCCGCGCCATCTCGCGGATCGAGACGGGGACGGCGCTGTCGGCGGCGACCGAGTCGAAGCCGGCGACGGCGCCGGCATGGTCGCCCGCCTCGGCCGAGAGCGTGGCGGCGCGCATGCGCGCCAGCACCGGGTAGGCGCCGTAGCCGTCGGCCTCAAGCGCGGCGAGCGCGGCCTTCGCCTCCCCGGTCTTGCCGTCGCGGGCGAGGCTCAGCGCGTGGAGATAGGCGTCGCCCGAGCGGTCGGCGCGCGACTGGCTCCAGTAGTCCCAGCCGACAACGGCCGAGGTGGCCACGACCACGGCGATCGCGGCGGCGATGATCGCCGTTCCATAGCGGTCCCACAGCGCCTTCGCCCGGTCCTGGCGAAGCTCCTGGTCCACCTCACGAAAGAAACTGTCGTCCGACATCGCGCACCGGCATTCGAGAACGAGGGCGCGGGGAGGGATGCCCCGCGCCGGGGTTGGCAAGCGTTTTAGCCGAAAATCGGTCGCATGGAAGGGGTTTCGGGAAAAGACGCCGTTTTGCGCGCCGATTGCGGCGGCGCATTCACGTGCGAACGGCAAAAGCCCCGGCGGGCTGCCGGGGCTTCTCGGGGCGGGAAAAGGCGGCGGGGCTACCGGGCGGCGGCCATGCCGAGGATCACGCCGGTGGCGAGGCTGATCAGCAGGTAGTCGTTGTCGACCCGCACCCACTGCTGGCCCCTGGAGGGCTTGCGCAGGCCGTGGCGGTGATAGTCGCGCACGTGCTGGCGGCGCTGCCAGTCGGGGACGCGGTGGCCCTTGGCCCAGTGGTGCCGCGTCGGCGCCGGGCGCTGGGCGTGGTGGCGCTGCGGGGCCGGCTTCTTCGCCGCATGCCGCTTGGTCGCGTGATGGCCGGGCTTCTGCGGCTGGGTGTAGTGATGGCCGGAGCGCGGGCCGTCGTAGCGGCTCTGCGCCTGCGCCATCGGCACGGCGAACATCGAGACGGCGACCGCAGCCAGGATCGTACGCTTGAACATTTCAGTCTCCTCGTTGGTGATGACGGGAGCCTATGGGCGCGGACATGAACCCAGTATGAATGCCGGATTACATTTGTGTAATGAAACCATATGTTTAGAAAGGTTAACGGAGCGTTGCGGCGGGTCGGGCCCGCGAAGGTCGGGGCGGCTGCCCGCCGCTCGGCGGCGCCGCGAGCGAAGCGAACCGGCGCGAGGCGAGGGATGGTGCGGGTGGCCGGACTCGAACCGGCATGTCTTGCGACGGCGGGTTTTGAATCCGCTGCGTCTACCAATTCCGCCACACCCGCGCGGCAGGCTGCGCCGGACTATACGGTCGGCATATGGGCCGTCAAGCGAGGCATCGTTCAAGGATGCGCCGGAAGCCCGTCATTGCGCCGCCTTCTTTTTGCTTCTAGGAGGAAGCCCGCTGACCGTCAGGAGGCAAGGATGACGCTGACCGCACCCACAGGCACGACGCAGACGATGGGCGCTGCGCTGCTTGCGCTCGGCATGGCGGTCACGGTCGGCACCGCGCTCGGCTTCCAGCACATCGGCGGCTATATCCCGTGCAAGCTGTGCCTGGAGCAGCGGCTTCCCTACTATATCGGCGTGCCGGTGGCGACGCTGGCGCTCGCGGCCGCCGCGTTCAGGCTGCCGCCGCTTCTCGTGCGCGGCCTGCTCCTCGCCGTCGCGCTGCTGATGATGTGGAGCATCTTCCTCGGCGCCTTCCATTCCGGCGTCGAGTGGGGCTTCTGGCCGGGACCGGCCGATTGCGGCGCCGTGGCGCTGCCGCCTTCGGGAAGCGGCAGCCTGCTCGACCAGCTCGACGCCGTCATCCCGCCCTCCTGCGATCAGGCGGCCGGGCGCTTCCTCGGCCTGTCCTTCGCCGGATGGAACGTGGTTGCGAGCCTCGGCCTTTCGGCCATCGCCTGGGCGGCGGCGCTCAGGAAGGCGTGAGGACGCGGACGGCCCGCGCCCGCCGCGGCGGATCTCACGGTTCCAGCTCGACGTCCCAGTAGAGATAGTCGAGCCAGCTTTCATGCAGATGGTTGGGCGGGAACAGCCGGCCGTTGTTGTGCAACTGCTGCACGGTCGGCTGCGCCGGGCGCTGGCGCGGCCACATCCTCGCCTGCACCGGCAGGAGCCCGCCTTTCCTGAGGTTGCACGGCGCGCAGGCGGCGACCACGTTCTCCCATGTCGTCGCCCCGCCGCAGCGGCGGGGAATGACGTGGTCGAAGGTCAGATCCTCGTGCGTGCCGCAATACTGGCACTGGAAGCGGTCGCGCAGGAAGACGTTGAAGCGGGTGAAGGCGGGGTGGCGCGACGGCTTCACGTAGCTCTTGAGGCACACCACGCTCGGCAGCCTCATCGAGAAGGAGGGCGAGGAGACGCAGTGCTCGTATTCGGCCAGGATGTGGACACGGTCGAGGAACACCGCCTTGATCGCGTCCTGCCACGACCACAGCGACAAAGGATAGTAGCTTAGCGGGCGATAGTCCGCATTCAGCACCAGAGCGGGCATCGCATCCGGCGAGACAGCTATCGTCACCTTGCGTACCTCCTTGCCGTGTCCACCGGACCGGCGCGAATACTGTAATCCCGAGATTGCAGGAATGTGAAGCGCACTTTTCGCGCTGCAACAGGGCAAAACGCCGTCGATTCGCCGATTTTTCGCGCAGGCGGGCGGCTTTTCCGGCTCAGGCGACCAGCGGCGCGGCCTCGCGGCCGTGCATGTGGCGATAATAGGCCCAGAACAGGCGCGCCGCCACGCCCCGCCACGGCGCCCATGATTCGGCGAGCGCCGAAAGCGCCTTCCCGGCCGGGCGCGGCGCGATGGAGAAGGCATGGCCGACCGCGCTCTGCAAGGCGACGTCGCGCGCGGGGAAGATGTCGGGATGGCCGGCGCAGAACAGCAGGTACACCTCGGCCGTCCACGGGCCGATGCCGCGCAGCGCCGTCAGCCGGACGATGGCCTCGGCGGCGTCCAGCTCGACGAGGCTGTCGAGGTCGAGGCCGCCCTCGACCACGGCCCGCGCTACGGCGAGAAGCGCGGCCTGCTTGGCCCGCGACAGGCCGGCGGCGCGCAAGATCGCCTCGCCGCCGGCGAGCACGCCCCGCGCGTCGAGCGGCTCGACCAGCGCGGAAAGCCTTGCCGACATGGCGTCGGCCGAGGCGCGGGAAACCTGCTGGGCGACGACGATGCCGGCGAGGCTGGCGAAGCCCGGCGCGGCGAGCCGCAGCGGCACCTCGCCGGCGCGCGCCACCACCGGCGCCAGCCGCGGGTCGAGCCGCATGAGCGCCTCGATGCCCTCGGCGATGTCGTCGCGTGTCTCGATCCGCCGCATCGCGCGTTCCCGCCGGCCTTGCCGTTCTCCTCGCCGCACCGTAGCAATCGGGCGATGAGCGCCACAACCCGTTTCCTTCGATGATGCGTCCCGTCTTCCGCTTCGCGCCCAGCCCCAATGGCGCGCTGCATCTGGGCCACGCCTATTCGGCGCTGCTCAACGCCCGGCTGGCCCGGGAAACGGGCGGACGGCTGCTGCTGCGCATCGAGGACATCGACACCGCACGCTGCACGCCGGCGTTCGAGGAAGCAATCTATCGCGACCTGGCATGGCTCGGCCTGACCTGGGAGGAGCCGGTGCGGCGGCAGTCGGAGCATTTCGACGACTACGCGCAGGCGCTCGACGCGCTGGTCGATGCGGGCCTTGCCTATCCCTCCTTCATGAGCCGGGGCGAGGCGCGCGCCATGATGGCCGAGGCGGAAGCCGACGGCCGCGAATGGCCGCGCGACCCCGACGGCGTGCCGCTGTTCCCGACCGTCGAGCGGCGACTCGCCGAGTCCGAGCGCCGGCGGCGCATCGCGGCCGGCGAGCCCTATGCGTGGCGGCTGAACGTCGAGGCGGCGATGGCGCATGTGGGGGCGCATGTGGGGGCTGATATGGGCCGGCCGCTCACCTGGGACGAGGAGGGCGCGGGGCCGGGCGGCGAGACCGGCCGCATCGAGGCCAGCCCCGCCGCATGGGGCGACGTGGTGATCGCGCGCAAGGAGGTGCCGGCCAGCTACCAGCTCTCGGTGACGGTGGACGACGCGCTGCAGGGCGTCACCCATGTCGTGCGCGGGCGCGACCTGTTCTTCGCCACCGCCGTGCAGCGGCTGTTGCAGGAGCTGCTCGGCCTGCCGCAGCCGGTCTATCGCCACCACGACCTGATCCTGGGCGACGACGGGCGCAAGCTGTCGAAAAGCCGGCGCGACACCGGAATCGCCAGCCTGCGCGCCGCCGGGCTGACGCCGGACGATGTTGTCCGCATGGTCGGGCTGTGAGCCCGACGGGGTCCGCAGGGTCGGGCTGTGACCCGACGGGGTTACATGGTCGGGCTGTGACCCGACGGGGTTACATGGTCGGGCTGTGAGCCCGCGCCTCAGCCGATCAGCCGGCGCATCGCCGCCTTGAGCATCACGAGCAGGGCGAACAGCGCGAAGGCGCCGCCGACGCCGACGGGTATGGCCTGCCTGACGTCGGCCAGCCGGTAGCCGAGGCTGTTGGCGAGATAGATGCCGACGAAGAAGCCGGCCGCCATCACCGCGGCGTTGCCGGTGGCGCCGAAGCCCTCCTCGCCGATCAGGGCGTTGAGCGCGGTGGCGACGATGAACGACAGGATGACGACGGCGGCCACGGCCATCGCCAGCCACATGAACCCCAGATTCCACAACATGCGTTTCCCTCCCGGACAAGCGGTGAAGGATGCGCCCCGTCATGACACCCGCATCAATTCGGCTGAGTGTATGGATCAATCCTTATCCTTTGCTTGACGCGATATTCGGTATTAGAGCGGTCGCTTCCGCGCGCCCCGCGCCGCCTTCCCTGTGAGCCCGATGCCCGGTTCCCGCGCCACGCAGTTCATTCCCGCCCTGTTCGTCGTCCTGTGGGCGACCGGGTTCATCGGCGCGCGCTACGCCATGCCGTGGTCGGAGCCGTTCAGCTTCCTTGCGGTGCGCTTCGCCCTGGCGGGCGCGATCCTGCTGTCGCTGTCGCTCGTCATGCGCGTGCGCCGGCTGGGCGCGCGGCAGGCCGCGCACGCCGCCTTCGTCGGCGCGCTGGTGCACGGCGTCTATCTCGGCGGCGTGTTCTGGGCGATCAGGAACGGCATGCCCGCCGGGCTGTCGGCGCTCATCATCGGGCTTCAGCCGCTGATCACGGCGGTGATGGCGGGCTTGGCGCTGGGCGAGAAGGTGCTGCCGCGCCATTGGGCGGGGCTGGCGGTCGGCTTCGCCGGCATCGTCGTCGTGCTGTGGCCGCGGCTCGGCGACGCCGTCGGCGGCGTGACGGCGGCGACGCTCGCCGCCTCCGTCGTCGGCGTGGTGGCGATCAGCGCCGGCACGGTGTGGCAGAAGCGCTTCCTCGCCGGCGGCGACCTCGTCGGCGCCACGCTGTGGCAATATGTCGGCGCGACCGCTCTGGCCGCGGCCGCCGCCTTCGCCTTCGAGACGCGCAGCTTCGTGCCGACCGGGGAGTTGGTCTTCGCCTTCGCCTGGCTGGTGCTGGTGCTGTCGATCGGCGCCATCTTCCTTCTGATGCACATGATCCGCGAGGGCGAGATGGCGAAGGTCTCGTCGCTGTTCTATCTCGTGCCGGCGGTGACGGCGCTGATGGCGTGGGCGCTGTTCGGCGAGACGCTGACGCCGCTCCAGCTTTTCGGCATGGTCGTCACCACCGCGGGCGTCGCCATGGCGACGCGGCGTTGACGAGCTAGACGGGCCTCACCCTGGAGCGGGCGTCGAGATAGCGCATGATCGCGGCGTTCAGCTCGCCGCCGATGATGAAGATCGCCGAGATCATGTAGAGGAAGACGAGCGCGATCATGATCGAGGCGAGCCCGGCATAGGTCGAGGCGTAGGAGGAGAAACGGCCGAGATAGGCGGCGAAGGCCGAGGAGCCCGCCACCCAGAACACCAGCGTGAAGATCAGCCCCGGAACGATGTCGCGGAAGCGCCGGCGGCCCGCCGGCAGCCACATGTGGACGGCGATCAGCGCCAGCACGATGACGACCACGGCTATGGCGAAGCGCCAGAAGGTGATGGTGCCGGTATAGGGCCGTATCCACGGCAGGCGCTGCTCGGCGATACCGACGGCGATGGGCGCGACGACCAGCAGCGCCGAGACGATCAGGAAGCCCACGGTCGCCACCGCGACGAAGCCGAGGCTCTGGGCCCTGAGCACGAAGATCGAGCGCGTCTCGACGACGCGGTAGGCGCGGTTCAGCCCCACGCGCAGCGCCTCGATGCCGTTCGAGGCGAAATAGGCGGCGATCAGGATGCCGAAGGTCAGCACGTCGCCGCGCTGGATGGTGAGCACGTTGGTCACCTCCTGCGCGATCGGGCCGGCGATCTCGTCGGGCCACGTGTCGAAGACCAGGTGGACGGCGGTGTCGGCGAAGGCCTGCGCGCCGAGGAAGCTCGCCAGCGACGTGGCGAAGATCAGGAACGGGAACAGCGCCAGCAGCGCCGACAGCGCCAGATGGCTGGCGATGGCCCAGCCGTCGTCGTTGTTGAAGTGCCCGAGCGCGTCGCCGAGGATGCGCTTGGTGACAGCAAGTGCGCGCAGCATGTGTTCCGCCGATTGTGTCGTCCCGCCGAATATGGGAAGGATGAGTCCTAACACGCCAGATCGGGAAGAGGAAAATACCGGACAGAACCATCCGCCGGCCCGCCTGCCGGTCCGTCATGTCCGTTCCCGATCCGCCGCCCACGGAAGCCGAAAATGTCCTCAGTCTTCAACGCCGTCGCCATCGTCTTCATGATCGGTGTGGTGATCGTGCTCATCCGCGGCCTCGTCAACATGATGCGCGGCGGCTCGGGCAACACCTCCAACAAGCTGATGCAGGCGCGCGTGGTGCTGCAGTTCATCGCGCTGGTGTTCATCGTGCTGGCGCTGTGGTTCTCGCGCGGCTGAAGGCGCGGTCGAAGACAGGGAGCGAAGCGATGGTCATCCTCAACAAGATCTACACCCGCACCGGCGACGACGGCACGACCGCGCTCGGCACCGGCGAGCGGCGGCCGAAATACGACCTGCGCATCGCCTCCTACGGCACGGTCGACGAGGCCAACGCCTGCATCGGCCTGGCGCGGCTGCACACGAAGGAGGCCCATCCCGAGCTCGACGCCATGCTCGGCCGCATCCAGAACGACCTGTTCGACCTCGGCGCGGAGCTGGCCACGCCCGACAACGGCCAGGACCTCGGTTACGAGCCGCTTCGCATCGTCGATTCGCAGGTCAGGCGGCTGGAGGGCGACATCGACGCCGTCAACAAGGGAATCCGGCCGCTGCGCACCTTCGTGCTGCCGGGCGGCTCGCCGGCGGCGGCGGCGCTGCATCTGGCGCGCACCGTCTCGCGCCGGGCCGAGCGCATGATCGTGGAGCTGTCGCTCCGGGAGGGCGAGAAGGTCGGCGAGCCGGCGATGCGCTACATCAACCGCGTCTCCGACTTCCTGTTCGTGGCCGCCCGCGCCGTCAACGACCGCGGCGAGAGCGACGTCCTGTGGGTGCCGGGGCAGAACAGATAGGCCCCGCGCGGGCGCAGGAGGCAGGTGCCGCATGTTCATCCCGCTCCACGACGCCAACAGCCTCAGGCACATCCGCCTGCAATACGTCACGCTGGCGCTGATCGCGGCCAACGTGCTGGCCTATGCGATGACGGCGCTGGCCGGCGACGGCTTCGTCCAGGCGGCGGTGATCGGCCTCGGCTACATCCCCTCCACCGTCTTCGACATCGCCGAGCGGCCGGACGAGTGGGTGCTGGTGCCCGACGACCTCACCTACGTCACCTACGCCTTCCTGCACGGCGACATCTGGCATCTCGGCGGCAACATGCTGTTCCTGTGGGTGTTCGGCGACAATGTCGAGGACGCGCTCGGCCACGTCAGATACCTCGTCTTCTACCTCGCCTGCGCGGCGGTGGGCGCGTTCGTCCACGGCATGGCCGCGCCCGATTCGCAGGCGCCGCTGATCGGCGCCTCGGGTGCCATCGCCGGCGTCGTCACCGCCTATCTGATGCTGCACCCGCGCGTGAAGGTGTGGGTGCTGGCGCTCGGCCGCTTCCCGGTCAGGCTGCCGGCCTCGATCCTGCTCGCGCTGTGGATCGCGTTCCAGCTCGCGATGATGCTGCTGGCCGGCGACGGCGAGATTTCCTGGGCCGCCCATGTCGGCGGCATCCTGGCCGGGGCGGTGCTCGTGCTGGTGCTTCGTCGGCGCGGCGTGCCGCTGTTCGACCGCGAGATCGTCACGCCGCAGGCGGTCGAGACGGCGCAGGACGCCGGGCGCGACTCCGCCCCGCCGCCCGCCTCGCCCTGGGGCAGGCGCTAAACTGCCGCGGCTTTCAAACGGTTTGAAGTCCGTATCCGTATTGACGCTGCGGCGGAGGGCTACTACAGCCACAGGCGGCCACGGCCCATGCCGTCTTGCGCTGCGACGGGGCCACAGCAACGGGGCGCGCACGGTCTCGCTCCGGCGCATCCATATCCGGCAAGCGAACGGCAGGGGATGCTGCCAGCCAGCACCCTCAAATCTCTTGGAAAGGTTCTGCGCGCATGAAAGTTCTGGTTCCGGTGAAGCGGGTAGTCGACTTCAACGTGAAGATCCGGGTGAAGTCGGACGGTTCGGGGGTTGAGCTTGCGAACGTGAAGATGTCGATGAACCCGTTCGACGAGATTGCGGTCGAGGAGGCGATCCGGCTGAAGGAGGCGGGCAAGGCTTCCGAGATCGTGGTGGTATCGATCGGTCCGGCGCAGGCGGCCGAGACGATCCGCACGGCGCTGGCGATGGGCGCGGACCGCGGCATCCTGATCAGGACCGACGAGACGGTGGAGCCGCTGGCGGTGGCCAAGCTGCTGAAAGCCGTGGCGGACGAGGAGAAGCCGGAGCTGGTGGTGCTGGGCAAGCAGGCGATCGACGACGACGCCAACCAGACCGGCCAGATGCTGGCGGCGCTTCTGGGCTGGCCGCAGGCGACGTTTGCCTCGGAGGTCGAGCTTGGCGATGGCAAGGCGAAGGTGACGCGCGAGGTCGACGGCGGCCTGCAGGTGATCGAGGTCAGGCTGCCGGCGGTGGTGACGACGGACCTGCGGCTCAACCAGCCGCGCTACGCCTCTTTGCCCAACATCATGAAGGCCAAGAAGAAGCCGCTCGACGAGAAGGCCGCGGCCGACTACGGCGTCGACGTGGCGCCGCGGCTGAAGGTGCTGAAGACCGAGGAGCCGGGCGGCCGCAAGGCGGGCGTGAAGGTCAAGGACGTGGCCGAGCTGGTCGCGAGCCTGAAGTCGGCCGGCGTGCTCTAACCCGGACAAGGGAGATCGATAAAATGGCCATTCTTCTCGTTGCCGAGCACGACAACGCAACCCTTTCCGACCAGACCGCCAAGGCGCTGACGGCGGCAGGCAAGATCGGCGGCGACGTCGACGTGCTCATCGCCGGCAAGGGCGCGAAAGCCGCGGCCGACGCAGCGGCGAAACTCAAGGGCGTGCGCAAGGTGCTGCTGGCCGAGGCCGACGGGCTTGCCGAGCGGCTGGCGGAGCCGACCGCCGCGCTGATCGTCTCGCTTGCGGGCAATTACGACACGGTGATCGCGCCGGCCACGACCATGGGCAAGAACGTCTTGCCGCGCGTGGCCGCGCTGCTCGACGTGGCGCAGGTGTCGGAGATCGTCGAGGTGGTGTCGGCCGACACGTTCAAGCGGCCGATCTATGCCGGCAACGCCATCCAGACGGTGCAGGCGACGGATTCCAGGAAGGTGATCACGGTGCGCACGGCGTCGTTCCAGGCGGCGGGCGAGGGCGGCTCGGCGTCGGTCGAGAGCGTCAATGCGGCGGCCGATCCGGGCGTGTCCTCCTTCGTGGAGAACAAGCTGTCGGAGAGCGACCGTCCCGAGCTGACCTCGGCGAAGATCATCATCTCGGGCGGCCGGGCGCTGGGCTCGGCGGAGAAATTCGAGGAGGTGATCCTGCCCGTCGCCGACAAGCTGGGCGCGGCCGTGGGCGCCAGCCGCGCCGCCGTCGATGCCGGCTATGCGCCGAACGACTGGCAGGTCGGCCAGACCGGCAAGGTGGTGGCGCCGGAGCTCTACATCGCCGTCGGCATCTCCGGCGCGATCCAGCATCTCGCCGGCATGAAGGACTCGAAGGTCATCGTCGCCATCAACAAGGACGAGGAGGCCCCGATCTTCCAGGTCGCCGACTTCGGCCTCGTCGGTGACCTCTTCACCATCCTGCCCGAGCTCGAAAAGGCGCTTTGACGCCTCCACCGTGACCGGACTATTCTGAAAGGGCGGGGTAGACAGACGTCTCCCCGCCCTTCTATTGTGCGCCGCAATAAAAGGGCCGCGAACGGCCGTATCACGGGGCTGGACATGATGGGCAAGATTTCCACGGTTGGCATCATCGGGGCCGGGCAGATGGGCGGCGGCATCGCGCATGTCGCGGCGCTGGCCGGCTATCGCGTCAAGCTCTACGACATCTCGCCGGAGCGCATCGAGGCGGGGCTGGCGACCATCAACGGCAACATGGCCCGCCAGGTCTCATCCGGCAAGCTCGCCGAGGACGTGCACCGCGCCGCGCTGAAGCGCATCGCCGCCGCCTCGTCACTGGGGGACCTCGCCGATGTCGACCTCGCCATCGAGGCGGCGACCGAGGACGAGACGGTCAAGCGCAAGATCTTCGCCCAGTTGTGCCCGCTGCTCAATCCCGAGGCGCTGCTGGCCTCCAACACCTCCTCGATCTCGATCACCCGGCTCGCCGCCCAGACCGACCGGCCCGAGCGCTTCATCGGCATCCACTTCATGAACCCGGTGCCGGTGATGAAGCTGGTCGAATTGGTGCGCGGCATCGCCACCGAGGACGCCACCTTCGAGGCGGCCAAGGCGTTCGTCCTGAGCCTCGACAAGACCATCACCGTCGCCGAGGATTTTCCCGCCTTCATCGTCAACCGCATCCTGTTGCCGATGATCAACGAGGCGATCTACACGCTCTACGAGGGCGTCGGCTCGGTCGAGGCCATCGACACGGCGATGAAGCTGGGCGCCAACCATCCGATGGGACCGCTCCAGCTCGCCGACTTCATCGGCCTCGACACCTGCCTGTCGATCATGCAGGTGCTGCACGAGGGGCTGTCGGACTCCAAGTACCGGCCGTGCCCGCTGCTGGTGAAATATGTCGAGGCGGGCTGGCTCGGCCGCAAGACCGGCCGCGGCTTCTATGACTATCGCGGCGAGCACCCGGTGCCGACGCGCTAGCCGCCAGAGCAGCGAGCATCCTGACGGATGCGTAGCGTTGCCCTGTCCTTTTGTTTCGGCATCGGGCTTATCCGAAACAAAAGGACACTTTTCGGCCCGATGCCCTAAAGGCCCAGCATCTCGGCGATCCGCGCATGGGCGGCTTCGAGCCGCGCCAGTTCCGCCCGCTCCGCCGACACGTCGATATGGGTTCGCGAGGCTTCCGCCCGGGCGATGGCCGCCTCCAGCGCGGCGCGGGCCGCTTCCATCCCGTCGCGCGCCGTCCGCTCCATGCCGGGCAGGGCGTCGAGGCGCGCCCCGCGCGCCATGAGCAGGCGCACCGTCGACACGCGGCCGTGCTTCGCCGCAGCGGCGAGCGCCGACGCGCCGATGCCCGTGCCCGATACCGCCATGCCGAGGTCGATCAGCCGCGCGACGCCAGGGTCGCGGCCGCGGGAGGCCGTCTCCAGCAGGGCCTCGTCGCCGTGGCGGGCGATGTCCGCGCCGGCGCCGACCAGCCGGTCGAGCCAGACCGGATCCGGCCGCACGGCCGCGGCGGCGAAGGCGGAACGGCCGAGATGGTCGATGGCATCGATGTCGGCGCCGCGCTCGAACAGCAATCCGGCCACGTCCGGCATGCCGTGCCACAGCGCGGCGGCGAAGGCGCGGTCGATGTCGGCGGTGCGGCCGGCCAGGCGACGGGCGGCGTCGGCGTGGCCGTCGCCGTCGCCGGAGGCGTAGCGGCCGGTGATCGCCGCCAGCACCGGCGTCAGGCCCGAGGCGGCGCGCGCGTCGGGCTGCGCGCCCAACGCCATGAGCATGTCCACGCCTTCGAGATGGCCGCGCCCCGCCGCGACGAACAGCGCCGTCTCGCCCTCGGCCTCGCGCGCCTCGATGTCCGCGCCGGCCTCCACCAGCAGGCGGATCGTCCGCGGCCGGCCATGAAGGGCCGCCCTGTGCAGCGGCGTCCGGTCACGGTGGCTGACGCGGACGTTCGGATCGGCCCCGGCTTCCAGCAGCAGCCGCGCGCTCTCGCTGTCGCGCGGCGAGCCCGCCGCGCCGTAGAGCGCCGTCTCGCCGGACTGGTCGACGCGGTCGGGGTCAGCGCCCGCGGCAAGCAGGTGGCGCACCATCTCGGGGTCGCTGCCGTACCGGCTGACGTCGATCAGCGGCGAGGAGCCGTAGCGGTCCGCAGCCGAATCGGCCGGGGAGCCGGCCTGAAGCAGCAGCCGCGCGCATTCGGCATTGTCCCTGAACGGATTGAGGAAGGACTGCCTTGCCGCCCATTGCAGCGCGCGCTCGCCGTTGTGGTCGCGGCGCTCGGTCACGGCGCCGGCCTCGAGCAGCAGCCGCGTCATCTGCGGGTCGCCATTGCCGGCCGCGAACATCAGCGGCGTATAGCCGTCGTAGCCCTCGTAGGGCGGGTTGGGGTCGGCGCCCCGCGCCAGCAGGGTGCGGACGCCTTCGAGGTCCTTCGTGCGCGCATGGAACAGCAGCGCGTGGAAATCGGCGAGCGCGCCGCGCGTCAGCGCCAGCACGCACAGCAACGCCAATGCCGCGATCTTCATGAGGCAACCCCGAGCCGAACCCGCCGCCAGTGATCCCGCTCCCGGCGGCGATTTTATGACCCCTCCCGCTTTGCCGCCGCGCATCGGCGATCCGCGCCGATTTATCTTTATTTTTCAGCGCCGGAGCGCCCGCCGCCCTTTACAAAGCGGGGCGGGCTCTAGAGTATCGGCCACAGGCCGGGTTCCGCTCGCGGAACACGGATTTCGACGATTTTGTCTCACGGCTACCCCAGGGAGGTTTTGTCATGTCACCGAAGTTCCGCAGGCTTCTCGCCGCTTCCGTCGCCGGCGCGGCCATGGTGGCGGTGTCCGCCGCGCATGCGCAGGAGGTCAAGCTCGGCTTCCTCGGCGGCTTCACCGGCCCGATCGAGACGCTGGTGCCGCCGATCCACGAGGGCGCGAAGCTCGCCGTGGCCCAGGTCAACGAGCAGGGCGGCATCCTCGACGGTCGCACGCTGACGCTGTTGCAGGGCGATTCGACCTGCATCGACACCACCGCCGCCTCGGCCGCCGCCGACCGCATGGTCAACTCCGAGAGGGTGACGGCGCTGGTCGGCCCGCTGTGCTCGGGCGAGACCATCGCGGCCGCCAACACCGCCGCCATCCCCGGCGGCGTCGTGCTCGTCTCGCCGGCCGCGACCTCGCCGGCGCTGTCGGCGCTCGACGACAACGACCTCGTCTTCCGCACCACGCCGTCGGACGCCTATTCGGGCGAGACGCTGGCCAAGCTGCTCAAGGACAAGGGCTACGGCAACATCGCCGTCACCTATGTCAACAACGACTACGGCAAGGGCTTCGCCGACGCGCTCGCCGGCGCGTTCGAGGCGCTGGGCGGCACGGTGGCCGCCAGCGAGGCGCATGAGGACGGCAAGGCCGACTATCGCGCCGAGATCGGCTCGCTGTCCTCGTCGGGGGCCGAGATCCTGGTCGTGCTGGCCTATGTCGACGGCTCCGGCCAGACCATCGTGCGCCAGGCGCTCGAGGGCGGCGACTTCGACAAGTTCGCCGGCGGCGACGGCATGATCGGCGACAGCCTGGTGGCGGCGGTCGGCGAGGGCAGGCTCGACGGCTTCATCGGCACCAAGATCGGCAATCCCGAGACGCCGGGCACGGCGATCTTCGCCGAGGCGGCCAAGGCGGCCGGCTTCGATCCGGCCGGCTCGTTCGTGGCCCAGTCCTACGACGCGGCCTTCCTCCTGGCGCTGGCGATCCAGAAGAACGGCTCCGACAGCCGCGAGGGCCTCAGCGCCGCGCTGCGCGAGGTGGCGACCGCCCCGGGCGAGGTGATCCTGCCGGGCGAGTGGAAGAAGGCGGTCGAGCTGATCGCCGCCGGCCAGGACATCAACTACGAGGGCGCCGCCGGCAGCCACGAGTTCGACGAGAAGGGCGACGTGCCGGGCGTGGTCATCGAGACCGTGATCGAGGGCCCCGGCTTCAAGGACGTCGGCCCGGTCAACTGACCGGCATGGCCGCATCGACGCGAAAGGCCCGGAGGGGAGACCTTCCGGGCCTTTTTGCCGCCGCCGATCCTGCGATCATCGTTAATCGAACGTTTAGGCCGCCATGCGAGGTTGAACGAAGCGGCACGGCTGCGGCGTTGGCCCTGCCCGGCCGAGATTGGGGGAAACGATGTCGTTGCGCAACGAGTGGGAAGGCCCGCAGACCAATCGGGGCGGCATCTTCGGCGAGGTCGGCATGGGCGCGGTGCGCGTGGCGCTGCTGTTCGGCTCGGCCGCCGTCGGGCTGGCGCTGATCCTGACGCCGCTGGCGGAAAGCCAGGTCGAGCGCATGGCCTACTCGTCCTATTCGAGCCGGCTCGACCCGATGGCGACCGGCGCCATCGGGCAGGCCATGGGCGGCCAGGGCTTCACCAGCCAGCGCGCCGGCAGCTCCTACACCGTGCGGCGCAGCGTGCTCCAGCCGACGCCCGCCTCGGTCTGCATCATCCGCAGCAACGGCATGCGCACCGGCGATTGCTGAGGCGTCCGCGACGGTATCCGCTGCGGGCCCTCGCCTCGACACGATCCGTTAACGATGCGCTGCGCGCGCGGCCCTGCCGTTAACCTTTGAGAATCGCGGCATCGCTAATCTGACGGGGTCGCACCCGCGCGTGCGATCCCGCAACCGGGGGAAGGCCATGCTGGGACGGTTCATCAGGGACGAGACGGGCGCGACGGCGCTCGAATACGCGCTGATCGTGGCGATCCTTTCGGCCCTCATGGTCGGCGGCCTCGGCGAGGTGCTGCACCAGATAATGGCGAAGTTCCTGTTCGCGGCCAACGAGATCGAGGTCCGCACCCCCAATCCGTGAAGGCCGGCACGCCCGGCGCGCCGCTATTCCTGCGTTCCCTGCTTGCGCAGCGCCTCGGCCAGCGACACCGTGGCGCTGCCCGGCCGGGCCGGCTTCTGCTGCGAGGCGTGCGGCGCCCAGCCCGACATCCAGATGGTCGAGAAGGTGGCGCGCACGCGCCCGTCGGGGTCGCAGAAGCGCTCGGCGTAGATCTCGGCCGCGCGCGAAAACAGCGCCCGCGGCGCCGGCCGGCGGCTGCGCGCGATCAGGCTGTTGGTCGCGCCCATGGCGCGCAGGTCGCGCATCAGCGAGAACATCGAATCGTAGCGCACCGTCACCGTCTCGTGGTCCGCCACCGGCAGGGCGAAGCGCGCCCGTTGCAGCAGGGCGCCGGCGTCGCGCACGTCCGCCAGCGGGAAGATGCGCGGGCTTGCGCCGCCGGTCAGCTCGGTCTCGGCCGCCAGCAGCGCCTCGCGCAGCTCGGCGAGCGTGCCGGCGCCCGCCATGCAGCCGAGGAAGAGCCCATCCGGCCTGAGCGCCCGCCTGATCTGCACCAGCATGCCCGGCACGTCGTTGACCTCGTGCAGGCCGTAGAGCGACACGGCGAGATCGAGGCTTTCGGGCTCGAAGGGCACGGTCTCGGGCGCGGCCACCGTGCCGTCGGCTCCCGCCAGCAGCGCCGGATCGGCCTCGACGCGGATCGCCGCGCCGACCTTGCCGGACGCGAGCAGCGCCTCGCGCGCCGCCGGCGTCGTGCAGAACAGCGCCGCGGCCCTGTCGAAGCGGCGCTCGACCGCGCCGAGCCGCTCGGCGAGATCGTCGGCCGCGCGCTGCATCAGGAAATCCGCCCCGGCGGCCGTCGTCGCCGCCATGCGCAGCGCGCGCCGTTTCCTGCGCGCCGCCGCCTCATGATCGAAGATCGGCTCGACGGGTCTTCCTGGAGGGGGGCTTCCTGACATGGCCTGCTCGCGTCTGCTACGATGCCCCCGGTGCGGGCCTGACGGCAGGCCCGGAAAGTGGAGTCCCGGGGGCGGCTTTGTCGTGAACGATCGCGCGGCAGAGATCAAGAGCTGGTTTCGCAGGGTCGCCGGCCTGTCGGCGCGGCTGCTGTTCCCGCCCGCCTGCCCGGGCTGCCGGCGGCTGGTGGCGGAGCCGTTCGCGCTGTGCGGGGAATGCTGGCCGAGGCTGCGCTTCATCGAGCGGCCATGGTGCGAGGTGCTCGGCACGCCGTTCTCGCACGAGCTCGGCGACGGCATCGTCTCAGCCGACGCCATCGCCAACCCGCCGCCCTTCGCGCGCGCCAGGGCCGCCGTCTCCCATACCGGCGTGGCGCGGCAGATGGTGCTGTCGCTGAAGTTCGGCGACCGCACCGAGCTTGCCCCGACCATGGCGCGCTGGATGATGCGGGCGGGAGCGGAGCTGGTGGCCGACGCCGAGGCGGTGGTGCCGGTGCCGCTGCACCGCGGCCGCTTCTTCCGCCGGCGCTTCAACCAGTCGGCCGAGCTGGCGCGGGCGCTGTGCCGGCTTTCGGGCCGGCGCTTCCTTCCCGACGCAGTGGTGCGCATCCGCGCCACCCGCCAGCAGGTCGGGCTCGGCGCGCGCGAGCGCGAGGAGAACGTGCGCGGCGCCTTCGCCGTGCCGCCGCGGGCGCGGATCGGCGTGGCCGGCCGGCGCGTCCTGGTGGTGGACGACGTCTACACCACCGGCATGACGGCGGCCGCCGTGGCGCGCGCGCTCAGGCGCGCGGGCGCGGCCGAGGTCGACGTGCTGACCTTCGCCCGCGTGCTGCCGAAAGATTCCGGGCCGCACGACGTCCGGTCCGGGGACTTCCTGCGCGACGAGGGGGAGACTATATGAGGAGGAACGGCAAGCCGGACCCGGATGCACCATGACGGAAGTGACGATCTATACCCGCGCGCTGTGCGGCTATTGCGCGGCCGCCAAGCGGCTCCTCGACCGCAAGCAGGTCGCCTATACCGAGCGCGACGCCACCTGGGCGCCGGAACTGCGGCAGGAGATGATCGCGCGCGCCAACGGCCGCTCGACCTTTCCGCAGATCTTCATCGGCGAAACCCATGTCGGCGGCTGCGACGACCTGCACGCGCTGGAGCGCGAGGGCAGGCTCGACGCGCTGCTTGCCGGCGCGGCAGGATAGGACGGACGAGATGACGGTCGTGCGGGTAGCGGCGTTGCAGATGCGCTCGGGCCAGGAGGTGGCGCGCAACGCGGCCGACTTCGAGGCGCAGGTGCGCGAGGCGGCCGGGCGCGGGGCCGCCTATGTGCAGTCGCCGGAGATGACCGGCGCGCTGATGCGCGACAAGCAGGCGCTGAAGGCGTCGCTGAAGCCGCAGGACGAGGACGTGATCGCGCGCACCGCCGCCCGGCTCGCGGCCGAGCTGGGCATCGTCGTGCATGTCGGCTCGACCGCGATCGCCCGGCCGGACGGCAAGGTCGCCAACCGCGCCTTCGTCTTCGGCCCCGACGGGGCGCTGCTTGCCACCTACGACAAGATCCACATGTTCGACGTCGATCTCGACAACGGCGAGAGCTGGCGCGAATCGGCGACCTACGAGCCCGGCGTCGCCTCGACCGTGGTCGAGCTGCCCTTCGGCCGGCTGGGCCTCGCCGTGTGCTACGACGTGCGCTTTCCCCAGCTCTTCCGGGCGCAGGCGCTGGCCGGGGCGCAGGTTCTGACCATGCCCGCGGCCTTCACCCGCCAGACCGGCGAGGCGCACTGGCATGTCCTGCAAAGGGCGCGCGCCATCGAGAACGGCGCCTTCGTGATCTCGGCCGCGCAGGGCGGCCGGCACGATGACGGCCGCGAGACCTACGGCCATTCCCTCGTCGTCGACCCCTGGGGGCGCGTGCTGGCCGAGGCCGATCATGACGAGCCGGCCGTCGTCGTCGCCGACATCGATCTCGCCGCCGTCGCCGAGGCGCGCGGCAGGATCCCCAACCTGAAGAATGCGCGCGAGTTCCGCGTCGAGCATGTAACGGCCACGCAGGGCGCGGCGGCCGGAGCGGCGCCATGATCCGCTTCTCGCTTTCCTGCGCCAACGACCACGCCTTCGACGGCTGGTTCCGCAACGGCGAGGATTTCGAGGCCCAGAAGAAGCGCGGCCTCGTATCGTGCCCGGTCTGCCGGTCGGCCGAGGTCGAGAAGGCGCTGATGGCGCCCGCCGTCTCCACCGGGCGCAAGCGCGACCGAATCGCGCTCGCCCTGGGCGAGGAGCAGCGCAAGGCGCTGGCGAAGCTGAAGGCGATGGCCGAGGAGGCGAAGAAGAACGCCGACTATGTCGGCGACAGGTTCGCCGAGGAGGCGCGCAAGATCCATTTCGGCGAGGTCGAGCCGCGCGGCATCTACGGCGAGGCCACGGCCGAGGAGGCGCGCGGGCTGCTGGAGGACGGCGTCGATTTCGTGCCGCTTCCGACCTTCCCCGACGACAGCAACTGAGCGGCCCGGTCCCGACCGCCCGCGCCGCGCCCGGGTCTGGTCCCTACTGCTTCGGCTTCTCGGCCAGAACCATGTAGTTGACGTCGAGGTCGCCCGACTGCTGCCAGCGGTCGGCGAGCGGGCTGTAGCTGACGCCGGTGCGGTCGATCACCGCCATGCCGGCCTTCGACAACGCCCGTTCCAGCTCCTCCGGGCGCACCAGCTTGCCGTATTGGTGGGTGCCGCGCGGCAGCCAGCGCAGCACGTACTCCGCGCCGAAGATCGCAAGGCCCAGCGCCTTGAGCGTGCGGTTGATGGTGGCGACGAACATCACCCCGCCGGGCCGCACCATCTCGGCGCACTTGCCCACGAACAGCTCGACATCGGCGACATGCTCGACCACCTCCATGTTGAGGACGACGTCGAAGGTCTCGCCGGCTTCCGCCAGCGCCTCGGCGGTGGTGGCGCGGTAGTCGATGGCGACGCCCGCTTCCGCGGCGTGCAGCCTCGCCACCTCGATGTTGGTCTGCGAGGCATCGGCGCCGACCACCTCGGCGCCCAGCCGCGCCATCGGCTCGCACAGGAGGCCGCCGCCGCAGCCGATGTCGAGGAAGCGCAACCCCTCGAAGGGCCTGGCGGCGTGCGGGTCGCGGCCGAAGCGGGCGGCGACCTTGTCGCGGATATAGGCGAGCCTGACCGGGTTGAACTTGTGCAGCGGCCGGAACTTGCCGTTCGGGTTCCACCATTCTGCGGCGAGCGCGGAGAAGCGTTCGACTTCGCCGGCGTCGATGGTCGTTCGTCGAGCCTCGGGCATGCGTGGTCTCCTTCGATGCAATGAAGTCGGGGAGAGGGGCGGCAATGTCAAGCCGTGAATTGACGCCGGCCGGCGCCGGCTTCGGCGCGATCGTGGCCTTCCCGGGCGACGCCCTGGCGCGGCATGCGCGCCCGTCCCGGCTGCCAATCGCGGCAACCCGTCCCATCTCGCTTGCGGAGCCTTGAGGATTTGGCTATGGAACCGGCGCGTTCGCGCCCCGTCCTGCGGGGCGTTCCAGCTTGATTTTTCCGGGGGATCCTCCGCTCCGGGCCGCATCTCAGGGACCTGTCGCTGCCATGGCGCGCATCGTGATGAAATTCGGCGGGACATCCGTCGCCGACATCGCCCGCATCCGCAATGTCGCGCGCCACGTCAAACGCGAGGTCGATGCCGGCCACGAGGTCGCCGTCGTCGTCTCCGCCATGGCCGGCAAGACCAACGAGCTGGTCGCCTGGGTGCAGGACGCCTCGAAGGCCGAGGGCTCGAACCTCAACATCTACGATGCGCGCGAATACGACGCCGTGGTGGCCTCGGGCGAGCAGGTCACGTCCGGGCTGCTGGCGCTGGTGCTGCAATCGATGGGCGTCGACGCCCGCTCCTGGCAGGGCTGGCAGATACCGATCCACACCGACCACAGCCACGGCGCGGCGCGCATCCTCGACATCGACGGCTCGGAGCTGGTGCGCCGCTTCGGGCTGGGGCAGGTCGCGGTCGTCGCCGGCTTCCAGGGCGTGGGGCCCGACAACCGCATCGCCACGCTCGGCCGCGGCGGCTCCGACACCTCCGCCGTGGCGCTGGCGGCCGCCGTCAAGGCCGACCGCTGCGACATCTACACCGACGTCGACGGTGTCTACACCACCGACCCGCGCATCGAGCCCAAGGCGCGGCGGCTGGCCAGGATCTCCTTCGAGGAGATGCTGGAGATGGCCTCGCTCGGCGCCAAGGTGCTTCAGGTGCGCTCGGTCGAGCTTGCCATGGTGCACAAGGTGCGCACCTTCGTGCGCTCCTCCTTCGTGGAGCCGGACGCGCCCGGCATGGGCGATTTCGACAACCCGCCCGGAACCCTCATTTGCGACGAGGACGAGATCGTGGAACAGCAAGTCGTGACCGGCATCGCCTACGCCAAGGACGAGGCGCAGATTTCGCTGCGCCGCGTCGCAGACCGGCCGGGCGTATCCGCAGGCATCTTCGGGCCGCTGGCCGAGGCCGGCATCAATGTCGACATGATCGTCCAGAACATCTCCGAGGACGGCAAGTTCACCGACATGACCTTCACCGTGCCGGCCGGCGACGTCGCCAAGGCGCTCGGCGTGCTGGAAAAGGTCAGGGAGACGGTCGGCTTCGACGTGATCCAGCACGAGGCGGGGCTGTCGAAGGTCTCGGTGATCGGCATCGGCATGAGAAGCCACGCCGGCGTGGCGGCCACCGCCTTCCGGGCGCTGGCCGACAAGGGCATCAACATCCGCGCAATAACCACGTCCGAAATCAAGATTTCCATCCTGATCGACGGGGCCTATACAGAACTCGCAGTGCGCACTTTGCATTCCGTCTACGGTCTCGATAAGCAGTAGACGGCGAGTCGCCGGCGAAAGCCGGATCGGGCGGCGGGCGCCGGTGGAGGACCGGCGGCCGGAGCGTGCCCGCAGGCCATGGAGCGAGCCATGGAAAGGAGCCCGATGCGAGAGACGGCAGCAGGCCCGCGCCTATTGCTGAGGAGGCTTCGCGAGCTGATGGCGGAGCCGCTCGAGCCGCAGGAGCGGCTCGACCGCATCGTGCATCACATCGCCCAGAACATGGTGGCCGAGGTGTGCTCGCTCTATGTGCTGCGCGCCGATTCGGTGCTGGAGCTCTACGCCACGGAAGGATTGAACCCGTCCTCCGTCCACCACGCGCAGCTCCGGCTCGGCCAGGGCCTCGTCGGCACCATCGCGGCGAGCGCCAGGCCGCTGAACCTCTCCGACGCGCAGAAGCATCCCGCCTTCGCCTACCTGCCGGAGACGGGCGAGGAGATCTACAACTCCTTCCTCGGCGTGCCGGTGCTGCGCGCCGGCCGCACGCTCGGCGTGCTGGTGGTGCAGAACCGCACCATGCGCCAGTACCGCGAGGACGAGGTCGAGGCGCTGGAGACGACGGCGATGGTCATCGCCGAGATGATCGCCACCGGCGATCTCGCCCGGCTGGTGCGGCCCGGCATCGAGCTCGACCTGTCGCGGCCGGTGACGATCTCCGGCGCGCCGTTCAACGAGGGCATCGGCCTCGGCCATGTCGTGCTGCACGAGCCGCGCATCGTCGTCACCAACCTGTTCAACGAGGACAGCGAGGAGGAGATCGAGCGCATGGAAGGCGCGCTCGGCTCGCTGAGGCTGTCCATCGACGACATGCTGTCGCGCCGCGACGTCGCCTTCGAGGGCGAGCATCGCGCCGTGCTCGAGGCCTACCGCATGTTCGCCGACGACACCGGCTGGGTGCGCCGCCTGCACGAGGCGATCCGCAACGGCCTCACCGCCGAGGCGGCGGTGGAGAAGGTGCAGTCCGACATGCGCGCGCGCATGCTGCACATGACCGACCCGTATCTTCGCGAGCGCATGAGCGACTTCGACGACCTCGCCAACCGGCTCCTGCGCATGCTGATGGGCCACGGGCCGGAGACGCTGGCCGCCTCGCTGCCGCGCGACGCCATCATCGTCGCGCGCTCGATGGGCGCGGCCGAGCTGCTCGACTATCCCCGCGAGAAGCTGCGCGGCCTGGTGCTGGAGGACGGGGCCATCACCAGCCATGTGGTGATCGTGGCGCGCGCCATGGGCATTCCTGTCGCCGGCCAGGCCAAGGGCGCGGTGTCGATGGCCGACAACGGCGACGCCGTCATCGTCGACGGTGTCGACGGCATCGTTCACCTGCGCCCGCCGGCCGACGTCGAGGCCGCCTATGCCGAGAAGGTGCGCTTCCGCGCCCGCCGGCAGGAGCTCTACCGCGAGCTGCGCAAGAAGCCGTCGGTGACCAGGGACGGCGTGCCGATCGACCTGATGATGAATGCCGGGCTCGCGGTCGACCTGCCGCAACTCGCCGAATCGGGCGCGGCCGGCATCGGCCTGTTCCGCACCGAGCTCCAGTTCATGGTCGCCTCCACCTTCCCGCGCGCCGAGGCGCAGGAGCGGCTCTACCGCGACGTGCTCGACGCCGCGCGCGGCAAGCCCGTGACCTTCCGCACCATCGACATCGGCGGCGACAAGGTGCTGCCCTACTTCAAGGCGGTCGAGCAGGAGGAGAACCCGGCGCTCGGCTGGCGCGCCGTGCGCCTCACCCTCGACCGGCCGGGGCTGCTGCGCACGCAGATGCGCGCGCTGCTCAAGGCCGCCGGCGGGCGCGAGCTGCGCGTCATGCTGCCGATGGTGACGGAGATCGCCGAGATCAGGCAGGCGCGCGAGATCATCGACAAGGAGGTGCGGCACCTGTCGCGCTTCGCCCATCACCTGCCGACCACGCTCAAGCTCGGGGCCATGATCGAGGTGCCGTCGCTGATGTGGCAGCTCGAGGAGCTGATGAACACGGTGGACTTCGTCTCGGTCGGCTCCAACGACCTGTTCCAGTTCGTCACCGCCACCGACCGCGGCAACTCCAGGGTCGGCGACCGCTTCGACCCGATCTCGGTGCCGTTCCTGCGGCTGCTGCGCCAGATCGCCGAGGCCGGGCGCGAGGCCGGCACGCCGGTGACGCTGTGCGGCGAGCTTGCCGGACGGCCGATCTCGGCCATGGCGCTGCTGGGCATCGGCTACCGCTCGATCTCGATGTCGCCGGCGGCGATCGGCCCGGTCAAGGCGATGGTGACGGAGCTGCCGCTCGACAGGCTGACCGAGCTGATGGACGACACGCTCAACGCGCAGACCTGCGAGAAGGACGTGCGCGGCATGCTCGCCGCGTTCGCGGCCGAGAACGACATTCCTCTTTAAACGGATACCCGATGATCGAACTGCCGCGCGACCGGATGGATCAGGTCCTGAAACGCTTCGAGCTGGTCGAGGCGCAGATGGCGGCCGGGCCGGAGCCGGACGCCTATGTCAGGCTCGCCTCCGAATATTCAGAGCTTCAGGAGATGGCCGGCAGGATCCGCGAGCTGCGCGCGGCGGAAGGCGAGCTTGCCGATCTGGAGGCCATGCTGGCCGACAAGGCCACCGACGCCGAGATGCGCGAGCTGGCCGAGACCGAGCTGCCGGGCGTGGAGGAGCGGATCGAGGGCCTACAGAAGGAAATCCAGATCCTGCTCCTGCCCAGGGACGCGGCGGACGAGAAGAACGCGATCCTCGAGATCCGCGCCGGCACCGGCGGCGACGAGGCGGCGCTGTTCGCCGGCGACCTCTATCGCATGTACGAGCGCTATGCCGCGCGCATGGGCTGGCGCTTCGAGCTGATGTCGGCGAGCGAGGGCGAGGTCGGCGGCTTCAAGGAGGCGATCGCCGCCGTGTCGGGCAAGGGCGTGTTCGCGCATCTGAAGTTCGAATCGGGCGTCCACCGCGTCCAGCGCGTGCCGGAGACGGAAGGCAGCGGACGCATCCACACCTCGGCCGCCACCGTCGCGGTGCTGCCGGAAGCGGAGGAGGTCGACGTCGAGATCCGCAACGAGGACATCCGCATCGACACGATGCGCGCCTCGGGCGCGGGCGGCCAGCACGTCAACACCACCGATTCGGCGGTGCGCATCACCCACCTGCCGACCGGCATCATGGTCGTGTCGGCGGAGAAGTCGCAGCACCAGAACCGGGCCCGCGCCATGCAGATCCTGCGCGCGCGCCTCTACGACATGGAGCGCGAGAAGGCGGCCGGCGACCGCGCCGAATCGCGGCGGCTCCAGGTCGGCTCGGGCGACCGCTCCGAGCGCATCCGCACCTACAACTTCCCGCAAGGCCGCGTGACCGACCACCGCATCAACCTCACCCTCTACAAGCTCGACCAGGTGATGGAGGGCGATCTCGGCGACATCGTCGACGCGCTGATCGCCGACCACCAGTCGAGACTGCTGGCCGATGCCGGGCGCGATGGCTGAGGACGCGGCGCGGCCGGCGACGCTCGGCGGCCTCGTCGCCCATGCCCGGCGCGCGCTCCGGGACGCCGGCCAGCCGGAGGCGGCGCTCGACGCGCGCCTCATCGTCGAGCACGCCACCGGCGCGCAGCGGGCCGACCTGCTGCTCGACGCGGACCGGCCGGTGGCGGCGGACGTGGCCGAGGCGGCGCTTGCCATGCTGAAGCGGCGGCTCGCCGGCGAGCCGGTCCACCGCATCATCGGCCACCGCGAGTTCTACGGCCTGCGGCTTGTCCTTTCCCCCGGCACGCTGGAGCCGCGCCCCGACACCGAGGCGCTGGTCGATCTGGCGCTGCCCGTCGCGCGGGCGGCGGCCGACGCGCATGGGCGATGCCGCATCCTCGACCTGGGCACCGGCACCGGCGCGGTGGCGCTGGCGCTGTTGTCGGCGGAGCCGCGCGCGACCGCGCTCGCCGCCGATATTTCGGCCGACGCCCTTGCGACGGCGGCGGCGAATGCCGATATGACGGGAAACGCGGCGCGTTTGCGCACCGTCCGGTCGGACTGGTACGACGCCGTCGAGGGGCGGTTCCACATCATCGTCTCAAATCCGCCCTATATTGCGTCGAACGAGATCGGATCGCTGGCGCTGGAAGTGCGCGGACACGACCCGCTCGCGGCGCTCGACGGCGGCGCCGACGGCCTCGACGCCTACCGCGCCATCGCCGCCGGAGCGGCGGCGCACCTGGAAGCCGACGGCACGGTCGCCGTCGAGATCGGTATCGGTCAGGAGGCGGCGGTGGACGCGATCTTCGCGCGCCACGGCTTCCGGCTCGCGCGCGAGGCGAAGGATCTCGGCGGGGTGTTGCGCGCCCTTGCCTTCGGCCGGTGAGGCCCGGGAAAGCACAGAATGGCGCAGCGCAAAAAACCGCTTGGCAAGCAAGGATATTGCGGATAATTTCCGGCCACCGGATGGGACGAAGCAGGCAGTGCTGTTATCGATTCGGTTCCTTAAGGGAATAGCTGCCTCCTAGCGTGAAAGACGCCTGTGCTTCGTGCGGGGATCGTCCGGAAACGACATGAACCGAGACAGGACTTGACGTGGCCAGGGCGCAGCTCGTGCAGCCGGTCGCCAACCAAACAACGCAAAGCGCGCGGTCCCCGGCCGCCTCTGCGACGGAGTGCATTTCCAACATGAAGAGCTACGAATGAGGCCACAGCAGAACAGGCGCATGCGCGGGCGCGGCGGTAACGGCAACCAGAACCGCAAGGGCCCGAATCCGCTCACGCGCAACTATGAGAGCAACGGGCCGGACGTGAAGATCCGCGGGTCGGCCCAGCAGATCGCCGAGAAGTACGCGATGCTCGCCCGCGACGCGCAGAGCGCCGGCGACCGGGTGATGGCGGAGAACTATCTCCAGCACGCCGAGCACTACAACCGCATCATCATGGCCGCGCAGGCGCAGATGCCGCAGCATCAGATCCGCGACGCGCGCGACGACGACGAGCTCGACGACGAGGGCGACGACGGCTTCGCGCCGGCGCAGGCCGAGCAGCCGTCGCAGCCGTCGCGCCAGCAGCAGCGCGCCCAGGGCACCGGCCCTCAGCCGGTGATCGAGGGCGTCCCGGCCGAGGTCGCGCTCAAGCACGACATGCCGGCCGAGGCCGCGACCGAGGTCGCGCAGCCGGCGGCGGAAGCCGCCGAGGCGCCGGCCGCGCAGCAAGCCGAGGCCGAGGCGCCGCAGGAGGCCGCGCCGCGCCGCGCGCGCCGGCCGCGCCGTCCCCGCCTGAAGGCCGGCGAGGAAGCCGCGGCGGGCGAGGGCCCGGCCGCCGAGGAGCCGGTCACCGAGGCGGCCCAGTAGGGCTCTCCCCTGCCGGAAACTTCCGGACGGAATCGCAAGGATCGCAACGGCGGGCCCCCGGGCCCGCCGTTTTTTGTCGCGGCCCGTCGCCGCGGCCTTGAGGCCGTGGGAAAACATACCCATATCCGCGCCAGTTGGACCTGCCGCACGAAGGGCGGTGGGCCGGGTTGTTTGACCCGGATCATTGTCCGGAGGGGGTCCGTCACCTGAAAATCGATCCGGCGCCGCGAGCGGGCCGGTCGGGGAGCGGAGACGATTCATGAACATCGAGAAGTATTCCGAGCGCGTCAGGGGCTTCATCCAGTCGGCCCAGACCATGGCGCTGTCGGCCAACCACCAGCAGTTCACGCCCGAGCATCTCCTGAAGGTCCTGCTCGACGACGAGGAAGGCTTCGCCTCCTCGCTGATCGAGCGCGCCGGCGGCAGCGCGCGCGACGCGCGCCTCGGCGTCGAGGCCGCGCTCAAGGCGCTGCCCAGGGTCGAGGGCGGCAACGGCCAGCTCTATCTCGCCCAGCCGCTCGCCAAGGTGTTTTCCACGGCGGAAGAGCTGGCGAAGAAGGCCGGCGATTCCTTCGTCACGGTCGAACGGCTGCTGACCGCGATGGCCGTCGAGAAGAGCGCCGGGACCGCCGGCATCCTGGCCAAGGCCGGGGTGACGCCCGCCGCGCTCAACCGCGTCATCGAGGACGTGCGCAAGGGGCGCACAGCCGATTCGGCCTCGGCCGAGCAGGGCTACGACGCGCTGAAGAAGTACGCCCGCGACCTCACCGCCGACGCGCGCGCCGGCCGGCTCGATCCGGTGATCGGCCGCGACGACGAGATCCGCCGCACCATCCAGGTGCTGTCGCGGCGCACCAAGAACAACCCGGTGCTGATCGGCGAGCCCGGCGTCGGCAAGACGGCAATAGCCGAGGGGCTGGCGTTGCGCATCGTCAACGGCGACGTCCCCGAATCGCTCAAGGACAAGCAGCTCATGGCGCTCGACATGGGCGCGCTGATCGCCGGCGCGAAATATCGCGGCGAGTTCGAGGAGCGGCTGAAGGCGGTGCTTTCCGAGGTGACGGCGGCCGACGGCAACATCATCCTGTTCATCGACGAGATGCACACGCTGGTCGGCGCCGGCAAGGCCGACGGGGCGATGGATGCCTCGAACCTCCTCAAGCCGGCGCTGGCGCGCGGCGAGCTGCACTGCGTCGGCGCCACCACGCTCGACGAGTACCGCAAGCATGTCGAGAAGGACGCCGCGCTTGCGCGGCGCTTCCAGCCGGTCTTCGTCGAGGAGCCGACGGTCGAGGACACCATCTCGATCCTGCGCGGGCTGAAGGAGAAGTACGAGCAGCACCACAAGGTGCGCATCTCCGACTCGGCGCTGGTCTCGGCGGCGACGCTGTCGAACCGCTACATCACCGACCGTTTTCTCCCCGACAAGGCCATCGACCTCGTCGACGAGGCTGCGTCGCGGCTTCGCATGCAGGTCGATTCCAAGCCCGAGGAACTGGACGAGATCGACCGGCGCATCATGCAGCTCAAGATCGAGCGCGAGGCGCTGAAGCTCGAGAAGGACGACGCCTCGAAGGACAGGCTCCAGCGGCTTGAGAAGGACCTCGCCGACCTCGAGGAAGAGTCGGGCGCGCTGACCGCGAAGTGGCAGGCCGAGAAGCAGAAGCTGGGGCTGGCCGCCGAGCTGAAGAAGCAGCTCGACGAGGCGCGCAACGAGCTGGCCATCGCCCAGCGCAAGGGCGAGTTCGCCAAGGCGGGCGAGCTGGCCTACGGCCGCATCCCCGAGCTCGAGAAGAAGCTCGCCGAAGCCGAGGCCCAGGACAGCGCCGGCTCCATGGTCGAGGAGACGGTGACGCCGAATCACGTCGCGCACATCGTGTCGCGCTGGACCGGCATCCCCGTCGACAAGATGCTCGAAGGCGAGCGCGAGAAGCTCTTGCGCATGGAGGACGAGATCGCCAGGCGCGTCGTCGGCCAGGGCGAGGCGGTGCAGGCGGTGTCGAAGGCCGTGCGGCGCGCGCGCGCCGGGTTGCAGGACCCGAACCGGCCGATCGGCTCGTTCATGTTCCTCGGCCCCACCGGCGTCGGCAAGACCGAGCTGACCAAGGCGCTCGCCGCCTTCCTGTTCGACGACGAGACGGCGATGGTGCGCATCGACATGAGCGAGTTCATGGAGAAGCACTCGGTCGCCCGCCTCATCGGCGCGCCTCCCGGCTATGTCGGTTACGAGGAGGGCGGGGCGCTGACGGAGGCTGTGCGCCGCCGGCCCTATCAGGTCGTGCTGTTCGACGAGATCGAGAAGGCGCACCCGGACGTCTTCAACGTGCTGTTGCAGGTGCTGGACGACGGTCGCCTGACCGACGGCCAGGGCCGCACGGTCGACTTCCGCAACACGCTCATCATCATGACGTCGAACCTGGGCGCCGAATATCTCGTCTCGCTCGGCGAGGGCGAGGACGTCGACAAGGTCCGCGACGAGGTGATGGCGGTCGTCAAGGCGTCGTTCCGGCCGGAATTCCTCAACCGCGTCGACGAGGTGATCCTGTTCCACCGCCTGCGGCGGCAGGACATGGGCCAGATCGTGCAGATCCAGCTCGCGCGGCTCGAGGGCCTGCTCGCCGACCGCAAGATCGTGCTCGACCTCGACGACGAGGCGGTCGAATGGCTGGCCGACAAGGGCTACGATCCCGCCTATGGCGCGCGGCCGCTCAAGCGGGTGATCCAGAAGCACCTCCAGGACCCGCTGGCGGAGAAGATCCTGTCCGGCGACATCCTCGACGGCTCGACCGTCAAGGTCACGGCCGGCTCCGACCGGCTCAACTTCCGGCCGGGGCAGCGCGCGGCGGACGAGGCGGCCGAAGCGGCATAAGGGCCTGAACGTGCCGAAACGAGGACGCCCCGCCGAAAGGCGGGGCGTCCTCGCGTTCGGGGCGGGGCGGTGCCGTGTCGATCGAAGCCGGGCGCGGGGCACGGGGACGCGCGGCCGGTTCCCCTCATGTTTCGTAGAACGCGGGCTGGTAGGTCACCGCCCCGGCGGGGCCGCGGCCCTTCAGCACAAGGCGCATGAAGTACTCGGGGGGAACGCCCTCGAAGCGCAGGTCGGGATCGTGCCCGAAGCCGAAACGCAGATAGTAGTCCGGGTCGCCCATGACCACGCAGCCGCCGGCCCCTTGTCCGCGCAGCCGGGAAAGCCCCTCGCGGATCAGGGCCGCGCCGATGCCCTTTCTCTGCCGGTCCGGCCGGACCGAGACCGGCCCGAGGCCGAACCAGCCGCCGAGGCTTTCCGGCGCGCCCTCCCCGATCGCGACCGGCGAGAAGGCGACGTGGCCGACGACCTCGCCGCCGTCTTCCGCCACCAGCGACAGGGTGAGCGTCCCGGCCTCGCGCAGCGCGTCGACGATGGCGCTTTCGGTGCCCGAAGCGTGCCCGGCCCCGGCGAAGGCGGCTTCGGTGATGCGGCGGATGGCGGCCTTGTCGGTCGCGGTTTCGTTGCGGATTTGCATGTGGTCCTCGCGAGGCCCGGTTGTCGGATCGCGGCCCGCCGCCCTGCGGCCCGAAAATTCGGAAGCAGTCAGCGGCTCGCGACAGGCGCCGGCCTCCGCAACTCCCGCCCTGGCCGGGAGTGGACGGCTCCATGTAAGTGGCGGGGCGCTTTGCGGTCAAGGTTGCCGGCCCTTGCGCGGCCTGATTCGTGTCCCCGTTTCCGGCCGCCGCCGCAACGCGGCCATTTTCATGTCCTGTTCATGTCGGATCGTCGATGCTGCGCGGCAGGCTCGGCAACATTGCGCAACACCGGAAGGGCAGGAATGATCGGCAGGGCAGTTTCGTTGGCGGTGCTGGCGCTCGGCGCGTTCGTCTCGCAGGCCGGGGCGCAGTCGCGCGAGGTCGAGGTCTATTACGACCGCTACGGGCGCGAGGTGATGGTCGACGTCTATACCGGCGAGATCGTCGGCGTGCGCGATCCACGCGAGCGCCGCCGCGACCGCGAATACCTGTTCCCGCGCGAGCCCGAGCGCCGGCAGGACCGCTATTATCTCGACGACCCCGAGGACATGGCGCGGCTGCGGCGCGAGAAGCGGCGCGAGGAGCTGGGGCGCGGCTATCCGCCCGCTTACCCTCCTTCCGGGGGCCTGCCGCAATATCGCGACTACCGCGTGCTGCCCGACGATCCGGCCTATCCCGGCGACGAGGACTACGGCTATCGCGACGACCCCTATCGGGACGACGGCCTTTTCCGCGAGGACGGCCGGGACGATCCGCCCGGCTTCGGGCGCGAGGCGCCGCGATACGAGCCGCACCCGCGGGTCGAGCGTGCTCCGCTCGGCGAGCCCGACGTTGCCGCCGCGCCGCCGCCCGCGACCGCGCCGGATACGGCGATCGAGGAGGCCCCGCCCGCGCTCGGGCTGCCGGACCCGGCGCGCCAGCCCGACGTCGCGGTCGCCGGCGCCTCGGAGGACGTGGCCAAGATCCAGATCCTGCTCGACCGCCACGGCCTCTCGCCCGGCGTCGTCGACGGCCGCATGGGCGACAACGTCAACAAGGCGATCTCGGCCTATCGCGAGCTGACCGGCGAGGCGCTGCGCACCTACGACAAGGCGCTGATCGACGCCAGGCTGGCCGAGACCGGCGGCGACGCCTTCACGACATACGAGATCACCCCCGCCGACGTGGCCGGCCCCTATGTCGCCTCGGTGCCGGAGGACTATTCCAAGAAGGCGCAGATGGAGCGGCTGAGCTACACCTCGGTTGCCGAGATGCTGGCCGAGCGCTTCCACATGGACGAGAAATATCTGCGCGCGCTCAATCCCGGCGCCGCGTTCGACCGGCCCGGCACGCGCATCAGGGTCATCAATCCCGGCGCGCCGAAGACGGGCGCGGTGGCGCGCATCGTCGCCGACAAGGGCCGCAAGCAGGTGCGCGCCTACGGCGCCGACGGACGGCTGGTCGTGGCCTATCCCGCCACCATCGGCTCGGCCGCGACGCCCTCGCCGACCGGCACCCACACGGTCGAGCGCATCGCGCTTAATCCCGAATACACCTACAACCCGAAGATCAACTTCCAGCAGGGCAGCAACACTAGGGTGCTGACCATCCCGCCCGGACCGAACGGGCCGGTCGGCACGGTGTGGATCGCGCTGTCCAAGCCGACCTACGGCATCCACGGCACGCCGGAGCCGTCCAAGATCGGCAAGACCGAATCGAACGGCTGCATCCGCCTGACCAACTGGGACGCGCAGGAGCTGGCGAAGATGGTGAAGCCGGGCGTGACGGTGGAATTCGTGGAGTGAGAAGGAAAGCGAATAGCGAATAGGGAGTAGGGAGTAGCGAACAGGGGTTGCTTTCATGAAGGGCGGTGATCCCTTCTATTCGCTATTCGCTATTCGCTATTCGCTATTCGCTATTCGCTATTCGCTATTCGCTATTCGCTATTCGCTATTCGCTATTCGCTATTCGCTATTCGCTTATTTCACGCTGGCCATCTTCAGCGCCGGGGCGTTGTCTTCCTTGAGCAGCGCGTCGATGCGCTCGCGCTCGCGCTGGAACACCTCGAGCTCCTTGCCCGACAGCGACTTCTCGGTCGGCAGGCGCACGCGCATCGGGTCGACCTTCTTGCCGTTGACGATCAGCTCGTAGTGCAGGTGATTGCCGCTCGACAGGCCGGTCGAGCCGACATAGCCGATGACCTGGCCCTGGCGCACGCGCGCGCCCTCGGTGACGCCCTTGGCGATGGCGCTCTGGTGGTTGTAGGATGACTTGTAGCCGTTGGCGTGGCGGATGATCGTCTGCCGGCCGTAGCCGCCGGCCCAGCCCGCCTTTTCCACCACGCCGTTGCCGGAAGCGATGATCGGCGTGCCGCGCGGCGCCGACCAGTCGACGCCCGTGTGCATGCGGCTGTAGCCCAGGATCGGGTGGCGGCGCGGGCCGAAGCCGGAGCGGAACGTGCCGTTGGGTATGGGGTTGCGCAGCAGGAACTGGCGGGCGCTGCGGCCTTCCTCGTCGAAATAGTCGACCGTGCCGTCGTCCATGCGGAAGCGGTAGAAGGTGCGCGTGTTGCCGCCGAAGGTGGCCTGGACGTAGAGCAGCTCCGATTCGTCGGTGGCGTTGTCGTCGCCGTCGGGCTGGGAGAAGAAGACGGCGATGCGGTCGTTCGGATTGAGCCGCGACTGGAAATCGACGTCGGCGGCGAGCAGGCGCACGAGCTGGCGGGTCATCGAGCGCGTCATGCCGTAGGAATAGGCCGCGCGCCAGATGCCGTCATAGACGGTGGGCAGATCGCCGCGCGGATAGACCACCGGCTGGTTGGCGTCGAAGGCCGTCAGCACCGCCGGGTTGGGCTCGGGCTCGCTGCCCTTGACATACTGGTCGCGGTCGTCGAGCGCGATGGTCAGGCGGTGGCGCCTGCCCTCGTAGAGGCTGGCGCGCACGATGCGGCTGCGGTCGTCGCGCGTCTCGACGCCGAGCCGCATCACGAAGCCCGCCTTCAGCACCGGCGAGCCGAGCAGCGTGGCGAAGGCCCGGCCCATGCCCTGCGCATCGGCGTCCGAATAGCCGATCTCGGCCAGAACCTCGGCGATGTCGCGCTCGGCATGGAAGGGAATGACGTCCTCGGCATAGTCGGCCGCCACCGCCGGCTCGGCGTCGCGGGTGGCGACGGAGACGTTCTCCGGCACGATGCGGATGCCGTAGGCGGCGCCGAGCGTGCGGGTGGCCAGCGTCTCGCCGAAGCGTTGCGGGTCGACATAATGGAGGGCGGCGACCTGCACCGCGCCGTCGGTGAGGATTGCGGCGGTGTTGCGCACCACGGCCTCGACCTCCTCGGCCGTCAGCGCCACGCGCCGGTCGAAGCTGGCGGTCTCGATCGGGAAGTCGACCGTGCGCAGGCTGACCTCGCTCTCGACCTTGGCGCCGTAGATGAAGCCGGTGTCGAGCAGGCTGCTCTGGGCCGCGGCCGCGCCGTCCTCGGCGAAGACCTCGAGCGGGTCGAAGGCGGGATAGGAGCGCGTCGTGGCGTGGCCGGCGGCGAGCGCCATCTTGACCTGCACGAAGGGCAGGGCGCGCACCACGTCTCGGTCGCCGGTCTTGAGCATGGTCGAGACCTCCATGCGCCGGCGGTCGGTGGCCCTGGCGATGGCGCGCGGCGCGACCAGGCGGCCGGTCTTGGCGGTGTCGGCCTCGTGGGGCGAGGCGTCGAGGGCGGCCATGTTGAGGATCTCGGGCGGCGTGGCGAGCTGCTCGCGCCCGTCGAGGGCGGCGAACAGCGCCACGCCCATCAGCACGCTCGAGGTGATGCCGGTCAGGAACGTGCCCGACAGCCAGCGGGCCGAGACCTCGCGCCGGTCGGGCGGGCCGGACTGGCCGCCCGCGACCAGCGGCGGCTCGTTGCCCAGCGCGGCTATGGTCTCGTCGATCGGCTGCATGCGGGCGCCGTGTTCCCCCTCGGCCGCGCGGCCCGTGAACGGGCCCTTGAAAACGGTTCTGCGCGACGACAATTGCCCGCCGGCGCACATGAAGTCAACGAAGCCTTCGGTCGCGCCCGGGTCCGTCCTTCTCCCGCAAGGGGCTAAAGGCGGCCGGGCCGCGCCGCCGGCCGCGCGCCGTCCCTCTTATAAGGAAGGGGAAAGCGGTGCCGGCCGCGGCATCGTCACGACCGGCCTATGGAGGAAATCGGGCTCCTTTGTGGCCTCGATGGCGAGCGCGCGCCGCGATCCCCGGCCGCGGGGATCGCGGCGGCCGTGACGGCGGGCCGATGGCGCTTTCCCGGACCGGAAAGCAGCCGGCGAAAAAAAATCGAAAAAGTTCAAAATCGTTGTTGACTCATCCCGGGGCCCCCGCCTATATACGCCTCACCAACGACGGCGGCCACGCTGCTGGCGACAAGGAGCTTCGCCTCCGAGTTTCGCGAAAGTTGGACGAAATCAAGAGAGCCGCGTGAGCGACACTCGACCGGGCTGAAGCCAAGAGCAAGACAGCCCAAGACACAGCGTATGCGGTGTCCGTTCTTTGAAAACTGAATATTGAAGAAAGAGAAACGTGGGCGGCAGAGTGCTCGCGGAACTCAAGACCTTCGGGTCGAAAGTTCCATAAAGAGACTTTGGCGGTTCACGTTTCGATAGAGATGTTACATTACGCTTCGACGCTTCGGTGTCGAATGCGAGGTGTGAATGTTCTCGTCGATTCATGCGTGACCAAAAAGCCAATTCAAGTTCTCTAAACTTGAGAGTTTGATCCTGGCTCAGAACACTTGAGAGTTTGATCCTGGCTCAGAACGAACGCTGGCGGCAGGCTTAACACATGCAAGTCGAGCGCCCCGCAAGGGGAGCGGCAGACGGGTGAGTAACACGTGGGAATCTACCCAGCTCTACGGAATAACCCAGGGAAACTTGGACTATACGGGAGGCAGCAGTGGGGAATATTGGACAATGGGCGAAAGCCTGATCCAGCCATGCCGCGTGAGTGATGAAGGCCCTAGGGTTGTAAAGCTCTTTCAGTGGGGAAGATAATGACGGTACCCACAGAAGAAGCCCCGGCTAACTTCGTGCCAGCAGCCGCGGTAATACGAAGGGGGCTAGCGTTGTTCGGAATTACTGGGCGTAAAGCGCACGTAGGCGGATCAGTCAGTTAGGGGTGAAATCCCGGGGCTCAACCCCGGAACTGCCTTTAATACTGCTGATCTAGAGTTCGAGAGAGGTGAGTGGAATTCCGAGTGTAGAGGTGAAATTCGTAGATATTCGGAGGAACACCAGTGGCGAAGGCGGCTCACTGGCTCGATACTGACGCTGAGGTGCGAAAGCGTGGGGAGCAAACAGGATTAGATACCCTGGTAGTCCACGCCGTAAACGATGGAAGCTAGCCGTCGGCAGGTTTACCTGTCGGTGGCGCAGCTAACGCATTAAGCTTCCCGCCTGGGGAGTACGGTCGCAAGATTATTAAAACTCAAAGGAATTGACGGGGGCCCGCACAAGCGGTGGAGCATGTGGTTTAATTCGAAGCAACGCGCAGAACCTTACCAGCCCTTGACATCCCGGTCGCGGTTTCCAGAGATGGATACCTTCAGTTCGGCTGGACCGGTGACAGGTGCTGCATGGCTGTCGTCAGCTCGTGTCGTGAGATGTTGGGTTAAGTCCCGCAACGAGCGCAACCCTCGCCCTTAGTTGCCATCATTAAGTTGGGCACTCTAAGGGGACTGCCGGTGATAAGCCGAGAGGAAGGTGGGGATGACGTCAAGTCCTCATGGCCCTTACGGGCTGGGCTACACACGTGCT
>QEVK01000028.1 GCA_003577315.1 Hyphomicrobiales bacterium | reverse complement strand
TGCTCGCCGCGCTCGCCCTTGCCGCGGCGACGGGGCTTGCGCTTCTTGCCGGCGCGCCGGCGCTGGCGGCCGGGCCGGCCGGCCTTTGCGGCCTCGGCGCGCTCGCCTGGCACGAACGCGCCGCCCGGCGGCGCGCCGCGCTCGCCGAAGGGGAGATGCTGCGCGCCCGCGAGGATGTCGAGCGGCTGGCCGACCGCATGTGGGAGCTGCGGGAAAGCGAGGAGCGCGCGCGCGGCCTCGCCGACGCGCTCGGCGACATCGTCGTCCACCGCGACCGCGAGGGCCGCATCGTCTATGCCAACCGGGTTCTGTCCGAGCTGGTCGGCGTCGCGCCGGCGGCGGTGACCGGCCGGCGGCTCGCCGAGCTCGGCATCGACATCGGCGTCGTGCCCGACAGCGCCTTCTGCGACGGCGAATGCCTGTCCTCGACCGACGTGGCGGTGCGCACCGCGTCCGGCGAGCGCTGGTTCTCGTGGATCGAGCTGTCGGTGCGCGACAAGGACGACGACGCCGTCTCGCACCGGGCGATCGCCCGCGACATCACCGCGCGCAAGCGGGCCGAAGCCGCGCTCAACGCCGCGCGCGAGCGCGCCGAGGCCGCCAGCGAGGCCAAGTCGCGCTTCCTCGCCACGGTCAGCCACGAGATCCGCACGCCGATGAACGGCATCATGGGCATGGCGCACCTCCTGGCCGAGACGCGGCTGACGCCGGAGCAGCGCACCTATGTCGCGGCGGTCTCGACCTCGGCCGCGGCGCTGCTCGCGCTGATCGACGACCTGCTCGACTATTCCAAGATCGAGTTCGGCCGCCTCGACCTCGAGCCGCAGCCGGTCAGCCCGCGCGAGCTGGCGGAGAACGTGGTCGAGCTGATTTCGCCGCGCGCCCACGACAAGGGCATCGGGCTCGGCTGCCACGTCGCGCCGGATGTTCCCGCGCTCGTCGACGCCGATCCCGGCCGGCTGCGGCAGGTGCTCATCAACATCGTCGGCAACGCCGTCAAGTTCACCGAGACCGGCGGCGTGCTGGTCGAGGTCGGCATGGTCGACGGCGGGGCCGGCGAGGGGGCGGAGCGGCGCATCCGCTTCCATGTCGTCGACACCGGCCCCGGCCTGAAGCGCCGCGACATCGCCCGCATCTTCGAGGAGTTCGAGCAGGGCGACAGCACGCCGACGCGCCGCCACGGCGGCGCCGGCCTCGGCCTCGCCATCTCGCGGCGCATCGTCGAGGCCATGGGCGGTACCATCGCCGCCGAGGGCGAGCCGGGCAAGGGCTCGCGGTTCACGGTCGAGATACCCGTGCGGAACGCGGTCGCGCCGCGGCTCGACCTCGGCGCCGCGCTCGCCGGCCGCCGCGTCCTCGTCGTCTCGGCCAACGCCATCGAGGCGCAGGCGCTCGCCCGCACCGTCGCCGCCCATGGCGGCGCGGCCGACATCGCCCGCACCGTCGAGGAAGCCGCCGCCGCCGGCCGCGCCAGGCCGGGCGGCCACGACACGGTGCTGGTGGACGCCGCGCTCGAAGGCGGCGACGGCCGCCTGCTGGAGCGGCTGCGCAAGGCCGGCATCGACAGGGCCGAGGCGGTGACGCTGATCGCGCCCGCCGACCGCGGCCAGCTCGCCGGGTACCGCGCCGGCGGCTACGGCTCGTTCCTGGTGCGGCCGGTGCGCGGGGCGACGCTTTTGCGCGTCCTGCTGTCGTCGCACGCGGCCGCGGCCGACGGCGGGCCGGAAGGGCCGCGGGAGCAGGGGGCGAGGCGGGGGCAGCCGGCGCAGGGGCGGGGCCTGCGCGTGCTGGTGGCCGAGGACAACGACATCAACGCGCTTCTCGCCCGCTCGGCGCTGACCAGGGCCGGCCACCGGGTCGACATCGTGGCCAACGGCAAGGCGGCGGTCGAGGCGCTGGCGCAGGGCGGCGGCGCCCACCGCTACGACGCGGTGCTGATGGACCTCGACATGCCGGTGATGGACGGGCTGGAGGCGATCGCGCTCATCCGCCGCCACGAGCAGGACAGCGGCATGGCGGCGGTGCCGATCCTGGTGCTGTCGGCCGACGGCCAGGAAAAGACCCGCCACGGCGTCATCGCCCACGGCGCGACCGGGTTCCTGACCAAGCCCGTCGATCCGCGGGCGATGATCGAGGCGGTGGAAGGCCACGCCCTCGCCTGAGCGGCCGGCCGCGCGGGCACGGCGCGCGCCGCCTTGCGCCACGGACACCGCCGTGACACCTTTCGTCATACTCGCGTTGCATTGCCCGCCTAAGCCAGCACCGCAACGCGCGATTCGGACCGCAACCCGCGAGTCGGCAGCCGCGCCCGAGGCCGCACAGGAGCAAGGACAGCGACCATGCGCACCACCATGACGCAAACCGCCTTCGACAACGCCCGTTCCGGCGCGGACGCGCCGGCGGCGGTGCTGTTTTCCGGGCTGGCCGCGGGCGCGCGGCTCGGCCGCATCGGCGCCATCGAGGTCAGGCTCGCCCGCAACGACGACGAGGTGGCGGCGGCGCAGGAGGTGCGCTACCGCGTGTTCCACGAGGAGCTCGGCGCGCTGGCCCCGGCGGCCGGCGTCAGGGACCGCCGCGACGCCGACCGCTTCGACGAGGTCTGCGACCACCTGCTGGTGCTCGACGCCGGCCTGCCCGGCCCCGAGCACCGGCGCATCGTCGGCACCTACCGGCTCCTGCGGCAGGAATGCGCGGCCGCCGCCGGCGGCTTCTATTCCAGCGACGAGTTCGAGCTGGAGGCGCTGGTGGCGCGCCACCCCTCGCTGCGCTTCCTGGAGCTCGGACGCTCCTGCGTCCTGCCGGCCTATCGCTCCAAGCGCACCATCGAGGCGCTGTGGCAGGGCATCTGGGCCTATGTGAACCATTACGGCATCGGCGCCATGATCGGCTGCGCCTCGTTCCACGGCACGGTGCCGGCCGCCCACGCCGAGGCGCTGTCGTTCCTGGCCCAGAACTGCCGCGCCGAGGGCGACTGGCAGGTCGCGGCCGTGGCGCCGCGCTTCCACGTCATGGACCTGATGCCGGGCGAGGCGATCAACGCGCGCGCCGCCTTCGCGGCGATGCCGCCGCTGATAAAAGGCTATCTGCGGCTCGGCGCGAAGATCGGCGACGGCTGCGTGGTCGACCACGGCTTCGGCACCACCGACGTCTTCATCGTCCTGCCGGTCGGCACGATCTCGTCGCGCTACGTCAACCACTACGGAGCCGACGCGGCGCGCTTCGCGGCGTGAGGCCGTGACCGGCGACCTCTCCCGCGCCTTCGGGCGCCTCAGGAAGGCCGCTGCCGCGCTGCCCGAGGTCGAGGAGGCGCAGTGGTACGGCACGCCCGCGCTCAAGGTGCGCGGCAAGGGCTTCTGTCGTGTCAAGGACGCCGCGACCGTGGTCGTCATGGTGCCCCTCGAGGAGAAGGAGATGCTGCTCGAGGCCGCGCCCGACCGCTATTTCGAGACGGACCACTACAAGGGCTGGCCGGCGATGCTGGTGCGCATCGACGCCATCGCCGACGAGGAGCTGGCGCACCGGCTGCGGCGGGCGTGGCTCATGAAGGCTCCGAGGGCGCTGGCGCGGCGATACGAGCGATGATGTCGCGCCCGGCGCGTTCGCGGCAAGGGCCTCGCTACGCCCCGGCCTCCCCGGCGCGAAGCGTCGCGCGCAGCTCCGTCTTCAGCACCTTGCCGTAGCTGTTCTTGGGCAGCTCGTCGCGGAATATGTAGCGCTTCGGCTTCTTGAACGAGGCGATCTCCCCGAGGCACCACGCCTCCAGCTCGGCCGGGCCCGCCGCCATGCCGGCGCGCAGCACCACGAAGGCGGCGACGTCCTCGCCCCATTCGGCGCTCGGCGCGCCCACCACCGACACCTCCAGCACGGCCGGATGGCGCGCCAGCACCTCCTCGACCTCGCGCGGATAGATGTTGGTGCCGCCGGAGATGATGACGTCCTTCGACCGATCGGTGAGCGTGAGAAAGCCGTCGGCGTCGAGCGTGCCGACGTCGCCGGTGTGCAGCCAGCCATGGGCGAGCGTGGCGGCGGTGGCCTCGGGGTTCCGCCAGTAGCCCTTCATCACCGTCTGCCCGCGCACCAGGATCTCTCCGGGCTCGCCGGCGGCAGCGCCCGGCCTGCCGTCCGGCCCGGCGATCGCCACCTCGACCGTCGCCATCGCCTGCCCGACCGAGGCGAGGCGGCGCGCGTGGCCGGGATGGGCGCGCTCGGCGATCAGCTCGCGGCGCAGCGAGGTGATGGTCATCGGGCTCTCGGCCTGGCCGTAGATCTGCACGAAGCGCGGGCCGAACAGCGCCAGCGCGTCCTCGATGTCGGCCAGATACATCGGCCCGCCGCCATAGACGACGGTGCGGATGCCCTCGCCGCCATAGCCGCTGCCGCGCGCCCACTCGACGAGGCGCTTGACCATGGTGGGCGCCGCGAACATCACCGTCTGGCCGAAATGGCGCGACAGCGCCGCGATCTCGGCCGGGTCGAAGCCCTTCGAGGCCGGGAAGACGTGCGCCGCGCCCACGCGCACGAAGACGAAGTTGTAGAGGCCCGCCCCGTGCGAGATCGGCGCGGCGTAGATCGTCGCCTGATCCGGCGCGGCCTGGTCGACGTCGAGCGCGTAGGCGAGGCTCATCGCGCGCAAATTGTCGTGGGTGAGCATGACGCCCTTGGGCCGGCCGGTGGTGCCGGAGCTGTAGAACAGCCACGCCGTGTCGTCGCCGGCGACCGGGGCCGGCGCGGCCGCGCCTTCGCCAGCCATCGCCGCCCAGTCGGGCGAGCCGTGCGCGATCTCGCGGCAGCCGGCGGGAAGCGCCGCCTCGCCGCCGACCGCGCCGTCGCTGGAGATCAGCAATTTCGCGCCCGAGTTCTCCGCGATCCACGCCACCTCGCGCGGATGCAGCTTGTTGTTGACCGGCACGACGACCGCGCCCAGCCACCACACCGCGTAGAACAGCTCCAGATAGTCGGGCACGTTCTTCAGGAACACCGCGACGCGGTCGCCCTGCCCGATGCCGTGCCGGGCGGCCATGCCGGCGGCGCGGGCGCGGGCGCGCGCGGCCAGCTCGCCATAGGTCGCCACCTGCTCGGTGCCCAGGAACACCGCCGGCGCGTGCGGCCTTGCCCGCGCCGTCGCGTCGAGCCACGAGGCGACGTTCATCCCCGACCGTCCCTCGCCGGCGTTCCGCTCATGCGCCGGCGCTGTAGGCGGCGATGGCCGCCATGTTGACGATGTCGGAATCCTTGGCGTTGAGCGAGACGATCTGCACCGGCTTGTTCAGGCCGACCAGCAGCGGGCCGATCACCGTCGAGCCGCCGAGTTCCTGCAACATCTTGGTCGAGATCGAGGCCGAGTGGTAGGCCGGCATGACGAGCACGTTGGCCGGGCCGGAGAGGCGGCAGAACGGATACTGCTTCATCAGGTTGGGATTGAGCGCCACGTCGGCGGCCATCTCGCCGTCATACTCGAAATCGGCGCGACGCTTGTCGAGGATGCGCACCGCCTCCTGCACACGCTCCGAGCGCTCGCCCTGCGGGTGGCCGAAGGTCGAGTAGGCCAGCAGCGCCACGCGCGGCTCGTAGCCCATGCGCCGGGCGAAGCCCGCCGCCTCCTCGGCGATGTCGGCGATCTCGACCGAATCCGGCATGTCGTGGACGGCGGTGTCGGCGACGATGACGGTGCGGCCCCGCGCCAGCGCGATCGAGGCGCCGATCACCCGGTGGCCGGGCTTGGCGTCGATGATGCGGCGGATGTCCTGCAGCGCGGTCGAGTAGTTGCGCGTCACCCCCGTCACCACCGCGTCGGCGTCGCCCAGCGCCAGCATGCAGGCGGCGAAGTGGTTGCGGTCGTTGTTGATGATGCGCTGGCAGTCGCGCAGCAGGTAGCCCTTGCGCTGCATGCGCTCGTAGAGGAAGTCGGAATAGACGCCGTTGCGGCGCGACAGCTTGGCGTTGACGATCTCGATGCCCGGCCGGTCGAGGTCGACGCCGGCGTTCCTCGCATTCTCGCGGATCACGTCGTCGCGGCCGATCAGGATTGCGGTGCCGAGCCGCTGGTTGACGTAGGAGAGCGCGGCGCGCATCACCTGCTCCTCCTCGCCCTCGGCGAAGACGACGCGCTTGGGCTGGCGGCGCACCCGGTCGTAGATGCGCTGGAGCGTCGAGGCGATGGGGTCGCGCCGCGCCGACAGCTCCTGCCGGTACTTGTCCATGTCGAGGATCGGCCGCCCCGCGACGCCCGAATCCATGGCCGCGCGCGCCACCGCCGGCGGGATCGACGAGATCAGCCGCGGGTCGAACGGCACCGGGATGATATAGTTGGGGCCGAATTTCGGCCGGTTGCCCTGATAGGCGGCCGCCACGTCGTCGGGCACGTCCTCGCGCGCCAGCGCCGCCAGGGCGCGGGCCGCCGCCACCTTCATCGCGTCGTTGATGGTGGTGGCGCGCACGTCGAGCGCGCCGCGGAAGATGTAGGGGAAGCCGAGCACGTTGTTGATCTGGTTGGGGTAGTCCGAGCGCCCCGTGGCCATGATGGCGTCGGTGCGGATCTCCGCCACCTCCTCCGGCGTGATCTCCGGGTCGGGATTGGCCATGGCGAAGATGATCGGGTTCCTGGCCATCGACTGGATCATCGCCGTGGAGAAGGCGCCCTTGGCCGACAGGCCGAACACGATGTCGGCCCCGTCCATGGCCTCGGCCAGCGTGCGGGCGCCGGTCTCCACGGCATGCGCCGACTTCCACTGGTTCATGCCCTCGGTGCGGCCCTTGTAGACCACGCCCTTGGTGTCGCACAAAATCACGTTCTCGGGCGCAAAGCCCATGGCCTTGACCAGCTCGATGCAGGCGATGCCGGCCGAGCCCGCGCCGTTGCACACCAGCCTTGCCGTCTTCATGTCGCGGCCGGTGATCTCCAGCGCGTTGATCAGGCCGGCGGCGGCGATGATCGCCGTGCCGTGCTGGTCGTCGTGGAAGACGGGGATGTCCATCAGCTCGCGCAGGCGGCTCTCGATGATGAAGCACTCCGGCGCCTTGATGTCCTCGAGGTTGATGCCGCCGAAGGAGGGGCCTAGATAGCGCACGCAGTTGATGAACTCGTCGGCGTCGCGGGTGTCGACCTCCAGGTCGATGGAATCGACGTCGGCGAAGCGCTTGAACAGCACCGCCTTTCCTTCCATCACCGGCTTGGAGGCCAGCGCGCCGAGGTCGCCGAGGCCCAGGATCGAGGTGCCGTTGGAGATGACGGCGACGAGGTTGCCGCGCGCCGTGTAGTCGAAGGCGCGGCTGGGGTCCTCGGCGATCGCCTTGACCGGCGCCGCCACGCCCGGCGAATAGGCCAGCGACAGGTCGCGCTGGGTGGTCATCGGCTTGGTCGGGTTTATCTCGAGCTTGCCCGGTCGCCCCGAGGCGTGGAAATCGAGCGCTTCCTGGCTGCTCACGGAGGGCCCGGCCTCCCCGTTCCTGTCTTTCAGCGGCATGTCGGTGTCCGTATCCTTCCCCGGCGGCGCGTTCTTGTGGAGTTTTGCCGAAGCGCCGCGAATAAGGCTACACTTGGCGGCCGCAAAACGCCAAGCAGGAAAACCGTCTCCTTCCGCAAGGTCCACCGCTCTTGAACGACCAGCCATCCCGCAGCGACGACGACGCCCTCGCCGCCCCGCCCGTGCCCTCCGCCGCGGGGGCGACGCCGATGATGGAGCAGTATATCGAGATCAAGGCGGCCAACGCGGATTCGCTGCTGTTCTACCGCATGGGCGACTTCTACGAGCTGTTCTTCCACGACGCGGAGCTGGCCAGCCGGGCGCTCGGCATCGCGCTGACCAGGCGCGGCAGGCACCAGGGCGAGGACATCCCGATGTGCGGCGTGCCGGTGCACGCGGCCGACGACTACCTCCAGAAGCTGATCGCGCAAGGCTTCCGCGTCGCCGTGTGCGAGCAGATGGAGGACCCGGCCGAGGCGAGGAAGCGCGGCTACAAGGCCGTGGTGCGGCGCGACGTGGTGCGCCTCGTCACGCCCGGCACCATCACCGAGGAGAAGCTGCTTTCCCCCGGCGAGGCCAACTACCTGATGGCGCTCGGCCGCGTGAAGGCGGCGGGAAACGGCGAAAGCTACGCGCTCGCCTGGATCGACATCTCCACCGGCGCGTTCAGGATCGCCGAATCCGCGGCCGACCGGCTCGCCGCCGACATATTGCGCGTCGACCCGCGCGAGCTGATCGTCGCCGAGCCGGTGTTCCACGATCCCGCGCTCAGGCCGGTGTTCGACGTGCTCGGCCGCACGGCGAGCCCGCAGCCGGCGACGCTGTTCGATTCCGCCGCCGCCCCCCGGCGCATCGCGCGCTTCTTCGGGGTGGCGACGCCCGACAGCTTCGGCGAGTTCTCCCGCGCCGAGCTTTCCGCCATTTCCGGCGCCATCGCCTATGTCGAGAAGACCCAGCTCTCCGAGCGCCCGCCGCTCGCCCGCCCCGAGCGCGAGGAGGCGGGCTCGTGCCTGTTCATCGACGCCGCCACCCGCGCCAATCTGGAGCTGACGCGCACGCTCTCGGGCAACCGCGACGGCTCGCTGCTCAAGGCGATCGACAGGACCGTGACCGGCGGCGGGGCGCGGCTTTTGGCCGAGCGGCTGACCGCGCCGCTGACCGATCCGGCGGCGATCGACGCGCGGCTCGACGCCGTCGCCTTCCTCGTCGGCGAGCCGCGGCTGACGGAGGCGCTGCGCGCGGTGCTGAAGGGCGCGCCCGACATGGTGCGGGCGCTGTCGCGGCTGGCGCTCAACCGCGGCGGCCCGCGCGACCTCGGCGCGCTGCGGGCCGGCCTCGACGCCGCGCGCCAGGCGCGCGAGGTGCTTTCGGGCGCGCTGCTGCCGGCGCGGCTGGAGGCGGCCTGCGCCGCGCTCGCCGCCCTGCCGGAAGCGCTTTGCGAGCATCTGGACCGGGCGCTCGACGAGGAGCTGCCGCTCGTGAAGCGCGACGGCGGCTTCACCCGCGCCGGCTACCATGCCGAGCTCGACGAGATGCGGGCGCTGCGCGACCAGTCGCGGCGCGTCATCGCCGCCATGGAGCGCGATCTCGCTGAAGAAACCGGCATCCGTGCGCTGAAAATCCGCCACAACAACGTGCTCGGCTACTATATCGAGGTCAGCGCCAGCCACGCCGGAACCATGACCGGAACCGACGCCGCCAGGGCCCGCTTCATCCACCGCCAGACGATGGCGAATGCGATGCGCTTCACCACCACGGAGCTGGCGGGGCTGGAGACGAAGATCGCCAACGCCGCCGACCGCGCGCTCCAGATCGAGCTTTCCGTGTTCGACGCGCTGGCGGGGGAGGCGGTGTCGCAGGCCGACGCCATCCGCGCAGGGGCGGCCGCGCTCGACGAGCTCGACGTGTCGGCCGCGCTCGCCGTGCTTGCGGGCGAGCAGAACTACCGCCGCCCGCGCGTCGACGCCTCGCTCGCCTTCCGCGTCGAGGGCGGCCGCCACCCCGTGGTCGAGCAGGCGCTGGCGCGCCAGCTCGCCGACCCGTTCGTGGCCAACGATTGCGACCTGTCGCCGGACGAGGGCGGCAGGCACGGCGCGATCTGGCTTCTGACCGGCCCCAACATGGGCGGCAAGTCGACCTTCCTGCGCCAGAACGCGCTGATCGCCATCCTCGCCCAGATGGGCTCCTTCGTGCCGGCCGCTTCCGCCCATATCGGCGTGGTCGACCGGCTGTTCTCGCGCGTCGGCGCCTCCGACGACCTGGCGCGCGGCCGCTCGACCTTCATGGTCGAGATGGTCGAGACGGCGGCGATCCTCAACCAGGCCGGCGAGCGGGCGCTCGTCATCCTCGACGAGATCGGGCGCGGCACCGCCACCTTCGACGGCCTGTCGATCGCCTGGGCGGCGGTGGAGTACCTGCACGAGAAGAACCGCTGCCGGGCGATCTTCGCCACCCATTTCCACGAGATGACGGCGCTCGCCGACAAGCTGCCGCGCCTCCACAACGTCACCATGCGGGTGAAGGAGTGGGAGGGCGACGTCGTCTTCCTGCACGAGGTCGGCAAGGGCGCGGCCGACCGTTCCTACGGCGTGCAGGTCGCCCGCCTCGCCGGCCTGCCCGAGCCGGTGGTCGAGCGGGCGCGGCAGGTGCTGCGGCAACTGGAGGAAGGCGAGACGAGCGGCAAGGCCGCGCGCCTCGTCGATGACCTGCCGCTGTTCTCCGTGGCGGCGACGCGCGCGCCGCAGAAGCCGAAGACGGACGATGCGCTCGGCGCCGCGCTCGCCGCGCTCCACCCCGACGAGATGACCCCGCGCGAGGCGCTGGAGGCGCTCTACCGCCTCAAGGCGCTCGGCGCCGGAAACTAGAGCAACGCGCATCCCGCCGGCCGCGCAATCTTGCTCCATCCTTTCGTCCCGGCACCGGATCTGTCCGAAAAATGCGCATACTTCCCGGTCCGGTGCTCCGGCCCGGACCAGCATCCGGGCGGCTCGCCGGGGCGAACGGCTTCCGCTGCGGCATTTTAGCATTAACTCCTGCTTGAAGTTTTCATGGCCTACTCGATGGAGAATGGGGGGCCATTCGCATGGCAAAACTCGTCAGCGTGTTCATATCGAGCGGCCATCGGCGGCTTATCTCGGTTCTGGTCTGGGTCGCGACCTTCGCGACCGTGCTCGCCCTCGTCGGCGGCTACGCGCTGCACAAGACCGCCGACGCGGCGCGGGCGCAGACCGAGCGCGGGGCCGAGCAGTTCCTGCACCTGCGCACCAACCTGCTCGCCGTCTTCGACATGATGCACGCGCAGCTGACCGCCGCCCCCTGCTCGCCCGCCTTCCACGACGAGCTGCGCCGCATCGCCTACCTGCCCGACGGGCTCAACGAGTTCCTCTACGCGCCGGGCGGCAAGGCGCAGTGCTCCACCCGCATCGCCGCCTTCGGCGAGCCGGTGGATTTCGGCGCGCCCGACATCGACGGCCACACCGGCCGCGGCATCTCCTTGTGGATCGACCGCGACCTCGGCTTCCTGGGCCTTGCCGGCGAGAAGGGCACCTTCGCGCTGAGCGATCCCTTCGTCGCGGTGATCCCGCCGCACGCGGTCGATCCGCACCCGTCGCACTGGCTGTCGATGGAGATGGTGCTCGTCGCCGCCGACGGCTCGTGGTTCCACCGCGGCGGCGAGGCCGGCGTCTACCAGCGCCGGCTTGCCGACGCCGGATCGTCCGTGCCGTGGAGCGGCCGCGTCGGCGACATCGCCTGCGGTCCCGACGGCGTGCACTGCGTCGCGGTCGAGGGCGACCTTGCCGCGCTGATGGCCTCGGAAAAGGGCGCGCTCGCGCTCGTGCTGGTCGCGGCGGCGCTGATCTCGGCCTATGCCAGCGGCCGCGCCGCACGGCTGATCGCCCGCCACTGGTCGTTCGAGGCGAGGTTCCGCCGCCACCTCGACGCCGGCTCCATCGTGTGCGCCTACCAGCCGGTGATGCGCCTCGACAGCGGCGAGATCGCCGGCTGCGAGGTGCTGGCGCGCTGGCGCGACATCGACGACAGCATCGTCTTCCCCGACCGCTTCATCGACATCGTCGAGCGCCACGGCATGACGTTGCGCCTGACGCAGCTCGTGGCGCAGCGCGCCTGCGAGGAGCTGTCGCGGACCGTGCCGCCGGACAGGCGGCTCCAGGTCAGCTTCAACGTCTTCCCGCGCGACCTCGACTGCGCGCGGCTGCTTCGGGTCTTCTCCGGCTTCGTCGCGCAGCCCGACCGCTTCGACCTGGTGCTGGAGATCATCGAGAGCGACGAGATGCCCGCCAACGCCCAGGGCGAGATCGAGGCGCTGCGGCGCGCCGGCGTCCGCACCTATATCGACGATTTCGGCACCGGCTATTCCAACATGCAGAACCTGGCCGCGCTGTCGGTCGACGGGGTCAAGCTCGACCGCGCCTTCGCCATGGCGCCCGACAACTCAATGATGGCGCAGATGCTGCGCCACGCCGTCGAGATGATCCAGGCCACCGGCCGGGTGATGGTGGTCGAGGGCGTGGAGACGGCCGAGCGGCTGGCGCTGCTGCGCTCCATGCAGGCCAGGATCGACCTCGTGCAGGGCTACCACATCGCAAGGCCGCTCGACATCGCCGCCTTCGCGGCGTTCCTGAAGCCGGGCGCGGCCGCGCATCTGGCCGGCGAGGGCATCGGCGCCCTCCAGGCCCGGCTGCGCGACCGTATCCAAGGCGGGCAAATCGCGGTATAGACCCTGCCGGTGACGCAAGACCGGCAGGCATGGCGAAGATTCCCCTGAGGCTCGAAGACATCGTCGACGGCGCTGCGCTGCGGCGCGACATAGCGGCGCTGACGGCCGGGGCGGGCGGCGACGGCGCGAGCCCGGCCGTGCGCGCCGGGCTGGTGCGCCTGTTCAAGGCCACGCTGGCGCAGGGTCGCGCCGGGGCCGAGGCGATGCTGCGCGGCGACGGCGGCGGCCTCGCCTGCGCCGAGCGGCTGTCGCACCTGATGGACGAGGTGATCCGCGCGCTCTACGACTTCGTCGCCGGCAACGTCTATCGCGCGCAGAACCCCTCGGCCGCCGAGCACATGGCGCTGGTGGCGGTGGGCGGCTACGGCCGCGGCACGCTGGCGCCGGCCTCCGACGTCGACCTGCTGTTCGTGCTGCCCTACAAGCAGACGCCGTGGGGCGAGCAGGTGGTCGAATACATGCTCTACGTGCTGTGGGACCTCGGCCTGAAGGTCGGCCACGCCACCCGCGACATCGACGAGTGCATCCGCCTGTCGCGCACCGACTTCACCATCCGCACCTCGATCCTGGAGGCCCGCTTCGTCCATGGCGAGAGGCGCCTCTACGACACGCTGGTCCAGCGGTTCGACGCCGAGGTGGTCAAGGACACGGGCGCGGAGTTCGTGCAGGCCAAGCTCGCCGAGCGCGACGGCCGCCACGCCAAGGCCGGCGAAAGCCGCTACCTGGTCGAGCCCAACGTCAAGGAGGGCAAGGGCGGCCTGCGCGACCTGCAGACCCTGTTCTGGATCGGCAAGTACTACTACCGCGTGCGCACCGCCGACGAGCTGGTCGGCAAGGGCGTGTTCACCCGCGGCGAGCTGAACCAGTTCCGCAAGGCCGAGGACTTCCTGTGGGCGGTGCGCTGCCACATGCATTTCCTCAACGGCCGGGCGGAGGAGCGCCTCCACTTCGACATCCAGCGCGACATCGCCGAGCGGCTCGGCTACACCAGCCATCCCGGGCTGTCGGCGGTCGAGCGCTTCATGAAGCACTACTTCCTCGTCGCCAAGACGGTGGGCGACCTGACCCGCATCTTCTGCGCCGCGCTCGAGGAGGAGCAGGCCAAGCACGTGCCGGGCTTCAACCGCGTCATCCTCAACTTCTCGCGCCGCCGGCGCAAGCTCGCCGGCACCTCGGACTTCATCGTCGACAACCACCGCATCAACGTCGCCGACGACCGGGTCTTCGAGCGCGATCCGGTGAACCTGTTGCGGCTGTTCCGCTTCGCCGACCGCCACGGGCTGGAGTTCCATCCCGACGCGCTGAAGCTGCTCACCCGCTCGCTGCGGCTGGTCGACCGCAACCTGCGCCGCGACAAGGAGGCGAACCGGCTGTTCATGGAGGTGCTGACCTCCGACCGCAACCCGGAGCTGAACCTGCGCCGCATGAACGAGGCCGGCCTGCTCGGCAAGCTCATCCCCGATTTCCAGAAGATCGTGGCGATGATGCAGTTCAACATGTACCACCACTACACGGTGGACGAGCACCTCATCCGCTGCGTGGGCGTGCTCTCCCAGATCGAGCACGGCGACGCCGGCGCCATCCACCCGCTGTCGCACGCGCTGATGCCGGGGCTGAAGGACAAGCGCGACATCCTCTATGTCGCGGTGCTGTTCCACGACATCGCCAAGGGCCGGCCGGAGGACCACTCCACCGCCGGCGCCAGGATCGCGCGGCGGCTCGCCCCGCATATGGGCTTCTCCGCCGCCGACACCGAGACCATCGCCTGGCTGATCGAGAACCACCTCGTGATGTCGATGACGGCGCAGACGCGCGACCTCAACGACCGCAAGACCATCCAGGACTTCGCCGACATCGTGCAGTCGGTGGAGCGGCTGAAGCTCCTGCTCATCCTGACCGTGTGCGACATACGCGGCGTCGGCCCGGGCGTGTGGAACGGCTGGAAGGGCCAGCTCCTGCGCACGCTCTACTACGAGACCGAGCTGCAGCTCACCGGCGGCTTCTCGGAGGTGTCGCGGGCCGAGCGGGCGCAGGCGGCGCGCGGCGCGCTGGCGCAGGCGCTGGCCGGCTGGCCCGACGCCGAGCGCCAGCGCTATCTCGCGCTGCCCTACGACAACTACCTGCTCACCGTGCCGCTCGACGACCAGCTGCGGCATCTCGCCTTCATCCGCGAGGCCGACGAAGCCGGCCGCAAGCTCGCGACCATGGTGCGCACGCACCAGTTCGAGGCGGTGACCGAGATCACCGTGCTCGCGCCCGACCATCCGCGCCTGCTTTCGGTCATCGCCGGCGCCTGCGCGGCGGCGAACGCCAACATCGTCGACGCGCAGATCTTCACCACCGCCGACGGGCGGGCGCTGGACACCATCCTCATCAACCGCGAGTTCGACCTCGACGAGGACGAGCGCCGCCGCTCGACCCGTGTCGGCGCGCTGATCGAGGACGTGCTGTCGGGCAAGGCGCGGCTGCCGGAGATGATCGAGAAGCGCGCCCGCTCGAAACGCGGCGCGAGGGCCTTCCGCATCGAGCCGAAGGCGGCGATCCGCAACGCGCTGTCCAACCGCTTCTCGGTCATCGAGGTCGAGTGCCTCGACCGGCCGGGCCTCCTGTCGGAGATCACCGGGGCGCTGTCGGACCTGTCGCTCGACATCGCCTCGGCTCACATCACCACCTTCGGCGAGAAGGTGATCGACACCTTCTACGTGACCGACCTGACCGGCCACAAGATCGAGAACCCGGCCCGCCAGGAGCGGGTGCGCCAGGCGCTGATCGCGGTGATGGAGGGCGCGCCCGCCGCCGAGCGCGCCGCCAGCGCCGCCAGCGCCGCCGCCGTGTAGCCGCAAACCGTCGCAGGATGCCTGCCCCATGAGCCTCGTGAAGAAATTCGCCGCCGTCGGCGGCGCGACATCGGCCAGCCGCCTCTCGGGCTTCGTGCGCGAGGCGCTGATCGGCGCCGCGCTCGGCGCCGGCCCGGTGGCGGACGCCTTCTACGCCGCCTTCCGCTTTCCCAACCTGTTCCGCCGGCTGTTCGCCGAGGGCGCCTTCAACACCGCCTTCATCCCGCTCTTCGCCAAGGAGCTGGAGGGCGGCGGCGAGCAGGCGGCGCGCCGCTTCGCCGAGGACGTGCTTTCGGTGCTGATGGCGACGCTGATCCTCCTGTCGGGGCTCGCCATCCTGTTCATGCCGTTCCTGGTCGAGACCGTCATCGCGCCGGGCTTCGCCAGCGACCCGGACAAGATGGACCTCACCGTGATGCTGACGCGCGTCATGTTCCCCTATCTGTTCTTCATGTCGCTGGTGGCGATGCTGTCGGGCATCCTCAACTCGATGCGCCGCTACTTCCTCGCGGCCATCGTGCCGGTGCTGCTCAACGTCATCCTGATCGGCGTGCTGGTGGTGGCGCTGGCGCTCGGCATCGACGCGCAGGCGACCGGCCTGTGGCTGGCCTGGGGCGTGTTCGCCTCGGGCGCGGCGCAGCTTTTCTTCCTGGCGCGCGGCGTGCGCAGGCAAGGCTTCTCGATGTCGCTGCGCCGGCCGGCGCTGACGCCGGACGTGAGGCGGCTGCTGACGCTGATGGGGCCGGCGCTGCTGACGGGCGGCGTCACCCAGATCAACCTCCTGGTCGGGCAGATCATCGCCTCGGCGCAGGAGGGCGCGATCTCGCTGCTCAACTACGCCGACCGCATCAACCAGCTTCCGCTCGGCATCATCGGCATCGCCATCGGCGTCGTGCTGCTGCCCGAGCTGTCGCGCACGCTGAAGGCGGGCGATTTCGCCGACGCCCAGCACCTGCAGAACCGCTCGCTGGAGTTCGGCCTCGGGCTGACCCTGCCGGCGGCGGTCGGCTTCGTGCTGTTTTCCGGGCCGCTGGTCAACCTCCTCTACGAGCGCGGCGCCTTCACGGCGCAGACCACGGCGCTGACGGCGGCCGCCCTTTCCGCCTTCGCCACCGGCCTGCCGGCCTACGTGCTCATCAAGGTGTTCTCTCCGGCCTATTTCGCGCGGCTCGACGTCAAGAGCCCGATGTGGTTCTCGATGGCCGCCGTGGTCGTCAACATCGCCGGCAGCCTGATCCTGTTCCCGATCTGGGGCCATGTCGGCATCGCCGCCGCCACCTCGATCTCGGCCTGGCTCAATTTCGCGCTGCTCGCCGGCGTGCTGTGGCGGCGCGGCGACTTCCGCCCCTCGGCAAGGACGCTGCGGCGCGTCGCCATGATCGTGGTGGCCAGCGCCGCGATGGGCGTGGTGGTGCTCCTGCTCGACCGCGCCATGGCGGCGTGGCTGGCCTCGCCCGCCCTCCTCGTGCGGTTCTGCGCGGTGATGGGCGTCATCGGCATCGCGGCGATCGTCTATTTCGCCATCGTCATCGCCACCGGCGCGCTCGACCGCGCCGAGCTGAAGGGCGCGTTCAGGCGGCGAAAGGCCGCGCCGGCGCAACCCCTTGATCCGTGACGCGGCATCCGCCATAAGCCGACGCAATCCCATGGCTCTCGCTTGCCACGAGGCCCTCCACAAGCCCCGGACCCCTTCCATCATGAGCAGCTTCAAACCCCTGGTCTTCTCCGGCGTCCAGCCGACCGGCAACCTGCATCTGGGCAACTATCTCGGCGCGATCCGCAAGTTCGTCGCGCTCCAGGAAAGCCACGACTGCATCTATTGCGTGGTCGACCTGCACTCGATCACCGCGCAGCTCGTCCACGACGACCTGCCCTCGCAGACGCGCTCGATCACCGCCGCCTTCCTCGCCGCCGGCATCGATCCTGAAAAGCACATCGTCTTCAACCAGGCGCGCGTGCCGCAGCACGCCGAGCTTGCCTGGATCTTCAACTGCGTGGCGCGCATCGGCTGGATGAACCGCATGACGCAGTTCAAGGACAAGGCCGGCAAGGACCGCGAGAACGCCTCGCTGGGCCTGCTCGCCTATCCGAGCCTGATGGCGGCCGACATCCTCGTCTACCGCGCCACCCACGTGCCGGTCGGCGACGACCAGAAGCAGCATCTGGAGCTGACGCGCGACATCGCCGCCAAGTTCAACAACGACTTCTCCAGAAGGATCGGCGAGCTCGGCATCGGCGTCGAGATGACGATGGGAGACGAGACGCTGAACGGCTTCTTCCCGCTGACCGAGCCGCTGATCGAGGGCCCGGCCACGCGCGTCATGAGCCTGCGCGACGGCACCAAGAAGATGTCGAAGTCCGACCCGTCGGACCTGTCGCGCATCAACCTGACCGACGACGCCGACGCCATCGCGAAGAAGATCAAGAAGGCCAAGACCGACCCCGAGCCGCTGCCGTCGGAGCTTGCCGGCCTGAAGGACCGGCCCGAAGCCGAGAACCTCGTCGGCATCTATGCCGCGCTCGCCGAAACCAGCCGCGAGGCGGTGATGGCCGAGTTCGGCGGCCGGCAGTTCTCGGCGTTCAAGCCGGCGCTGGCCGAGCTCGCGGTGGAGAAGCTGGCGCCGGTCGCCGCCGAGATGCGCCGCATCTCGGCCGACCGCGCCTATGTCGACGCCGTGCTGCGCGACGGCGGCGAGCGCGCCGGCGCGCTCGCCGAGGCGACGATGAAGCAGGTGCGCGAGATCGTCGGCCTGCTCGACGACTGATGCGCCCGCGTCGCGACGCTTGCCCGACGCCCGGCGCGGTGGCAGATTGCCCGCCGGGACGGGTCGATGACGGCATGAGGCGACGCCAGACACGACACTGGGCAGGAGAGGGCATATGGTTTCAAGACGCCTGAGCGCGGAAGCCGGCCACCGGCGCAAGTTCCTCGCCATCGTCGACAGCACGCCCGAATGCGAGCACGCCGTCGCCTACGCCGCGCGCCGCGCCCGCTCCACCGGCGGCGCGGTGGTGCTGCTCTACGTGATCGAGCCGGCCGACTTCCAGCACTGGCTCGGCGTCGAGCAGATCATGCGCGAGGAGGCGAACGCCGCCGCCGGCGCCGCCCTCGACAGCCACGCCACCCGCATTCGCGAGAAGGTCGGTATCGAGCCGGAGCTGGTCGTGCGCGAGGGCACGCCCGCCCAGGAGATCCACAAGCTGATCGAGGAAGACCAGGACATCGCCATCCTCGTGCTGGCCGCCGGCGGCTCCAAGGAGGGGCCGGGGCCGCTCGTCGCCTCGGTCGCCGGCAAGGGCGCGGCCTTCCCGATCCCCGTCACCGTGGTGCCGGCGGGCCTCACCGACGAGGAGATCGAGACCCTTGCCTGAAGGCTGCGATTGCGCGCCGGCGGCAACGACCCCATATAGGGTCCGCTTTGCATGACACGCGACGAGCTTGCCGGCTGCCGCCGTCTGCTCTATTTTAGAACAATTCCAAAATTAGGAAACGGAGAACGGCGATGTTCATCCAGACCGAGGCGACCCCCAATCCCGCGACGCTGAAGTTCCTGCCGGGCAAGGTGGTGCTGGAGGACGGCACCGCCGATTTCCGCGACGCGGCGGCCGCGCGCGAGGCCTCGCCGCTGGCCGGCGCGCTGTTCGATGTGCCGGGCGTGACCGGCGTGTTCTTCGGCTACGACTTCGTCACCGTCACCAAGCAGGACGGCCCGGACTGGCAGCACCTGAAGCCTGCCATCCTTGGCGCGATCATGGAGCATTTCATGTCCGGCCTGCCGGTGATGGCGCAGGCGGGCACCGTCGCGGCGATGGCCGACGAGGCCGGCGGCGAGGAGTTCTACGACGAGGCCGACGAGGAGATCGTGGCCACCATCAAGGAGCTGCTCGACACGCGCGTGCGCCCGGCCGTGGCCCAGGACGGCGGCGACATCACCTTCCGCGGCTTCGAGAACGGCACCGTCTTCCTGCACATGAAGGGCGCGTGCGCCGGCTGCCCGTCCTCGACCGCGACGCTCAAGCACGGCATCCAGAACCTGCTGCGCCATTTCGTGCCGGAGGTGCAGCACGTCGAGCAGATTCCCTGAGCGCAGCCTCGCGAAGGGACGCACCAAACAGAAAACCGGGCGCGAGGCCCGGTTTTCTGCTTCATGCGACGTCGGTGTTGCCTAGACGGTTCGCATCGTTATTTCACGATCACCTTGGCCCCGACCTCGACGCGGTCGTAGAGGTCGATGATGTCCTGGTTGATGAGGCGGATGCAGCCCGACGACATCGCCCGGCCGATCGACTTCCACTCCGGCGTGCCGTGCAGGCGGTAGCCGGTGTCGCCGCTCTTGTTGAACAGGTACATGGCGCGCGCGCCGAGCGGGTTGGAAAGGCCGCCGGGCTGGCCGCCGCGCCACTTGGCGAGCTCGGGCTGGCGGCCGATCATCGCCTCCGGCGGCGTCCAGGTCGGCCATTCGCGCTTCATCGCCACGCGCGAGGTGCCCGACCACTCGAAACCCTCGCGGCCGACGCCGATGCCGTAGCGCATCGCCTTGCCGTCGGCCATGACGAGGTAGAGGAACTTGGCCTTGGTGTCGACGATCACCGTGCCGGGCTTCTCGTCGGTCTTGTAGCGCACGATCTGGCGGTGATACTGCGACGGCACCTGATGGATCGGGATCGCCGGAAGCTGGTAGCCGGCATCCTTCCTCGAGCCGTATTCGGCGGTGAAGATGCTGCCGCCGGTGGTGCAGCCGGCAAGGGCGGTGGCAGCGCCCAGCGCCGCGACGAGAAGGAATTTTTTGACGCGCATGTGAGGTATCGAAGACCCTGTTGACCCGGCGCCGCCCGATTCGAGCCGCATTTTCGCCACGGTTTGTTTCGCTTACCTTGCGGCGTTTGCCAAGCCCGCATCGCGCGCAGGACCGGCCGAAGCGGTCGCTTGGTGCGACAATATGGCAAATCGGCAACATTCTCACGGTTTCGTGAGCGGCGCGCGGCCGCTCCCGAACCGGGCAAAACGAAAGGAACCGCGCCATGAACGTTTCGCAAGCGGCCCGCCGCTCGGGCCTGCCGGCCAAGACGATCCGCTACTATGAGGAGGTCGGGCTGATCAGGCCCGGCCGCGCCGCCAACGGCTATCGCGACTATTCCGGCGAGGACGTCCACAGCCTCGCCTTCCTCAAGCGGGCGCGGGGGCTGGGCTTCTCCATCGAGGAATGCCGGCAGCTGATGGCGCTCTACAACGACAAGGGCCGCGCCAGCCAGGACGTGCGCGAGATCGCGGTCGCCCATGTCGCGGCCATCGACGCCAAGATCGCGGAGTTGCAGTCGATGCGCCGCACGCTGGACACGCTGGTGCGCGCCTGCCACGGCGACCACCGGCCCGACTGCCCGATCCTCGACGACATCGCCGGCAGGGAGGGCGGCCGCTGCTGCTGAGGCGCTTCACGCCGCCGCCTCGCGGTGGCATTCTCGTGCGATGCCTATCGTCTCGCCGATTCCCCTGAACCCGCTCGCCGACGGGCGCCAGTCCGACCGGGCGATGCTGGTGCGCCGCGGCGTCCAGCGCCTGCTGATCGAGATGGGCGCGGTCGCCATTCCCGAGCTGCCGCTGGCGACCGGCCGGCGCGCCGACCTCGTGGCGCTGACGCGCAGGGGCGACATCTGGATCGTCGAGATCAAGTCGTCGGTGGAGGATTTCCGCGCCGACCGCAAATGGCCGGAATATCGACTCTGGTGCGACCGCTTCTTCTTCGCCACCCATCCGGGCGTGCCGGAGGCGATCTTTCCCGGCGAATGCGGCTTCATCCTGTCGGACGGCTACGGCGCGGAGATGCTGCGCGAGGCGCCCGAGCACCGGCTGCCGGCGGCCACGCGCAAGGCGCTGACGCTGCGCATCGCGCGCGCCGGGGCCGCGCGGCTGACGGCGGCGGAGATGGCGGGCGTGGCAATCCCCACGCCTGACGGGCCGGCGCTGGACGGCGAGGGCGAGTAGGCGGCCGTCAGCCCACCCCGACATAGCGGCGCAGCCGCTCAGGGTCGGCGCGCACCGCCGCGGCGGCGAGCGTCTCGCGGTTGCGGCCGTTCTCGATGAAGGCGACGCGGTCGGCCAGCGACAGCGCCGCCTCCACCCGCTGCTCGACCAGCACGATCGACACGCCCCTGTCGCGCAGGCCGGAAACCGCCTCGCGGATGCGCTCGATCATCGACGGCATCAGCCCCTCGGTCGGCTCGTCGAGGAGAAGCACGTCCGGCTCCAGGCACAGCGCGCGCGCCATGGCCAGCATCTGCTGCTCGCCGCCCGACAGCGTGCCCGAGCGCTGCGACAGCCGCTCGCGCAGCACGGGGAAGAGGTCGAGCACGGCGGCCCGCGTTTCCTCGCCTTTCTTGCGCGTCATCAGGCCGATCTCGAGATTCTCCGCCACGGTCAGCTCGGAAAACAGCCGCCTGCCCTGCGGCACGTAGCCGATGCCGGTCTTCGGGATCTCGTGTGCGGGCAGGCGGGTGATGTCGCGGCCGTCCTTCCCGATCGCGCCGGCCCGCACCGCCACCAGCCCCATGATCGCCTTGAGCGCGGTGGTCTTGCCGGCGCCGTTGCGGCCGAGCAGGCACAGCACCTCGCCGCGCTCCAGCGACAGCGACAGGCCGTGCAGCGCCTGCACGTTGCCGTAGAAGGCGTCGACGCCGGAAAGGGCCAGCGCCGCCTCAGCCATGGCCGTGGCCCCCGAGATAGACGTCCTGCACCGCGCGGTCGGCGCGGATCGCCTCCGGCGTCCCCTCGGCGAGGATGCGGCCGGCGTTCATCACCGTGATCGTTTGGGCCAGCTCCATCACCACCTGCATGTTGTGCTCGATGATCAGCACCGTCGCCTCGCCGGCGATGGCGCGCGCCAGCGCGACGAAGGTCTCGATCTCGCCGTCGGAGAGCCCCTGCGTCGGCTCGTCGAGGATGAGCAGGCGCGGCTTCAGCGCAAGGCCCATGGCGACCTCCAGCAGCCGCTGGTGGCCGTAGGCGAGGTCGCCGGCGGGCGTCGACGCGCGCCCGCAAAGGCCGACCTTCTCCAGCGCCTCCGCGACGCCGGCGTCGAGGTCGTGCGCGCGCGCGCGCCCCTGCGCCAGAAGCCGCCGCTGCACCGGCAGCGCGACATTGTCGTAGGCCGAAAGCTTCGGGAAGATCGAGGTGATCTGGAAGGTGTAGGCGATGCCGGCCATGACCCTTGCATGGGCGGGAAGGCGGGTGATGTCGCGGCCCTGAAACAGGATCGTGCCGCAGGACGGGGCGATGCGGCCGCAGATCAGGCCGACCAGCGTCGTCTTGCCGGCGCCGTTGGGCCCGATCAGCGCGCGGATCTCGCCGGCCCGCAGCCGGAAATCGACATTGTCGACCGCCTTCAGCCCGCCGAAGCCGCGCGACAGCGCCCTCGTTTCGATCAGGGGGGTCTCGGTCGGGGACGCTAGGGCAGCCATTTCAGCCACCTTTCGCGCATCGTGCCGAGCACGCCCCTGGGGAAGAACAGCACGGTGAGGATGAGCGCGGCGCCGACCAGCAGCAGATAGGCGCTGGTGAGGCCCGACGCATAGTCGACGACGTAGAACATGAAGGCGGTGCCGAGAAGCGGCCCGAGCGTGGTCGCCGCGCCCCCGACCAGCACCCACAGGAGCGGCAGGATCGAATACTGGATCGAGGCGAAGCCCGAGCCGACATAGCCGAACATCAGCCCCCAGGCCGCGCCGGCCGCGCCGCAGGCGAGGCCGGAGACGACGACGGCGGCGAGCTTGGCGCGGAAGGTGTCGTAGCCCAGCATGCGCATGCGCTCCTCGTTCTCGCGGATGCCGACGAGCGTGCGGCCGAAGGGCGAACGCACCAGCCTGAGCGAGAGGAGAAGCACGACCGAGAACAGGAAAAGCGCGATCATGTAGCGCGCAACCGGGTCGGACAGGCTGAGCGCCGCGCCGCCGAGGTCGATCCGGCGCATGGCGGGCGACAGCACCAGCCCCTCCTCGCCGCGCGTCCAGGTCGTGAAGTAGAGCGTGGTGAGATAGACGACCTGCGAGAACATCATGGTCACGATCATGAAGGCGACGCCGACCGTGCGCAGCGCCAGCGCGCCGATGACGAGCGCCAGCGCCCCGCCGGCGGCGATTCCGGCCGCGAAGGCGGGAAGCACGCCCCAGCCCAGATGATAGACCGGCAGGCCGGCGCCGTAGAGGCCGGCGGCGAAGAACATCGCGTGGCCCAGGCTCAACAGCCCGGCATAGCCGATGAGCAAATTGTAGCCCATGGCGAAGACGGCGAGCACCAGGATGCGCGCGAAGACGCCGCGATGGTATTCGGGCAGCAGGAAGCCGGCGGCGAGCAGGGCCGCGATCACCGCCAGATGCAGCGCCCAGACGCGCGCGGATACGCCGCCGCTCATCGCGCCGCCGTCCCGAACAGGCCCTGCGGCCGGAAGACCAGCACCAGCGCCACGAGCAGCGTGGCGAGGATCTTGGCCAGCGTCGGCGAGAAGAACAGCGTCGAGATGATGCCGTCGGACAGCCCGATCAGCAGCGCGGCCACCACCGTGCCGCGCAGGGAGCCCAGCCCGCCGATGATGACGACGACGAAGGACAGCAGCAGCGGGTCGCGCCCCATCAGATAGTGCGCCTGGCTGACCGGCACGACGAGAACGGCGGCGACCGCCGCCAGCATGGCGCCGAGCGCGAAGACGCCGGCATAGACGCGGCCGACCGGGATGCCGAAGGCCTGCGCGGTCTCGCGGTCGTATTGCGTGGCGCGCATGACGAGGCCGGCGCGCGTGCGCGACAGCACGAACCAGGTGGCGAGCATCAGCGCCGCGGCGGCCGCGATCACCGCGAGCTTGTAGCCGGAATAGCCGAACCAGGGGAGCTGGATGCGCGGGTTGAACGGCGGCTGCACCGGGCGCGCGTCGGCGCCGTAGAAGGTCAGCGCGAGCTGCTGGACGATGTAGAGCAGGCCGATGGTGGCGACGATGGTGGCTTCCGGGTCGTAGCCCAGCCGGCGCAGCACCAGCCGCTCCGACACGAAGGCGACCGCGCCCACCGCCAGCGGCGCGACCAGCAGCGCGGCGGCGAAGCCGATTGCCGGGTGGCCGGCGAAGGCTGTCGAGACCGCCCAGGCCACCACCGCGCCCAGCATGAAGAACTCGCCGTGGGCGACGTTGACCACCCGCATGACGCCGAACACCAGCGACAGGCCGAGCGCCATCAGCGCCAGCACGGCGGCGGTGACGAGGCCCTCCAGCGAGGCCAGCAGCAGGAGCGGCCCGAACCCCATCGCCTCAGCGTCTCACAGGCCGGCGCACCGAACCGGGGCCCGGGCGCTCAGAAGGCTTGCGCGGTGTAGTCGGCTTCCGGCTCGTAGAGGCCGTCCTCGATCGAGGTCTTGTGGACGACGTTCAGCCGGCCGTTCTCGACCACCGAGATGTTCTGGGTGCCGAACACCTGGTGGATGCGGCCGTCGAAGCGCTTCGGCCCCTGCGGGTGCTCGATGCCCTCCTCCATGTCGGTCATCGCCTCGGTCGCCTCGATCAGCTTCTGGCGATCCTCGATGCCGCGATAGCCGGCGGCCTCCATCGAGCGCTTGATGATGTGGAGCGTCTCCCAGCAGCCGAACATGTGGGCGTTGGTGGAGACGTCGCGCGGGTCGTTGACCGCCGCGCCGTTGTCGTCGAGGCCGACGGCGGCGCGATAGGCGCGCTCGGCCTCCGAGGCGTCCGGCTGGAGATAGCGCGGCATGCCCTCCCAGAAATGGCTGCCCTCGAGGAACTCGAGGCCGGGGCTGTTGATGTCGACGGCTTCCAGCGAGTCGATGAAGCCGAACAGCTTCGGCCCGCGCCCGCCGTAGAACTCGCCGAGCTCCTTGACGAAGGTCAGCACCGCCGGCCCGACCATGACGTGGTAGATGACGTCGGTGTCGGAGGGGATCTGGGGGAAGTAGCGGGTGAACGAGGTCTCCGTCGGCGGGATCGCGATCCTGGCGATCACCTGCGCCCCCTGCTCCTCCGCGGCCGGGCCGAAGAAGTCGCGGTGGTCGTGGCCGAAGGCGTAGTCGGGAAAGATCATGGTGATCTTCTTGCCGACGTTCTGCGCGATCCACGGCGCGACCGAGCGGCACTGGGCGCGCACGTCGGTGATGCCTGGCTGGATCACCCAGCGGTTCAGCTTGCCCGAGGCGACGTGGTAGCCCTCGGAGACCACGTAGTAGGGGATCTTCAGCTCGCCCGCCGCCGGGGCCGAGCCGGTGACGACATGGGAGAACAGCGTGCCGTAGACGAGGTCGACGCGGTGCTGGCTGGCGAACTTCTCCACCACCTCGGCGCCGCGGGCGGGATCGGTGCCGTCATCCTCGGTGACGATCTCGACCGGCCGGCCGTTGATGCCGCCGGCGTCGTTGATCGCCTTGACGGCGGCGGCCGTGGTGCGCTCGTACCAGCGGCCGTAGGCGGCGCCGATGCCGGTGCGATGGGCCTGGAAGCCGATCCTGACCGGCGCCGACGACTGCGCCTGGGCATAGCGCACGAAGCCGGGCGCGGCCCCGAGCGCGGCGGCCGCGCCGAGCCCCTTGAGCGCGCCGCGCCGCGAGACGGAGGAAGGAAAAAGGCGGGAAGGCTTGCGCACGTCGGTCATCGTTGGCCCCTCGACCTCGAAGCCGGCCCGGGAGGCCGCCGAGGCTGGCGGCTCCGCTGCCGGAAAATGGAACGGCCGCAACGTAAACCATCAATCCGGCGCTCATGCAACATGACATTTGCTGCGGCGCGAAAACGTTTTGCTAGCCCGCCGTCGGCGCGGAGAGGAGCCACAGGCCGAGCACGGTGTAGCCGACCATCAGCACGGCGAGCGGAAGCTGCGAGCGCGCCGCCCCCGCCGCCGAGCCGTGCAGGCGGAAGGCCACGACATGCGCGACCAGGACCGCCAGCAGGTGGCCGCCGACGATGGCCGCCGCCTGCAGGTTCCAGATCAGCCAGACGCGGTCCGCCCCCATCAGCGCGCCGGCATGGACGTGAAGGTGGGGCGAGCCGAACAGCTCGACGCTGCGCCTGAACGGATCGGCGAGCGCGGCGAGCGCATACTGGACGTCGACCGCGAGCGAGGGCAGGTAGTGGGCGACATGGTAGGCGGTGGCGATCGGCACGATCGACCACACCAGCGCGCCGGCGGCGGCGAGCGTCGCGCCCGTCCTGCCGGCCAGCCGCTCGCCGAGCGCGCCGGCGGCGAAGAAGGCCAGGCCGAGCAGGGCGAAGGCGGCGGCGAGCCCGACGGTCGAGGAGGCGACGACGGCGCTGCGGCCGGGAAACTCCAGCGGGTTGACGCCGATCAGGCCGAGCCAGAAGAAGGTGCGCATCAGCCCGTCGAAGGAGACCGACGACAGCGCCAGGAGCAGGAACAGCGCCCCGCTCGGCGGCAGCGGCGGCGCGCCGACCAGCTTCGCCCCCGGCAGGCAGAGCGACAACCGGCGCCGCCCGTCCGGCGCGTCCCGCCCCTCGATCACGGCGAGCCGCGCCATCATGCGCAGGAACGCCGACAAACACTCGCCCCGGCGCGCCCAGTCCTCGTGGCCGAAGACGAGCATGGCGGCGAGGTTGACGGCGAAATAGACGCAGACCGCCGTCGCCAGCACGGCCGGGTCGTCCGGGGCGGGATGGACCAGCTCGAACCAGGCGAAGGCGAAGAACTGGACGATGGCCGGAAGATAGCCAAACCGCGCCGGCAGGGCATGGGGCGCGGCCCTGCCGCCGGAAAGCAGTCGCCACGGCGCGTACCACGGATCGAGGAAGCGCCAGATGTCGCCGAGGAAGCTTTGCGCCAGCGTCAGCCCGACCCAGAACACCGCCCACACCATCAGCGGCAGCGGGTTGGTCAGCGGGTCGCGGCTGCCGAGGAAGCCGGCCGCGACCAGAAAGGCGAGGAACAGGAAGGAAAGCGCGCTGCCGGCAAGCCGCAGGCCCGGGGGCGGCGCGCCGAGCGGCAGGCGCCAGCGCGCCAGCCGGTCCAGCGGCGGCTGCGGCGCGAAGGCGAGCACGAGGAAGGAAAGCGCCACGGCCGCCGCCCCGCCGGCGATGTAGTGGCCGGTGGGCAGGAGCAGCACATGGCCGCGGTCCGACGCATGGGCCAGCGCCTCGGCCGGGACGAGCGCGGCGGCCAGCGCAAGGGCCGGCAGCCGGATCCGGTTCGCCCGCACTGCGTTCTTTGTCATCGCACCCTCGCCCCCGGCCGCATGCCCGGCCACCGTGCCGGCCATCCCGGAGGCGAAGTTGTGCACGCCGCGGCCGCGAGGTTCAAGGCGGGGCGGCAAGGGCGGCGCAAAAGGTCGCGCCGCACTGGAAACGCCACCGGCGCGCGCCTACGTGCATCGAGGCACAAACGTGCCGAGAAAGACATCGGAGCATCGACATGCAGACGCCGCTTACCGTCACTTTCCGCAACCTCGAGCCGTCGGAGGCGATCGAAGGCCATGTCAGGCGCCGCTTCGCCGACCTCGGCAAGCTGCATTCGCGCATCGTCGACGCCGACGTGACCATCGAGGCGCCGCAGAAGCGCAAGGTGACGGGCCGCGCCTTCAAGGTGCATGTCAGGATCGGCATCCCCGGCCCGGACATCAACGTCACGCGCGAGAGCGGGCTGGGCAACCCGGCCGAGGACGTCAACCTCGCCATCAACGACGCCTTCGAGACGGCGGGCCGCCTGCTGGTCGAGCGCAAGCGCGAGGCCGCCGGCCACTGAGGCCCCGGGACGCCGCCCGGGCGGGCGCGGATAGCGGTGCCGACAACGGACAGCGGCTTCAGCCGCCGCGCCCTTCGAGCAGGACGGAAATGACGAGCTCGCGGCCCTCGCGGTTGATGCCGACGCCGCGCTCGCGCCGCACCGCCAGCCCGTGCGCGATCAGCCGCTCGGCAAGCTCGGGCGGCAGCCCCGGATAAGGCCCGCGGTTCAGCCGGCGAAGCGCGGTCTTCTCGTCCTCGTCGAGGTCGTTCCAGCCGACCGCCATGTTCCCGCGTCTCCCGTCCGTCTCCAGCCGGGCCGCCCCCGGGGCGGCCCTTTCCTTGTCCATCCGAACATGCCGCCCGGCGTCGGTGCGGGCAAGAGGATCCGGCAAAGGGGGGCGGCAAGGCGCTTGACGAATATAGATAGGAGTCCTATGAATATTGCATGAAGCAAGCCACGCAGGACAGCGAGCAGATCGCAGCCGGCCTCGACCGCATCAGCGCCTTCCTGCGCATGGCGGGCTGGCGCGCGGCCGAGCCGCGCGGCCTCACCCCGACGCAGGCGGCGTGCCTGTCGCTGCTCGCCGGCCGGGGCCCGAGCCGGGTCGGCATCCTGGCGAGGGCGCTCGGCGTCACCCAGGCCAGCGCCAGCGACACGCTTGCAGCGCTTTCCCGCAAGCGGCTGGTCGAGCGGCGGCCCGACCCCGGGGACGGCCGCGCCGCGCTGATCCACCTGACGCCGGCCGGCCGGCGGCTCGCGGCCGAGGTCGCCCGCCCGCCCGCCGCGCTGACGCAGGCGGTCGAGGCGCTTGCCCCGGCCGAGCGCGCGATGCTGCACCGCAGCCTGTCGAGGATGATCCTGTCCCTTCAGCAGGCCGGCGCCATCGAGCCGCAGCGCCTGTGCCTGACCTGCCGGTTCTTCCGGCCCTATGCCCATGACGATGCGCGAAAGCCGCATCACTGCGCCTTCGTGGACGCCGCGTTCGGCGACGCCTCGCTGCGTCTCGACTGCGCCGACCACGAGGAAGCCGGCCCGCGGCAGAAGGCGTCCGCGCTTTCGGCCTTCGAGCCGGCATGAAGGACGAGCGCCCCGGTCCATGCCACGGCAATGGCGATGGCGGGGCGCTCATTTGCTCACCCTCTCTCCGGGAAAGAAAAGAAAGGAGCACCACACCATGCCACAGAAAGCCACCTTCTACCATGCCGGATGCCCGGTCTGCGTCGACGCCGAGCAGCGGCTGGCCCATGCCCTCGACCCGACCGCATGGGCGGTCGAGATCGTGCATCTGGGCGAGCAGCCGCAGCGCATCGGCGAGGCCGAGGCCGCCGGCGTCGCCTCGGTGCCGGCGCTGGTGCTGGCCGGCAGCGCCTATCACATCAATTTCGGCGCCGCGCTCGCCGAGCTGAAGGGAGGTGCGTGATGGCCGGGCCGCTTCGCCCCGCCGTGGCGGCGGCGCTGCTTGCCGCGCTGTCGGCTGCCGGCGCGGCCGATGCCCATGACGCCGGCATCGCGGCCGAGGCCGGCAACGCCGCGGTCGCGGATTTCGACATCGTCCATGCCCGGGTCGGGATCGAGGGCGATGCGGTGGTGTTCCGCATGGCCGTGTCGGGCAAGGCGGGCGAGACGAAGCCGACGCCGGTCGGCGCGCTGGCCGGCTCGGCGGTGTTCGCCTATGTGTGGCCGACGAGCATCGACCCCTACGAGGTCGGCTTCGAGGAGAAGGCCGGCATCCTGGCGATGACGGTGACCGCCCATCCCGACTTCGACGACACCCCGCTCAAGGACGAGAACGGCGACGGCGACCCCGGCAACGACGGCGACGTCTGGCACAGCCACTGGGTGGTGCTGGGGCCGGACGAGGCGTGCGGGGCCGGCGCGCTCAAGGTCGTCGACATACCGGAAGGGGCGAAGCCGCGCCTGCCGCAGACGTGGCCCGGCCTGCCGCTTTTGATCGACAGCCCCGGCTTCGAGCCGGCGCTTGCGGGCGAGACGGTCGAGCTGCGCGTGCCCGCCGCCGGCCTCGCCGGGGCGCGGGACGCCAGCTATGACGGCGTCACCGCCGGCCTGCGCGTCAACGCCGACGTGCATGCGCCGCTGCTGTGCGTCGCCGACGTCTTCGACGTCGCCTCCGGCGATCTGAGCCTGCCCGGCAAGGTCGGCGACTGAACCGCCCCTCCCCCGCGCCGCCGGCGCGGGGGAGGGGCCGCCGCACCGAACCCGGCGAAGGGAGACCGGCATGGAAGACATCGTCGCGCCCGAGCTCGACGTCGCGCAGTGGTTCAACGCCGAGGCGCCGCCGTCGCTCGCCGCCCTGCGCGGCAGGGTCGTGGCGCTGCACGCCTTCCAGATGCTGTGCCCCGGCTGCGTGCAGGGCGGGCTGCCGCAGGCGAGGAAGATCGCCGCCCTGTTCCCGCCGGCCGAGGTGGCGGTGATCGGCCTTCACACCGTGTTCGAGCATCACGAGGCGATGACGCCGGTCTCGCTCGCCGCCTTCATCCACGAATACCGGCTGACCTTCCCGATCGGCGTCGACCGGCCATCGGACGGCGGGCCGATCCCGCGCACCATGGAAGCCTACGGTTTTCGCGGCACGCCGAGCCTGGTGCTGATCGACCGGCGGGGCCGTATCCGCCGCCACAGCTTCGGCGCCGAGGACGACATGCGCGTCGGCGCCGAGATCGCGCTGCTCGTCGCCGAGAAGGACGGCGCGGCCGCCGGCTGAGCCGCGTCAGGGGAGGGCGCATCGCGGCGCGCCGCGCGCCCGCCCGGCGGGGCGGCGCCGGCCGCGCCGGGTCCCGTCTGGAAAAATTCCGGGCTGCGACGTATTTTCCTGTTGGGGCCGCAAGCGCTTGTTGCTAAAACATCCATCCTGAATTCCTGTTTTAGCCCGGCCTCCGTCTCCGGCGGCGGCCGGTGGAGGATTGCGACATGGTAGCGGGACTGACGCTGTCCGAACGCCGGCTTGCGCTGGTCATCCTCACCCTGCTCGGCCTGACCGGGCTGGCGATGGCGGCGGGCGGGCGCGGCGACCTGATGGGCGTGCACGGCTTCATCGTGCTTCTCTTCAGCCTCGGCGTCGCGTGGGCGGTGATGGCCGGCTTCTACGCGCCGGAGCCGGGCGAGGAGCGCCTGTCGCGCTATTACGACGACCCGACCAGGTTCGGCATCGTGCTGACCATGGCGTGGGCGGTGTTCGGCATGTTCTTCGGCGTGTGGGTGGCCGCGCTGCTGGCCTGGCCGGAGCTGACCTTCGTCGACCAGGCCTGGGCCAGCTTCGGCCGCCTGCGCCCGGTCCACACCACCGGCATCATCTTCGGCTTCGGCGGCAACGCGCTGATCGCCACCTCGCTGCACGTGCTCCAGCGCACGACGCGGGCGCGGCTGCCCGACCAGCTTTCGCCGTGGTTCGTCATCATCGGCTACAACCTGTTCTGCGTGCTCGCCGTCAGCGGCTACTTCATGGGCATCACCCAGTCCAAGGAATATGCCGAGCCGGAGTGGTATGCCGACATCTGGCTGGTCGTGGTCTGGGTCGTCTATTTCCTGATCTACATCCGCACGCTGCAGCGGCGGCAGGAGCCGCACATCTACGTCGCCAACTGGTACTACATGGCCTTCATCCTGGTGGTGGCGGTGCTGCACATCGTCAACAACCTGGCGCTGCCGATCTCGTTCGCCGCCGCGCGCAGCTATCCGCTCTATTCCGGCGTGCAGGACGCCATGGTGCAGTGGTGGTACGGCCACAACGCGGTGGCCTTCTTCCTCACCGCCGGCTTCCTCGGCATGATGTACTACTACATGCCCAAGCGCGCCGAGCGGCCGATCTTCTCCTACCGGCTGTCGATCATCAGCTTCTGGGGCATCACCTTCTTCTACATGTGGGCGGGCTCGCACCACCTGCACTACACGGCGCTGCCGCAATGGGTGCAGACGCTCGGCATGACCTTCTCGATCATGCTTCTGGTGCCGTCGTGGTCGTCGGCCGGCAACGCGCTGGCGACGCTGAACGGCGCCTGGCACAAGGTGCGCGACGACGCCACGCTGCGCTTCATGATGGTGGCGGCCGTGTTCTACGGCATCTCGACCTTCGAGGGCTCGTTCATGGCCATCCGCGCGGTGAACTCGCTCAGCCACTACACCGACTGGACCGTCGGCCACGTCCATGCCGGCGCGCTCGGCTGGGTGGCGATGATCACCTTCGGCTCGATCTACGCGCTGGTGCCGTGGATGTGGAAGCAGAAGACCATGTATTCGCCGCGCCTGGTCGAGGCCCATTTCTGGCTCGCGCTCACCGGCACCGTCATCTACGTGTTCGCGATGTGGAACTCGGGCATCATCCAGGGCCTGATGTGGCGCACCTACACCGACAGCGGCACGCTGGCCTATTCCTTCATCGACAGCCTCGTCGCCATGCACCCCTACTACATCGCGCGCACGGTGGGCGGGCTGTTCTTCCTCGCCGGCGCGGTGGTCGGCGCCTACAACGTCGCCATGACCATCCGCCTGTCCCGCCAGGAGGGGGTCCGCCGCGACAGCGCCGCCGACGTTCCGGTCCCTCACGAGCCGGCCGTCGCCGCCCAGCCGGGAGAGTAGCCCATGCCCGAGTTCTTCCACCGCAAGCTCGAGCGCAGCGCCATCGGCTTCGTGCTCGCCATCATCGGCGTATCCGCCATCGGCGGCATGGTCGAGATCGCGCCGCTGTTCACCATCGACGAGACGGTCGAGGAGGCGCCCGACATGCGCGTCTACACGCCGCTGGAGCTCGCCGGGCGCAACATCTACACGCGCGAGGGCTGCTATGCCTGCCACTCGCAGATGATCCGCACCCTGCGCGACGAGGTCGAGCGCTACGGCCCCTACTCGCTCGCCGTGGAATCGCAATACGACCGGCCGATGCTGTGGGGCTCCAAGCGCACCGGCCCGGACCTCGCCCGCCTCGGCGGCAAGTATTCCGACGCCTGGCACGTCGCCCACCTCGTCAACCCGCGCGACGTGGTGCCGGAATCGGTGATGCCGCGCTACGGCTGGCTGCAGCGCAACACGCTGCGCATCGACGACCTTCCCAGGCACCTGAAGGCGATGCAGCGGCTCGGCGTGCCCTATACGGACGAGATGGTCGAGAGCGCCGCCGCCGACGCCATGGGCCAGGCCGCGCCCGATTCCGGCTTCGCCGCCGGCGTCGCCGGGCGCTACGGCGAGGAGACCAACATCCGCGCCTTCGACGGCGAGCCCGGCCGGCTGACCGAGATGGACGCGCTGGTCGCCTATCTCCAGATCCTCGGCAGGCTGACGGATGCGGCGCACGCCACGGATGCGGTCGAGACCGGCTCGACGCAGGACGAGTGAGCGCCATGGAGCTCGACCACAACGCCTTCGTCGCCTTCGCCAAGAGCTGGGGGCTGTTCTATCTCATCGCCTTCTCGATCGCGGTGCTGGTCTACGTGTTCTGGCCTTCCAACCGCAAGCGCTTCGACCGCGCCAAGAAGAGCATTCTCGACGACGACGACCGTCCGGGCAAAGGGCCGGGCAAAGGGCCGGGGGAGAGGTAAGCCATGGCGCTGGAAAAGCACGATCCCGTCACCGGGCAGACCACGACCGGCCACGAATGGAACGGCATCGAGGAGCTGGACACGCCGATCCCGCGCGTGGCGCTGTTCTTCCTCGTCACCACGGCGCTGTTCGCGCTCGGCTACTGGATCCTGATGCCGGCCTGGCCGCTCGGCGTCACCTATACGAGGGGCCTGCTCGGCTTCGACCAGCGCGAGGTGGTGACGCGGCAGGTCGAGACGGCGGCGGCGGAGCGCGCCGGCTGGGCCGACCGCGTCATGGCGCTCGACTACGCCGGGGTCCAGGCCGACCCGGAGCTGATGCGCATCGTGGGCGAGACCGGCCATGCGCTGTTCGGCGACAATTGCGCCGTGTGCCACGGCACCGACGGCAGGGGCAGCCGCGGCTTCCCCGACCTGACGGCCGGCGCGTGGCTGTGGGGCGGCGAGCCGGAGACGATCCACGAGACCATCCGCGTCGGCATCAATTCCGGCCATGACGAGACGCGCATGTCGCAGATGATGGCCTTCGGCCGCGACGGCGTGCTGGAGCGCGAGCAAGTGCGGGCCGTCGCCGCCTATGTGCGCTCGCTGTCGCAGCCCGAGGCGCTCGCCGGCGACGCCCGCATCGAGGAGGGCCGGCAGATCTTCGCCGAGAACTGCGCCTCCTGCCACGGCGAGGACGCCACCGGCATGGTCGAGACCGGCGCGCCGAACCTGACGGACGACGTCTGGATCTACGGCGGCGACGCCCAGTCGGTCTACGCCTCGATCCATGGCGGCCGCCAGGGCCACATGCCGCATTGGGAAGGCAGGCTGAAGCCGCTCGACCTCAAGATCCTGGCGCTCTACGTCCACGGCCTGGGGGGCGGCCGATGAGCGGCGCCGCCTCCGCCCGCCCCGCGCGCCGGCTCAACTGGCGGCTGGTCGCGACCGGCATCGCCGCCGCGGTGGTGCTGCTGCTCGTCGCCGCCAACGCGCATCTGGTCTATGTCGCCGTCGTCTCGCAGCCCGACTGCGTGGCGCACACCAAGACCCCGGGGCAGGATGGCGCCGGCTTCCGCGCCGCCCGCCCGGCCTGCTGAGGGAGGACACCGTGGGAACCATCGACAACGCCCAGACGAGGCCCGTCCCGCTCAACCGCCGGCGCCGGCGCGGCCTGCCCGCCTCCGCCGCCTTCGGCTGGCTCGCCGCCGGCTGGCGCGACTTCCTCGACACGCCGGGGCCGAGCCTCGCCTACGGGCTGGCCGTGTTCGCCGTATCGGTCGTCGTGGTGTGGACGCTGTTCGCGCTCGGCCTCGACTACATCCTGTTCCCGGCGCTGGCCGGCTTCATGGTGGTGGGGCCGCTGGTCGCCATCGGCCTCTACCAGAAGAGCCGCGACCTCGCCGAGGGCGAAAGGCCGTCGCTCAAGCGCATGGTCTTCGTCAAGGCGGCGTCGGGGCCGCAGGTGCTGTTCACCGGCGCGATCCTGTGCCTGCTGATGCTTCTGTGGATGCGCGCGGCCGTCATCATCTACGCGCTGTTCTTCGGGTTGCGGCCGTTCCCCGGCCTCGACCACGTCGCCGAAATGCTCTTCACCACGCCGGAAGGCTGGGGGATGCTGGTCGTCGGCACCGTCGTCGGCGGGCTGTTCGCGGCCTTCTCCTTCGCCGTCTCGACCTTCGCCATCCCCATGCTGCTGGCGGAGCGGACCGACGCCTTCACCGCCATGGGCACCTCGATCTCGCTGACCTGGAACAATCTCGGCGTGATGCTCGCCTGGGGCGCGATCGTGGCGGCGCTGTTCGCGCTCAGCGTCGCGACCGGCCTGCTCGGCCTCATCGTCGCCTTCCCCGTGCTCGGCCACGGCACCTGGCACAGCTACAAGGCCATTCGCTAGCGCCGCCCGCCGCGCTGCGGGCGGCCCGACACCACACTCACCAGGACACCACGATGAACAGCTTCGCCTTCCTTCTCCCCATCGCCTTCCTGTTCGGCGCCATCGCCCTGACCTCGTTCCTGTGGTCGGTGCGCGGCGGCCGGTTCGACGATCTCGACGGCGCGTCGCAGCGCATCCCGCTTCGCGACGAGCGCGAGGGTTAAGCCGGCTCCTTCGCCGCGCTCCTTTCGGGGGAGAAAGGAGCGCGGCGCGGCTTGCCCTTGCCGGCCTCCTCGCGGCCGGCCCCCTCCTGCCATGACGACAGGCGAAGACGCCGCCCGACGGGCGGCGTCTTCCGTTCGGGGTCCTATCCGGGCCGGGCCCTACCCGGGAGAGCGCCAGCGGCGGTAGCGCAGGTCGAAGGATTCCTCGCTCAGCACGTTGAGCTGCGCATCGACCACGGCGCGCCAGACCATGTCGCCGCAGCGCACGCTCAGCCGCTGGCGGCCGGCATCGTCGCCCTCGCCGGCCTCGACCACGCTGGTGACCTGGCCGAGCCGCATCAGATGCCGCAGCTCGTCCTCGGGGACCGACAGCCTCTGCGTCAGCAATGCCGGATCGAGCACATAGTCGCCGTCGGCGTCGCGTTCGAGCTTCATGGCGTGATCCCTCCTTCAGGATGCGGCGGGCCGGCCCGTGCCGGCCCCCGGGTTCGGTGCGTGCCTCAATCCTCGGCAAGCAGCGCCGGCGCCACCGCCTCAGCCGGCGCCGCCACGAGCAGCAGCTGCACGCCGCCGGGGCCGGTGCGGCCGAAATGCCGCGGATCGTCGGCCCGCAGCACCACGGTGCTGCCCACGGGAACGGCCTTCAGCTTGCCGGCGTCGTACTCGTCGCCGAGGCCGAGCTCGATCTCGCCCGACAGCACGGTCACCAGCGCCACCTTGCCGGCCGGATGCGGATGCGGCGCGATCTGGGTGTCCGGCGGATACCAGACGCGCACCGCGACCACCGCGTCGTCGTGGTTGAGAAGGCGAAGCCCCTGCGAGCCGTCGGGACGCGGCTCGCCGGCAAGTTCCAGCACGGCCTCGGGCGCGTGCCACAGAAGCTCCTGCGCGACGGCGGGGGGCGCGAGCGACGCGCCGAGCGCGACGACGGCCGCCGCGCACGCCCTGTTTATCGGGGATGACATGGTCCGGTTCCTTTCCTGTGGACAGGGCCCGCGCCGGCGGGCCGGGTGAACCGTTCTGGCTATGTCGATGGCTGGAACGAGGCGACTATAAAAAGAGGCATTTCAAAGTCAATATTACGTGTCGCCGCATCCGCGCCCGCTAGCCCGCCCCTGTCGCGGCGCCCCGTAACGACGCCGCGCCGGGAGTCTCTCTATTCATTAGATTGACAATCTATGTTTTGGCGGGGATACTGCCGCCGCAACCAGCCCGCCGGCGGTGGCCCCCGGGGCATGCCAGGTATGGGCATGCCGGGGAGCGCCCGGGGCCTCCGGGACGTCGAGAGAATGCAGGATACCATGCTGGACCACGAGAAGGCGAGGCGGTTCGGGAAGCCGTTTCCCGACCGCGGCGGCCCGGTGCCCGCCACCATCGCCGAGCTGACCGCGCTCTCGCTCCTCGCCCCGCCCTGCTGCGGCCATATCGCGCTGTGCGACGGGGCCTGCCGCGACGCGCGGCCCGGCCCCGGCGCGTTCCGCGCCGGTTGGCGCGACCTTCCCGCAAAGGACGACCCGAGATGATGGGAGCTGCCCTTTCCCGCTGGACCATGGCGAGCTTCGCCGCCGCGCTCGCCTTCCTCGTCGGCGCGCAGGCGCTGATGGTGGCCGGCTACGGCTTTCCGGCCGCCGACATCCGCGCGCCGCAGACGCTGGTCGTCGTCCATATGGTGACGATCGGCTGGCTCAGCCTGCTCCTGTGCGGGGCGCTGTTCCAGTTCGTGCCGGTGCTGGTGGCCAAGCCCTTGCTGCACGAGCGGCTGGTGCTGCCGTCGCTGCTCCTGCTGCTCGCCGGGCTCGTCTCGCTGCTGTGCGGCTTCCTGCACCTGTCCGACAGGGCCGGGATCGCGGTGATGCTGCTGGCGCTCGCCGGCGTCCTGCTGCCGGCCGGCTTCGCGCTGGCGCTGTTCGTGCTGGGCGCGACGCTGTGGAGCGCGCGCCCGCTGCCGCTGCCGGCGCGCTTCGTCGCCGTCGGGCTCGCCTGCGTGGCGGCCACCGCCGCCTTCGGCTCGCTGTTCTCGCTGGCGCTGGCGGGGTTCGTCGCCCGGCCGGCGCTGCTCGACCTGCACGCCGCCGGCGTGCCGGTCCATGCCGCGGCCGGGTTCGGCGGCTGGCTGACCTTCACCGCCGTCGGCGTCAGCTATCGCCTGCTGCCGATGTTCATGCTGTCGCCCGACCACGAGCGGGCGACCGGCCGCGTCGTCCTCTACACCGGCGGCGCGGCGCTGGCGCTCGCCGTCGTCGCCGCGCCGGCCGAGGCGCTGCTTGCCGGCACCGCCGTCGCCTTCCACGTCGCCGGCGCGCTGGCGCTGGTGGCGCTCGCCGCCTATGCCGCCGACCTGTCGCACTTCTACCGCATGCGCAAGCGCCGCGTCATCGAGCTGAACAGCAAGTCGGCGCTGGGCGCCTTCGCCGGGCTCTATTTGTCGGCGGTGCTGCTTCTCGCCCTGTGGGCGACCGGCACGATTTCCGCCCATGCCGGCGCGCTGGTCTATCTCGTCGCCTTCGGCTGGCTGACCGGGCTCGGCCTGTCGCAGCTCTACAAGATCGTGCCGTTCCTGACCTGGCTCGAATGCTACGGCCCGGTGATGGGCCGCAAGCCGACGCCGCGCGTGCAGGACCTCGTGGTCGAGCGCCGCGACAGCGCCTGGTTCGCGCTCTATTTCCTCGGCGTCGCGGCCGGCGCGGGCGCCCTGCTCGCCGGCGCGCCGGGCCTGTTCCGGCTGGCCTCGGCCGTCACGCTTTCGGCCACGGCGGCCATCGTCGTCGAGCTGGTGCTGGTGCGCCGCCTCGTCAACGTCAAGGCGGCCCTGCGCCTGCCCGAAGGAACCTCGCGGCCGCGCCTGTTCCTGCCGCCGCGCACCGAAACCGCAACCATCGGAGCAGCAAGATGAGCATTCCTCCGCCCGACCTTCCGCCGCTCGACGTCGACGTGCGGCCGATCCTGCGCGACGGCGGCGAGCCGTTCGGCGCGATCATGGAGGCGGTGGCGCGGCTGGCCCCCGGCCAGAGCCTGCGCCTTTACGCCACCTTCAAGCCTGTTCCCCTCTTCGGCGTGCTCGGCGCGCGCGGCTTCGAGCCGAGCGCGCGCGAGATCGGCGGCGGCGACTGGGAGGTGCTGTTTTCGCCGCGGGCCGCCGCCCCGCAACCGGACCGGCCCGCAACCGCCGCGCCGGCGGCCGGCAACGGCAACGGCGGCGGCGACGACTGGCCGGAACCGTCGATCGAGATCGACAACCGCGACCTCGACCCGCCCGAGCCGATGGTGCGCACGCTCGAGGTGCTGGAGAAGCTGATGCCGGGCGAGGCGCTCGCCGCCATCCTGCCGCGCGAGCCGATCTTCCTGCTCAAGGAGCTGGAGAGCCGCGGCCACCGCTGGCGCGGCGCCACCGAGCCGGACGGCAGCTACCGCATCGTCATCCGCGCCGGCGACGGCCGGGCGGCGGCGTCGTGAACCGGGGCGCGCCGGCGATGTCGCCGCATCCGCTCTGCGTCCCCGGGAGCGCCCGACAATGAAGGGCCGCCCCGCCGCGCGGAAGATTCCCGCCAGCCGGACCATCGTGGTCGACGGCGCGCCGCTGCCCGCCGCGCTGGACGAGGAGACGATCGCGGCCGTCGTGCACGCCTTCTATGCGCAGGTGCGCCGCGATGCGCTGATCGGGCCGGTGTTCGAGGCCGCGATCGCGCCGCACGAATGGCCGGACCATCTTGCCAAGCTGTGCGACTTCTGGTCGGCGACGCTCCTGCGCACCGGCCGCTACGCCGGCCGGCCGCTGCCGCCGCACCTCAACATCCCCGATCTGGGCGAGGCGCATTTCCGGCGCTGGCTGCGGCTCTTCCGCGACACCGTGCAGCAGCTTTGTCCGCCGGAAGTGGCGGCGCTGTTCATGGACAGGGCGCTTCGCATCGCCCATTCTTTCCGTCTCGCCGTGGCGTTCAGCCGGGGCGAGGACACGACCGCGATCGAGCCGATCGTGGCGGAGGCGCTGTGAAGCGGGCAGGCAGGCAGGCAACGGGTGTGACGACGACATGCGGCTGACCAACTTTTCCGACTACGCCTTGCGCATGCTGATGTATGCCGCCTCGGCGGGCGACCGGCTCATCACCATCGAGGAGACCGCGCGCGTCTACAACCTGTCGCGCACCCACCTCAACAAGGTGGCCAACACGCTGACGCGCGGCGGCTATCTCAAGGCCGTGCGCGGCCGCTCCGGCGGGCTGACGCTGGCGCGCCGCCCCGAGGCGATACGCATCGGCGACGTCATCCGCCTGACCGAGCCGGATTTCGCGCTGGTCGAGTGCTTCGCCACCGGCAACCAGTGCGTGCTGACCCGCTGCTGCAAGCTCGCCGGCGTCATGAGCGAGGCGGCGGCCTCGTTCCAGGCCACGCTCGACCGCTACACGCTGGCCGACATCGCGCTCACGCCGGGCGATTTCCTCGGCAGCCCGGTTCCGGCGCGGCAGCGCGACAGCGAGACGCTGCCGGCGTGAACGGCCCCATGATTGCGACTGCGCAAGGAGAGGAAGGCGTTTTGGCGATAGGCTCGCAGCATTTTCCGAACGGGAACTGCAGCCATGAAGCCCGCCCTGGATGAAGACATGACGATGGACGAGATCATGAGACGGTGGCCCGCCACCATCCGGGTCGTGCTCGATCACGGCATGCTGTGCGTGGGCTGCCCGATCGCGCCGTTCCACACCGTGGAGGACGCGGTGCGCGAGCACGGCATCGACGGTGCGCGCTTCCGTCACGACATCGAGACGGCGATCAGGGGATGACGGCGCGGCCGGCCGCCTCAGCCCGCGCCGGAGCGCCCTTCCGCCAGCACCATCAGGCGATGGGGCTCGACGACGGTCACCTTGCGGCGGCCGCCCTTGACCAGGCCCTTCTCCTCCCAGGCCGTCAGCAGGCGGCTGACCGTGTGCAGCGTCGTGCCCGTCATCTCGGCGATGTCCTGCCGCGAGATCGGGAAGTCGACGGCGATGCCCTCCTCCGTCTTGCGGCCCCGCTGGCTGATCAGCCGCAGCAGCGCGTGCGCCACGCGCTGCTCGACCTGCTTGGTCGCCATCTCGACGACCTGCATCTGGGTGTCCTGCAACCGCTCGCCCACGGTCTTGTAGGTGTTGGCGCCGAAGGAGGGGAAGGCGGCGGCGAACTGCGACCACATCGTGCCCGGCCAGGCGAGCACCACGCAGTCGACCACGGCGATGGCGGTGGCCGGATAGGTGGTGCGGCCGAGCGCCTGGGCGATGCCCATCAGCTCGCCGGGCGTGATGTAGCGCACCGTCACCTGCTGGCCCTCGGGCGTGGTCTTGATCACCCGCACATGGCCGTCGAGAAGCACGAAGAAGGAATGCGCGTCCGCCTCCTGCTCGAAGATGGTGGAGCCGGTCGATACCCTGAGCGAGCGCGCGGCCTGGAGAATGCGGTCGAGCTCGTCGGCCGACATCCCGTCGAACAACGGCAGGCTCGCGATCAGCGATCGGTCGAGGCGGCTCACCTTCGCACCTTCCTCCCTGCGCCGGCGCGCCACGACATGCGCCGGCGGCGGCGCGGCATGGCCACGGTTGGCGCACACTCTCACAGGCGGGCCGCTTCGCGCAAGCCACGCCGTTGCGTCCTTTGTTCGCACTACTCTTGCCGCACCGGCAGGATATGGACACATTCTGGCAGGGTCCTGCCTGTATAAGGGCACACGCCATCAGCAGCCACCAGGTAGAAAGGAAGGCATCACGATGAAATACGCATTCGCCATCGCAGCAGCATTCGCGACCGTGCTCGCGGTCGGCACCGCCGGCGCGGCCGAGCACGAGGTGAAGATGCTCAACAAGGGCGAGAAGGGGGCGATGGTGTTCGAGCCCGACTTCCTCAAGGTCGAGGCGGGC
>QEVK01000004.1 GCA_003577315.1 Hyphomicrobiales bacterium | reverse complement strand
AGCCGCGCCGCCAGCCGCCCCCTGCGCCGCGGGCGCGCCGCAGGCAAGTCCCGCACCGGCGCTCGCGCCTCCGCCTCCTCCGCCCCTTCCCCTGCCGCGGGGTGAGGAGGCGCCGGACCTCGCCGTCGGGGACGGCCGATGAGCGAGGCCCGCGAGCAGGCGCGGCGCGAGATCGCCTTCTGCGAGTCGATCCTCGCCAGGGGCGGGCTGACCGTGCTGACGGAGATATTCCACGGCGTCTCGTCGGTCGAGGCGTGGGAGCATTTCCCGCCGGGCGACGTCTACGATCCGCAAAGCGGCGCGCAGTGGTTCTATCACTGCCACCCCGCCGCCGAGGGCTCGGCCGAGCACGGCCATTTCCACTGCTTCGTGCGGCCCGGGGGCCCGGACGGCCCCATCCACCATCTCGCCGCGGTCGGGGTCGACCGCGACGGCCGGCCGCTGCGCCTGTTCACGGTCAACCAGTGGGTGGTGGACGATCAGCGGACGGACGCCGAGGCCGCCGTGGCGCTGCTGTCGCGCTTCGACGTGCAGATGCCGCGCCCCTCCTATCTGGTCAATCGCTGGCTCACCGCCCTGTTCGTGGCCTGGGAGCCCGAGATCGCGGACCTCATCCGCGAGCGCGACCGCGTGCTTGCCGCCCACGTGCCGCCGAAGGGCATCCCGACCTTGCAGGACCGGGCGCTCGAGGTCACCTCCGAGCTGCGCCTCGACCGCTGAGGCGCTCTCCCGGGCGGGTCCGATCCCTCGCCCGCCGCGCGCGGGATTTGCAGATCGGGCGAAGTCGTGCTTCCGTTGGGGCCGGAGAAATCGGAGGATCCCCACGATGAACCACAAGGGCAGGACCAACCCGCAGGTGCCGCGCGGCGGCGGATCGCACCCGGGACAGGACCCGGCAGGAAGGGAGCGGCGGGCGTCGGCGCGATTGCTGGCCGCCGTCTTCGCCCTGTTCTCGGCGCTGCTGCTGGCTCCGGCCTTCGGCCAGAGCCACAACCACGGCGCCGCGGCCGAGACCGCCCAGGCACAACCCGCCCAGACGGAGCCCGCCCAGGCCGAACCCGCGCCGGCGGGCGAGGCGGCCGGCGCCGCCACGGCGAGCCCCATCGTCAGCTACCACAACGCCACCATCTTCACGCTCAGGACCGGCATCGCCCAGGGCCGCATGGTCTATATCGGCGTCGGCGGCGACATAGACGGCCAGGTCAACCCCACCCTGATGGTGCATGAGGGCGAGCTGGTGCAGATCAACCTCATCAACGGCGAGGGCGCCGAGCACGACGTCGTCATCGACCAGTACGCGGCGCGTTCGGCCATCGTCATCGGCAAGAACGCCTCGTCCACCTTCTCCTTCACGGCGACCAAGGTCGGCGAGTTCGCCTATTTCTGCTCCATCGCCGGCCACCGCGCGGCGGGCATGGAGGGGCTGATCCACGTCATGCCCGGCCTGCGCGAGGCGATGGAGACGGAGGGCGCCGACATCGTGCGCGACCCGGCCGACCTTCCCGGCCCCATCGGCCAGCGCCAGCCGCAGGTCGTGCGCGTCGATCTCGAGACGGTCGAGCTCGAGGGCCGGCTCGACGACGGCACCACCTATGTCTACTGGACCTTCAACAACAAGGTGCCGGGACCGTTCGTGCGCGTGCGCGTCGGCGACACCGTCGAGGTCCACCTCAGGAACGCCGCCGACAGCGTCATGATGCATTCGGTCGACTTCCACGCCGCGACCGGCCCCGGCGGCGGCGCCGACTTCACGCAGATCGCCCCCGGCGAGGAGGCGGTGGTGACGTTCAAGGCGCTGAAGCCGGGCATCTACGTCTACCACTGCGCCACGCCGAGCGTCGCCCACCACATCACCAGCGGCATGTACGGCCTGATCCTGGTCGAGCCGGAGGGCGGGCTGCCGCAGGTCGACCGCGAGTTCTACGTCATGCAGGGCGAGCTCTACACGGTCGAGCCCTTCGGCACGAAGGGCATGATGGAGATGGACTATGACAAGCTGCTTTCGGAGCGGCCGGAGTACTTCTTCTTCAACGGCTCGGTCGGCGCGCTGACCCGCTCGCACCCGCTCTACGCCAATGCCGGCGAGACGGTGCGCATCTTCTTCGGCGTCGGCGGGCCGAACTTCACCTCGTCCTTCCACGTCATCGGCGAGATCTTCGACCACGTCTATTCGATGGGCTCGGTGATGTCGCCGCCGGTGGCCGGCGTGCAGACGGTGACGGTCCCGCCCGGCGGCGCCACCATCGTCGACTTCAAGATCGACCGCGGCGGCCACTACGTGCTGGTCGACCACGCGCTGTCGCGGGCCGAGCGCGGCCTCGTCGGCTACCTGATCGTCGACGGGCCGGAGAACGACGACATCATGCACGCCGGACCCGCGCAGGACGGCGCGGAGTAGGGGACGCATCGCGGCGGACGCGCATGCGCGTCCGCCGGCCGGCGCGGAACGCCGGCGCGGCGCCCGGGCGCGGCCGCCGTCAGCCGCGATAGTCTTCGTCCGTGACCTTCTCCAGCCAGTCCACCGCCCGGCCGTCCTCGACCTCCTGGATGGCGATGTGGGTCATGGCCGTGTCGGGCGCGGCGCCATGCCAGTGCTTCTCGCCCGGCGCGAACCACACCACGTCGCCCGGGCGGATCTCCTCGACCGGGCCGCCCCAGCGCTGCGCGCGGCCGAGGCCTGCGGTGACGAGGAGGGTCTGGCCGCGCGGATGCGTGTGCCAGGCCGTCCGGGCGCCCGGCTCGAAGGTGACGCTGGCGCCCTGGACGCGCTCGGGCGCGTGCGGGTTGAACAGCGGATCGATCCGCACCGCGCCGGTGAACCAGTCGGCCGGCCCCTTCCCCGAGGGGCGCGAGCCCGCCCGCATGATCTCCATGGCATGTCTCCGAACGGGTTGAACGGCCGTCCGCCTTCGGCGGCCTTGCGGATCGAAGTCTAGCCGACAGGCACCGGCCGGGCCAGATCGCATGCGCGCCGCGCCGCGTTTCGCGCCGGAACCCGCCCGCCCGAAGGGTCGCCGCCGGGCTCGCGCATGGAGGCCACGTGCGCCGGGATTCGCGCGCCGGCTCGCTTTCCTCACCGCCCCGCCCCGGGCTTAACCTGTTGCACGGAAAACGATTTTCCGCGTCGCAGGCAGCGTTGTGCATCATCTGCATTGACATTGTAGATTTTATACAAGAAACTTGCTATCAATCAAGAAGCCGACCAATGAGCACAGGGGAACTGGCATGCCGCAGACCGGGAATGCGGAGCCGCAACCGCTCGCGCCGTGGCGCGGGATCGTCTGGCTTTCCGAGAAACTTCTGGCGGCCGAGCGCCGCGTCGTCGCGCTGCTGATGTTCCTGCTCACCGGCGCGATCCTTCTGAACGTCGTCACGCGCTATTCGGGCAACCCGATCTACTGGGTCGACGAGTTCGCGGTCTACTGCATGGTCTGGCTCACCTTCGTCGGCGCCTCGGTGATGACGCGGCTGCGCCTCGACTTCGCCGTGACCATGATGACGGAGCGGCTTTCGGAGCGCTCCGCCTCCGTCGCCCGCATCGCCGCCACGGTGCTGGTCGTCGCGTTCGGCGTGTCGCTGGCGGCCATGTGCTGGCTGTGGCTCGATCCCGTCGGCATCGCCGGCGCGGGCTTCAACGCCAGGGAGTACGCCGCCGGCTCGTTCAACTTCGTCTACACCGAGCGCACGCAGACCCTGAACTGGTCGACCTGGGTCCTCTACATGATCCTGCCGGTCTTCGCCGTCACCATGACGATCCACGGCCTCGCCAACCTGATGGAAGACACCGGCCGCGTCGCCAGGGTCCAGCACGACCTGACCATGAGCGCCGAGGAGGCGGTCAACTGATGATTACGACCGGCGCCTTCGTCCTCGTGATGCTGATCGGCGTGCCGATCGGGCTGTGCCTGTGCATCGCGGCCGTCGTGTTCGTCCTGATGTCGGGCAACTCGATCCTGTTCCAGAGCTATCCGCTACAGATGTTCAACGCGGTCGACAGCTACGGGCTGATCGCGATCCCGCTGTTCATCCTGATCGGCGAGATCATGAACGCCGGCGGCATCACCAAGCGCATCGTCGACATGGCGATGTCGTTCATCGGCTCGCTGCGCGGCGGCCTGGCCTACGTCAACGCCATCGCCAACATGTTCGTCGCCTCCATCCTGGGCTCCGCCACCGCCCAGGTCGCCATCATGTCGCAGATCATGGTGCCGGAGATGGAGCGCAAGGGCTACGACAAGAACTTCGCCGCCGGCCTGACCGCCTATGGCGGCATGCTCGGCTCGATCATGCCGCCCTCGGTGATGTTCGTCGTCTATTCCGTGCTCGCCCAGCTCTCGGTCAGCGACATGCTGCTGGCTGGCATCCTGCCCGGCCTGGCGCTGACGGCGCTGTTCTGCGGCGTCATCGCCGTGCTCGGCTACATCCACCAGTACCCCAGAAGCGAGCCGCAGACCCTGCGCCAGCGCGCCGCCACCGTCTGGAGCGCGCTGCCGACGCTGTCGATCCCCATCGTCATCATCGGCTCGATCTTCAGCGGGCTGGCCAGCGCCACCGAGGCGGCGGCCGTGGGCGCGGTCATCGCCGTGCTGATCGGCCGCTACTGGACGCGGCAGCTCTCCTTCTCGCAGATCCCCGACATCATGATGCGCGCCGGGCTCTATTCGGCCATCGTGCTGTTCCTGGTGGTGGCCGCGGGCGTGCTGTCGTGGATCCTGATCTTCGGGCGCGTGCCGCAGGAGGTCGCCTCGTGGATCCAGACCGTGGCCGACAGCCCCGTCGCCTTCATGCTGCTCGTCAACCTCATCCTGCTGGTCATCGGCACGGTGATCGACGGCATCCCCGGCCTCATCATGGCGGTGCCGATCCTGCTGCCGATCGCCACCGACATCTACGGCATCGACCCGCACCATTTCGGCGTCGTGGTCGTCATCAACCTGGTGCTGGGGCTGCTGTCGCCGCCCGTGGGCCTGTGCTTCTTCATCGCGGCCGCCGTCACCGGGGCCAAGCCCGGCAAGATGTTCCTCGTGACGATGCCGTTCTTCCTCATCACCTGCGTCCTGCTCGTGCTTCTGTCCATCTTCCCGAGCCTGTCGCTGGCGCTGATCGACTGACCTCAACCGAACCCAGGGAGTGATTCATGACCAAGCTTACCCGTCGCCAGCTTCTCGCCGCCGGTGCCGCCACCGCGCTTCTGCCGCTCGCCGCGCCCTCGATCTCGCGCGCCCAGGCCCGCGAGCTGCGCCTCGGCCTCATCACGCCGGTCGGCCATTCCTGGAACGACACGGCGCTGAAGCTCGCCGACGTGCTCAAGCAGGAGACCGACGGCCGCCTGACCATGACCGTCTTCCACTCCGGCCAGCTCGGCAACGAGCCGGCCATGATGCAGCAGCTCCAGTCGGGCGCGCTCGACATGGGCATCATCCAGGCCGCCGAGCTCGGCTCGCGCGTCGACCACATCGCCGCGATCAACGCGCCCTATCTGGTGCGCTCGACCGAGGCGGTGGCCAAGTTCGTCCGCCATCCCGAGGTGCTGAAGCTGTTCGAGGTGCTGCCGGCCGAGACCGGCACGGTCGGCCTCGGCTGGGCGATCACCGGCATGCGCGCCGTGTTCTCGGCCAGGCCGATCGATTCGATCGCCGGCCTCAGCGGCATGAAGCTGCGCATCAACCCCACCCCGGTCTATCGCGACTTCTACCAGAACCTCGGCGCCGCGCCGACGCCGATCCCGACGCCGCAGGTGTTCGACGCCATGTCGAACGGCCAGGTCGACGGGCTGGAGGCCGACATCGAGTTCTCCTGGAACCAGCGCTTCGACAAGGTGTCGAAGTCGATCCTGCGCATGAACGCGCTGTTCATGCCGGCCGCGGCCGTGGTTTCCGGCCGCGTCTGGGCCGGCCTGCCGGACGCCGACAAGGAGCTCATCTCCCGTTCGGTCACCGCCGTCCTCGACGAGCAGATCGACAGCCTCGCCGGCAACGAGCCGAACCTGATCGAGAAGTTCCGCGAGACCGGCATCGCCATGCACGAGGTGCCGCAGGCGGATACGGAGGCCAGCATCGCCGCCTTCGACGAGATCTGGCTGCCCAAGGCCCCGGTCATCGCCGAGCTGCGCAAGATCGGCGCCAGCCTCTGACGCCGTTCGCGGAACGCGAACGCAAGGGCGGGGACGGCTTGCGTTCCCGCCTTCTTCGCCTGCAGGCCGCGGCCTCCCGGTTTCCGGCAGCGGCCTGCCCTTGAGGGATTGTGCCGTGACCGGAACCACGCTGCGCCTCGACGAGATCGAGGAGCTGACCCGCCGCGCGCTCGGGCATCACGGCCTGGGCGCCGGCCAGGCGGCGGCCGTCGCCCGCATCGTCACGGCGGCGGAAGCCGACGAATGCCGCTCGCACGGGCTCTATCGCCTGCCGGGCTACGTCGCGGCCCTGCGCAGCGGCCGCGTGGCCGCCGACGCGGTGCCGCAGGTCCGGCGCCTCACGCCCGGCTTCGTCCGCGTCGACGGCGGCGGCGGCTTCGCGCCGGCCGCGGCCGAGGCGGGCCGGCCCGCGCTGATGGAAGCGGCGGCGGCGAACGGCATCGCCGCGATGGCGCTGACGCGGTGCCACCACTTCTCGGCGCTGTGGGCCGATGTCGAGCCGCTGGCCGAGGCCGGCTTCGTCTCGTGGGCGTTCGTGGTCGGCCAGTGCAGCGTCGCGCCCTTCGGCGGCGCGACCCGCCTGATGGGGACCAACCCGATCGCCTTCGGCTGGCCGCGCCCCGGCGGCCACCCCTTCGTCTTCGACTTCGCGACCAGCGCGGCCGCCCGCGGCGAGGTCGAGCTGAAGCGCCTGGCCGGCGAGGCGCTTCCCCCCGGCTGGGCGCTCGGGCCGGACGGTGCCCCGACCGACGACCCCGCGCGGGCGCTGGCCGGCGCGCTGCTGCCCTTCGGCGGCCACAAGGGCTCGGCGCTGTCGATGATGGTCGAGCTGATCGCAGCGCCGCTGATCGGCGAGGCGACCAGCCGCGCGGTGGCGGGGCTCGACATCCACGACGGCGGCCCGCCGCCGGGCGGCGAGCTGTTCATCGCCATCGACCCGAAGGTGGTCGCGCCCGGCAGCGGCTGGGCGGACGCGGCCGAGCGGTTCTTCGCCGACGCCTCGGCGCAGCCGGGCCTGCGCCTTCCTTCCGAGCGCCGCTACGCCGCGCGCGCGCGCACGCGCCGCGACGGCGTTGCGGTGCCGGAAAGCCTGATGGAGCAAATCCGTGTCCTGTTGCCGCAGGATTGAGCGATGGCCTCGACAAGCACCGGCCCGGCATGCTTTGAACCGCCATCGCCGGTCGGCGCAGCGGCGGCGCGGCGAATCTTCGGCGCTTCCCGCCGCGTCGAGCGGCAGACCATCCTCGTGAACGACGGTATCGCGCGAACCCGGCGAGATTGATCGACAGATGAAAACGGATGCCCCCTTCGTCGGCAAGACCATGAAGCACAAGACGATGGCATCCGCCGCCGCGGAGGAGCTGCGCCGGCGCATCCTCAACGAGGACTATCCGCCCGGCTTCCAGCTGAAGCAGGACCTGCTGGCCCGGGAGTTCGGCATGAGCCGCATCCCGGTGCGCGAGGCGCTGCTGATCCTGGAGAAGGAAGGGCTCATCAAGGTCCTGCCGCATCGCGGGGCCATCGTCGCCGAGCTGACCTTCGACGAGATCGAGGAGCTGTTCAACATGCGCATCCTGCTCGAGCCCTACCTGCTGGAGCGGTCGGCGCCGAGGATAACGCAGGAAGCCTTCCGGCAATTGTGGGTGATCCAGGACAAATACCGCGACGCCCTCGACAACGACGACATCGCCGAGTGGAACGACCTGAACAAGCAGTTCCACATGATGCTGTACCAGTATGCGCAAAGCCCGCGGATTTCCGAGACGGTGCAGAACCTTCTCATCGAATGCGACATCCACACCCGCATCCAGCTCATCAACATCGAGGGCGACCGCGAGCGGGCCGTGGCCGAGCACACCGAGCTGCTGCGGCTGTGCGAGGCGGGCAGGTTCGCCGAGGCCGCCGACCTGCTGCGCAGCCATATCGACCACATCCGCACCGGGCTCCTGTCGCTGCTGCGCGCCCGGCGGGGGCAGTAGGCGCGGCCGGCCCTACCTCGCGCCCCACGTATCCGTCAGGCGGTAGCCCTGCGGCCACGGGTCCGAGGGGTCGAGCATGTGCTGGTGGGTGCCGGTGATCCAGGCGCGGCCGGAAATCTCCGGCAGGATCGCGGCGCGGCCGCCCACGTTGGTCGTGCCGACGATGCGGCCCTGGAACGTCGAGCCGATCACCGACATCGTCGTCAGCCTGTCGGCGGGGCCCATCCGGCCGCGCGCGTGCAGCACCGCCATGCGCGCCGACAGCGCCGTGCCGGTCGGCGAGCGGTCGACCTTGCCGGGCTGGATGGCCACGGCCGAGCGGGCGCGAAGCTCCCGGCCGCTGCGCTCCACCGCGCCGGCGAACAGGCAGAACGAGAAGTGGCGCCAGTCGGGATTGTCCGGGTGGCTGAAGCGCAGCGCCGCGTTGGCGGCCGCCGTGATGCGCTTGCCGAGGCGGGCGATGTCGTGGGCCTCGTCCTGCGTCAGGTCGAGCCCCATGGCGGCGGCGTCGACGATGACGAAGCTGTCCCCGCCATAGGCGGTGTCGACGGCGAGCGTGCCCAGCCCCTCGACCTCCAGCGCGGCGTCGAGCTCGCCGGCGAAGCTCGGAAGGTTCTGCACGAAGATGCGCTCGGCCTTGCCGTCGCGGCATTCGGCGCGCACGCGGATCAGCCCGCCCGGCGCCTCCAGCGTCAGGGTCGTGACCGGCTCCGCCATCGGCAGGATGCCGGAATCGAGCAGCACGGTGGCGACGCAGATCGAGTTCGAGCCCGACATCGGCGGGTTGTATTCCGGCTCCATGATGATGAAGGCGGCGTCGGCCTCGGGGTGTTTCGGCGGCACCAAGAGGTTGACGTGGCGGAAGACGCCGCCGCGCGGCTCGTTGAGGACGAAGTTGCGCAACGCGCCGTCCTCGACCAGCCAGCGGCTCTGCTCCCACAGCGTGTCGCCCGGCGGCGGGGCGACGCCGCCGACGATCACGTCGCCGACCTCGCCCTCGGCATGGGCGGAAACGACATGGATGGTCCTTGTGCTGCGCATGGGTCCCCTCACGAAAGCCAGTGTGGCCGGCGCACGGGAACGCGCCCCGTCAGCGCCGCGGCGACGCAGTCGGCGAGGCTGCCCAGGCGCACCTTGCGCCCGGAAAGGCCCGGCCCGTAATGCGCGTACTTGCCGGAGTTGGTCATCACCGCCCGGGTGCGGACGGGAAAGACGGGCTCGCAGATCGAGCACCAGCACAGGTCCGGCAGCACCTGCACCCCGCTCGCCTCCAGCCGGGCGAGCGTGCCGTCGCGCCGCGCCTGCGCGATGACGCCGCCGCCGGCGGTGACGATGACGGCGACGCCCGCGCGACGGCGGCGGCCGCCGAGCGCGTCGGCAAGCGCCCGGCATTCCTCCAGCGAGGCGTGCGGGCTGCCGATGGCGACGAGGTCGATCTCCTGCGGCCCACCGGCCAGCGCGTCCCAGGCGGCTTGCATCTCTGCGCGCGAGACGGCGACGCGGTCCGCCGACGGGGCGGCCGCGCCGGCGGCCTCGGGCGTGACGCCCTCGATATGCAGCATCGGCGCGGCCGAGGTGGTGCCGAAGGCCGCGCACAGCGCCTTCAGGTCGTCGCGCGAGGGCGCGGCGCGGCCGAGCCCGCGCAGCAGCGGGATGCGGTCGGGCGAGGCCTTGCCGGCCAGGTAGCCGACGAGCGGCCACACCGCATCGTCCGTCGCTTCCGGCAGCTCGAAGTCGACGATGCGGCGGGCCTTGCGCTCCGCGTCGAGATAGACGCCGGCAAGCGGCGCCCGCCCGGTGAGCGCGATGCACAGGTCGAGGAAGTCGGGGTGCTTGGCCGTCCTCGCGCCGAGCACGGAGTTGGCGAAGATGACGGCGTTGGACTCGGCCCAGCCGATCGCCTCGCCCGCCTGCGGCGCGCTGTCGAGAAGGTAGGGCGCGCAGGTGAAGGTCGGCCGGCAGCCCATGCGCACATAGGCGTCGGCCAGCCGGGCGGCGGGGTCGCCGAAGGAATGCGGCACGCCCTGGCGCTGCCAGTTGGCGCGGTCGACGGAGATCGCGTTCATCGTCGTCGGCACCCGCACCCTGGCGCCCATATCCGCCATCCTCGCGGCGAAGGTCAGGTTGGCGGGGCTGGCATAGATGCAGCCGTCGATATGGCACTGGGCGACGTCGACGAGGGCGCGCGCGCCCTGCTGCAAGGCCATGGCGCGCACGATCCGCATCGCCAGGCTCGCGGCCGGGCCCTGCGCGCCGTCGAGCATGGCGCGGTCGGCCTGCGTCAGCTCCAGCGCGGCGGCCGGCGGCCGCGCGACCGGGACGACGAGCCCGTCGGCCTCGACGGCGTCGGGCCCGATGCGGGCCGTGCGCGCGCGCGACAGCGCCGCGAAGGATGCCGGGTCGAGCCGCAGCACCGGCAGCGGCTTGCCGAACATCTCGGCGGCGATCAGCGCGCCCAGCGTCAGCACGTCCTCGGCCTCGCGGAACACCAGCGCCGCCGGCGCGCGCCCGCCCAGGATCAGGTCGAGCAGGACGCCGGAGCCGGTGCACGAGCCGCGGCTGGTCGGCATCGCCAGCACGCTCCCCGTCAGGCAGACGCCGTGCAGCGGATGGTGGATGTCGATGACGCGGCCGGTGGCCGGGTCGACGCCGCCCCAGAAGCTCAGGGCCTCCTGCGATGCGACGACCGGCCCCCCGGCGACGCCGTCGAGGATGCTGCGGGCTTCGGGTGCGGTCGTAAGGGCCATGGCTCGGGTCTTCGTCGGGATCGCTGTGGCTTGGACGCGCAAGCGCCCCTGGAATCTAGGGCCGGCGGCCGGCCGTGCAACGGCGGAGCCCCCCGGGCCGTGCCGCTATGAGCGGGAATGGACCGGCCCGGCAAGGCAGGAAATCGGTCAACCGTGCGTCACGTTCCCGTCCTCCCCCGTCCGATGCTCCAGACCGCGACAGGCCCAGCATCCCACAACGAGGTTGCTCGATCAATGTGAAAATACAGAAAGTATACAAAAGATATTCTAAGGCGTGGCAGCTTGGCGCCGGGCGGCGCCCGCCGGCCCCTCAGCCGGCAGAACGCTTGACCGGCAGACGGAAAAGCCCGACTCCCGCCACGCCCGAAATCATCGTAAGCACGGGTCTCAGGCCCGTTTCCTGGTCCTGGCGGCCGACGTCAAGACGAGCGAGGTGCGGGTTCCGGCGAAGGATGGGATGGCCTTCATGAAAAGCGGCTCCCATGACCGGATATGATCGCGCAGCAGCGCCACGAGCTCCTCGGTCTTGCCCGCCTCCGCCAGCTCGGCGATGCGGTAGTGCTCGGGAACCGACTGGCGCTGGCGCTCCACGCCCTCGGCGGAGGTGTCGCCGTAAAACCGCATGCGGTCGCGCAGGGAGAATATCGTCTTGGTCAGTATCGGATTGCCGGCCGCCGAGATCAGCGCATGGTGGAACTTCCTGTCGGCCGTCAGATACTGGCGGAAGCTGCGCGACTCGAACGCGGCGGCGATCTCGTCGGCGAGAGGGTAGAGGACCGACAGGTCCTTCTCCTTCATCCCGGCCACGACGCGGGCGGCGTGGGTCTCGAGCACCTCACGCAGGTCGAAGATGTTCTGGGTTTCCGTGACCGACGGCACCGTGACCCTGAAGCCGCGGTTCCTGTGCGGCTCCAGCAGCCCGAGCTGGACCAGCTCCAGAAGCGCCTCCCGCACCGGGGTCGTCGAGGTCCCCAGGCTTTCCGCCAGGCTGGGGACCGAGTACATGCTGCCGGGCGGGGCGTGACCTGCGATGATCTCGGCGCGAACTTGCTCGAAGACTTGCTCTCTGAGGTTCTTGTCCGTCACCGCCGCCATCGCTCTGAATCCCTGCGCCGCCCGACCGCGCCTAAGGACTGGTCTCCGGCACGACCGACCATACAACCGCACCCGCGGCGGGTGCGCATGAGGCCGCGAATGAGAAACACTCCATCGCTGTCGTTGTCCACAATGAATTGTATCGCGGATCAAGTGACGGCTGCGCGCCGGGAGCGGCTTGCCGCCGCCCCCGGGCGTCAATCCTATTTCCTGACCAGCGGGCAGGTGCTCTCCGACAGGGGCAGGAAGATGTCGTCTCCGCCGATCGTCGCGACGATCTCCTCGTAGTCCCACGGATAGCTGGAATCCGACGGCGACTTGACCCTGGCCAGATACATGTCGTGGACCATGCGGCCGTCCTCGCGCACCTTGCCGCCGCGCGCGAAGAAGTCGTCGACCGGAAGCTCCCGCATCTTGGCCGCGACCGCCTTGGCCTCGTCGGTTCCCGCCGCGGCGATGGCCTTCAGATAGTGGGCGACGCTGGAATACACGCCGGCCTGGACGCTGGTGGGCATGGCGCCGTTGTGGCGCTCGGCGAAGCGCTTGGCGAAAGCCCGCGTCTCGTCGTTGCGGTCCCAGTAGAAGCCGTCGATGAAGGAAATCCCCTGCGCCTGCTGCAGACCCATGGCGTGGATGTCGCTGAGGAACACCACCGGGGCGGCGAGCGTCTGGCCGCCGGCGACGAGGCCAAACTCGTTCGCCTGCTTGACGGCGGTCGCGAGGTCGCGTCCGGCGGTGGCGAGCAGGATTGCCTCGGCGCCGGAGGCCTGCGCCGGCAGCAGGAAGGCGCTGAAATCGGCGGCGTTGAGCGGATGCCTCACCGCACCGGCCACCGTGCCGCCATTGGCCTCGATCGTCTCCCTGGCGATGTTTTCCAGCGAGTGCCCGAAGGCGAAGTCGGCGACGATGAGGTACCAGGACTTCTTGCCCTGCTGCAGGAGGGCCTTCACCGGGCCGACGCTGTTGGAATAGTTGTCGTACACCCAGTGGAAGCCGGTTTCCGAGCATTTGGCCCCGGTGAGGTCGGTCGTGCCGGGAGAGGTGAAGATGGCGATGCGGTTCGCCTCGCGGGCGATGTCCTGGACGGCGAGCGCGATGGCGCTGTTGGTCAGGTCGACGAGCGCGTCCACCTGCTCGTTGTCGATCCAGCGGTGGGCGATGCCGGTGCCGACATCGGCCTTCTGCTGGTGATCGGCACTGATCAGGGCGATGGGCTTGTCGAGGACGGTTCCGCCGAAATCCTCGATGGCGAGCTGGGCGGCGGCGACCGAGCCGGTGCCGTTGAGATCGGAGTACACCCCCGACATGTCCGTGAGCACGCCGATCTTGACGACCCCGTCGCTCACCTGGGCCATGGCCGGCGCCGGCAGGCCGGCAGTCATCGCGCAAAGGGCGAGCCCCGCCAGGAAATGACGGCCGCTTCCCTGCTTGTCTGCTCTTTTCATGCTCGCATTCCTTCCCGTTGAAGTTTGCCCCGTTGAAGCTTGCTCGTTGAAATCCGGTGAAACGGACCCGGGTTCGCCGGCGGCGGCCGCCTTCAGGCGCCCGCCTTCAGCCTTCGCGCCACGACGTCGGGCGCGTCGGCCCGCGTCCCTGCGGCGACGGACCGCGCCTGCCGGGCCGAGACGTAGGAGATCAGCTCGCCGACGATGCCGCGGCGGAAGGCGAGGATGCAGACGACGAAGATGGCGCCGTGGATGACGGAGACCCAGGCCCCGAGCGCGGCGAGGTAGTTCTGCATGGCGACGACGACGAAGGCGCCGACCACCGGCCCGTAAAGGGTGCCGACGCCGCCGAGGAAGGTCATCAGGATCACCTCGCCGGACATCAGCCAGTGGACGTCGGTGAGGCTGGCGATCTGGGTCACGAGCACCTTCATCGAGCCCGCGAGCCCCGACAGGGTGGCCGATATCACGAAGACGGCGAGCTTGTAGTGCTCGGTCGAGAAGCCGAGCGAGCGCGCACGCGGCTCGTGCTCGCGGATGGCCTTCAGGATCTGGCCGAAGGGCGAGCGCACGAGAGCGGCGATGAACAGGAAGCCGCCGAGGAAGACGAGGAGGACGAAGACGTAGAGCACGGCCGGGTCGGAGAGGTCGAAGAGGCCGAACAGCACGCCCCGCGGGACGCTCTGGATGCCGTCCTCGCCGCCGGTGAACGGCGCCTGCAGCGCCACGAAGTAGATCATCTGCGCCAGCGCGAGGCTGATCATGGCGAAATAGACGCCGCTGGAGCGCGTGGACAGCCAGCCGGCCACCAGCCCGAGCAGCGAGGCGCTCGCGGTGCCGGCCAGGATCGCCAGTTCCGGCGGGAAGCCCCAGCCCTTGATGACATAGGCGGTGACGTAGCCGGCCGTTCCGATGAACATGGCGTGGCCGAACGAGACGAGCCTTCCGTAGCCGGCCATCAGATTGAAGGCGCAGGCAAAGAGCGCGTAGGTCATCGCCTTCATCAGGAAGGCCGGATAGACGAAGACCGGGGCGACGGCGAGGCTCAGCGCCATGGCCGCGAACAGCGCCCACCGCATCAGCGACGTCTCGTTCGCCAGCGCCGGCAGCACCACGGAGGTCGACGCGCTCTGCGTCTTGCTGCCGAACAGGCCCGCCGGCCATATGAGCAGCACGAGCGCCATCAGCACGAACACGACCGTCGTCGAGGCCTCCGGATAGAAGGCCTTGGTCAGCCCCTCGAGTATCCCGGCCGAGAAACCGGCGACGATGGCACCCTTGATCGACCCGAGCCCGCCGATGACCACCACCGCGAAGATGACGATGAGCAGGTCCGCGCCCATCGTCGGGCTCACCTGCAGGATGGGGGCGGCCAGCACCCCGGCAAAGGCCGCGAGCGCGGCACCGGCACCGTAGGTGAACATGATCATGGCGGGCACGTTGATGCCGAACGCCTGGACGAGAGCCGGGTTCTCGGTAGCGGCACGCAGATAGGCCCCGAGCCGGGTCTTCTCGATGGCGTACCAGGTGGCGAAGCAGATCACGAGAGCCACGAGGATCACCCAGCCGCGATAGTGCGGCAGGAACATGAAGCCGAGATTGGTGCCGCCCGACAGCGCCTCCGGTATCGCATAGGGCAGCCCGGACGATCCGAATGCGAAGCGGAACAGGCCCTGGATGATCAGCGCCAGGCCGAAGGTCAGCAGCATGCCGTAGAGATGATCAAGGTGGCTCACCCGCCTCAGGATCAGGCGCTCCAGCAGGATCCCGACGATGCCGACCAGCAGCGGACACAGGAACAGCGATGTCCAGTAGCCGACCCCGAAGGCGTCGAGCAGGAACCAGGCGCCGACGGCGCCCATCATGTAGAGGGCGCCATGGGCGAAATTGGCGATATTCATCATCCCGAAGATGACCGCGAGCCCGAGGCTGAGCGTGGCGTAGAACGCGCCGTTGATCAGCCCCAGCAGGAGCTGGCCGAAAAGCAATGCGGCCGGGATACCAAATATTGTGGTCATTTCGACATCCGTCCCAAATCCCTGACGGCCTCTAGATACCCAGGTAGCCCTGGATCGAGCCGAGGCGGCGCTCGAACTCGCCGGCGGCGATCTCGTCGACGATGAGGCCGGTCTCGACGATGTAGTTGCGGTCGGCCAGCGCACGGGCGAAGGCGACGTTCTGCTCCACGAGGAGGATGGTGAAGCCGAGCGCCTTCAGCCTGGAGATCGTGTTCCGGATCTGCTTGATGATGATCGGGGCGAGGCCCTCCGTCGGCTCGTCGAGCAGGAGCAGCCGGGCGCCCGTGCGCAGGATGCGGGCCAGCGCCAGCATCTGCTGCTCGCCGCCGGACAGCCTGGTTCCGAAGCTGCCCAGCCGTTCGCGCAGGTTGGGAAACAGCTCCAGGATCTCGTGCGTCGCCATGCCCGACGGCGCGACCCTGGGCGGCAGCTCGAGGTTTTCCTGCACGCTGAGGCTCGCGAATATGCCCCGTTCCTCGGGGCAATAGGCGATGCCCCTGCGCGCGATGCCCACGGACCGCGCCGCAATCAGCTCCTCGCCCCTGTAGAGGATGGAGCCTGCGCGGCGCTCCATGAGCCCCATGATGGATTTGAGGGTGGTCGTCTTGCCTGCGCCGTTGCGGCCGAGAAGCGTGACGACCTCTCCCTCGGCGAGACGGAACCCCATGCCGTGCAGCACCTTGGACTCGCCGTACCAGGCCTCGAGCGCGCGGACGCGAAGCACGTCGCCCATCAGTGCCCCCCGCCGGTATAGGCGGCGATCACCTCCGGCCGCTTCGAGACCTCGTCATAGGACCCTTCCGTCAGCACCTCGCCGCGCACCATGACCGTGATCCTCTCCGCCAGCCGGGACACCACCTGCATGTTGTGCTCGACCAGCAGGACCGTGCGCCCCTGCGCCGCCTCCAGGATCAGCTCCGCCACCCGGTCGATGTCTTCGCGCCCGAGACCGGCCATCGGCTCGTCGAGCAGCAGGACATCCGGGTCCATGGCGATCGTCGTCGCCAGCTCCAGCACGCGCTTGCGGCCGTAGGAGAGGTTGGCGGCTGCGGTATCGGCCTCCCTGTCGAACCCGAACTGCGCCAGGATCTCGTCGGCGCGCCGGACGAGGTCCGTGTTGCGCCGGGCATGGCCGACCAGCCTCCACTGCAGGTTGCTTCTGCGCAGCAGTGCCAGCTCGATGTTCTCGCGCACCGTCAGTCCCTGAAAGACGGCCGAGATCTGGAACGAGCGGACGACGCCCCGCCGCGCGATCGCGGCCGGCCCTTCGCCGGTTATGTCCTGGCCCCGGTAATAGACGCTGCCGCCGGTCGGCTGCAGGAACTTCGTCAGCAGGTTGAACAGGGTGGTCTTGCCCGCCCCATTCGGGCCGATGACGGCGTGAATGGTTCCTTCATGCAGGGCGAAATCCACGTTCCTGACGGCGTAGAAGCCGTTGAAGGCGATGCTCACATCCCTCGCTTCAAGCACGGACATGCGGTGCGCGCCTCCTTGCCGACATGATCTCCCGACCGCCCCGACGAGCGGTCGCGACGCGGGCGGTCGCGACGGGCGGACGCGCCCGCAAAGGCACGACACCGCGTGCCGCGCTCGTGCCGCCGTCCGGCATATGAGGCGCGCGATGCAGGGCGCGACGAGGCGCGCATGCATCCGGCAATGCATATCGGATCATCGGACCGTTCCCCGCGACCTGCGAAAACGCGCGGTCGTCTTTGTGATGCGTCACAGTGATGCATTACTAAATCGGTGTCAAGAGGCTTGTGGCGGAGGATGGGCGAGGACGAAGAAAGGGCGGGCCCGGAAGCATCCCGGCCGTCGGCCCGTCCCGCGCTCGCCTCCTTTGCCGGCCGGACATTCGGCCTTCGTCCGCCGGTATTTCGTCCGTCCAATCCGCCGTTGAAGCGCTCGCGACGAACGCCGCGATCTGCTCCGAGGCGTACCGCCCCTGATCCCGGGAGCGCGGACAGGAAGAAGCCGCGGCGTTGCCTCTGTCGCCTGCCTGTGGCCGAGGGGGCGGGCCGACACACCCGATGCCCGCGGCCATGACGGTTGAGCACCGGCTCCGCCCCTCGCTATCCGCCGGGATCGAGCCGCGGGCCTCGGCCCTTCCTTCGGACCCTTGCGGCCGGGGAGAGGAAGGCTGGCCACGATCTCGCCGCTTGCCCTTCTCCCTCTTCATGGGGAGAAGCGGGCCGGACCATAGCGACGCAGGCGCTCGAAGGCCGGATTCCCGGCATGGCTTCATCCGCGAGCCGTGCAGCCGAGACCATGCCGGAGCAGGCGTGACATGCATTGCCCCGGAAGCAGGGCCGGCTGCCTCGCTTGACGCGCAGACTATTGGCTGGCACAAAGTAATGCGTTACTATAATGCATTACATGAAAACGACGGGGTCGCAGCTTGACACGTCTCATTCCCGGTTACTGCACGCTCTGCCGGTCCCGCTGCGGAACCCTGAACGAGGTCCGCGACGACCGGCTGGTATCGGTCCGCCCCGACCCGTCGCACCCGACCGGACAGGCCATGTGCATGAAGGGGCGCGCCGCACCCGAACTGGTGCACAGCCCGCATCGCCAGCTGTATCCGCTGCGCCGCACCACTCCCAAAGGCTCCGCCGATCCGGGCTGGAAACGCATCGGCTGGGACGAGGCGCTCGGCGAGACGGCGCAGCAGCTTGCCGCGATCCGCGCCGAGAGCGGCGCGGAGGCCGTCGCCTTCTCGATCACCACGCCGAGCGGCACGCCGCTTTCCGACAGCATCGACTGGATAGAGCGCCTCGTGCGGCATTTCGGCAGCCCCAACATCTGCTACGGAACGGAGATCTGCAACTGGCACAAGGACTTCGCCCACGCGTTCACCTTCGGCTGCGGCATGCCGCCCGCCGACTACGAGAACGCCGACACGATCCTGCTGTGGGGGCACAATCCCGCCAACACCTGGCTCGCCCAGGCCAACGCCATTGGCCGCGGCCGCGCCAGGGGCGCGAAGATGGTGGTGGTCGACCCGCGCCCGACCGCCCTGGCGAGGCAGGCGGACGCCTGGCTGGCGGTGCGGCCCGGAACGGACGCCGCCCTGGCGCTCGGTCTCGTCAGGCTGCTGATCGAGGAGCGGCGCTACGACGAGCGGTTCGTCAGGCTGTGGACGAACGCGCCGCTTCTGGTGCGCGGCGACGACGGCCGGTTCCTGCGGGAACGCGCCCTTTCGCCCGACGCGCCTTCCGACAGATACATGGTGTGGGACGAAGAGGCAGGCCGCGCGGTTCCCTTCGATCCCGAACGGCAACCCTCCCCCGAGGAAGCCTTCCGGTGGAGGATTCGCGGCGACGTCGTCGTGGAAGCACGTGTCGGCGGCGCATCCCGTCAGCCTCTTGCCTGCACGCCGGCGTTCGAGCTTCTCGCCAGGGGCGCCGCGCCCTACGACGAGGGCCGGGTGCGCGACATCACCGGCGTTCCCGCCGACGTCCTGAGAACCGCGATGGAGCTTCTGAGCGGCGGCCGGCGCATCGCGTACCATGCGTGGACCGGGCTTGGGCAGCACACCAACGCGACGCAGGCCGAGCGTGCGGTCGCAAGCCTCTATGCCCTGAGCGGCAGCTTCGACCGCGTGGGCGGCAATCGCGTCAGGCGGGGGCCGTTCTACAGGCCGGTCAACGCCGTCGGGCACATCGAAGCGGCGCAGATGGCGAAGACGCTCGGCGCCGGCGAGCGGCCGATCGGCCCTCCTGCCATGGGGTGGGTGACGGGGCGCGACCTTTATCGCGCCATCCTCGACGCCGATCCCTACCGGGTCAGGGCCATGGTCGCCTTCGGCACCAACCTGCCTGTCTCGCAAGCCGATTCCGGCATGGCCGAGCGCGCGCTCGCCGCTCTCGAGTTCCACGTCCACTGCGACCTCTTCGAAACGCCCGCGGCACGCCACGCGGACATCTTCCTGCCGGTGAACACGCCCTGGGAGCACGAGGGATTGCGCTTCGGCTTCGAAATAAGCGACGACGCGGCCTCCCACGTCCAGTTGCGGCAACGCATGGTTTCGCCCCGCGGCGAATCGCGGTCGGACAACGAGATCGTCTTCGAGCTCGCCTGCCGGCTAGGCCTCGGCGATGCGTTCTTCGGCGGCAGCCTCGAAGCGGGATGGAACCACATGCTGGAACCTCTCGGCCTTTCCGTCGCGCAGCTTCGCGCCAATCCGGCCGGCCTCAAATGCGCCATCGATTCCCGCGAGCGCAAATACGCGCTGGCGCACCACGACTTCCCTGAGAGAATCCGCGGATTCGATACCGAGACGCGGCGCGTCGAGCTCTACTCCGAGCTCCTGCACCGCCACGGCCAGCCCGCCATAGCCAGCCACGCGCTGCCGGGCGAGCAGACGCGGCAGGAGCGGGACGGCACGGGCCGCCGATATCCCCTCATCCTGAGCTCGGCCAAGAATGGCTACTACTGCCACAGCCAGCACCGCAGCCTCGTTTCGTTGCGCAAGCGCGCGCCCGATCCGGTCGCCGAGATCAGTCCGGGGCTTGCCGCCAGCCGCGACATCCTCGACGGCGACTGGATAAGGGTCCGCACGCGCCACGGTCAGGCGCGCTTCGTGGCGAAGCTGACGCCGCAGCTCGCCGACGACCTCGTGGTCGCCGAGTTCGGCTGGTGGCAGGCCTGCCCCGAGCTCGACCGGGAGGCGACGCCGGTCGCCGGCCCGCAAAGCCGCAACTTCAACAGTCTCGTTTCCGCCGAGGATTGCGACCCGGTCAGCGGCTCCGTCGCCCACAGATCGTTCCGCTGCGACATCGAGCGCGACCCGGCCACCGAACCCCGCTGGCGCGGCTGGCGCGCGTTTCGCGTGAGCCGGCTGCATCCCGAGGCGCGCGGCGTCGTCAGCGTCCATCTCGAGCCCGTGGAGGGCGGCGTGCTGCCCGACTACCGCCCCGGCCAGCACATCGAGATCAGGGTCCGGATCGGTTCCGAATCCGTCACGCGGTCGTACTCCCTCACCGGGCCTGCCAACGTCCCCGGCCGCAGGTCCTACGCGATCGCCGTGCGCCACCAGACCGGCCTGGGCGCCGACGGCACCCCCTTCGAGGGGCGCGTGTCGAGCCACATCAACCGCCAGTTGCGGCCGGGCGACATCGTCGACCTGAAGGCGCCGTCCGGCAGCTTCGTGCTGCCGCGCAGGTCGCCGCAGCCGCTGATATTCCTTGCCGGCGGCATCGGGATAACTCCGTTCATGAGCCTGCTGGAATCGCTTCCCGACGGCGACCCGACTGAAATCCGGCTCTATTACGGGAACCGCAACGGCGACTTCCACGCTTTCCGGGACCGGATCGGATTTCACGTCTCCCGGCTGCCGGGCCTGACGGTCGTCAACCATTACGACCAGCCCCTGCCGTCGGATCGGCCGGGGATCGATCACGACAGCGCCGCGCGCATCACCGCCGGCATGGTCCCCGACGGGCTGATTTCCAGGCGCGCCAGGATCTACATGTGCGGCCCGCCCGGAATGATGGAGGATTTCGCCCGCGGCCTCGCGGAACGCGGCGTGCCCGATTTCGACATATTCAGGGAGGTGTTCAAATCGCCGCCGGGGCCGGTCGCGGATGACGGCCGCACGTTCAGGGTCTCGTTCTCGCGGTCGCGCGAGGCGCCCGACCTGTGGTCCGCCGCGTGCGGCCCGCTGCTGAATTTCGGCGAGTCCCTGGGCGTGACCATGTCGAGCGGATGCAGGGTGGGGCAGTGCGAGAGTTGCGCGGTCCGCATCGTGTCGGGCAGCGTCCGCCATCTGCACGGCACCGAGCCGGACGACGCATCCACGTGCCTCGCGTGCCAGGCGGTTCCGGTAAGCGACGTCGTCCTGGATGCCTGATCCTCGCCGGGGGCCGGGTGCGGCGGCCGTCAGGCCACGAGAAGCCCCGAAAGGCGCGAGCGGATGATCGTCTCGGCCTGCTCGACGATGCGGGTCACCAGCTCGTTCACCGTCGGCACGTCGCGAATGATGCCCTGAACCATTCCGGAGGTCCAGATCCCGGCTTCGGGATCGCCTTCCTCATAGGTTCTGCGGCCGCGCACGCCGGCGACATATTCCTGCACGTCGGCGAAGGCGACGTCCGGCTTGCGCTCGACCTCCAGCACCTTTTCGGCGACGGAGTTGCGATGCACGCGCGACGTGTTGCGCAGGCTGCGCAGGATCAGGGCGGTCTGCCGCTCGTCGGCCTCGACGATGCGCCTCTTGATGTTGTCGTGGACCGGCGATTCCCTCGTGGCCATGAAGCGCGTGCCCATGTTGATGCCGTCTGCACCGAGGGCGAGCGCGGCCGCAAGGCCGCGCCCGTCGCCGAACCCGCCGGAGGCGATGAAGGGAATCGAAAGCCGGTCGGCGGTGCAGGGGACGAGAACCATGTTCGGCACGTCCTCCTCGCCGGTGTGGCCGGCGCATTCGAAGCCGTCTATCGAGACGGCATCGACGCCGAGGGCCTCCGCCTTCAGCGCATGGCGGACGGCGGTGCATTTGTGGATAATCTTCACCCCGGCAGCTTTCAGGCGGACGATGTAGGGCTCCGGATTGTTGCCGGCGGTCTCGACGATGCCGACGCCGCCGTCGATGACGGCGTCGACATATTCATCGTAGGGAACCGGCCGGATCGTCGGCAGGATGGTGAGGTTGACGCCGAAGGGCTTGTCGGTCATGCCGCGGCAGCGGGCGATCTCGGCGCGCAGGTCGTCCGGCGTCGGCTGCGTCAGCGCGGTCAGGAAGCCGAGCGCGCCCGCATTGGCGACGGCCGAGACGAGCCCGGCCCGGCCCACCCACTGCATGCCGCCCTGGGTAATCGGGTGGGCGACGCCGAAGAGCTCGGTAAACCTCGTGCGCAGCATCTACCTGTCTCCCGCGGATGCCTGGACATGCCGCTTCGGCAGCTCCACCGTGGCCTTGCCGCGCGTCGTGCGCTCGCCCAGATGGTTGTCCGTCCACACTTCGAGATCGACCAGCGCCTTGCCGTTCTCCTCGTATTTGCGCACCACCTTGCCGCAGCACCAGGTGACGTCGCCGAGATACAGGAAGCCGCGATACTCGACGTCGATCATGCGCAGCACGCCCTCGTCCCCCATCCAGTCGGTGACGGACTGGCACATCCAGCCGAGACGGCCCAGGCCGAGATCGTAGGCGCCGGGAAGCCCCAGCGTCTTCTGGGCGAACGCCATGTCCCAGTGCACGCGCTGCGGCGGCTCGGGCACGCCCTGCTCGTTGGGCACGAAGAGATGGGGATGCTTGTCCATGGCGCGGTAGGCGACCTCGTTGCCCATCAGGTAGAAGCCGAAATAGGCCTCGAGCGCAATCTCGGCGGTGCCGGTGTGAGGCCCCTTGAGAACCTTCGCCGCCGCCTCGCCTTCCACCACGTCGTCCCAGTAGCGCACCGCGGTGCGCTTGTAGCTGCGGTAGTAGTCGCGGAATTGCTCGATCTCCTCGGGCGTCCACTTCGCCAGCCGCTCGCTTCCGCCGTATTTCCTGGTTTCGGCGGTTTTCTTGCGCTCGATGCGCATCCAGGTGTCGATCTTCTTGCCGACATAGCGGTTGTCGGCGTCGAAATAGAGCGCCTCGTAGGCCTGGTAGAGCGAGCGACCGCCGCCAAACGAGCTCGGCCTCTCGATCACGTCCTTGAGATAGGACTTGGAGTGGATCCTGTCGCCCTCGAACAGCGGGCGCTCCCATTCGTAGCGGGAGCCGCTCCAGATGCTGTGGACGCCGGGAAGGCCCGAGACCGTGCCGGCCGAACCGACGGCGCGCAGCGTGTCGAACGCGCTTATCGCCAGCCAGGGACACACCAGCCGCCCCCAGCGCGACTGCCGCGCATATTCCGGGTCGGTGTAGAGCTCGTTCATGTCCGACATGGCGTGCGCGGCATGCCAGATCGTGTCGCGCGTCACCTCCGTGCGCCAGGGCTGGCGCCCGGCGAAGCCGGTGCCGACGCGGGCGCGCAGGCCCGCAATGCCTTCATCGGTGATTTTTCCGTAGCTGTCGTCGCTCATCTCTTCTCTTCTCATGCTCCTGGAAAAGCTGCCCGACGCCGGCCGGGCCGGCGCGGAATTGCGGCTCGTTCCGGCCTGCGGCCGGCGAGACGGGTTGCTGCGCCGCGCCGCCGTGCCCGGGCGCCGCGGCGGCCGATCATGCGGTGGCCTGCGCGGCGCGGTCGCCCTCGAAAAGGGCACGGACCGCCGGCAGCGCGGCTTTCATCGAAGGCGTCCGCGGCAGCTCGGGAACGATGCGGACCTGCACCGGCACCTGATAGACGGTCAGGCGCTGACGCACGAAGCCGATCAGCTCCGTCTCGCTGACCTCGCCGCCGGCCACGAGCTCGACCGCCGCCACCGGCACGGCGCCCAGCCGTTCGTCGGGGATGCCGACGACGGCGGCCTCGCGGACCTGCGGATGCTGCTGCAACGCCTCGGCGACCACTTCCGGCAGCACCTTGAAGCCGCCGCGGATGATGGCGGCGTCGGCGCGCCCGTGCATGAACAGGAAACCGTCGGCGTCGATCGATGCGAGATCGGTGGTGCGCACCCAGCCGGCGTCGTCGCCGAAGCGATCGGAGCGGACCTCGAGCATGCCGACCGCATCGACGCCCAGCGGCTGCCCCGACTGCGGGTCGACGATGCGGAACTGTGTTCCCCTGATCGCCCGGCCGACGCTGCCGGCCTTGCTGTCGGCATAGGATTTATGATCGGCCAGGGTCCAGGTGGCGACCGGGCCGAGGAACTCGGTGGCGCCGTAGTTGCACAGCACCGGAATCCCGTAGCGGCGCTCGAAGGCCTTGCGGGTCTCGGCGTCGAGCGGCGCGGTTCCCACCGTCACCGCCATCAGGCTGGACAGATCCTCGCGGGGAAGGTCCGCGTCGAGAACCATCCGCAAGGCGGTCGGCGGCAGGCCGATCGTTCTGGGGCGGTACGTGACGACCGCCGCACGCCAGGCGTCGACGGAGAACTTGTCGATGAGAACGGTGGGGCGGCCCTCGAAGAACGCGAAGATGCAGCGGTAGAAGCCGCTGATATGCAGCATCGGCACGTAAAGAATGGACGGCGACCGCTTGAGGCGCCGGGCGGCGTTGTCGCTGCCCTTGCCCGACCATACCCCCGCCTCGAGCGACTTCAGGAACGCCCCGGCGGCGACGGGTATGCGCTTCGGCTTCCCGGTCGTGCCGCTCGTGAGCATCTGTGCGACCACGTCCGGCACGGGCTCGTGATACGGCCCCTCACCCGGACGCTCGAGGCCGGGCAAGCAGTCGGCCGGACTGTCGCCCGAATGCCGCATCGCGACCGCGACGCTGCCCGCCTCGCGCGCGGCCGCCTTCATCTCCTCGCCCCAGTCGTCGGCCTCGGCCAGCACGGCCATGAGCCGCAGGCTTCTGATCTCCCGCGCCACGAGCTCGGCCGGCTGCATGGGGTTGAGCGTGACGATGGTCCGCCCCGAGACGATGAGCGCAAGATAGGCTGCGACGTGGGCCGGCCGGTTGCGCACCAGGACGCCGACGGGCGCGTGGCGCGGCACGCCGGCCGCCCCCAGCACGTCATTGATGCGGGCGCAGGCGCCGGCGACTTCGGCCCAGCTCCGCCAGACGCCGCCATATTCGAGCGCTGCGGCCTGCGGGTCGATGGAGAAGACGTCGAGGATTCTGTCGGCTAGGTTCATTTCTTCGAGCTTCGCGGGGGGATTCACGCCGTGGCCGCAAGGGCGGTTGGCCGCCAGGACCGTCAGCAGGATGGCTTAGGCAGCCGGCCGGCGTCTACGGACGATCCGCTCCGATTGAGGACTCCGCGGCCATATCGCCGCGATACCAGGAGCATGACGACAGCGCCCCGCCCGGTGTCCGGACGGGGCGCTGCCGAAGGCGACGGCCAAGATGGCCCGGAAGCTCTCAGACCGCTCCGGCCGATCTGAGCCCTTCGATCTCGTCGTCGGTGTAGCCGAACTCGCGAAGGATTTCCCCGGTGTGCTCGCCGAGCATCGGCGCATCGCGCTCGAGCCTGGGCGGCGGCGAGACGTGCAGCGGGCTGGCCACCACCTTGTGGACGCCGGCCGCGGGGTGGGTCATCTCGCCGACCATGCCGTTGCGGGCGAGCTGGTCGAGCGCCAGCGCCTCGGAGGGCATGTTCACCCGCGCGCAGGGAATGTCCTCCTGCGCAAGCAGCTCGACCCATTCGTCGGCCGGTCGCCCGGCGAAGATCGGCTCCAGAACCGCGTTCAGCTCGTCCTTGTGCCGGCTGCGCGCGCCCATGTCGGCGAATCTGGGATCGTCGACAAGCTCGCCGAGACCCAGCCGCGCGCACAGCCGCCTCCAGAATGTGTTGGTAAGGCAGGCGACGATGAAATGCGCGCCCCGCGAGTCCCGATACGCCTGGTAGGGCGCGAGGTTGGGGTGACCGGAGCCGAAGCGCCCCTCCTTCCCGGTCCCCATCAGCAGCGCCGTGGCTTGCGCCGCCATCAGGCTGACGCCGCAATCCAGCATCGAGATGTCGGCTTTCTGCCCCTGGCCGGTCCGCTCGCGATGGAACAGGGCAAGGAGCATGGCCGCCACTCCGTAGAGCGCCGTGCTCATATCCATGATCGGCGGGCCGATCTTCACCGGCGGACGGTCGTTCGCCTCGCCGGTAATGCCCATGACGCCGGTGACCGCCTGGAGGATCAGATCCATCCCGGGACGCTGCGCCATCGGCCCCTCGGCGCCGAAGGCGGTGATGGAAAGATAGACGACGTCCGGGTTGACGGCGCGGACGGCCTCGTAGGACAGGCCGAGCTTGTCCATGACGCCGGGGCGGAAGTTCTCCACGACGATGTCGCAACTCCTTGCCAGCCTGAGCGCGACCGCCAGCCCCTCCGGATGCTTGAGATCGAGGGTTATGGAGCGCTTGTTGCGGTTGACGCCCCAGAAGAAGTGACTGCCGACCTCCGGCGCGATCCTGCCTTCGTAGCGGATGCCGTCGCCGCGCCCCGGGGACTCGACCTTGATCACGGTGGCTCCCATGTCGCCGAGGATCATGGTCGCATAGGGGCCTGAAAGCTGGTGGGAGAAGTCGAGGACCCTGATCCCCTCGAGAATGCCCGCGCCGCCGCGCGTCCCCGCCCCGTCTGCGGGCCGACCAGTCGTCATGCCGAATCTCCAGTTGTCCGCCATCGGCGCGGAGGGCCGCATGGCGGTCGCCAAACTGATCGGATGTCCATTGCTTGTCCAATGCAATTTGGCACCGATTGAGGTGTCCGGGTCTATAGCGGGCGGCGCCGGTTTCCCGCATCATGGAAACCGGCTTGCCAAAAGCCGGAGCCGTGCGATTGTAGCTGCACGCCGGCCCTCGGGAGAAAGCATGCAGATCGATCTCGACCTCTTCGTCTGCTTTGCGGCGGTCGCCGAGGAGATGTCTTTCAGAAAGGCGGCCGAAAAGCTGTCGAAGGACCAGTCGTGGCTGTCGCGCCGGGTGCGCAAGCTGGAAGAGTATCTCGGCGTGAGGCTGTTCGAGCGCAACACGCGCCACGTAGCCCTGACGGCCGACGGGCGCGCGCTGCTGGAGCATGCACGCGGATTTGCCGAAGCGGCCGACCGGCTGCAGGGCTTCGCGCGCGAGATCCGCCATTCGCAGGTGCGGCGCCTGCGCATCGGCGCGGCAGCCTACAGCGCCTACATGGTCGAGCGCGTGGAACTGGTGAACAGTTTCATGCTGCGTCATCCGCGCATCAGCGTCGAGGTGCTGTACGGGCAGACCTTCAACCTGATCGAACGGCTTCAACGCCGCGACATCGACGTCGCCTTCGTGTCGATGCCCTTCGACAGGTCCGACCTGGATGCGATGTTCTTTCACTCCAGCGAAGGCGGGTTCTGGATGCGTCACGACGATCCGCTCGCCGCCAAGGAGGAGATAACCGCGCAGGACATACGCGGCCGGCGCGTCGCCAACCTGCCGCGGAACGTGAAATCCAAGCTGCAGCAGATGATCCACAAGGTGCTCGCGGACGCCGGCGCCGTCCTCGTCCCGATGCCGGAGACCGAGCGTTCGGCCATCCGCCTCTACGCGCAGATGCAGGGGCTGCTTCTGCTCACCTTCGACGGCCTCGACGACCTGAGCTTGCGAGCCAGCAACATGGTCTATCGCCCCATCGCCGGCGTCGACCTGCGCCGGGAGATGTGGCTGCTGCGCAACCGCGACAACCACTCGGCGGTGGTCGACTGGTTCTGGTCGCTGGCGCGCCAGTACACGGCGGATGCGGCCGCGGAGAGCCGCGCGGCGGGCGAGAAGAACGGCACGGCGGCAGGACGGCGCCAGCGCGCGCCGGCCCGACCTCACGACCGGGCCGGCGGCGCGTAGGGCGATTCCCGGTTCCGCGCGACGCCGGACAATTCTTTCTGGCGGCGGAACGCTCTAGATTTCCACCATATGGCAGGCGGTCGCGTGGCCGGCCGCGTCCGCGCGCAGGGGCGGCGCCTCGACGCGGCACCGCTCCGTCGCCATGGCGCAACGCGGATGGAACGGGCATCCCCGCGGCCGGTTGAGCGGGGATGCCAGCTCGCCTTCGATCGGGGCGATGGCGCGCCTTTCGCGAGGATGGGCCGGCAGCTTGGAATCGAACAGCGCGCGGGTGTAGGGATGCCGCCTTTCCTTCGCGATGCTGCGGGTGGGCCCGCTCTCCACGATGGTGCCGAGATACATCACCTCCACGCGGTCGGCGACCCGCACGACCAGATCGAGGTCGTGCGAGATCAGCAGATACGACATGCGCATGCGCTGCTGGAGCTCGTCGAGCAGGTTCATGACCTGGGCGCGGATGGAGATGTCGAGCGCCGATACGGGCTCGTCGAGGATCAGGAGGCGCGGCTGAAGCGTCAACGCCCGGGCGATGGCGATGCGCTGGCGCTGGCCGCCGGAGAACTCGTGCGGATAGCGCCCCAGCGCGTCCGCCTGAAGGCCGACGGCATTCAACGCCTGCAGGACGCGGGCGCGCCGTTCCGCCTTCGCGAACTCGCCGCTGACGAAAAGCGGCTCGCCGACGATCGTTGCGACGGACAGGCGCGGATTGAGGCTGGAATAGGGGTCCTGGAAGACCGGCTGGACGTTCCTGCGGTAGGATTTCAGCGCGCGGCCGTCGAGGCGGCCGACATCCTCGCCCGAAAACAGGACCTGGCCGGAACTGGGGCTGTCGAGCCGCAGGATGATCCGCGCCGTGGTCGTCTTGCCGCTGCCGCTTTCTCCCACCAGCCCCACGGTCTCGTTCTCGGCGATCGCGAGGTTGACGTTGTCGAGGATGGAAACGGTTCGGGTCGCCTCGCGGCTGAACGGCGCCCGGGCCAGCGTCAAATGCCGGCCGAGCCCTTTCAGCTCCAGCAGAGGGCGGGTGGGGCTGGCGGTCGTCACCTTGCGTCTCCCTCGAGCGGATAGAAGCAGCGCACCGCGTGCCCCGCCGGACCGGCGGAGGTCTGCGGCGGCGCCTCGCGGCGGCATCTGTCCCGCGCGAACGCGCAGCGGGGAGCGAATGCGCAACCCTCGCCGCGGCCGAACAGCGGCGGCGGCTCGCCGGGGATGCTCGGGAAGCGGCGTCCGCCTCCTTCATTGGCCATGGCGGCGCTGGCCTCGATCAGTGCCCTGGAATAGGGGTGGGCAGGCGCGTCGAACAGCCGGCCGACCTCGGCCTGCTCGACGATGCGCCCGGCATACATGACCGCGACCCTGTCGCAGATCTGTGCGACGACGCCGAAGTCGTGGGTGATCACGATCAACGCCACGCCGGTCTCGCGCTGGAGGCGCTGCAGGAGGGCGAGGTACTGGGCCTGCACGGTGACGTCCAGCGCCGTCGTCGGCTCGTCGGCGATGAGCACCTTGGGGGTGCAGGCAATCCCGATCGCACCGACCACGCGCTGCCGCATGCCTCCCGACATCTCGAACGGATAGGCCTGCGCCCGCAGCTCCGGGTCGGGGATGTTGACGCGCCGCAACAGCTCGACGGCCTCACTCATGGCCTGCCCGGCCGCGACGGGCTTGTGCGCGCGCAGCGTCTCGGCGATCTGCGTGCCGACACGAAACAGCGGATCGAGCGAGACCATCGGGTCCTGGGGGATGAGCGCGATCTCGGCGCCGCGGATGTCGCGCATCTCGGCGACGGTGCAGCCGACGATATCGCGGCCGTCGAGCCTGATGCTGCCCGAGACGATCTGCGCGGCCCGCGGCAGGAGCCGCAGCAGCGACATTCCCAGCATGGTCTTGCCCGAACCCGACTCGCCGACGATGCCGAGCGTCTCGCCGGCGCTGAGGCTGAACGAGACGCCGTCCACGACGTTCCCCCTGCCGCGGCGGCTGCCGAGGCTGGTGCGAAGCTCCTCCACTTCCAGGACGGGAGGCGCACTGTGCGGCGGGATCGGGGTGCTCATAGGTTTCTCAGATTGGGATCGAGTCGGCGGCGGAGCCAGTCGCCCGCGACGTTGGACGCTCCGACCACGAGGATGATGGCGAGACCGGGAAACACCGTCGCCCACCAGCGGTTCGACATCAGCCCGTTGCGGCCGTCGGCGAGCATCGCTCCCCATGCCGGGTGCGGCGCCGGCACGCCGAGGCCGAGGAAGGAAAGCGTCGCCTCGGACAGGATGACGTTGCCGATCAGCAGCGTGGCCAGCACGATCACGCTGTTGATGACGTTGGGCAGAAGGTGGACGAACAGGATGCGCAGCGGCGACGCGCCGGCGGTGATGGCCAGCTTGACGAAATCGCGCTCGCGCAGCGAAAGCACCTCGCCGCGGACGATGCGCGCGTAGCGCGTCCAGAACACCAGGATCATCACGATGATGATGTTGGTCGCGCCGGGCTCGCGCATCGCGGTCAGGAAGATCGCGAAGCTGACCGTCGGAAGCGCGATCCAGGTATCGGCCACGCGCATGACGAGCTGGTCGACCCAGCCACGATAGTATCCCGCCAGAAGGCCAAGCGTCGTGCCGATCACGCTCGAGAACAGCACGGCGATCAGCGACACGTAAAGGGCGATCGACGAGCCGTGAACGATGCGGCTCAGGACATCGCGGCCGAGGTGATCGGAGCCGAGCAGATAGAGCTGGCCGCCGGCCGTGGTCAGCGGCGGCGCGTTGAGGGCCAGGAAGTTGGCCTTCAGCGGATCCATCGGCGCGACAAGCCCCGGAAACAGGCCGCAGACGAAAAGCATGGCGAAGACGCCGAGCGAGAACCAGGGAACCCGGCGGTGCGGAGAAGCGAGAGGGTCGCCCTTGGGCAGGAAGCGGAGTCGCTGGAACATGACGTCAGGCCGCGAGCCGGATGCGTGGATCGATATAGGCGTAAAGGACGTCGATCACGAAGTTGCACAGGATGATGAACACCCCGATCACCACGACGATGCCCTGCGCCATCGGAAAGTCGCGCATGGCGATGCTGTCGAAGAGCAGCGTTCCTATACCCGGCCAGCCGAAGACGGTCTCCACCGCGACCGACGAGTTGATCAGCAGCGCGAGGTTGATGCCGCTGAGCGTCACGATCGGGATCAGGCTGCTGCGCAGCGCATGCATCAGAATGATACGGCGCTCGGCAAGGCCCTTGGCGCGCGTCAGGGTGATGAACTCCGTGTTGAGGACATCGAGCATTGCCGAGCGCGTGATGCGGAAGTTCGAGGCGATGAAATAGCCCGACAGCGCGACCGCCGGCAGGATGACCGAGGAGAACCCCCGCCCGCTTCCCGCCGGAAGCCAGTTCAGGTTGACGCTGAACACGAGGATGAGGATCAGCCCGGCCCAGAAGCTGGGCAGCGCCATGCCGAACATGGCGATCGCGCGGGCGGCACGGTCGAGCCATCCGTCCGGATTGATCGCCGTCCAGATGCCTGTCGGAACGCCGACCGCCACCGACAGGGCGAAGGTGGCGGCGCAGATCGTCAGCGTCGCCGGAAGCCGCGCCATGATGAGCTCGGACACGGGGATGTTGTAGAACAGCGAGCGCCCCAGATCGCCGCGCACCAGATCGAACAGGAAGCTCACGAGCTGGACCGGAATGCTGCGATCCAGCCCGAACTCCTGCCGCAGGCGTTCGATCTGCTCGGCGGACGCATCGGCGCCCGCCAGAAGCGCAGCCGGATCTCCGGTCACCCGGACGAAGAAGAAAATCGTCACCGAAAGCAGCGCCAGCGACAATATCGCATACGCCAGGCGCCGGAGAATGAAGCTTCCCATGCCCGTCCGTCTTATTTCAGCTCAAGTAGCTCGACGGGAGCGATATACGCATTCCCGGGCACCAGGAACGCCGCGTTCTTCACGCGGGGACCGATAGCGGCCGGCAGCGCGAGGTTGAAGATCGGCGCGTCGTAGGCCATGTCGTAGACCTTGCGCTGCAGCTCGGCCAGCATTTCGGCGCGCTTGGCCTCGTCGATCTCGACGAGCTGCGCCTCGTAAAGCGCGTCGAATTCCGGAACGGGCGCGTAGTTGTGAACCCCCTTGGAGTAGACATGGCGGCCCAGCCGCGTCGAGGCGTTGCCCATCGTGCCGTCCGCGCACAGGCACACGCCCGTCATCTCCTTGTCCGCGAGCTTCTGATAGAACACGGCGCGCTCCATCTTCTGGATCTCGACCTTGATTCCGGCGGCGTCGAGCATGGCGGCGACCGCCTCGGCCATGCGCCAGTAAGGCGCGATGGGAACCAGCTTTCCGCCGTCGAAGCCGTCCGGATATCCCGCCTCGGCCAGCAGCTTCCGGGCCTGCTCCAGATCGGGCTTCGACACGGGCAACTCGACGGCATAGGGCAGCTTCGAGGGCACGATGCTCTGTGTCGCCGGCGAGGCGCCGTTGGTCTCGATCATCGATATGGCCTCGCGGTCGAGCAGGAGGTTCACGGCCTGCCGCACTTCCTTCCTGGACCAGGGCGAATCCGGGTCGGCGGCGTCGAAGAACTTCAGGAAGAAGGTGGTGTAGGTCGGATTCTCGTAGAGGGTGACGCCATCCATCTTCGAGGCGGCCACGCCCAGCTCGCCGAGCATGTTGTAGGCGACGTCGAGCTCGCCGGTGTTGACCTGCGCCAGGGACTGCGCGCCGTCGGTGGCGGTGCGCATGACGATGCGGTCGACGAGGGGCTTGCGGCCATGATAGTTGTCGAAACGCTTGAGAACGACCTCGCGGCCCGGATCGATCTTCTCGACCATGAAGGGGCCGAGGCCGACCGGGGCGTTCATGAAACCTTCCGCGCCGAGCTTCTCGTAATAGGCTTTCGGAACGATCCAGCCGAACGCCGACGCGGTCGTTCCCGACAGGGCGGCGTAGTCGGGCCACGGGCTGTGGAGCCGCACGACGACGGTGAGCTCGTCCGGCGTCTCGATGGCGGCGATCCGCGACTTGAACGCGTCCGCCGACGTGCCCGAATAGTGCTCCAGCGAAAACCTGACGTCATCGGCGGTCAGAGGATCGCCGTTGTGGAAGGTGAGGCCCGGCCTCAGCCTGTAGGTGATCTCGGTCAGGTCGGCATTGCTGGTCACCGATTCGGCGAGGCTCGGACGCGCTCCCTGGTCGTCCAGCCGCACCAGAGCGTCGTGCACGGCGTAGAGGATGGCGAAATAGGTGCCGTTGGCGGTTTCGGTCGGGTCGAAATAGCGCGGCGAAAGCTGGAACGGCAGCCCGATGTTCACGGTGCTTTCGGCATGTGCCGGCGAGACGGAGCCGACGCCGGCGATCGCCGGCAGCGCGACCGACAGAGCCGCCGCAAAGAGAAACTTCCTCAGGCGCATTGTGTCCTCCCATTGTTTCCACACCCGCCCTCGCCTTTCGCGCACGCGCTCCCTCACCCGGCAGGACCGATACGATCGGTCGTTGCAGGTACGCGATGGATCACGGCACGCAAGCGACGGAGCATCTACGCGGGGCAGCACCTGCCGACATTGCAAGGATGCTCTCATCCGCCCCGACGATGGCCGGAGACTGACACAGCTTCCGGGGAGGTGTCAAAACTCCGCAATGCCGGGGCCGCGAGGGCGCAGACGCTGCGCCCCGTCACCCATCTGTGGCATATTCTTTTTTTGTTTCAATAGCTTGACGCTGTATTTTCCGTGCAGGCCGTATTGCTTTTTCCTGTGGCAATGGCCGAACGGTCCTCAATATGGAGTGAAATCGCATCAGTTGCGGGGCGGGTGAAACTTGCCGTCCGCTCCGATGCGCCGCTAGGTATTGGCCGTGCCCCCGAGCAGGCGGGCGCGAACGGCAACGGAAGCGTCCGCGCGGCGCTTCCCGCACGAGGGATCGCAGTGAACCGGAGGAACGAAGCGCAGATTTCCGCCGCGCTCGACACGCTGCTGGCCGGGCTCGGCCTGCCGCCGGCCGGCGACCGCGCCGTCATCGACGGGGAGGATCCGGTGATCGCCTCGCCTCACCGTCTCGGGTCCGCCTCTGCCACGGCGCTCGCCGCGCAGGGTCTGGCGGCCGCGCAGCTCTGGCGGCTGCGCGGCGGCGAAAGCCAGACCGTGTCGCTGCGGCTGGCCGACGCCGTCGCCGCCCTCGACACCAATCTCTTCATGCGCCTCAACGGGCATTCCGTCAGGCGCAGCGACGTCCTCGTCAGGGAGCCGCTGAACCGCGCATACCGATGCGCCGACGGGCGCCATGTCGTCTTCCAGGCCACCTACGCCCACCACCGCAACGGGCTGCTCGAGCTGCTCGGCGCGGCCAACGCGGCGACGGCGATCGAAGTGGTGGCGGCGCGATGGCGGGCCGGGGAACTGGAAGAGGCCTGCGCCGCCCGCAATCTTCCCGCCGCCGTCGCCCGCACCAGGGCGGAATGGCTGGAGCACCCTCAGGGCCGGATGCTGGCGGCGCAGCCCGTTGCCGTCATCGACAAGATTGCCGGCGGCGACCCGCTGCCGCTCGGACCTGCGAAAAGGCCGGCCGCCGGCATCCGCGTGATCGACGCCACTCATGTGATCGCCGGCCCCGGGCTGTCGCGCACCCTCGCGGAACACGGCGCGGACGTTCTTCACGTTCTCGCGCCCCGGCTCATGGACCCCTGGTCGATATCGCTGGACACGGGCATCGGGAAACGCTCCGCCTTCATCGATCTCGATCTGCCGGCGGATGTCGCGCGCCTCAGGGCGCTTGCCGGCGAGGCCGACGTCTTCGTCCAGTCCTATTCGCCGGGCAGCTTCGACCGCCGAGGCCTGTCGGCGTCGGATCTCGCCGAGCTGCGGCCTTCGGGCATCGTCTATGTGTCGATAAGCTGCTACGGCGACGACGGACCGTGGTCGATGCGCGGCGGCTTCGACCCGCAGGCGCAGGCCGTGGCCGGCATCATGGCGACGGAAGGGGGGCAGGGCCAGCCCCGGCCCGTCCCCACCCTCCTGCTCAACGACTATCTGACGGCCTATCTGGGCGCGGCGGCGGTGCTCGCGGCACTGGCCAGGCGCAGCGTCGAGGGCGGCAGCTATCATGTCAGGCTGGCGCTTGCCCGCACCGCGATGTGGGTGCAGGAATTCGGCCTGCTGCCGGCCGAAAGCGTCGCAGGCAGCCCTGCCGCGTTGCGGATCGAGGATTTCGCCACGAGCGAGATGGAGACGCCGTTCGGCCGCCTCCGCTATTTGCCGCCCGTCACCCGCCTTTCGCGCACGCCCGCGTTCTGGGAGCGGCCGCCATGCCCGCCCGGGGCTTCTCCTCCCGAGTGGGAATAGACTTCGACGCAAGCTTCAGCAGCAGGAAGAGATGACAGAGAAAGCGACATCGCGCGCATTGTACAGGCGGACCGACCTGCTTCGGCTGATAGATCCGCGCTCGGTGGCGGTCATCGGCGCATCCGAGCGGCCGGGAGCCTTCGGCGCCCGCGCCATGGCCAACCTGGCCGCCTTCAAGGGCAAGGTGTGGCCGGTCAACGCGCGCTACGACACGATCGGCGGCCGGCCCTGTTATGCAGCGGTGGCCGACCTGCCCGAGGCTCCCGACCTCGCGATCGTGACGGTCGCCCAGCCGGCGGTCGAGGAGGTCGTCCGCGCCTGCGCGGATGCCGGCGTCGGGGGCGCGGTCGTCTTCGCTTCCGGCTATGCCGAAACCGGGCATGAGGATCTGCGCCGCGCGCAGGATCGCCTGTCGGCGGTCGCCCGGGAAAGCGGCATGCGGATTCTCGGCCCCAACTGCGCGGGCTTCGTCAACTTCACCTCGGCGCTGGGCGCCGCCTTCTCGAGCAGCCTCAACCTGCGCCATTCGGGCGCTCCGGCCGTCGGGCTGGTCAGCCAGTCGGGCGCTCTGGGCTATTCGCTCTCGCAGGCGGTCGAGCACGGCGCGGCGTTCAGCCACCTGCTGACGGTCGGCAATTCCTGCGACGTCGACATCGCCGATCTCATCTCCTTCCTGGCCGACGAGCCGGCCTGCCAGGCCATCGCGTGCCTCTATGAGGGAATGAGGGAGCCGCAGCGGCTGCTGGCCGCCGCGATCCAGGCGCGCGACGCCGGCAAGGCGCTCATTCTCTACAAGATCGCCACCGGAGCCGAAGGCGCGGCCTCGGCGCTTTCCCATACCGGGGCGCTCGCCGGATCGGCGGACGTGCAGCGCGCGATCTTCGAGAGGGCCGGCGCGGTGTGGACGCAAAGCTGGGCCGAGTTCACCGAGTTTCCCGGCTTCTTCGCGAACGCGCCCCTGCCCCTTGGAGGTGGGACGGCGGTGATCACGACGTCGGGCGGCGCCGCCATCATCGCCGCCGACATCGCCGAGGCGCGGGGCGAGGCGCTGCCTCAACCGGCGCCGGACACGATCGCGATACTGGAATCGCGCATCCCGGAATTCGCGGCGGCGCGCAATCCCTGCGACATCACCGCCCAGGTCCTGAACGATCCCGCCTGCCTGCGCGATTGCGTCGAGGCGTTGCTTGCGGACGACACCTACGACGCCCTGATCGTGGCCCAGACCCGGGCTACCGGCTACGTCACCGATCGCGTCCGCATGTTCGGCGAGCTTGCCCGAAAGCACGGCAAGCCGATCTGTCTGGTATGGCTCACGCAATGGCTCGAGGGTCCCGGCTCGACGGAGGTCGAGGACGAACCGGGCGTCGCCATCTTCCGCTCCATGGAGAACTGCTTCTCGGCGCTCGAAGCGTGGCGCAGGCGAAAGGCCCGGCCGGCCGCGCCCGCCGGCAGACTTTCGGCGCCGGACGCCGCCGTCCGCGCGGCCGGCTCCCTCGATGGCGCCGCCGGCCGGGTCGTGGGCGAGCATGCGGCCAAGAACGCCCTTGCCGCCTACGGCATCCCGGTCGCCCGCGAGTTGCTCGTCCAGGACGAGGAAGCGGCCGTGGCCGCGGCCAAAAGGCTGGGAGGGGCGGTCGCCCTCAAGCTCGTCTCGCCGGACCTGCCGCACAAGACCGAGGCGGGCGTGGTGCATCTCGCGCTCGACGACGAAGCCGCGGTGCGCACGGCCTTTCGTGCCATCGCCGATGCAGCCGCGCGGATCGAGCCCGCACCCGCGGTCGACGGGGTGCTGGTCCAGGCCATGGCCGGGCCGGGGCTGGAGCTCGTCGTCGGCATGCACTCGGACCCGTCCTTCGGCCCGATGATCATGGTCGGGTTGGGCGGCGTTTTCGTGGAGGTGATGCGCGACACCGTATTGTCGCCGGTTCCGGTTTCGAGGGCCGAAGCGCTGGACATGCTGCGCTCGCTGCGGGCACGGCGGCTGTTCGAGGGCTTTCGCGGGGCCGGGCCGGTCGATCTCGGTTCCGTAGCGGATCTGGTGGCGCGTGTATCCGAATTCGCCGCCGACCATGCCGACGAGCTGGCGGAGATGGACCTCAACCCCGTCATCTGCACCGGCAATGGCGCGGTCGTGGTCGACGCGCTGATCGTCCGCAAGGGCTGAGCGCAGCCGCGCGACCCTATCGCGGCGGATGCGCGTGGCATTGGCGACCGAACCCACGATCATGAGCGAGCCTTGCCGTCGACGGCTATGGCCGATCCCGCATCATTCGCGGTCATGAATACCATTATTCCGGCCGCTGAATGAGGTTACATCGACCGGAAATCCTTCGAGGCCGGAAAGGGAGAGGCCATGCCAGTACTCGAGAACAAGGTGATCGCCGTGACCGGTGCGGGCCGGGGGATCGGCCGCGAGATCGCGCTCCTCGCTGCCCGCGAGGGCGCCAGCGTCGTCGTCAACGACTATGGCGGCAGCCAGAGCGGCGAGGGTGTGGACGCCGGCCCGGCCGCCGAGGTCGCGGACGAGATTCGCGCCGCCGGCGGCAACGCCGTCGCAAACGGCGCCGACATCTCGAAGCCGGACCAGGCCGCCTCGATCGTCGCGGATGCGGTTCGCGTGTTCGGCCGCATCGACGGCGTGGTCAACAATGCCGGCATCGTGCGCGACCGCATCTTCCACAAGATGAGCCATGTCGAGTGGCAGGGCGTCATCGACGTCCACCTCAACGGGTATTTCAACGTCTCCAAGGCCGCGGCCAACCATTTCCGCGATCAGGGCTCGGGGTCCTTCGTCCACTTCACCTCGACGTCCGGCCTGATCGGGAATTTCGGCCAGGCCAACTATTCCGCGGCCAAGATGGGGATCGTCGGGCTGTCCAACTCGATCGCTCTCGACATGCGCAGGTCCGGCGTCACGTCCAACTGCATCGCGCCGTTCGCCTGGAGCCGCATGACCGCCGGCATCCCGACCGAGACCGAGCAGGACCGGCTGCGTGTCGAGCGCTTCAAGACCATGTCCGCCGACAAGGTCGCGCCACTGGCGGTGTTCCTCCTGTCCGACGAGGCGAAGGACGTCACCGCCCAGATATTCAGCGTGCGCAAGAACGAGATCTTCCTGTTTTCCGTGCCGCGCCCGATCCGCTCCATGCACAGGGCCGAAGGCTGGACCCCGGCCACCATCGCGTCGGATCTGAAGCCGGCCTTCAAGTCCAGCTTCCACGAGTTGAAGACCTCCGCCGAGATCTTCTCGTGGGATCCCGCCTGAGGCCGCGAAGATGGACCCGCGCTTTCTCCTCGACATGCCGCCGCTGACGACGCGGCAGGAGTTTTCCCGCAAGGACACCATCCTCTATGCGCTGGGCGTGGGCGCGGGCCAGGATCCCGCGGGGGACGATCTGCGCTTCGTCTACGAGGACGGGCTTTCGGCGTTGCCGACCTATCCCGCCGTCCTGGCCTATCCGGGCTTCTGGATGCGCGAGCCGCAATACGGGATCGACTGGAAGCGGGTCCTCCATGTCGAGCAGTCGGTGGAGTTGCACCGGCCGCTGCCGGTGGAGGGGCGCGTGCGCTCGGAGCTCAGGGTGGACGAGATTCTCGACAAAGGCGCGGACAAGGGCGCCATCCTGTTTTCCAGCCGCCGGATCTACGGCGAGGACGACGGGGAGCCGATCGCGACCCTGCGCCAGGCGAGCATATTGCGCGGCAATGGCGGGTTCGGCGGTTCTCCCGGCTCGTCCGCGCGGCCGGCGCCGCTGCCGCAGCGGCCGCCGGATCACGTGGTGAGCCTTGCCACCCGTGCCGAGCAGGCCCTGATCTACCGGCTCAACGGCGACGACAATCCGCTTCACGTCGATCCGGGGGTGGCTGCCGAGGCCGGTTTTCCGAGGCCGATCCTGCACGGGCTGTGCACCTTCGCCGTCGCCTGCCGCGCGGTGCTGTCGGTCCTGTGCGGCAACAGGACGGAGCCGCTTCGCAAGGTCGGCGGCCGTTTCTCCGCCGTCGTGTTTCCGGGCGAGACGATCATTACTGAAATCTGGCGTCAGGAACCCGGCGGGGCCGTGTTTCGCGCGCGCGTCGCCGAACGCGACGCCGTCGTGCTCGACAATTGTCACGTCGCCTATGCGGAGGACACGAATTGACGGGCATCGTTGCCTATGGCGCCTACATTCCGCGCCTGCGCCTCCAGCGCAGCGCCATCCATGCCGCGAACAGGTGGTTCGCGCCGGGCCTGGGCGGACTCGCAAAGGGCGAGCGCGCCATCGCGAACTGGGACGAGGACACCGTCACCATGGCGGTGGAGGCGGCCCGCGACTGCCTTGCAGGACGCGACCGCGGCTCCGTCCGCGGCATCTGCCTCGCCTCGACTTCGGCGCCCTTCGCCGACCGCCAGAATGCCGGCATCGTCAAGGAGGCGCTCAACCTCGACGACGCGGTCTCCTCCATGGATGTCGGCGCAAGCCGGAAGGCAGGCACCGGCGCCCTGCTGAACGCCCTGCGCGCCACCGCGGGCGGCGGCGGCGAGATGCTGGTCGTGGCGGGCGAGAAGCATCGCGCCCAGCCCGGCTCGGAAGCCGAGATGACGGACGGCGCCGCGGCGGCGGCGATGCTGGTCGGGACGGAGAACGTCGTGGCGCGCTTCATCGGCGCGCACTCGCTGACGCTCGATTTCGTCGACCAGTTCCGCAGCGCCGACCGCGAGCTCGACTATGTGTGGGAAAATCGCTGGATTCGTGACGAGGGCTATCTCGGCATCGTCGGGCGGGCCATCGGCGAGGCGCTTTCGCTGCTCGGATGCAAGGCGCAGGAGATCGCCCATCTGATCGTTCCGGTGCCGGGGCGCGGCATCGCCGAGACCCTGGCGGGAAAGGCGGGGATCGCGGCCACGGCCGTGCGCGATACGCTCGCCGCCACGGTCGGCCACGCGGGAGCGGCCCATCCGCTCCTGATGCTGGCCGACGCGCTTGCCGGCGCCAGCCCCGGCGACAGGATCCTCGTCGTCGGCTTCGGACAGGGCGCCGACGTGCTGCTGTTCGAGGCGACCGACGCGATCGTGCAGCCGGCCGCCGGGCTGGGCATCGCAGGATGGCTGTCTCGCCGCCGTGCGGAAGACAACTACATGAAGTATCTGGCGTTCAGCGGACATCTGAAGATGGACCTCGGCATGCGCGCCGAGTTCGACCAGAAGCAGCCCCTCACCGCTCTCTACCGCAACCGCAGGACCGTCCTCGGCCTCGTCGGCGGCCGCTGCACCAGGACGGGCGCGGTGCAGTTCCCCCGCTCGGAGATCAGCGTCGCCGGCAATGCGGCGGACAGGGCGACGCAGGAAGACTATCCGCTGGCGGACATTCCCGCGCGCGTCGTGAGCTTCACCGCCGACCAGCTCGGCTATACGCCGGACCCGCCGGGCTATTACGGGCTCGTCGACTTCGAGGGCGGCGGGCGGATGGTCTGCGAGTTCACCGACGTCGACGCGGGCGACGTCGAGGTCGGGCGGCCGATGCGCATGTCGTTCAGGATCAAGGCGGTGGACGAGCGGCGCGGCTTCATCCGCTACTTCTGGAAAGCCGTGCCGCAACAGGAGGCGTGAGATGCCGTCGGGGATCAAGGACAAGGTTGCCATACTGGGCATGGGCTGCATCCGCTTCGGCGAGCGCTTCGCCGACGATGCCGAGCACCTCATGGTCGAGGCCTATGACGAGGCGCTCGCCGATGCCGGCATCGAGACATCGCGGATCGACGCGGCGTGGCTCGCCGTCGGCTTCGACGCCCTGAACATCGGCCCCTCGGGCATACCGGCCTCCGTGGCGCTGCGCCTGCCCAACATCGCCGTCACCAAGGTGGAGAACTATTGCGCGAGCGGCACCGAGGCGTTCCGCGGCGCCGTCTACGCGGTCGCCTCGGGGGCGGCCGACATCGCCGTCGCCATCGGCGTCGAGAAACTCAAGGACACCGGCTACGGGGGGCTTCCGGTGCGCACGCGCGGCACGACCTTCGACATGATAGGCGTCGTCGGCTCCGCGCCGGGAAACTTCGCGCAGCTCGCCTCGGCCTACCGGGCACGCCACGGCGTGTCCCGCGACGACCTCAAGCGCGCGATGGCGCATGTCTCGGTCAAGAGTCACGCCAACGGCGCGCGCAACCCCAAGGCGCATCTGCGCAAGACGATCGACATCGACACCGTGCTCAACGCCCCGATGGTGGCCGACCCGCTCGGCCTCTACGACTGCTGCGGCGTGTCCGACGGCGCTGCCGTCGCCATCGTGACGACGCCGGAGATCGCGCGGTCTCTCGGCAAGCGCGACATCGTCACGGTCAAGGCGCTCCAGCTCGCGACCTCGAACGGCTGGGAGTTCCAGGGAACCGGATGGGACGGCAGCTACGTGCCGACCACCCGCATGGCGGCGACCAAGGCCTACAAGGAGGCCGGCATCGCTGATCCCGCCCGGCAGCTCAGCCTCATGGAGGTCCACGACTGCTTCTCGATCACGGAGCTGGTGACGATGGAGGACCTGTTCATCTCGAAGGAGGGCCGTGGCTGGCGCGACGTGCTCGACGGCCGCTTCGACGCGGATGGCGATATCCCGTGCCAGATCGACGGGGGCCTGAAATGCTTCGGCCATCCGGTCGGGGCGTCCGGCCTGCGCATGATCTACGAGAACTACCTGCAGCTTCTCGGCCGCGCCGGAGAACGGCAACGCAGCGAACCGCCGGTCCTGGCGCTCAGCCACAATCTGGGGGGAATGCCGAACCAGAGCATCGCGGCCGTGGCCATCGTCGGCCTGGACAAGGCCTGATCCATGGCGGTCGACCGCGAAACGCTCGAACAGCTCGTCGCCACCGTGCGCGGCTACGTGCGCAACCGGCTGGTGCCGATCGAGGCGCAGGTTGCCGAGCGCGACGAGGTTCCGCCGGAGGTGCTGGACGATTTCCGGCGGATGGGCCTGTTCGGCCTGTCCACTCCGGTCGAATATGGCGGCCTCGGGCTCGCCGCGAGCGAGGAGATCCGGCTGATCCTCGAACTGACCTGGGCATCGGCCGCGTTCCGCTCGCTGGTGGGGATCAATCTCGGCCTCGGCTCGCAGGCCATATTGATGGACGGCACCGAGGAGCAGCGGCGCGCGTGGTTGCCGAAGATCGCCAGCGGCGAGGTGATCACCAGCTTCTGCCTGACCGAGCCGGATTCGGGTTCGGACAGCGCCGCCCTGCGGACGCGGGCCGTGCGCGACGACGACGCCTACATCCTCAACGGCAGCAAGCGCTTCATCACCAACGCTCCCTATGCGGGCCTCTTCCTGGTGATGGCGAGGACGAGCCCCGAGCGGTTGCCGCGCAACGCGCATGTCTCGGCATTTCTCGTGCCGGCGGACACGCCGGGCATCCGCCTCGGCGCGAAGGACCGCAAGATGGGCCAGCAGGGCGCATGGTCCTGCGACGTGCATTTCGAGGACGTGCGCGTGCCCGCGCACGCCATCATCGGCGGCAGGGAAGGCTGCGGCTTCGCGACGGCGATGAAGTCGCTCGACAGGGGGCGCATCAACATATCGGCCGTGTGCGTCGGCCAGGCGCGGCGTATCCTGCACGAGGCCACCCGCTACGCGGTGGATCGCACGCAGTTCGGCCAGCCGATCGGGGACTTCCAGCTCGTCCAGGCGATGCTCGCCGACAGCAAGGCGGACCTTTACGCCGCCGAATGCATGCTGGACGACCTCGCGCGGCGCTACGATCTGGGGGAGCGGGTGACGCTCGAGGCGAGCTGCGCCAAGCTGTTCTGCTCCGAGATGGTCGGGCGCATCGCCGACCGCGCGGTGCAGATCCACGGCGGCGCCGGCTACATGCGCGACAGCGCCGTCGAGCGCTTCTATCGCGATGTCAGGCTGCTGCGCATCTATGAGGGAACCTCGCAGATCCAGCAGCTCATCATCGGGCGCGAGATGACGCGGCGCATGTCGGAAGGCGAGTGAGCGGGCGCAACGGCAGTCAATCCGGTCAGGAGATCAGGCCATGGACCATCAGACGATCCGGTACGAGATTTCCGGTAATGTCGCGACGATAACGCTCGACCGCCCCGACAAGCTCAACGCGTTCAACCCGCTCATGATCGAAGAGCTGCTCGATGCGCTGTCGCGCGCCGACGGTGACGACGAGGTGCGCGCGATCGTCGTAACCGGCTCCGGCCGGGCCTTCAGCGCCGGCGCGGACATCTCGGGCGGCGGCGGCGCCTTCGACTTCGACACCCGGCCCGACAAGGCCGCGCTCGGCTCGCCGAGGCGGGACGACGGAACGGTCGACTACGCGCATCCGGCCGTCCAGGACAATGGCGGGCGCATGGCGTTGCGGATCTACGAATCGCTCAAGCCCGTCATCGCGGCTGTCAACGGGCCGGCCATCGGGCTCGGCGCGACGCTGCTTCTTCCCATGGACATCCGCCTCGCCAGCGAGGATGCGCGCTTCGCGTTCCCCTTCGTGCGGCGGGGCCTCGTGCAGGAATCCTGCGCCTCGTGGTTCCTGCCGCGCATCGTCGGCATCAGCACGGCGCTGGAATGGTGCATGACCGGCCGCATGCTCGGCGCCGGCGAAGCGCACGCGCACGGGCTGGTGCGCTCGCTGCACAAGAGCGGGGACCTGCTTCCCGCCGCGCTCGACCTGGCGCACGAGATCGCCGACAACGCAGCGCCCGTCGCCGTCGCGCTTGCCCGCAAGCTGATGTGGACCGGCCTGGCGGCGGAGCGACCGTCGGAGCTTCATCGCATCGAAAGCCGTTCGATATACGTGCTCGGACGCTCCCCCGATCTTACCGAAGGCGTCGCGGCGTTCCACGAAAAGCGGCCGCCCCGCTTCGCCCAGAAGGTGTCGCGGGACATGCCCGACTTCTATCCCTGGCGGGACGCCGAATCCTTCTGAGCCACGCCCGGCCCGTCAGCCCTGCTGGTGGAGGTCGATCATGCCCTTGAGCTGGGAATCGGATGCGCGACGGCCGGTCGGGCGCTCGATCATGCGGTGGACGCGCGGCGGCTCGGCCCCGGCGTGCAGGCGCCTGATCTGGTCGCCGACGATGGCGTCGGCATGGGTCATGCGCTGGTTGTAGCGCACATATTCCAGCCAGGTCGGCAGGTGGTAGCTCTCCATCCAGCGCTCGGGGTGCTCCATGTCGCGCGTCAGGCTCCAGCGCCGCGCGCCGTCGCGCTTGCGGATGCGCCGGCGCTCGGCCATCATGGCGAGGAAGGTCGCGGTGTCCTTCTCCTCGATGACGTATTCGATCATGATCTTGACCGGGCCGCTGCGCGGGGTGATGTCGAGTTCCACCTGCGGCTCCTTCCAGCGGTTCAACGGGTCGAGGTTGAGCGAGGTCAGCGCCGGCAGCGCCAGCCGGCCGAGGCCGAGGGCTGCGCCGGCCATCATCGTGGCGGCGGCGAGCCCGAGCGCGGCGTCGGCGCCGAAGGCCTCCGCCGCCAGGCCCCACAGCCAGCTTCCCAGCGCCATGCCGCCGAAGGTGGCCGTCTGGTAGAGCGACAGCGCCCGCCCGACCACCCAGCGCGGCGTCGACAGTTGCACGGTGATGTTGAACAGCGACAGCGCGATCACCCAGCAGGCGCCGCCGACGAGCAGCGCCGCGCATGCCAGCCACGCCGACGGCGCCAGCGACAGCGCCAGCGCGCAGGACGCGAAGCCGGCGAAGGACAGGCGCACGATCTGCTCCGTCGGCAGCCTGGCCCGCAGGAAGCCGCTCGCCAGCGCGCCGCCGACCGCGCCGATCCCGAAGGCGCCGAACAGGATGCCGTAAAGCAGCGCCCCGCCGCCGAGCGAATCGCGCGCCACCAGGGGCAGCAGCGCCACCACGGCGATGGTGGTGACGCCGAAGGCGAAGCTGCGCGCCAGCACCTTTTCGAGGTTGGGCGACATGGCGATGTAGCGCAGGCCCGTCAGCACGGCGAGCCCCAGCGTCTCGCGCGGCAGCGTGCTGGCGTTCGCCGGCGGCTTCCAGCGCCACAGCACCGCGATCAGGGCGAGGTAGCTCGCCGCGTTGATGGCGAAGGCCGCCGCCGCCCCGAAGGCCGCCACGATCGCGCCGCCGATGGCCGGTCCGACGCTGCGCGTCAGGTTGAAGCCCATGCTGTTGAGCGCCACCGCCGCCGGCAGGTCGGCGCGCGGCACCATGTCGCCCACCGAGGCCTGCCAGGCCGGGTTGTGCAGCGCGCTGCCGCAGCCGATGAGGAAGGTGAGCGCCAGCAGCAGCCACGGCGTCATCGTCCCGGCATAGGCGACCAGGGCGAGCAGCACCGACACCGCCAGCATGAAGCACTGGGCGACCAGCATCACCCTGCGCCGGTTGAAATTGTCGGCGAGCGCGCCCGACACCAGCGAGAACAGCATCACCGGCAGCGCGGTCGAGGTCTGCACCAGCGCCACCATGTCGGCGGAGGCGGCGATGATCGTCATCATCCACGCCGCGCCCACGGTCTGGATCAGCGAGCCGAAATTGGAGGCCAGGCTCGCGAGCCAGACGGAACGGAATGTCGGGCTGCGGAACGGCGAAAGGGGCGAGGGGCTGGCTGTCACTGCAAGTCTTCGACGCCTCTGTGAACGGCCGGACGACGCGCGCGCGGCCGCCGACCGGGGCTCGCATCGACGGGTCGCCGGAGCTGCGGCACGATCGCCGCGCCCCGACACTACGCGCACAAGGCCGATGTTCCAATCCCGCGAGGCGGCGATGGCTTTGGCCACGGCCGGGTCGAACACCGGGCCAGGAGCGGCCGCGCCGGCCGCGGACCGGCCCGGCTCGACCATTGCACCCGGCGGCGTGCCGCTTCGGCCGTCGCGCGCCGCGCCGGCAACCTCCTTCGACGCTTTGCCCGCGGGCCGCGCAGGGCGCGTGGGGCGAAGGCGCAACAAGGGCGTTGACACCGTCGCGAAAGGCTTGTGATATGATATCACAATCTTGGCGGACATGGGGACGACGTGCCGGCGGCCCGCCGTGCCGCCGGTAACGGAGATGGCGATGATCGACGTTGAGGGGGCCGCGGAAGCGCCGCCTGCGGTTTCAACCCGTCGCGGCGGCCGCGCCGGAGCCGGCCTCCTCGCCGGCGAGGAAGCGGATGCGCGGCAGCATCGCCTCGGCGGCGACGGAGATGTCGTCGACCAGATGGCGGCGCACGGCCTGCGCGTCGCGCCGCGCCAGCCCGGCCAGGATCGCCCGGTGCGCGTCGTTGGCGACAGGGCCGTAGTCGCCCTGGGCGAACAGCTCGTTCATGTAGGCGCCGACCTCGCCCCACAGGTTCTCGATGATGCGCAGCAGGCGCGGCGAGCCGGCGTTGCGGTAGAGCGTGAAGTGGAAGCGCTGGTTCAGCGCGACGTAGTCCCGGTGGCGCTTCTCGTCCAGCGCCGCGTCGATCGCGTCCGCGATCCCGCCCAGTTCGGCGATCGCCGCGTCGCTCATCAGCGGCGTCGCCAGCTCCGCCGCCAGCCCTTCGAGCTCGCAGCGGATGCGGAACAGCTCGGTGAACTTCGCCACGTCCCAGTCCGGCACCGCGATGGAGCGGTTGGGCAGCATCTCCAGCAGTCCCTCGCCGACCAGCCGCTGCAGCGCCTCGCGCACCGGCGTGGTCGAGATGCCGTAGCTTTCCGCCAGGTTGCGCAGGACCAGAACCTGCCGGGGCGCGAAGCGCCCCGAGATCAGTCCCTGCTTGATCGCCTCGTAGGCCTGGTCGTTCAGGGTCTTGTATTCGAGGCGTTGCGTCATCTGGTCCCGTATCTGCCCGTTCGTGCGCGGCAAGGAGATACCGGCATTCCTGCGGCCAAGATGCCCAGAGTCGCGGAGGCTGGCAAGCTGCCCCGTCGCCTCATGCCCGGCACAATGGAGGCCGCCGCCTGATGCCCGCCGCCCTGCCCGCCGCTGTGCCGGCCCCCTCGACCACCTCCCTGCCCGACGGGGGCGAGACCCTCACCTCGCCGCCGCCGGCGCTGCCGGCCGGCCTCGCCGCGCCTCTGGCGCAGGCGCATTTCGGCGTGACCTGCGCGGATGTGGAGGTCCTGACCGCCGAGCGCGACCAGAACCTGCTGCTGCGCGGCGACGACGGCCGCGCGTGGGTGATGAAGATCGCCAATCCCGGCGAGGCGCACGCGATCACCGACTTCCAGACCGCGGCGCTTTGCCATCTGGAGCAGGCGGCGCCCGACCTGCCCGTTCCCCGCATCCGCCGCGCCGTCGACGGCGCGACGCGGGCGGTCGTCACCCTGCCGGACGGGCGGCGGTCGCTGGTGCGCATGCTGGCCTGGCTCGACGGAAGGCCGCTCGCCGATGCGCCGCGCTCGCCGCGCCAGCGCCAGAACCTCGCCGCGTGCCTCGCCGGGCTCGGCAGGGCGTTCGCGGGGTTCTCGCATCCCGGCCAGGATCATTACCTGCAATGGGACATCAGCCGTCTCGACCGGGTCGCGCACCTGCTGCCGGCCATCGACGACGAGCGCATCCGCGCAGCGGTCGCCGGCGTGCTGGCCGATTTCGAGGCGCGGGTCCGCCCGGCCCTGCCCGGGCTGCGGCGGCAGGTGATCTACAACGATCTCAACCTCCACAACGTCCTGGTCGATCCCGCCGATCCCGACAGGATCGCCGGCATCATCGATTTCGGCGACATCATCGCGGCACCGCTGGTCAACGACCTCGCGGTCGCGGCCTCCTACCAGTTCGGCGCCGACGGCAACCGCGGCCACGCCGCCGAGTTCATCGCCGCCTACCACGCCCGCCTGCCGCTCATGGACGAGGAGATCCGCCTGCTGCCGCTGCTGATCGAGGCGCGGCTTTCGCTGACGCTGCTCATCACCGGCTACCGCGCCGCGCGCCACCCGGAAAACGCCCGCTACATCCTGCGCAACAACCTCTCCGCCCGCGCGGCCCTGCTGGAGCTGCGGAGCCGCACGCCGGGCGACAACCTGGACTGGATCACCGCAGCGCTGGAGGACAGGCGATGAAGCCCGCCGACACCGCCATGGCCAACGCCTTCGTGCCGGGCAAGGTCCGGCTCGATCCGGCCTCGCAGCGCCTGGTCGAGGAGCGCGCGCGCCTGCTCGGCCCGGCCTACCGGCTGATGTACGAGGAGCCGCTGCATTTCGTGCGCGGCGAAGGCGTCTGGCTGATCGACGCCGCCGGACGGCGCTATCTCGACGCCTACAACAACGTCGCCTCCCTCGGCCATTGCCATCCGGCGGTGGTCGAGGCGATCAGGCGGCAGGTCGGGATGCTGGCCACCAACACCCGCTACATGCACGAGGCGATCCTGACGCTGGCGGAACGGCTTCTCGCGACCATGCCGGGCGAGCTCGGCCATGTCATGCTGACCTGCACCGGCAGCGAGGCCAACGATCTCGCATGGCGCATCGCGCGCGGCTTCACCGGCGCGACCGGCATCGTCGTCACCGAGACCGCCTATCACGGCATCACCGACGCGGTGGCGCAGTTCTCGCCCTCGCTCGGCGCCTCGGTCGATCTCGGGCGGCATGTCGCCACCGTGCCCGCGCCGGGGGACCCCGGCGCCGAGGGCCCCGGCGGCTTCGCCGAGGCCGTCGAGCGGGCCGTCGCCGGCCTGCGCCGCCACGGCATCCGCCCGGCCATGCTGATCGTCGACACCATGTTCACCAGCGACGGCGTCCGCCCCGGTCCCGACGGCTTCCTCGCGCCCGCGGCCGAGGCGATCCGCCGCGCCGGCGGCATCTTCGTGGCCGACGAGGTGCAGCCCGGCTTCGCCCGCACCGGCGACCACTTCTGGGGCTTCCAGCGCCACGGCGTCGTGCCCGACATCGTCACGATGGGCAAGCCGATGGGCAACGGCCATCCGGTGGCGGGGATCGCCGTGCGCCCGCAGGTCGTCGCCGAGTTCGGCCGCACGTCGCGCTACTTCAACACCTTCGGCGGCAACGCCGTCTCCTGCGCGGCGGCGCTGGCGGTGCTCGACGCCATCGAGGCGCAGGGATTGCAGGAGAACGCCGCCAGGATGGGCGAGCGCCTGACCGCGCGCCTTCGGGCGCTGTCGTCGCGCCATCCGCTGCTTGCCGCCGTGCGCGGCGCCGGCCTGATGATCGGCGTCGATATCCGCAGCGGCGGCGCCCCCGACAAGGCGGCTGCCGCGCGCATCGTCAACGGCATGCGCGAGGCCGGCGTCCTCATCAGCTCCTGCGGCATGCACCACAACGTGCTGAAGGTCCGCCCGCCGCTGGTGATCGACGCCGCCGGGATCGACCTCTTCGCCGACGCGCTCGCGCACGTGCTTTCGACAATGGAAGGAGACGCCCGATGACCGGCAACTGGCGCGCGCGCGCGCACGCGGTCTTTACCCCCGAGAAGCAGCCGGCGCGCGCGCGCGACGGCATGGTGGTCGCCAATCACCCGCTGGCGAGCGCGGCCGGCGCCGAGATGCTGGCGGCGGGCGGCAACGCCGTCGACGCGGCGGTGGCGACGCTGTTTGCCCTCACCGTCGTCGAGCCGATGATGGTCGGGATCTTCGGCGGCGGCATGGCGCATATCCGCATGGCCGACGGCCGCCACGTCGTCCTCGACGGGCAGAGCCGGGCTCCCGGGGCCGCGCGCGCCGACATGTTCGCGCCCACCGGCGTCGGCTACGAGGTCGAGGGCCGCGCCAACACCCACGGCGCCACCGCCGTCGCCACGCCGGGCACCCTGCGCGGCTGGTGCGACGCGCTCGAACAGTACGGAACCCTGCCGCTTGCCGACGTGATGGAGCCGGCGATCCGCCACGCCCGGCGCGGCTTCGCCGTCACGCCCTATCTCGCGGCCTGCGCGGCCGAAGCCTGCCACGATCTGGCGCGGGACCCCGAGGCCAGGCGCATCCTGACCAACGACGGCGCCCCGCTCGTCGCCGGCCAGCGGCTGGTGATGGCGGACTACGCCGACACCCTTTCCGCCATCGCCGCCGAGGGGCCGGACGCGCTCTATCGCGGCGCGCTCGGCGCGCGCATCGTCGAGGCGCTGCGCAGCGCCGGCTCGCCGATGGAGCGCGCCGACCTCGAGACGGTCGCGACCATCGCCCGCATGCCGGTTCGCGGCCTCTACCGCGGCCACGAGATCGTCGGCCCGCCGCCGCCCTCGGCCGGCGGGGTCCACGTCATCCAGATGCTGAAGATCCTCGAGGGCTTCGATCTCGCCGGCATGGGCTTCGGCAGCACCGACGCCGCCCACCTGACCGCCGAGGCGCTGCGCATCGCCTTCGCCGACCGCGCCGCCTCGACCGCCGATCCCGCCTTCGTCGACGTGCCGGTGGAGCGGCTGATCGCCGACGACTACGCCGCCGAGCGCCGCGCCCTGATCGCGCACGAGCGCACGCAGCCGTGGAGCGCCGGCGTGCCGTCGGCGTTCGAGGCGCACACCACCCACGTCACCACCGCCGACCGGCACGGCAACATCGTCGCCACCACCCAGACGATCAACGGCCTGTTCGGCGCGCGCATGGTGATCCCCGGCACCGGCATCGTGCCGAACAACTACATGGCCCTGTTCGACCCGGTGCCGGGGCGCGCCAACTCCATCGCGCCGGGCAAGCGCGTCACCACGTCGATGGCCCCGACCATCGTCCTCGCCAACGGCAGGCCGCGCTATGCGCTGGGCCTGCCCGGGGGCCTGCGCATCTTCGGCAGCGTGATGCAGGCGATCGTCAACCTGCTCGAATACGGCATGAGCCTGCAGGAGGCGGTCGAGGCGCCGCGGCTGTGGACGCAAGGGGCCGAGCTCGAGCTGGAGGACGGTTTCCCCGCGGAGGTCGAGGAGGGCCTGCGCGGCCGCGGCTGGATCGCGCAGCGCCTGCCGCATGTCGGCGGCGGCATGTGCGCCATCGCCTTCGACGAGGGCGGCATGGAGGGCGCGGCCTGCTGGCGCGCCGACGGCGTGGCCATCGGCCTCGGCGGCGGGCTCGCCCGCGCCGGCACCCGGTTCTGGCCCGACAGCCCGGCGGGGCGGTAGGCGATGGCGGCGTCCCTCCCTTCCTCAGTCCGACGCGGACGGGCCGCCTTCCAGGCGCACGCCGATGTCGGCCGCCGTCTCGCGCACGGCCGCGAGGGTGCGGGCCAGCAATGCCGGGTCGTCGAAGTCGCCCGAGCGGGTCGTGACCGAAACCGAGGCGACGAAGGCGCCCAGGCGGTCGAAGACCGGCGCGCCGAGGCCGGCCAGCCCGACGACGAAATCGTCGGCCACCATCTCGTGGCCGCGCTCGCGGATGCGCCCTGCGGCCTCCTCCAGCTCCGCGGGGTCGGTCTGCGAGGACTGCGTCCGGGCGGGCTGGGGCTGCGCCAGCCAGGCCCGCCGCGCCGGCTCGTCGAGATAGGCGAGGATCACGCGCGGGCCCGCGGCCATGTTGAGCGGCAGGGTGCTGCCCGGGGAGGACCACGGCACGTCGAGGAAGACGCCGCTGGCGCGCACCCTCTCGATGCAGATCGCGCCGGACGGGTCGGGCAGCCAGAAGAAGGAGGTCATGCCGGTTTCCGTCGTCAGTCGCTGGAGATAGGGCGCGGCCGTCTCGCGCAGGGCGCGCGGGCCGACGACGGCGGGCTGAAGCTTCAGCATGGCGATGTCGAGACCGTAGGTGCCCTCGGCCTCGTCGCGCCGCACCAGCCCGGTCCGGCTCAGCGCGATCAGCAGGCGGCGCGTCGTGTTCTTGTCCAGCGCCGCCGTCCGCGCCACCTCGGACAGCGTCAGCATCGGGCGCGCGGCGGTGAAGGCGGTCAGGATCGCGGCGATTCTCTCGACCGAACGCACATTCGGCCCGGCATTGTCGGCAACGGATTCGGTCTGGGGCATCGCGGCGGCTTCCATTCGCAAATGTATCACTCAATGATACTATCAAATCAATAGTTGACTTGTGAAGGTCAATATTGCTTATATTCCCCAGGGAAACAAACACAAGGAGGATGACATTGGACGCCGACCTGCGTGCCGCGATCATGCGTTCCGTCGACGAAGGCTTCGACGAGCAGATCGCCTACACACGAAAACTCGTGTCGTTCGCCTCGCAGCGGGGCGCGGAATTCACCATCCAGGACTTTCTCTACCGGGACTACGCCGCCCGCGGCCTGGCGATGGACCGTTTCGAGATGGACGAGGCGGCGCTGGCCGCGCATGAGGGCGGCGCGCCGTTCTCGGCCGAGCATTCCCGCGCGCCGATCGTCGTGGGCATCCACCATCCGCGGCAGGAGAAGGGCCGCTCCCTCATCCTCCAGCACCATGTCGACGTGGTGCCGGTCGGCCCGCTCGACATGTGGGAGCACGACCCCTATGGCGGCGAGGTCGTCGGCGACCGCATGTACGGCCGCGGCGCGGGCGACATGAAGGCCGGCGCCGCCGCCAACGTCTTCGCGCTGGAGGCGCTGCGCCGGATCGGCCTGCAACCGGCCGCGACCGTCTATCTGCAATCCGTGGTCGAGGAGGAATCGACCGGCAACGGCGCGCTCCAGACCTTCCTGCGCGGCTACACCGCCGACGCGGCGCTGATACCGGAGCCCGAGGACAACATGCTGGCGCGCGGCTGCACCGGCGTGCTGTGGTTCGAGGTCGAGGTGCGCGGCATTCCCGTCCATGTCCGCGAGATGGGCGAGGGCGCCAACGCCATCGACGCGGCCTATCGCGTGATCGGCGCGCTGCGCGAGGTCGAGGCGCGCTGGAACGCCGAGAAGGGCGCGCATCGCGGCTTCGAGGATCTCGATCACCCGATCAACATGAACATCGGCATCATCCATGGCGGCGACTGGGGCTCCTCGGTTCCGGCATGGTGCAGGTTCCAGGTGCGCGTCTCGATCTATCCGGGGCAGAAGGCGCAGGACAGGCTGCGCGAGATCACCGATCACATCGCGAAGTTCTCGCGCGGCGACCGCTTCCTCGCCCAGAACCCGCCGCGTATCACGCAGAACGGCTTCAACGCCGAGGGCTACTACCTGGAGCCCGGCTCGGCGGCCGAGGACACGCTGGCCGCCGCCCACGAGGCGGCCTTCGGCGAGAAGCTGAAGAGCTTCATCACCCCCGGCTATCTCGATGCCCGCGTCTATGCGCTCTATAATGGCATCCCGACGCTCTGCTACGGGCCGATCTCGCACAACATCCACGGCTTCGACGAATATGTCAGCCTCGATTCCGTCCGCAGCGTCACTAAGGCCATGGCGCTGTTCATCGCGCAGTGGTGCGGGACAGAGCCGGTCTGACCGGATGTCCGCGCATCCTCAACCCCGCCCGGCGAACCCGGCGGCCAACCAGAGAGGGAAACCCATGAAACTCGTGCAAGCATTCTGTGCCTCCCTGATGGGAGCCACGCTTCTGTCCGGCACCGCCGGCCTCGCCGCCGAATTGAAGATCGGCGTCGTCGGTCCGCTGACGGGCCCCGCCGCCACGTCGGGCATCGCCATGCGCGACGCCTACCAGTTCGTCGTCGACGCGGTGAACGCCGATGGCGGCATCGACCTCAACGGCGAGAAGACCACGGTGACGCTGATCTTCGAGGACAGCGCCTCGCGGCCCGAGATGGGCGTCTCGGCCGCCCAGAAGCTCCTGACCCGCGACAATGTCGACCTGCTGATCGGGGACATGTTCGCCTCCTCGGTGACGATCGCGCTGATGGACGTCGCCGCCTCCTACGGCAAGTTCGTCATGAGCGGCCAGCCGGTCTCGTCCGAGATCGCGCGCAAGGTCGAGAGCGACCCGGTCCGCTTCGCCAATTTCTGGAAGTCGAGCTGGAACTCCGACGCCTATGCCAAGGCGGTGTTCGAGGCGGTCGAGGGCCTGATGGCCGCCGGCAAGTTCGAGCCCGGCGACAAGAAGATCGCCTTCATCTTCGAGGACACCGACTACGGCAAGTCGAACACCGAATATGCGGTGCCGCTGTTCAAGGAGGCGGGCTGGACGGAAGCCGGGCACGAGGCCGTGCCGCTCGGCCATTCCGACTTCTACCCGCAGCTTTCCAAGCTGCGCGCCGACAGGCCCGACGTCGTGGTCTCGATCTTCACCTCGGTCAATTCGGGCGTCGCGCTGACCCGGCAGATCAAGGAGACCGGCCTCGATTCGCTGCACGTGGCGATCTACTACCCGCTGCGTCCCGAGTTCCACGAGGGCGTCGGCGCCGATTCGGAAGGGATGCTGTGGACCCCGATGCTCTACGATCCGGTCAACAACGAGCGGCACAAGGCGCTCTTCGACCTGATGGGGGCCAAGGGCATCGCCGCCACCGGCGACCACGCGCAGGGCTACTGCCAGATGGCGATGCTGGTCGACAACCTCAAGCGCGCCGGCACCCACGAGCCGGCCAAGCTGTCGGAAGCCTTCGCGACCACGGACTTCCCCTGCTACACCGGCCGCTTCGTCTACGACACGGCGAACCACACGCCCAAGATCGGCGCGGACTTCCTGCCGGTCGCCGTCGCGCAGATCCAGGACGGCGTGAGCAAGGCCGTGTGGCCGCCCTCGGCCGCCACCGCCGAGTTCAAGTGATCGCGGCGATCACCTGAGCGACGACATGGCCGGAAGGGCGCGCAGCGCCCTTCCGGTTGTTCCTTCTGCCTGCCCGCCCCGCATTTTCCGGGCCGGGCGGGCCGGGCGGGGTGGACCGGGCGAGGCCATCCCACGAACCACGACCGGAGTCTGACGCATGGCGAATCCAGCGAGCGCGCCGCTCCTCAGGGTTGAGGCGATCACGATGACCTTCGGCGGCATCGTGGCGATCGACAATCTTTCCCTCGACGTGAAGCAGGGCCAGATCCTGGCCCTGATGGGGCCGAACGGCGCGGGCAAGACCACGACGTTCCACGTCATCGCCGGGGTCCACAAGCCGGACAGGGGCAGCATCGTGTTCGAGGGCCGCGACATCACCGCGATGCGTCCCGACGGGCGCTGCCGCGCCGGGCTGGCGAGGACGTTCCAGATCACCCAGCCCTTCGAGCAGCTTTCCGTGACGGAGAACATCATGGTCGGCGCGCGGCCCTTCCATTCCACGATGGCGGAGCTGCGCAAGGCGTGCGAGGCCTATGCCGACAAGGTCGGGCTCGGCGACAAGCTCGACGCTCCGGCCAAGGGGCTGTCGACGGGCCAGCGCAAGCGGCTGGAGCTCGCCCGCGCCATGGCCACGCGCCCCAGGCTGCTGCTGATGGACGAGGTGACGGGCGGCGTCGACATGAAGAGCATTCCCGGCCTCATCGACCTGGTCAGGACGCTGCGCTCCGACGGGCTGACCATCGTGCTGATCGAGCACAACATGAAGGTGATCAGCGAGCTCGCCGACGAGGCGATCTTCATGAACCGCGGCGCGCGCATGGTGTCGGGCACCCCGCGCGAGGTCGCCAGCGACCCGGCCGTGGTGGAACTCTATCTGGGGGAGGCCGCCGATGGCCACTGACACCGACCGGCCCATGCTCGACGTGCGGAACGTCAACGTCATCTACGGCAACTACCAGGTGCTGTGGGACGTCTCGATGCAGGCCCATGCCGGCCAGGTCATGGCGGTGCTCGGCCCCAACGGCTCGGGCAAGTCCACCATCCTCAAGGCGATCATGGGCCTGACGCCGGTGCGCTCCGGCAAGGTGCTGCTCGACGGCGAGGACATCACCAACCGCCCCGCCCACGAGATGGTGGCGCGCGGCATGTCGATGGTGCTGGAGCGCCGCCGCCTGTTCACCGGCATGACCGTCTACGAGAACGTCATGCTCGGCGCCTATCATCCCAGCGTGCAGAAACACGCCCGCGACCGGCTGGAATGGGTGGAGAGCCTGTTTCCGATCATCGCCGAGCGGCGCGACCAGATCGCCGGCAAGATGTCGGGCGGCGAGCAGCAGATGGTCGCCATCGCGCGCGCGCTGATGTCGAAGCCGAGGCTGCTGCTGATGGACGAGCCCTATCTGGGTCTCACCCCGCGCATCGTGCAGCAGATCGCCGGCATCATCCGCAAGGTCAACGCCGAGGGCATCGCCGTGATCTTCAACGAGCAGAACGTGAAGCTGTCCTTCGGCATCTCCAACCACGGCTACCTGCTGGAAAGCGGCCGCGTCATGCTGAGCGGCAGCGGCGAGGAAATGATGAAGTCCGACGTGATCCGCCGCGTCTACCTTGGCGAATGAGAGGGGGCGCATCCGATGAACCTTGCCATCTTCCTTGAGCAGATCCTGAACGGCCTGATCGCCGGCTCGATGTACGCCCTGATCGGGTCGGGCATCGCGCTCGTCTACGGCACGATGAAGGTGCTGAACCTCGCCCATGGCGAGTTCTACATGCTGGGCGGCTACTTCACCTTCTACCTGACGGTGCAGCTCGGCCTGCCGTTCTGGGTCGCGATCCCGCTGGCGGTGCTGCTCGCCTTCCTCCTCGGCATGGCGATCCAGAAGCTGACGATCGAATATCTGATCGTGCGGGAGAACTGGGCCTTCACCACCATCGCGGCCACGCTCGGCCTGTCGATCGTGCTCCAGAACGCGGCGCTGCTGATCTTCGGCGAGCGCTTCAACTCGGTTCCCTACTACGTCGACGGCGTGATGGTGCTGGGCGACATCCGCCTGCCGTGGCAGCGCGTGATGATCTTCGTGGTGGCGCTCGCCACCATCGCGGCCATGACGTGGCTTCTGAAATACACCCGCCTCGGCTGGTCGATCCGCGCCACCTCGCAGGACCAGGACGCGGCGGAGGTCGTCGGCATCCCGGTCCGCCGGGTCTACATGATCTGCTTCGGCCTGGCGGCGGCCCTCGGCGCGCTGGCGGCCGCGATGCTGGCGCCGATCAGCGCCATCAATCCCTGGGCCGGAATCCCGATCCTGCTCAAGGGCTTCGTCGTCGTCATACTCGGCGGGCTCGGCTCCTTCCCCGGCGCGATCGTCGGCGGGCTGCTCTTGGGCGTGGTCGAGGCGGTCGGCGTCCAGCTCACCTCCTCGGAGTGGCGGGACGTGATCTCCTTCTCCCTGATGATCGCGGTGATCTGGTGGCGCCCGTGGGGCCTGTTCGGAAAGAAATGACCATGCGCCGCGACCGCTCCTCGACCTTCCGCCCCGACCCTTCCGGCAAAGGGAGCCGCTGATGTTCAAGCCCTTCACCCTTCAGGCCCGGCTCGGCATGGCCGGTGTGCTTCTGGCGATGCTGCTCCTGCCGGCGCTGACCGCCGACCCCTACGTGATGCACGTGATGGTGCTGACGATGATCTTCGGCATCTTCGCCTCGGCGTGGAATCTCGTCACCGGCTTCGCCGGGCTCAAGACCTTCGGCCATCACGCCTTCTTCGGCCTCGGCGCCTACGGCTCGGCCCTCATCGCCATCAATCTCGGGCTCAGCCCGTGGTTCACCATCTGGCTCGGCGGGCTGATCGCCGCCGCCGCCGGCCTGCTGATCGGCACGCCGATCCTGCGCATCCGCTCGATGCCGCACGTCGCCATCGTCACGCTCGGCTTCGCCGAGATCGTGCGCATCTGCGTCGCCAACCTGTCGGGCCTGACGCGCGGCGAGATGGGCCTGTGGGGCATCCCGCAATTCGAGGGCTTCACCCTGCCGCTGGTCGGCCCGGTCTCCTTCACGCCGGCCGACAAGGTGTCGTTCTACTATCTCGCCCTGGCGCTGACGGTGCTGGTGCTGCTCGTCATCGTGCGGCTGATGCGCTCCAAGACCGGGCTCGCCATGCTGGCCATGCGCGACGGCGAGGACGCCGCCGAAAGCCTCGGCGTCAACCTGACGCGGATGAAGCTGATGGTGTTCGGCCTGTCGGCGTTCATCGTCGGCATCGCCGGCGCGTTCTACGCGCACTACCTGTCGATCCTGACCCCGGCCTCGGCGGTCGGCGTCGACCTGATGATCTCGATCATCGCCATGGTCCTCGTCGGCGGGCTCGGCACGGTCAGCGGCCCGCTGGTCGGCGCCTTCGCCCTGACGCTGATGATCGAGGCGATGCGCGACCTCGAGAACTACCGCCTGCTCGGCTACGGCGCCCTCATCGTCGTGATCGTGATGTTCCTGCCCAAGGGGCTCGTCACGCTGCGCGAGCGTTTCTTCCCCAGACCGCAGGAGCAGTGACCATGGCGCTCGACGAAACCGCCCGCCAGCGCATCCTCGCCGCCGTCGACTCCGGCTTCGAGGCGCAGCTCGCCTTCACCGCCGACATGGTGCGCCACGATTCGACCCGGGGCAACGAAGCCGCGATGCAGGACTTCATGGCCCGCGCCTTCCGCGAGCGCGGCTTCGAGGTCGACCACTGGAGGATCGAGGTCGACGACATCAGGGATCTGCCCGGCTTCTCGCCGGTGGTCGACGTCGACTACGCGCAGGCCTTCAACGTCGTCGCCACCCATCGCCCGAAGGCGGAGAAGGGCCGCTCGCTGATCGTCAACGGCCATATCGACGTCGTCCCGCCCTGCGACGCCGCGCGCTGGACCACCCCGCCCTTCGAGCCGCGCATCGAGGGCGGGCGCATGTACGGCCGCGGCGCCGGCGACATGAAGTCGGGTCTGGCCGCCGGCATCTTCGCCATCGACGCCATCCGCGCCGCCGGCTTCCAGCCCGCCGCCACCGTCCACATCCAGAGCGTCGTCGAGGAGGAATGCACCGGCAACGGCACGCTCGCCTGCCTCCAGCGCGGCTACAAGGCCGATGGCGCGCTGGTGCCCGAGCCGTTCGGCGCCTCGATCATGCGCGCGGAGGTCGGCCTGATGTGGCTTTGCCTCGACATCGAGGGCGACCCGCAGCACGCCTCGGCCGCCTTCAACAATGTCGGCGCCAACGCGCTGGAGAAGGCGATCCACATCTGGCCCTACATCAAGCGGCTGGAGGAGGAATGGAACGCCCGCAAGGCGGGCCACCCGATCTACAAGGACCATCCGCACCCCATCCGGGTCAATCTCGGCAAGCTGTCGGGCGGCGACTGGGTGTCGTCGGTGCCGGCGAAGGCGCGCATGGAGGTGCGGCTCGGCGTGCTCGAGGGCGAGGACCTCGCCGCGATCCGCGACGAGATCCGCGCCCGCGTGGCGGAAGCCTGCGCCGCCGATCCCTATCTCGCCGCCCACCCGCCGAAGATCACGTTCCACGGCTTCCAGGCCGAAGGCTACGTGCTTCAGCCGGGCTCCGAGATCGAGGCGGCGATGGGCCGCGCCCACGAAGAGGTGTTCGGCGAGAAGGTGACGGCGACCATCTCCTCGGCCGTGACCGACGCGCGCTTCTTCGGCCTCTACCAGGACACGCCGTCCATCGTCTACGGCGCCACCTGCGGCCTGCCGCATGGCATCGACGAATATGTCGAGCTCGACAGCCTGCTGAACGTGACCCGCGCCTACGCGCTGTTCATCGCCGACTGGTGCGGGCTGGAGCCGGCCTGACATGACGCAGCCGCATATCGACGCCGACCGGCTGTGGGCCTCGCTCATGGAGATGGCGAGGATCGGCCCCGGCGTCGCAGGCGGCAACAACCGGCTGGCCTTTTCACCGGAAGACGACGCGGCGCGCGCGCTGTTCAAGGAATGGTGCCGCGCCGCGGGGCTCGCCGTCGCCGCCGACCGCTTCGGCAACATCTTCGTCACGCGGCCGGGAACGGAGGATCTGCCGCCGGTGCTGGTCGGCAGCCACCTCGACACCCAGCCCACCGGCGGGCGCTTCGACGGCGTGCTCGGCGTGCTTGCGGGGCTGGAGGCGATCCGGGCGATGAACGAGGCCGGCATCCGCACCCGCCATCCGGTCGTGCTGGTCAACTGGACCAACGAGGAGGGCGCCATCATCCGCCCGATGATGGGCTCGGAGGTGTTCACCGGCGCGCTGCCGCTCGAACGCGCGCTGGCGATGATCGACCATCGCGGCCTTCGCCTCGGCGACATGCTGGCGGCGATGGAGCACGGCGCCGGCGACATGGAGATCGGCTTTCCCGTCCACGCCTATCTCGAGCTGCATATCGAGCAGGGGCCGATCCTCGAACAGGCCGGCGAGACCATCGGCGCGGTGCGCGCCGGCATCGGCTTCCGCCGCTGGCTCTTGACCTTCACCGGGCAGGACGCCCATGCCGGGCCGACGCCGATGGAGGGGCGCCGCGACGCGATGGTGGCGGCCGCCCGTGCGGTGCTGATCGCCGACGCCGCCGCCCGCGAGACCGCCGGCGCCCGCGCCACCTGTGGCCGCATCGCAAGCCCCAACGGCTCGCAGGTCACGGTGGCGTCGAGGGTGGAGCTGACGCTCGACCTGCGGCACGAGGAGCTGGCGGAGCTCGACGCCTTGCAGGCGCGGGTCCTCGACGGCATCGCCGCCGCCGCCCGCCGGCTCGATGTCGGCCTGACGGTCGAGAAGACCGCGGATTCCCCGCCCGTGCCGTTCGATCCGTCGCTTGTCGAGACGATCGAGGCGGTGGCGCGCGACAACGGATTCTCCTGCCGTCGCATGGTCAGCGGCGCCGGGCACGACGCCTGCAACATGGCGCGCATCGTGCCCTCGGCGATGGTCTTCGTTCCCTCCGTCGGGGGTTTGAGCCACAACGAGGCCGAATACACCGCGCCCGCCGACTGCGCCGCCGGGGCGCAGGTGCTGGCCGGCGCGGTGCTGGCGGCCGCGCAGGCCGCGGATTGAGACGCAGCCCGGAAACAGCGCCCCCCGCATCCCGCTCCTCCTCCCTGAAAGGACACGACATGGCTGCAATGCCCCGGCGAGGGCTGGATCAACTTGCGATCCTGGCGCTGGCGTTGTTCTGGGGGCTGAACTGGCCGGCGGTGCGCACCGCCCTGTTCGAGCTGCCGCCATGGACCTTGCGCACGCTCGGGCTGGGGGCGGGGGCGCTCTTCCTGTTCGGCGTCGCCGGCCTGCGCGGCCAGCGCCTGCTCCTGCGCCGGTCCGAGATCGCGCCGGTCCTCGTCGCCGGTTTCTTCACCGTCACCGCCTTCAACCTGCTGCTGGCCTTCGCCCAGCTCGCCGCGCCGACCTCGCGCGCGGTGATCGTGACCTACACCCTGCCGGTGTGGACGGTGATCTTCGCGTGGCTGTTCCTCGGCGAGCGGCTCGACCGCCGGCGCTGGTTCGGCCTCGGCTTCGGCATCGCCGGCCTCACGGCGCTGGGCTGGCCGCTCGTCAGGGAAGGCAGCTTCTCGGTCGGGCTGTTCCTGGCGCTGCTGGCGGGCATGGGCTGGGCGCTGGGCACCATCGTGATGAAGCGGTTTCCCGTCTCGACGCCGCCGATGTCGCTCGCGGCCTGGCAGCTTGCGGCGGGCTCGCTCGTCGCCGCTGCCGGCATGGCCGTGTTCGAGCCGCAGGTCCTGGAAAGGGGCGTCGCGTGGGGGGCCTTGCGGTACGAGACATGGATCGCGCTGTTCCACCACATCGTCTTCTCGCAGGCGCTCGCCTATCTGATCTGGTATCGGCTGCTGATGCGGCTGCCGGCGGGGACGGTCAGCCTCTCGACCCTGATGGTGCCGGCGATCGGCGTGTTCAGCTCGGTGCTCCTGCTGGGCGAGACGCCCACGCTCGCCGACTTCCTCGGCCTGGCGCTGATGACGGCCGCCGCCGCCGCGGTGATGCTCCCGGCGCGGCCGGGCGCGACCGGCTGACGAGGCCGCAGGCTAGTCCCGGAACGGGAACGGCCCGGCCCCGATGGCGGGCGGGACCAGCAGGCTGCGGAAGCCGTCCGACCAGTCGTGCACCATGAAGCCGCCGCCGCCGGTGAAGAAGCCGACGGGCGCGTCCGGGCGGAAGTCGACGTCGAAGGCGCTGCACGGCGACGGCCCGACGATGGCCGGCACGCGCCCGAGCGAGCCCGTCGCGGCGACATGCAGGTGCCCGCACAGGATGCGCACCTGGCAGGCCGCCCGCTCGAGGCGGTCGCGCAGCCCCTCGACGCCGGCAAGGCCGATCGAATCCATGAAGACGATGCCGGAGGTAAACGGCGGATGGTGCATGGCAAGCAGCACCGGCCGCGTCGTCGCCAGCGCCTCGTCCAGGAAATCGAGCGTCGCCGCGTCGACCACGCCGCCGCCGGAGCCCTCGACCAGCGTGTCGATGCCGACGATCCTCAGGTCGCCCCCCGTCCCACAGATGTCGCGCACGAAGTTGAGCCGGCCTTGCGTCGGAAACAGCCCGGCGTCGGCGAAGGCCGCCCGCATCGGCTCGCGCAGGTCGTGATTGCCGGGGATGGCGAGCAGCGGCAGCCGCAGCGGCGCCAGCGTCTCGCGCAGGAGGCGGTAGCTCTGCGGCGTGCCGTCGTCCGTCAGGTCGCCGGTGATCAGGATGGCGTCGACCGGCGCGATCCTCGGCAGGGCGGCGGCGATCGACGCGACGCACGCTTCAAGGCAAGCCGCCGTGTCGAGCCGGCCGCAGACCAGCGCCGGCGGCACCACCAGATGCGTGTCGGTGACGTGCAGGATCCTCGCCATCGCCGTGCGGTCCTTTCCGCTACTTGATGCCCGCGCGCAGGAAGGCCTGCACGAACTGGCGCTGGAACAGGAGGAAGGCGACCAGCAGCGGCGCGATCGTCATCATCGTCGCCGCCGAGATGACGCTGATGTCGACGCCGCTCTCCGGCGCGCCGAAGATCGACAGGCCGACGGTCAGCGGCCGGGTCGCGGTCGAGTTGGTGACGATCAGCGGCCACAGGAAGTTGTTCCAGTGCGTCGACACCGAGACCAGCGCATAGGCGAGATAGGTCGGCCGGGCCAGCGGCACATAGACCCGCCACAGGATGCCGAGCAGGCTGCAACCCTCGATCCGGGCGGCCTCGTGCAGCTCGACGGGCACCGACTTGAACGCCTGGCGCATCAGGAAGATGCCGAAGGCGCTGGCCATGTAGGGAATGCCGACGCCCAGGATGGTGTCGAACAGGCCGAGCCGCAGGATCATCGCGTAGTTCTCGACGATCAGCACCTCGGGCAGGATGAAGAGCTGCATGAGCACGAGGATGAAGACGACGTCGCGCCCGGGAAACCTGAGCTGCGCGAAGGCGAAGCCGGCGAGCGTGGTCAGCACGAACTGGCCGGCGAGCACGACCGTGACCAGCAGGAAGGTGTTGAGGAAGTAGCGCAGCCAGGGCGCCCCGGCCCAGGCGGTGCGGAAATTGTCCAGCGTCCACGGCGCGGTGAGGTTGAAGTTCACCGCGTCGGATGTGGTGTGGAACGCCGCCCAGAAGGCGAAGACCAGCGGCGAGACCCAGACCAGCGCCAGCAGGATCGCGCCCGATGCCTCGATGTGTCGTGCGAGGCGGCTCATTGGTAGTGCGTCCTGCGGTCGATGAGGAAGAACTGGATGGCGGCCACCACGCACAGCACCAAGAGCACCAGCATGGTCATGGCCGCGGCGCGCGGCGCGTCGAAGAAGGCGAAGGCCATCTCCCAGATGTAGTAGAGGATCAGCTTCGAGGCGTCGCTCGGCCCGCCCTTGGTGAGGATGAACAGGTGGTCGATCAGCTTGACCGAGTTGATCATCGCGTTGACCATGACGAACAGCGTCGTCGGCATCAGGAGCGGCAGGACGATGCGGCGCGTGTAGGTCCAGCGGCTGGCGCCCTCGATGTCGGCCGCCTCGCGCAGGTCCTCCGGTATGGTCTGGAGCGCGGCCAGGTAGAAGATCATGAAGAAGCCCGCCTCCTTCCACACGGTGACGATGATGATCGCCCACAGCGCGGTGTCGGGCTGGCCCAGCCAGTTGACCGGGGCGAAGCCGAACACGCGCCCGATCTGGTCGAGCACGCCGAGCCCGGGCGTGTAGAAGAAGAGCCACAGGTTCGCCGCTGCGATCATCGGCAGCACGGTGGGCGTGAAATAGGCGGTGCGCACGAAGCTGCGCGCCGGAATCCTGGAATTGGCCCACAGCGCCATGACGAGCGCGATGACGATCGAGAGCGGGATGGTGACGGCGGTGTAGAGCAGGTTGTTCTGGACGACGGTCCAGAAGGTCGGGTCGTTGAACAGGGCCGCGTAGTTCTCGGCGCCGACGAACTCCGACGGCCGCCGGCGCGTGCCGCGGGAGAACAGGCTCGACCAGAAGGTGGCGACGGTGGGGTAGAAGGCGAAGAGCGACAAAAGCACGCCCGCCGGCAACAGCAGGAGCCAGCCGTAGACCGCCTTTCGGCGCCGGTCGATGTCGATGCTGCGGGCCATGCTCGTCACGTCCTCCTCCCGCGCGCCGGCCGGGCGGGCCGGCGCGCGGAATGCGGGGTAGGGCTCAGCGATAGGGGGCGAGCAGCCGCTCGGCCGCCGCCTGCGCCTCGCCCAGCGCCGCCGGCGCGTCCTTGGTTCCGGTCAGCACCGCCTGGATGGCGTTGTTCAGCCCGTCGCGCACGCGCGAGGTCTCGAAGGTCGAGAACTCGGCGATGGCGTTGTCGAGCTGGTTGCGCGCCACCAGCGCCGGCGGGAACGCCTCGGTATAGGCCTTCAGCGCCTCGGTCTCGTAGGAGGCCGGCGACACGCCCATGTAGCCGGTGGCGATCGACCAGGCCGCGGCCTGCTCGGGGGCGGTCATGAACCGGATCAGCTTGAGGGCGGCGGCGCGCTCCTCCTCGGTCGTGTCCTTGAACAGGTAGAAGTTGCCGCCGCCGGTGGGTGAGCCGGGGCGCACGTTGCCCGGCAGCACCGACACGCCGAAATCGAAGCCGGCCGCCTCCTTGACCGCGGTCAGGTTGCCGGTGGTGTGCCACATCATCGCCGTCTGGCCTTCGAGGAAGGCCTGGCGCAGCGTGCCCCACTCGACGGTGCCGGTGGGCATGATGCCGTGCTCGACCGACAGCGAGCGCCAGAATTCGAGGGCCTCGATCACGGCCGGGTCGTCGAAATAGGTGTGGAGCCCGTCCTTCGACATCAGCTCCTTGCCGTTCTGGATCGCCAGCGCCTGGAACATCCAGTAGGGATAGCCCGTCGAGGGGATCATCAGCCCGTAGGTGCCGTCCCTGGTCAGCGCCTTGCCCGCCTCCACCATCTCGTCCCAGGTCGAGGGCGGGTTCTCCGGGTCGAGGCCGGCGGCGCGGAACTTGTCCTTGTTGTAGTAGGCGACGATGGTCGAGCGCTGGAACGGGATGCCCCAGATGTGGCCCTCGATCTCGCTGTTGGCCATCAGCGCCGGGTAGAAGCTGTCGAGCCAGGCGCGGCCCTCGTCGTCGGTCACGATCTCGTCGAAGGGCGCGATGATGTCCTGCTCGATCAGGTCGTAGGCGTCGATGGAGAAGAGCACCGCAAGCTGCGCCGGCTCGCCCGAATTGAGCGCCGAGAGCGCGCGCACGCGCGTGTCGTCGTAATTGCCCGAATAGATGGCGTTGACCTTGATGTCGGGGTTCTCGGCCTCGAAATCGGCGACGATGCGGTCGACCACCTCGGTCAGCGGCCCGCCGACGGCGATCGGGTAGTACATCGTGAGCTGCGTCTGCGCCACGGCCGGAGCCGCCAGCGCCGTTGCGGCCATCAGGCCGGCAAGTCCCAGTCCCAGTTTCGCGAAGTAGTTCATGGGTACCTCCCTTGGTGACAGTTCAGGCCTTGTTGACGGTTCAGGTTGCCGGAGCGTCCGGGATCGCCCCGGACGCGCCCGTCAGCGCGCCTCCAGCCGGCGGCCGTCGGCGTCGAAGACATGCAGGTCGCGATCGTCGAAGGTGATGGAGACCTCCTCGCCCGGCGGCATCAGCGCCAGGCCGGGCCTGACGACCGAAAGCCCGGTGGCCTCGGGATGGTCCAGCCCGACCAGCGTCTCGGCGCCGAGGAACTCGCTTTCGCTGACCGTGCAGGCAAGGCGTCCCTGGCCCGCCGGCGCGATGCGCACCTTCTCGGCGCGGATGCCCAGCATCTGGCCGGGCGCGAAGCCGCCGAGCGCCGAGGAGCGGATCAGCGCCATCGGCGGGGCGCCGACGAACTCGGCGACGAAGGTGTTGCGCGGCCGGTTGTAGAGCTCCTCCGGCGTGCCGACCTGCTGGATGTGGCCGTCCCTCATCAGTACCACCTTGTCGGCCATGCTCATGGCCTCGGTCTGGTCGTGGGTGACGTAGACGACGGTGATGCCGAGATTGCGCTGCAACCGCTTGATGTCCTTGCGCACCGAGTTGCGCAGCTTGGCGTCGAGGTTGGACAGCGGCTCGTCCATCAGGCACAGGCGCTTGCCCGCCACGATCGCCCGCGCGAGCGCCACGCGCTGGCGCTGCCCGCCCGAAAGCTCGCCCGGCTTGCGCGCCTCGTATCCCTGAAGCCCGGTTATGGCGAGTGCGCGGGCGAGCTTCTCCTCGCGCTCCGCCCTCGGCACGCGGCGCACCTTGAGGCCGAACACGACGTTCTCGGCGACGTTGAGATGCGGAAAGAGCGCGTAGGACTGGAACACCATGGACAGGTTGCGCTCGGAGGCCGGCGCGGCGGTGACGTCGCGCCCGTCGATGAGGATGCGGCCCTCGTCGGCGGCCTCCAGCCCGGCGAGCAGGCGCAGCGTCGTCGACTTGCCGCAGCCCGACGGCCCCAGCAGCGCGACGAAGGAGCCTTCCTCGATCTCGAGCCGGATGTTCTCGACGCCGAGCTGGCCGTTCCAGCGCTTGGCGACGTCCTCCAGGACCACGAACGGCGCGGCGGTCATTGCGCGTCTCCCTCGGCCAGCAGCAGCCTGTCCGCGATGCGCTCGATCAGGTGGTCGAAGTCGGGGCCGGGGCGCCGGTCCAGCACGACGCGGTCGATCTCGGCGATGTTGGGGCCGAGCGCATGGGCCAGGCGCCCGAACTTGGAATGGTCGATCACCAGGATCGAGGTGCGCGCGTTCTGGCGGATGCGCTCGCTCGCCCTGACCTCCGCGGAATGGAACTCCAGCAGGCTGCCGTCGGCCGCCACGCCGGCGGTGCCGAAGATGCCGAACTCGGCGCGGTGGCGGCCGAAGAAGCTCAGCACCTCGTCGCCCAGTATGTCGCGGTCGGGCAGCCGCAACTCGCCGCCGGGCAGGATGATGCGGTTGGAGACCTCGTCGGAAAGCGCCATGGCGGCGCTGAGATTGTTGGTGATGACGGTGAGCCCCTTGCGGCCGCGCAGCGCCCGCGCGACGCTGAGCGGGGTCGAGCCGATGGAGATGAACAGGCTCGACCCGTCGGGGATGAGGCGGGCGGCCGCCTCGCCGATGGCCTGCTTGCCGGCGAAATTGGTGCCCGTGCGCTGGTCGAAGGGCGTGTTGAGGCGCTGCTCGGCGAGCTCGACGCGGCCGTGCAGGCGGCGCAGGCCCTCGCCCTCGCACAGTTCGTCGATGTCCCTGCGGATCGTCTGCATCGACACGTCGAGCATCTCCGCCAGCGCGCCGACCGAGATCGCCCCGCGCTCGACGACGACAGCCATGATCCGCTCGCGGCGCGTGCGCTTCTTGTAGGACATCGCCCGTCGTTCTCCTCCCTGCCTGGACAGGCTAGGCCACATAAAACGCTAGAACAACGGAAATTTTGTGAGAAGTAACATATTTTGATCGTGCATACCCCGTTTCGACCGCATCGCATCGCCGTCTCATGCCGCGTTCCGTCAACTAAACTGCCCCACAATGCCGGTTTTCGTCGGCTCTGCGGCTTGCCAATGTGGATAATGTTGTTTTGGCGTTTTTCGCTTTCACTTTTTCCCCGAAGCCCTACGATAGGGGCCTTGTGTGACGACCAGCCGACAATGCCGGCGGCCGGCCCCATGGAACCGCGATGCTGAACGCCGAGACGATCTTCGACCGCTACCAGGAAATCCGCCCGCGCCTGCCGGCCGTGTCCACCGCTCCCGGGTCGGCGGACATCGGCTCGCTGCTCGACATCGCCGACGGGATCGGCGCCTTCGTCTTCGATGCGTTCGGGGTGCTGAATGTCGGCGACAGCCTGATCGAGGGCGCCGATGTCAGGCTCGATCAGCTGCGCGCGCGCGGCTGCCAGATCCGCATCCTCACCAATGCGGCGAGCTTCGACAGGGCGCACACGATCGACAAGTTCCGGCGGCTCGGCCTGCGGGTGGGGGCAGACGAGATCGTCACCAGCCGCGACGCCGCGCTCCAGAACCTGCCCGGGAGCCTGCCGGCGGGCCGCCGCTGGGGCGTGATCGCCGCCGATGGCGACGCGGTGGACGACGTCGACGAGCCGAAGACGCGCCTCGGCGACGACATGGCGGCCTATCGCGCGGTCGACGGCTTCCTGTTCCTGTCGAGCGCGCAATGGAGCGAGCACCGGCAGTCGCTGCTTTCGGCGGCGATGGAGGAGCGGCCCCGTCCGCTGGTGATCGCCAACGCCGACCTCGTCGCCCCGCGCGGCGGCGGCTTCTCGCTCGAGCCCGGGCATTTCGGCCATCTGATCGCGGACCGGCATCCGCGCCTGGTACGCTTCTTCGGCAAGCCGTTCCCCGAGGTCTACCGGCTGGTCGAGGACACGCTGCCGGGGATCGCGGCCGCGCGGATCGCCATGTGCGGGGACACGCTGCACACCGACATCATGGGCGCCTCGGCGCGCGGCTGGCGCACGGTCCTCGTCACCCATGACGGCCTGTTCGCCGGCTTCGACACCGACGCCTTTTCCCGGCGCTCGGGGCTGTTCGCCGACTGGCGGCTGAAGCGGATCTGACGGCCCCGCATGCGCGTGCGGCTCACAGCACGTCTTCCCAGCGGCGCGACAGACGCATCGCCGCGTTGATCAGCCCGACCATCGAGTAGGTCTGCGGGAAATTGCCCCACAATTCCCCCGTCTCGACATGCAGCCCCTCGGAGAGGAGCCCGAGATGGTTGCGGTGGTCCAGTATGTCGGCGAAAATCTCGCGCGCGTCGTCATGGCGGCCGACGCGCGCCAGCGCGTCGATCAGCCAGAAGGTGCAGGCGGTGAAGGCGGTCTCCGGCTCGCCGAAATCGTCCGGCGCGCGATAGCGGTAGAGGTGGTTGCCGAACCGCAGATGCGCCTCGCAGGCGGCGAGCGTCGACAGGAAGCGCGGGTCGTGCGCCGGAAGGAACCCGATCTCCGGCATCAGGAGCAGGCTCGCGTCGAGGTCGGCGCCGCCGAAGGTGGAGACGAAGCTCTTCAGCTCCTCGTTCCAGCCGCGCTCCAGCGTGCCGGCATGGATGCGTTCGGCCGCGTCGCGCCAGCGGCGCGCGTCGCCGGCTAGGCCCAGCCTGCCGGCGATCCTGGCCAGCCGGTCGCAGGCGGCCCAGCACATCATGGCCGAATAGGTGTGCACCGCATGGCGCGTGCGGAACTCCCACAGCCCGGCGTCCGGCTGGTCCCAGCGGCGCGCGGCCTGCTCGCCGAGCGGCTCCAGCCGATGGAACAGCGCCTCGCCGCCCATGGCCGGCAGGCGCTCGTCGAAGAAGCACTGGGTGATCGACAGGATGACCGAGCCGTAGCCGTCGTTCTGCACCTGGGCATAGGCGGCGTTGCCGCTGCGCACCGGGCCGTGGCCGCGATAGCCGGGCAGCGTGCCCAGCACCGCCTCGTCGATCCTGCGCTCGAGGCCGAGGCCGAACAGCGGCTGGAGATAGCCGTCCGGCGAGCCGGTCGCGATGTTGGAGACGTAGCCGAGATAATCCTCCATCGTCCTGGTCGCGCCGAGCAGGTTGAGCGCCTTGACCGTGAAATAGGAGTCGCGCAGCCAGCAGAAGCGGTAGTCCCAGGTGCGGCCGCTCTCGCCATATTCGGGGATCGAGGTCGTCAGCGCCGCGACGATGCCTCCGGTCTCCTCGTGCGCGCACAGCTTGAGCGTGATCGCGGCGCGGATGACGACGTCCTGGAAGTCGATGGGCAGCGACAGATAGCGCACCCACTCGCACCAGTAGCTCTGCGTCTCCTCCAGAAAGGCGCGGGCGACCGCCATCGGCGCCTGCGCCAGCCGCTCGTCGGGGCCGAAGACGAAGGCGTAGGGCCTGTCGACGAGGAAGGCCGTGCCGCGCTCCACATATTCGACCGGCGCGTCGGTGGTCAGCCGCATGACCTGCGCGCCGAGCAGGAAGCGGATGTGGCTGGTGCCGCGCGTCGTGTCCGGCGCGTGCGCGCCGTAGCCGTGGCGCGGGCGCAGCCTCACGCGCATGCGCGGCGTGCCCTCGACCGGCTCGACGAGGCGAACGATGGTCTGCGGGCGGAAGATACGGCCCGCAGCCTTGAACCGCGGCGCGAAGTCGGTGACGCGCAGCCGGTTGCCGTCCTGGTCGGTCAGCACGGTTTCGAGGATCGCGGTGTTGCGCACATAGCGCTGCTCGGTCGCCACCTGGTCCTCGACGGCGATGGACCACTCCCCGCCCTCGTCCTTCGCGCCGTCGAGCAGGCGGCAGAACACCGGGTCGCCGTCCATGCGCGGGGCGCACATCCACACGACGCAAGCGTCGCGGTCTATCAGCGCGGCCGCGCAGGCGTTGCCGATGACGCCGAGATCGAGCGAGGGGGCGCGCGCGCCTCCGCTCACGCCGCGGTCCTCCCCGCCCGGACGCGCCTGCCGGCCGAGGTCGCGATGCCGTGCCTCGCCTGCATTCCATCCGGGATCGTGCGGCGCGATGAATCGACGTCGTGCATGGCATTAAGACTAGGCGAGCGGGCCGGATCGGCAAGCCTTGCGCCACGCCGGCGCCGCCGCTCGCCTTGCCCGGCGGGAGAAATCGCGATAACCGGAGTGCGAAACTCAAGAAACGGTAGCCTCATGTTCCTGTCCTCCTCCACCGTCCGCACCGAGCATGCCAGCCGGTATCTCCAGCAACTGTGCAAGCATTTCCGACACAAGGTTCCGGTCGAGTTCGCGCCGGAGGAGGGCGAGTGCCGCTTCCCTTTCGGCACGGCGCGCCTGCGGGCCGACGACCGGCAGCTTACGGTCGAGATCGAGGCGCCGGACGGCGACCGGCGCGCCCGCACGCAGGACGTGATCGAGGTGCATCTCCTGCGCTTCGCGTTCCGCGAGAATCTCGGCCCGATGTCGTGGCGGGAGAGCGAGGCATGAGGCGGCTGAAGACGGTCCTCGCCGCGGCGCTGCTGGCGGCGTCGCCCGGTGCGGCGGGAGCGGTCGAGATCGAGACGGCGCTCGGCCCGGTCGAGATTTCTGGGCCGCCGCGGCGCATCGCCGTCTACGACATCCCCGCCATCGACACGCTCGACCGCCTCGGCGTCGAGATCGCCGGCGTGCCGGACAATCTCTATCTGCCGGAGCTCGCCCATGTCGCCGGGAAGGCCGAGGTGGTCGGCACGCTGTTCGAGCCGGACCTCGAGGCGCTGAGCGCGCTGGCCCCCGATCTCGTCGTCGTCGGCGCCCGCTCGGCGGCGAGGCGCGAGGCCGTCGCCCGGGTCGCGCCCGCCATCGACATGACGCTGGCCGGCGCCGACATGATCGCGGAGGCGCGGGCGCGCACGCTGGCCTATGGCGAGCTGTTCGGGCGGCAAGGGCAGGCGGCGGAGCTGGTCGCCGAGCTCGACGCGGCGGTCCGGGCCGCGCGCGAGGCGGTGGCCGGCAAGGGCGACGCGCTGATCGTGATGACCAGCGGCCCGAAGATCTCGGTCTACGGCGCGCAATCCCGCTTCGGCTGGCTGCACCGCGAGCTCGGCCTCGCCGCGGCCGCCGAGACGGCGGTCGCCGCCCAGCACGGCGAGGCGGTGTCGTTCGAGTTCGTCCGCGAGGCCGACCCGGACTGGCTGATCGTCCTCGACCGCGCGGCCGCGATCGGCTCGGGCGAGGCGAACGCGCGCGCCACCCTCGACAACGAGCTGGTCGCCGCGACCACGGCCTGGCGGAAGGGCCAGGTGATCTACCTGCCCGCCGCCGACTTCTACATCGGCGCCGGCGGCGTGCCGGCGACGGTGCGGGTGCTGGACGCGCTCGCGCAGGGCTTCGCGGCGCGCTGATGGCGGGGGGCGCGGCGCATCGGCGGCCGCTGGCCGGCGCGCTCGCGGCGCTCGCCGCGCTTTCGGCATGCAGCCTGTTCGTCGGCGTCGGCGCGCTCAGCCCGCGCATGCTCCTCGACGAGCCCGACGCCGTGGCGCTGATGCTCGCCAGCCGGCTGCCGCGCACGCTGGCGGTGCTGCTGGCCGGCAGCGGGCTCGCCATCGCCGGCCTCGTCATGCAGACCATGGCGCGCAACCGCTTCGTCGAGCCCTCGACGGCGGGCACCATGCAGGGGGCGGCGCTCGGCATCCTGCTCGTCACCATCCTCGCCCCCGGCGCCTCGATCCTGGCCAAGGCGGCGGCGGCGACCGCCACCGCGCTCGCCACCACGTCGCTGTTCCTCGCCATGATCCACCGGCTGCCGCCCACGCAGCCCTTCCTTGTGCCGCTGTTCGGGCTGGTCTATGGCGGCGTCATCGGCGCCGGCGTCACCTATGTCGCGTGGCAGGCCGACCTTCTGCAACTGATCGAGATCTGGCTGAACGGGGAGTTTTCCGGCGTGCTGCGCGGCCGCTACGAGCTTTTGTGGCTGACGGCGGCCTGCGTCGCGCTGACGTGGTGGGTCGCGGACCGGCTGACGATCATGTCGCTCGGGCGCGAGGCGAGCGTGGGCCTGGGCGTCGACTATGCCGGCATGCTCCGCGTCGGCCTCGTCATCGTGTCGGGGGTGTCGGCGCTGACGGTGGTCGTCGTCGGCGCCATCCCCTTCGTCGGGCTGGTGGTGCCGGCGCTCGTCTCGCGCCTTGCCGGCGACAATCTCAGGTCGACCATCCCGCTGGTCGGCCTGTGCGGGGCCATGCTGGTGCTGGTCTGCGACATGGCGGGCAGGCTGCTTCGCTACCCCTACGAGATTCCCGTCGGCACGGTGCTGGGCGTCGTCGGCGCGCTGGCCTTCCTCGCCATCCTGCATGCCGGGCCGCGTCATGGCTGAGGCGGCCACGGCATCGCCGCACCGGGCCGCCGAGCGCCGCACGGTGCTTGCGATCTGCGCCATCGCGACGGCGGTCTGCGCGGTGTTCCTGTTCGTCGGCCTGCGCGGCAACGTCGCCTTCGTGCTCGGCCTGCGCCTGTCGCAGCTTCTCGGGCTGGTGCAGGTGGCGGTGTCGGCCGCCGTCTCGACCGTGATCTTCCAGACGATCACCGGCAACCGCATCCTGAGCCCGTCGATCATGGGCCTCGACGCGCTCTACCTGTTCTGCCAGACCGTCCTCGTCTTCGCGCTGGGCGGCTTCGGCTACGCCGCGCTGCCGCCGGCGTGGAAGTTCTCCGGCGAGGTGGCGCTGATGATGGCGATCTCGCTGGCGCTGTTCCTGCCGATGCTGCGGCGGCGCTCCGACATGATGCTGATGATCCTCACCGGCTTCGTGCTCGGCCTCATGTTCCGCTCGCTCTCGGCGCTGGTCGCGCGGCTGATCGACCCCAACGAGTTCGCCGTGCTCCAGGGCGCGAGCTTCGCGACCTTCCAGTCGCTCGACGAGGGGCTGCTCGCCATCGGCGCCGTCGTCACCGCGCTCGGCACGGCCGCGGCATGGCGGGCGCGGCACGTGCTCGACGTCATCGCGCTCGGGCGCGACGCCGCGGTCGGGCTCGGGCTGGACTGGAACCGCTGGGTGACGGCCCTGCTCTCGCTCGTCGCCTGCCTGGTCGCGACCTCGACGGCGCTGGTCGGGCCGCTCGCCTTCCTCGGCCTGCTGGTGGTGGCGCTCGCCGAGCGCGTCTGCGGCACGCGCGGCCACGGCTTCCTGCTGCCGGCCGCCGCCGGCGTCGCCGTGATCGTGCTGGTCGGGGCGCAGGCGCTCGCCCGCCTCGGCTTCGGCGGGGCGGTCGTGGTCAGCGTCGTCGTCGAGTTCGTCGGCGGGCTGGTTTTCCTGGCGCTGCTGTTTTCGCGGAGGCACGGATGATCGAAATCGAGGGCGTCTCGTTCAGCCACGGCCGCGCGCCGATCCTGAGCGACATTTCCCTGACCATCCCCGCCGGCGGCGTGACCGCGCTCGTGGGCCCCAACGGCGCGGGCAAGTCGACGCTGCTCGCGCTCATGGCGCGGCTGCTGCCGCTACAGGCCGGCAGCATCGCCATCGCCGGCAGGTCCGTCGCCGCGACGCCCGGCCGCGAGATGGCGCGCACCGTGGCGATCCTGCGCCAGGACCCGGGCGTGTCGAGCCGGCTGCGCGTCAGGGAGCTGGTCGGCTTCGGGCGCTTTCCCCACAGCCGCGGCCGCCTGACCGCGGAGGACGAGCGCCTCGTCGACGAGGCGCTGGAGCGCTTCGACCTGACGGGGCTGGCGCACCGCTTCGCCGATACGCTGTCGGGCGGGCAGCGGCAGCGCGCGATGATCGCCATGGCCTATTGCCAGGGCTGCCAGACCATGCTGCTCGACGAGCCGCTGAACAATCTCGACATGTTCTATGCCCGCGACCTGATGCGCACGCTGCGCATGGTCGCCGACAGCCAGAACAAGACCATCGTCGTCGTGCTGCACGACATCAACCATGCCGCCGCCCATGCCGACCGCATCGTGGCGCTGCGCGACGGCCGGCTGGTCGTCAACGACGTCACCGCCCGCGTGCTGACGCCCGAGACGCTTCAGGCGATCTTCGGCTACCGGATGGAGGTCGCCACCGTCGGCGGGCTGCCGGTCGTCCTCCACCACAGGTGAGCGGCTGCCGTCGCGCCGCCGCCCCTTTTTGTCGTGGCGTGCGCTTGAAGCGGCGTCAGAACTTCAGCGCCGTCTGGAAGGTGAAGGTGCGGCCCGGCGCGTAGACGGGCTCGATGCCGCCGCGGGCGGTGCTCGCCGCGTAGCCGGAGCGCTCGTAATAGGTCTCGTCGAACAGGTTCTCGACGCCCACGCGCAGCGACATGTTCTCGAAGGACGACGGCGTCCACTCGGCATGGGCGTTGACCACCGTGTAGGCCGGCTGCTCGTGGAAAGCGCCGATGGCGGCGATCCTGCCCGCCCAGGCGATCGTCGCGCCGAGCTTCAGGTTGTAGTTCGGAATCTCGTGGTCGACGAAGAAGGTCGCCATGTCGCCGATCGGCATGAAGGTTCCGCTGTTGGGAAGCAGGTCCGCGCCGTCGGCCGTCACGTCCGCGTGCGTGTAGGTGGCGCCGATGCGGGTCTCGTTCCAGCGGTAGCTGGCGTTGATCGTCACGCCCCTGGAGCGGAATTCCTGCGAATAGTTGCGCAGCATCGTCGCGGTGTATTCGGGCAGTCCCTCGATCCTCGTGTCGAAGAAGGTGATGCCGCCGCTCCAGTTCTCGCCGCCGAAATTCGCGCCCACCTTGAGGTTCTGCGCCGTTCCGGTGTCGAAGTCCGGATCGGTGCGGAAGGCGTTGTTGCGCGCGTGGACATAGCCGTAGTCGCCGATGACGTAGCCCAGCCAGGTGCGCGAGGCGCCGGCGAACACCTCGAAGCTGTCGTTGAACCTGTAGGCGACGGTGGCGTTGACGCTGGCGCCGCTGTCGGAGAAGCCGTTGTCGTCCCAGTCGGTGAAGCGGTGGCCGTCGTAGCGCGCGCCGGCCGACACGTTGAAGCCGTTGTCGAACTCGAACCGGCCCTGGGTGAACACGCCGACCTGGGTGGTGTGGAAGTCGCGGTAGCGGCGGTTGTTGTTGCCGTAATTGTCGGTGTGGAAGTCGTGGCGGCCGAAATCGACGCCGGCGGTGATCTTGCCGTAGTCGACGGTGAAGGTGTTCTGGATCTTGCCGCCGAACAGATCCTCCTTGAGGATCATGTTGCCGTTCGTCCGGTTCTCGTAGTTGGTGCGCCAGTAGTCGTTCTGGCTGTGGTAGAGCGTCGCCTCCGGGTCCCAGTTGTCGGTGGGCGCGGTCGAGGTGTACTTCAGGTTGACGGAGTCGCGCGCGACCTCCAGCGGATGCACGGTGTCGCCGGCAAGGCCCATGTTCATCTTGATGAGGCGGTCGGCCTTGTCGCGGCTGCGCTCGTAGCCGAGATCGAGGCGGTGGCCGTCGAATTCGTAGCCGAGCTTGGCGAGCACGTTGCGGGCCGCCGGCTCCGTGCCCAGGATCTCCAGCCCGTCGCCGTTCCTGTAGTTCTCGCCGCCGGCGCCGTGGGCCATGACGAACCAGTCGAAGCCCCCGTGGCGGCCGTAGCCGGCGGCGCTGCCCGAGACGCCGCGGCCGTTGGTGCCCCAGGACAGGCTGGTGCGCGCGCCGACATCCTTGCCGTCCTCCAGCAGATCGAGCGCGCCGACGGTTTCGTAGCGCACGGCGCCTGCAGCCGCGGCGAAGCCGGAATCGGCGGCGGCGGCGCCGGCCTCCACCTCGACGCGCTTGAGGAAGACGGGATCGATCACGTTCGAGCCGGTGTGGTGCCAGCTCGTCGCGGTCTGCGGCACGCCGTCGACGGTGACGGCGAGGTTGGACTGCTCCATGCCCAGGACGTGGATGCGCTTGGAGGGGCCGCCGCCGCCCGAGACGGTGATCGAGGATTCGCGCGAGAACAGCCCCGACACGTCGGCGGGCCGCAGCTTCTCCAGGTCCTCCTGCGTGACGACCGTGCCGCCGGTCGCCCTGACGTTGTCCTTGCCCTGGCTGATGACCGTGATCGTGTCGAGAACCGTCTCGCCCGTGTTGCCCGCGTCCTGCGCATGCAGCGCGGCTGCGGTGGCGAGCAGGGAGACGCCGGCGAGGGGAAGCATTTTCGGGAATGTCATGGATCGGTCCAACTGGTTCTCGGCGGTGAAGCCGATGGCCCCACCGGACTGGCCGCGTGTTCGGGTTCGAAAAAAAGCGCGAATGCGCCTCAGGAGCGTTTGCGCGTCACGGCGTCACAGGTCATGGCGTCACGGGCTTAAACTTGATAAACGCGGTCATATATAGAGTTGGCCCGATGGGCCTGTCGAGGCGAAAGAGTTTGGCGCAAATGGCAGATTTTTACGCGCAGGCGGCATCGCGCCACGCTCGGCACCGGGGGTGACCCATGCGGTACACGTCACATGAGCTGTTCGTGGGCGCGCTCGAGAACGCGACGAACTGCACTTCGGACACCGGCGAGCAGGAGATCTGGCCGAAATTCATGCTGATGGTGCTGTTGCAGGGCGCGCAGCGCTTCGTGATCGACGGGGTCGACTTCCGCCTGGACGCGGGACGCGGGGATGCGTGCGCTCCGCTGGTCTTCCTGCTCAACGTCGCCCGGCACGGCAAGCTGCGCTTCCTCGACGACAGCGACGTGCCGCTGCGCAAGGTGATGATCTCGGCGCCGCTGCCGTGGCTCGAGCGCCAGTTCGAGACGCAGGACGGCATGCGCGCGTCGGCGCTGCGGGGCTTCTTCCGCGAGCATCTCGCCCATTTCTCGTTCGAGCCGGGCCAGCACATCCTCCAGCTCGCCCACAAGATCATGTATCCGCCGCCGGCGCTCGAAGGCGAGTTGAGCGCGCTCTATCTCAAGGCGCAGGCGCTCGACATCATGTGGCAGTCGTGCCTGACGATGGTGGCCGAGCGGGAGGGCCGCCGCCAGGCGCCGGCGCTGATGAGCCTGCGCCACTACGAGCGCATCCGCGACTTCATCATGGCCAATCTCGACAGGGAGCTGACCATCGACCTGATCGCCAGGGAAGCCGGCTCCAGCGCCTCCACCGTCCAGCGGCGTTTCAAGGAGCACTTCGGGACAACCGTCTTCGACTTCATCAGGCGGGAGCGGCTGGAGGCGGCGCGCGCCGCGCTCGCCAGCGACGGCATCCCGGTCTCCCACGCCGCCCATCTCGCCGGCTACAACAACATATCGAGCTTCACGACCGCGTTCCGCAAGGCCTACGGCGTCACGCCCAAGCGGGTTCGCGTGTAGGCCGCCGCGAGCCGGCCGCCAGCGGGCTATTCGCCCCAGCGGGCGGCCGCGTCGGTCTCGACGCCGATCTGGTCGAGCATGCGCATGACGCTCTGGTCGACGATGTCGGAGATCGCCCCGGGCCGGTGGTAGAAAGCCGGCACCGGCGGGAAGATCACCGCGCCCAGGCGCACCAGCTTGAGCATGCTTTCCAGGTGGCCGGCATGCAGCGGCGTCTCGCGCACCGCCAGCACCAGCGGCCTGCGCTCCTTCAGCATCACGTCGGCCGCGCGGCTGATCAGGTCGCCGCTGTTGCCGGTCGCGATGTTGGACATGGTCTTGACCGAGCACGGCGCCACGACCATGCCGTGGACCCTGAAGGAGCCGGAGCTGATCGAGGCGCCGATATCGGCGTGGTGGTGGACGACGTCGGCCAGGCTCTCGACCTCCTTGACGCCGATGTCGCATTCCTGCGCGATGGTCCGGCGCGCCGCGGGGCTGACGACGAGGTGCGTCTCGACGTCCGGGCTCGCCTTCAGTATCTGCGCCGCCCGCACGCCGTAAGCGGCGCCGCTGGCTCCTGTTATCGCGAGGATGATGCGTTTCATGTCATATCCGGGAAACGGGTCCGTCCGTTCAACACGATCCGGCCGGGACTGTCCAGTGGCGGGCGGGCGAGCTTCCGTTTCGCCGCCGCCCGGCCTATCATGCCGCGCCGGAGCGGCACGCGCGGCCCATGCTGTGGCGGGGATCGCGTCACCATCATCGAAAGTCGGGCGGGAACGGGCAGATGGAGACGAGGCAGCTCGCCTATTTCGTGCTTGCCTGCCACCACAGGAACCACTCCGAAGCGGCGGCGCTTGCCGGCATCTCCGCGTCCACGCTGAGCGGGGCGCTCGCCGCGCTTGAGGCCGAGACCGGACTGGCGCTGTTCCGGCGCGGGCCGATGGGCCGCTATCCGACGGAAGCCGCAAGGTGGCTGTGCCAGATCAGCGAAAGGCTCTTGCAGGCGACGGAAGCGGCGGCGAGCCTGCCGGTGGAGGCCGAGCTGCAATGGCTCGACGTCGTCTCGCCCCTGCACCTGATGTTGGGCCGGCTCTACCGCGCCGCCGGCCTCGCGGCGCGGCGCGTGCGCCGGGACCATCCGGGCCTCCTCGCGCGCATCCGCTTCCACTCGCCGCTCGATCCCGCCCCCCTCGACCCGCCGCGCGCCCAAGGCGGGCGGGACGGCGGCCGCGTCAACCTCTCCTACAGCGAGACCGACACCTGCGACCCGGACCTGTTCCTGTTCGACGACGAGTGGGTCGCGGTGACGAACCTCGCGCAGGGCGCGTTTCCCGACACAGAGATCGGCATCGCGGCGCTGGCGGGGCTGCCGCTGGAGCTTCCGCCGATGCTGGCGACCCTGGAGCGGCAGGGACGGCATTACTGCGCGGTCCACGGCCTGCCCGATCCGGCGTCCGTCGACGAGGACCTCGGCATCTTCTCGCGGCTTTCGCGGCGCACGCGCGATTTCGCGCTCCTGGCGCCGCGCAGCCTCGTCGCCGGCGGCCTGCAGCGCAGCACCTTGAGGGCGCTGCCGCTGGCGGTGCCGCTGCGAAGCCCGGTCGTTGCCGACATCGGCGGGACAGGCGGCCCCGGCCGGGTCTATGTCGGGGCGTTGCGTCAGGCGCTTGCCCACCCGGAGGGGGCGGGGGCTTACGAGCCGGGATTCACGCTGCGCCAGATGCGCTACTTTCTCGCGCTGGCGGACGAGCGCAACATGAGCGCGGCGGCGCGCAGGCTCAACGTCGTCCAGCCCGCCCTGTCGGGCCAGCTGCGAAAGCTGGAAGACCGGCTCGGTCAGCCCGTCTTCCGCCGCGAGCCGCAGGGCCTGCGTCCCACCCGCGCCGGCGTCCGGCTCGAGGCGCTGGCGCGCGAGATCGTGGCCTGCCACGACCGCGTCGCGCGCGAGGCGCGGGCCATCGGCGCGGCCGAGCGGCATCACGTCACGGTCGCGGTCGATCCGCTCGCCGGCTGCGCGTCGCCGCTCGCCGCGGCCTTCGAGAAGTGGCTCGACATCTATCCGGCCGCCCGGCTGCGCCTCGTCGAGGGCTCGGCAACGGAGCTGCCGCGGCTGATCGAAAGCGGCGAGGCGAGCTTCGCCATCGCGCAGATCCATGACGGGGCGATGCCGCGCATCGACCTCGTCCCGGAGCAGGAGCTCGGCCTGCTGGCCGCGCGCGGGCACGGGCTCCTCGATGCCGGGGGCGTCGCGCTGCGGGACGCCGCTGCGCTGCCGTTGATCCTGCCGCCGCAGGACCATCCGTGGCGGCGCCTCCTCGAGCGCGCCGCGAGGCAGGAGGGCATCCAGCCCGAAGCCGTCGCCGAGACGGCGTCCGCCGCGCTGGTCGGCGCGATGCTGCCGCGCATGCCCGTCGCGGCGCTGGCGACGCGCGCCTTCGCGCTGGCCTGCCCAGACGCCGGCGCGCTGTCGTTTCATCCGTTCACGGACCCGCGCCTGCGCACCGGCCTTTGCGTGCTCTTCTCCGGCGAGCGCGGGTTGCGCGACAGCGAGCGCATGCTGGTCAGGCTGTTGCGGCGGACGCTTCAGGAGCCGCCGGAGCCGGCGTGAGCCGGTCATAGGCCCGCAGGTGGACGTCCTCGCCGCCGAAGATCGTCTCGTTGACGAGCATGCGCCTGAAGGCGCGGCCGACGGCGCATTCCTGCGTCATGCCGATCGCGCCGTGCATCTGCACGGCCTCCTCGGCGATCATGCGCCCCGACCACAGGCCCTGTATCCAGGCCGCGGCGACGAGCCGGGCGGCATCCGCCTCGCCATGCGCCAGCGCTGTCGTCGCCGCCATGACCAGGGAGCGCGCCTCGTCGAGCTTGATCCACATGTCGGTGAGGCGGAACTGCAACGCCTGGAAGGAGCCGATGGCGCGGCCGAACTGCCGGCGCAGCTTCACATAGGCCAGCGTCGCGTCGAACAGGCCCTGCATGGCGCCAAGATTGTCGGCGGCGGCGGCCAGCAGCGCCCCGGTGCGCGCCGCATCGAGGATCGCCCGGCCCTCGTCGCCGCCGGCGAGCGCCGCGCCGCGCGGGACCGCCGCGTCGCGCAGCACGAGCCTCGCGCCCTCGCCGCCGTCGGCGAAGGCGAGCGGCTCGACCGTCGCGCCGGCCATGTCGGCGACCGGCAGGAGGAGGAGCAGCGCTGGCCCGTCCCGCTCCCCGGCGGCGGCCGCGACGAGGGCGGCATCCGTGCGCGCCCAGCCGACCAGCAGGGCCTCGCCGTCCAGCCGCAGGGAGGAGCCGTCTCCGGCCGCCGCGATCCCCGTTGCCGCGACGTCGTGCGGCGGCAGCGCCAGACTGGCCTGCACCGCCACGCGCAGCCTGCCCCGCAGCAGGCCGTCGAGCGCCTCGCCCGCATCCGCGCAACGCGAGAGGATGCCGCCGGCAAACAGCGACCCCGCCAGATAGGGCGAGGCGAGCGCGCCGCGCCCCATCGCCTCCATGACGGCGACGGCGGCCGCCGGCCCGAGCCCGCATCCGCCCTTTTCCTCCGGCAGGTCGAGGCCGAACCAGCCGAGATCGAGGAACCGCGCCCACAGGCGCCCGGCGTCGGTCTCGCCGGCATTGTCGGCGACGAAGCGCGCGGCGGATTCGCGCAGCATGGCCATCTCGGGTGTGTCGAAAATATCCATCGGCCCTACTCCAGCTCCAGAACCTGCTTCGACAGGATCATCCGCTGGATCTCGTTCGACCCGCCCCAGATCGTCAGCTTGCGCAGGTTGAGATAGGTCGCGACCGCGCCGGCCGCCGCGGGCTCGGCGACGCCCGCGCCCGCCCCGTCGAGGAACGCATCCGAATATGGCAGGCAGTCCTGGCGGAATATGTCGAGGCGCAGGCGCGACAGGGCCTGCGCGATCTCGGTTCCCCTGATCTTCAGCTTCGACGTCTCCGGGCCGGGATTGTCGCCGCCAAGGCTGCGCGCCAGCAGCCGCGCCTCCATGTGCTCCAGCGCCAGGAGCTCGATCTCCAGGCGCGCCAGGCGCTCGCGGATGCGAGGATCGCCGATGCGCCCGATCCGGGCCGCGTCCTCGCGCAGCTCGCCCAGGATGCGCCTCGACCGCGCCGCGCCTGACATGGAGAAGCGCTCGTGCTCGAGCAGGAACTTGGCGTAGGTCCAGCCCCGGCCCTCCTCCCCGACCCGGTTCTCCACCGGGACGCGGACATCGTTGAAGAAGACCTCGTTGAACTCGGCGTCGCCGTCGATGGTGCGGATCGGCCGCACCGTTATGCCGGGCGAGCGCATGTCGATCAGAAGGAACGAGATGCCGAGCTGCGGCTTGACCGAGGTGTCGGTCTTGACGAGGCAGAACATCCAGTCCGCCCAGTTCGCCCAGGTGGTCCATATCTTCTGGCCGTTGACGACGTAGTGGTCGCCGTCGCGCACGGCCGTGGTGCGCAGCGCCGCCAGATCGGAGCCGGCCCCCGGCTCCGAATAGCCCTGGCACCAGAAGTCGACATTGTCGCGGATGCGCGGCAGGAAGCGGGCCTTCTGCCGGTCGCTGCCGAAGGCGTCGATGACCGGGCCGGCCATGGCGATGCCGAACTGGCAGGGGTGCGGCGCGCAGACGGCGCCGTATTCGCGCTCGTAGACATAGCGCTGCACCGGCGTCAGGCCAGGGCCGCCGGCCTCGCGCGACCAGCCGATGGCGTACCAGTTGCGCGCGGCCAGGATGTCCTGCCAGCCGACATAGTCCTCCCGGGTCAGGCGCTGGTTGTGGCGCACCTTGCGGGCGAGCCCTTCCGGCAGGTTGGCGCGCAGATAGGCGCGCACCTCCTCGCCGAACGCCCTGTCCGCGTCGCTGATGTGAAGGCTCATCGAACTGTCTCCCCTTGCCTGGCCGAAGGCGCGCCTCAGATTGCGCCGCTCTCGACGAGGCGGCGCACCTCGTCCGGCTCCATGCCGAGCAGGCGGCCGAGTATGTCGGCCCCGTCGGCGCCGAGATCGGGCGCGCGCCGGACCGCGCCGCGCCCCAGACCGGCGAAATGCAGCGGCTGCTCCGGCAGGCGCAGGCGGCCGAGACGCGGATGCTCGACCTCGCTCATCAGCTTGCGGCTCGCCGCATGGTCGCTCGCCGCCGCCTCGGCGACGTTCCAGATCGTCGAGGCGGGAATGCCGGCCTCGCCGAGCAGCGCGACCACGGCGGCCGCGCTCCTGTCGCGCGCCCATTCCTCGATGATTTCGCGAAGCGCCGCCCGGTTGGTCCGGCGCGCCGGGTCGCTGTCGAACCGGGGGTCGGCGGCGAGTTCCGGCCGGCCGATCAGCCCGGCGAAGCGGGAAAACAGCGCCTTGTTGGCGATCGCCAGCATGAACAGGCCGTCGCGGGCGGCGAAGGCCCCGAAGGGCGCCGACAGCGGGTGCTGGTTGCCGGCCCTGCCCGGCGCCTCGCCCGTCACCTGCCAGGAGGCCAGCGCCGTCGGCAGCAGGCTGAACAGGGCGTCGAACATGGCGATGTCGATATGCGCGCCCCCGCCCGTGGACGCCCGGCGGAACAGGGCGAGCGCTATGCCGAGCGCGCAGTAGAGGCCGGAGACCGTGTCGCCGATCGAATCGCCGACCAGCACCGGCTCGCCGTCGGGCATGCCGGTGATGCTCATCATCCCCGACAGCGCCTGCGCGACGACGTCGTAGCTGGGAAACTGCGCCATCGGGCCCGCCTGGCCGAAGCCGGAGATCGAGCAGTAGACGATGTCGGGCCTGCGCGCCTTCAGCGCCTCGTAGCCGATGCCGAGGCGCTCGGCGACGCCGGGGCGGAAGTTCTCGATCACCACGTCGGCGCGCCCGGCCAGCGCCAGGGCGATCTTTCGCCCCTCCTCGGTCTTCAGGTCGAGGCGGATCGAGCGCTTGCTGCGGTTGATCAGCTCGAAGCTGACGCTGATGCCGTCCCTGAACGCGCCCATCCAGCGCTGGTCGTCGCCCTGCGGCGGCTCGACCTTGATGACGTCCGCCCCGAGATCCGCCAGCAGGGCCGAGCAGAACGGGCCGGCCAGGACGCGGCTGAAATCGAGGACGACGACGCCGTCGAGCGGCGCGCGCGCGGATGCGGTCATGATGCCTGCCCTCCCGGGGCGACGAACCCGAAGTGGCGGTCAGTATCCGGCGTGCGCGCGGCCGGCGGAAATAGGATTTGCCGAACCGGCCCATCACGAAGACCGAAGTCGGCGAGGTTCCCAACCGCCGGCCCCGGCCCTATAGTCCGGCCTCGACATACCGCCGGGGAGCTGCGCGCCATGCGTTTGCGGCATATCGAAGTTCTTCATGCCGTCCGGCGCACGGGCTCGACCAGCGCCGCCGCCGCCGCCCTTTCGATCACCCAGCCGGCGGTCAGCAAGATCCTGAAGCACGCCGAGCAGCAGCTGGGCTTCCAGCTCTTCCGCCGGCTGCGCGGCAGGCTCCTGGCGACGGACGAGGCCGAAACGCTCTTCCTCGACATAGAGCGCGTCTACGAGGCGCTCGAGCGCACCCGCCATACGGCGACGGTGCTGCGCGAGGGCCTGGAGATACATCTGCGCATCGCCTGCCTGCCGAGCCTCGGCATGGGCGTGGTGCCGCGCGCGATCCACCTGTTCCGCAGCCGGCGCCCGCGCACCTTCATCGAGGTCGCCACGCGGCACGAGCGGGAGATGATGGACGGCCTGCTCGGCCGCGAGTTCGACGTCGGCCTCTCCTTCGGGCCGAGCGAGGGATATGGCGGCGAGACGCCGGGCATCGTCTCGAAGCTGATCTCGACCGGCGAGATGGTCTATATCGACACGCCCGGCAGGAGCCCCTCGCTGAACGGCATGCCGATGAAGCTGGCGAAGATCGACGCGAAGCGGCTGATCGGGCTCAACGACACCCACTATCTGGGCCTGCAGCTCAAGGCCGCCATGGAGGAGAGCGGGCTCGCCTTCTCGCCGCCGGTCCAGGTCCAGACCTACTACATCGCCCGCAACATCGTGGCGGCGGGGACGGGCTGCGCCGTCGTCGACGAGTTCACCGCCGCCGCGCCCTATCTGGCCGTTTCGGTGCGGCCGATCGACCCGCCGCTGCGCTTCGGCATCTATGCCCACACGCGCGAGCGCCACCCCTTCACGAAGCGGGCCGGCGAGTTCCTCGATTCGCTGCGGGAAGTGTGCGAGGCGGACAGGCTCGCCCCCCGCCTCAGGGCGCAGGCCTGAAGCGGGGGGCGGGTGCGGCAAGCGTCGCCGTCCCTACATCAGGCCCGGCAGCCACAGCGGAAGTATGGGGAAGAACAGCACCGCCATCACGCGCACGATGTCCATGCCGACGAAGCCCAGCACGCCGACATAGGTCTCCTTCATCGGGATGTCCTTGGCCAGCGAGTTGATGACGATCAGGTTGAGGCCGAAGGGCGGCGTTATCATGCCGATCTCGACGCTCATCAGCACCAGTATGCCGAACCACACCAGCACCGCGTTGCTCGGCACGCCGAAATCGAGCGACAGCATCACCGGCACGAAGACCGGCAGCGTCAGCAGCACCATCGCCAGCGATTCCATGAAGCATCCCAGGACCAGGTAGATCACGATGATGCAGAACAGGATCGTGTAGGGCCCGAAATCGAGGCCGACCACCCATTTCGAGATTTCGCTGGGAAGCTGGGACAGCGCCAGCGCGGCGGCGAAGAGCTCGGCCGACAGCATGATGAGGAACATCATCGCCGACAGCGAGCCGGCCGAGAGCACCGCCTCGATGAAGCCCTTCCAGCGCATGCCGCCCTGGACGACGGCGAGCACCAGGGTGGCGAAGGCGCCGATGGCCGCCGCCTCGGTGGGCGAGAACCAGCCGCGATAGATGCCGGCGACGATGAGCACGAAGACGATGCCGATCGGCCAGATCTCCAGCGTCGCCTCGATGCGCTCGCGCCAGCTCGCCTTCTCCAGCCGCGGCGCCGCGCCCTTGACGAAGCGGCTGTAGAGCGCCACGACGAGCATGTACTGCACGATGGCGATGATGCCCGGCACGATCGCCGCCGCGAACAGCGCCCCCACCGACTGCTCGGTGTAGATGGCGTAGATGACGAGGATGATCGACGGCGGGATGAGGATGCCGAGCGTGCCGCCGGCCGCCAGCGTTCCGGTCGAGAGCGCCGGCGAATAGCCCAGCTTGCGCATCTCCGGCAGCGCCACCTGCGACATGGTGGCGGCCGTGGCGATGGACGAGCCGCAGACCGCGCCGAAGGAGGCGCAGCCGCCGATGGTGGCCATGGCGAGGCCGCCGCGCCAGTGGCCCAGCCATGCGCGCGCGGCGCGGAACAGGCGGCTGTTCATGCCGCCCTTGGTCGCGAATTCTCCCATCAGCAGGAAGAAGGGCAGCACCGACAACGAGTAGCTCGAGAATTTCGAGTACGTCATCGTCTTCATGGTGCTGAGCAGCGGCGACCAGCCGACGATCGCCGCATAGCCGAGCCCGCCCACGAGCAGCATCGCGCCGGCGACCGTCATCCTGAGCGCGATCAGCACCAGCGACGCCGCAAACATCAACAGGCCGATCTCGATCCTGTCCATTCTCTGTTTCCCCAATCGTTTCGAGGAGCGTGCGGGACGCGAGGCGCCCGCGCCTATCCGAAATCCGTGCTCCCGCGCGCGGCCTCGAGCTTCCCGGTCATGCGCAGGAACGCCTCGTAGGCCGCGAAGAGGATGACGAGCACCCAAAGGACGGTGACGATGCTTGCGACCAGATAGACGGGCCACTCCGGCAGTTGCAGGAACATGCTCTGGCGGCCGCGCTCGAAGGTGGTGATGCCGCCCGCCATGAGCCGCCACGAGATGAAGGCGGCGAGCGCGGCGAACAGCAGGTTCATGACGACGTCCAGCCCGTCCTGGACGGCCTGCGGGAACGGCTTGGCGAAGAAGTCGATGACGATGTTCCCGCCCATCAGATGGCAGTAGGGCAGGAAGCAGAAGATCGCGATCCCGATGAACCTGTCGACGATCTCGGAATCGCCCAGGAGCGGCTTGCCGAGGATGCCGCCCATGACGCTCGCGACGACCACGAGCACGCCGGCGATCATGAAGACGCCGCCGAACAGGGCTGCTCCCTTGCAGGGGAGCAGCAGGAGGCGCTTCAGGCGCCCGTGACGGGTTTCTCGCATCGCAGTGCCCGCTTCCTGCCTATTCGCGGCCGTTGGCGGCCGTGATGGCGAGGATGTCGTCGAACATCTCCTGACCCGGCAGGCCCCTGGAGTTCATCTCGTCGATCCAGATCTTGTAGACCGGCGTGGCGGTCTCGATCCAGCGCGTCCTTTCGGCGTCGTCGAGCGCGTAGATCTCGTTGCCGGCGTCCTTCACCACCTGCTTGGCCTGCACCGTCAGCTCGTCGATCTTCTTCGCCACCTCGACCGACTTCTCGATGCCGATGTTGTTGTCGATCACCGCCTTCAGGTCGTCCGGCAGGTTGTCGTAGGATTCCTGGCGCATCAGCACCATGATCGGCGTCTGGTAGAGCGGCGTCTCGAGGCTGAACTTCGTGACCTCCTCGAACTTGTAGGACGGCATGATCGCCCAGTTGATGGCCATGCCGTCGATCTGGCCGCGCTCCAGCGCCTCGTAGACCTCGCCGAGGGCGAGGCCGACCGGGGTGCCGCCGAGAAGGGTGATGGCCTCGCCGACATAGCGGCCCGGCGCGCGGATGCGCAGGCCCTGCATGGCGGCGGCGTTGTCGATCTTCTTCCTGGTGGTGTGGAGCACGCCGGCGTCCGTGGCGTGCATGTGGATGATCTTGATGCCCTCGAACTCGTTGTCCAGCAGCCACTTGTCGGCGAAGGCCAGCAGCGACGCGGTCTGGCCGGCCGAGGTGCCGACATTGGTGAAGGGCATGTCCATGCCCTCGAGGCCGGCGAAGCGGCCGGGCGTCACGCCGGGGATCGTCACCACGAAATCGACCACGCCGTCCTCGAGCTGCTGGATCAGGTCGCTGGCGCGGCCGCCGAGCTGCATGCCCGGGTAGAATTCCAGCTCGAGACGGCCGCCGGACTCCTCGCGCACCTTCTCGATGAAGGGCAGGACCATGTGGACGGCCTCGGGCGCGACGGGGCTCGAGAAGGAGTGCACCCGCAAGGTGACCTTCTCCTGCGCGGTCGCGGCGAACGAGAATGCGGAGATCGACAGTGTCGTCGCCGCGGCGATAAGCAGTCTTGAAACGTTCATTTGCCTGTTCCCTCTTGTTTCCTGTTCATTTCACGGTCTGCGCGGCCGCGGTCTCCCGCCCGGCCGCCGCTTCAGCCCCTGGCCGGGCGAAGATCGAAATAGCCGAGGCCCTTGGCCTCGACCTCCTCGAAGGATTCCTCGTAGCCGGCATCGGCGTAGCGCATGACGCCGAGCGCGGTGTCGTTGTCGAGCGTGAGCCGCAGCCGCCGGTCGGCGGCCTCGCTGCCGTCGGCCACCAGCGTGACGCCGGCGCTCGTCATGTAGCCGGAATAGCCGCCGCCGCCGGAATGGATCGCCACGAGGTCCGCCTGCGACGAGCAGTTGAGCATGGCGTTGAGCAACGGCCAGTCGGCGATGGCGTCCGACCCGTCGCGCATGCGCTCGGTCATGATGTTGGGATGCGCCATCGCGCCGGCGTCGAGATGGTCGCGGGTGAAGGCGACCGGGCCGGCGAGCCTGCCCTCGCGCACCATGCGGTTGACGGCGAGGCCGAGCTCGGTGCGCTCGCCATGCCCGAGCCAGGCGATGCGGGCCGGCAACCCCTCGAAGGGGACGTGCTTGCGCGCCAGCCCGATCCAGTTGGTGACGATGCGGTTGTCGGGGAAGCGCTCGAGGATGAAATCGTCGATCGCGGCGATGTCGGCCGGGTCGTTGGACAGCGCGATCCAGCGGAACGGGCCGATGGCGCGGGCGAAGAGCGGCCGCAGGAACGCCTCGGTGAAGATCGGGATGTCGAAGGCGTCGGCGACGCCGCCTTCCTTCGCCTGCGTGCGGATGAGGTTGCCGTTGTCGAAGGCCACGGCGCCGGCCCTGCGCATGGCGAGCATGGCGCCGACATGGCGCACGATGGAGCCGCGGCTCGCCGCCATCAGCGCCTGGGGGTCGCTGCCGCGCATCGCGCGCACCTGGTCGAGCGTGTAGCCGGCGGGGATGTAGCCGTAGAGGAGATCGTGCGCCGAGGTCTGGTCGGTGACGACGTCCGGCACGATGCCGCGCGCCACGATCTCGGGATAGACGTCGGCGGCGTTGGCGCAAAGCCCCACCGACAGCGCCCGGCCCGCGGCCTGCGCCTCGCGGATCATGGCGAGCGCGGCGTCGAGGTCGGGGGCGACCGCGTCGAGGAAGCCGATGTCGAGCCGCTTGCGGATGCGCGCCTCGTCGATCTCGACGCACAGGATGGCGGCGCCGGCCAGCCGGCCGGCCAGCGGCTGCGCGCCGCCCATGCCGCCGAGCCCCGCCGTCAGGACGAAGCGGCCGGAGAGGCTGCCGCCGAAATGGCGCTCGGCGATGCGCATGAAGATCTCGTAGGTGCCCTGGATGACGCCCTGCGAGCCGATATACTGCCAGTCGCCCGCGGTCAGCCCGCCCCAGCAGATCAGGCCGCGCTTCTCCCAGTCGTAGAAGTTCTCGGCCTTCGCCCACTGGCCGACCATGTTGCAGTTGGCCATGACGACGACGGGGGCGGCGGCATGGGTCTTCATCAGGCCGATCGGCTTGCCGGACTGGACGATCAGCGTCTCGTCCTCCTCCATCGTCCTGAGCGTCTCGACGATGCGGTCGTGCGAGGCCCAGTCCCGGGCGGCCTTGCCGAGCGCGGCGTAGACGATCAGCTCCGACGGGTTCTCGCCGACGGCGAGAACGTTCTCCAGAAGCCGCAGCAGGCCCTCCTGCCGCCAGCCCTTGCAGCGCAGCGCCGTGCCTCCCGTCACCGAAAAGACCTTGCTCATGCCTTCACCCCCAGAACGTGACTCGCGATGTCGATTCCAAGCGCCTTTTCCACCACCGGGTAGACACTGGGATCCCTGACGCTCGACGAAAGCGGAATGACGTGGCGCGGAACGTGCAGGACGTGCAAGCGCATGCCCTCGCGCACCTCGCCGACGCTGACCGGCACGCCGTCGTCGTCGAGCGTCGTGATGACGTCGGGATAGGTGGCGAGGCGCTCGCCGCCGGCGCCGTCGACGGCCATGTACTCGTTCATGACGTGCAGCGTGCAGGCGCCGCCGCCCTGGCCGACGGTGACGGTGCCGATGTCGAAGGCCTCCTGCGTATAGGCCACCGCCTTGCTCGCGACCGGCCCCGAGGCGACGATCGAGCCCTTGAGGCTGTCGCAGATCGCGTCGATGACGGCGCGGCCGCCCTTCGGCTCCGCCGCGATGATGCGCGCGCCGAGCTCCAGCGCCATCGAGATGCCGCCGAGCGCGGCGTGCTCGCGCACATAGGAGGCGCGGACCGGGTTGCGGCAGGAGGCGATGAAGCCGCCGGACATGTCGGAGGCCTTGCGCAGCACCGGCGAGACCTTCGCTGTGGCGCCGCGGATCACCAGCTCGATGTAGGAATCGTTGGCGCGGTTGCCGCCGACCGCGGTCTGGATCGTCGGTTCCGGGCTGTTGGCGAGGCCGAGCGAGCCCATGTCGCCGGTGGGATGGGCGCGGATGTCGCCGACGGCGTCGATGACCCGCGTGCCCAGGATCGCCGAGGGAAGCCAGGCGTTGAGCGTGCTCGACTTGCCGTTCTGGCCGATGATGAGGCCGTAGACCGGCTCGCCCAGCTCCTGCTGAAGCAATTCGACCGCCTTGACGTAGTCGACGCCCAGCATCTGCCACTGCGTCGTCCCGGCGGGAGCGCCGATGGCGGCGGCGGTGGCGATCCAGGCGTCGTCCGGCACCTCGTCCATGCTGACGAGCTCGGGCGTGCCGGCGTTGACGGCGGCGGTGCCGAGCATGCGGCCGTGATCGGCCCAGCCGCCGCCGCCCGCCGCGAACACCGCGCCGCCCTTCACCGCGGCCTCGACATCGCTCGCTGTCAGAATTCGTCTCATGTCGCTCCCTCGTCAGATCCTGCGCTTGCCGGCGCGTATGGCGTCGATGATCGGCGCCGCGTCCCGGTAGGCGTCCGCCGGCGCGCGGGCCGGCGTCCAGTCGTCGCGATCCTCGGCGTGCCTGGTGGCGTCGAAGCCGTATTTGGCGATGGTGCCGCCGAGCTTCATCGGCTCGGAGCGGTCGGTGCGCGCCCCGGGCACGACGACGATGTCGCGATCGGCGCGCATGCGGGTGGCGACGGCGTACTGCACCTGGAACTCGTCCCAGGGGTCGATGTCGTTGTCGACCACCGTGACCTGCTTGATGAGGTTGACGGCCGACAGCGCGCCCATGATCGCCTTGACGGGGTCGCCGGGCTTGCGGTCCGGCCCAAGCACCACCACCGCCGACAGCCGGCCGCAGCCGCTGTCGAGCACGGAGACGCGCTCCACCGCGGGGACGAAGCCCTTGAGGTGCTGCTCGAGCCCGGCGGCGATGGCGACGCCGCCGATCAAAAGGTGCTCGATGTGGAAGCCCGGCTCGATGACCTGGAAGATGGCGTCGCGGCGGCGGGTGATCGCCGTGATCCTGACGACGTGGCCGGCGCCGTAGCGCTCGTACATGCCGTGATACTCGCTGACCGGGCCTTCCTCCACGGTCTCGCCGACCTCGATCTCGCCCTCGATCACCACCTCGCAATCGGCCGGCACCAGCAGGTCGCTCGTGCGGCAGCGCACGACGCCCACCGGCGCGCCCTGCAGCGCGCCTGCGACCTCCATCTCGTCCTCGCCCAGCTTGAGGTAGAGGGCGGCCGCCACCAGGACGACGGGATGGTTGCCGACGGTGACGGCGATGGGCAGGCGCTCGCCGCGCGCGGCTGCGGCCCGCGCCATCACCGCCAGGTGGTGGTTGGGCGCGATGCCGACGAGCGCGCGGTCGGGGCCGAGCGGCTTCAGCCGCGCATAGGACAGGTTGCCGAGGCCGGTGCGGCTGTCGCGGGCCACGATGCAGCCGGCGGTGATGTAGGGGCCGGTCTCGTGCTCGAAGAAGCGCGGGATGGGGAGCAGGCCGAGATCCGGCTCCATCTCCACCTCCTGGCATGCGCCCCGCGCCACCTCGCGCGGCCTGAGCGGCCGGCCGATGGCCGAGGCGATCGCCGCCGGCAGCGCGCCGCGGTCGAGCCGGAGCCCGAGCCCCACCCTGTCGATGGAGTTGAGCAGGTTGCCGGCGACGGTGAGGCCGGTCGGGCCGGGATGGGTGAAGTGCAGGGCCGGCCCCTGATGCAGCGCCGAGAGGCAGGCGGAGATGCCGAACGGGTCCTCATGCACCGGCGCGGCGACGGTGGCCAGCTCGCCGCGGCGGTCGAGCTCGGCGAGATAGGCCCGGAATGTCCATTCGTCCTTTCGCGACGGCGCCGTGCCCGCCATGTCCTGCCCCTCCTTCATGCTTCCTCTCCGCCTGGCGCGTCCCGCCGGGAAAGACGGGCGTCGAGCGCGCGCACCGCTTCAAGCAGGACGCTGGCGCCGACCGCAAGCTGACCCGGCTCGGTCCATTCCTCGGGACAGTGGCTCCTGCCCTCGCGGCAGGGGATGAACACCATCGCCGCGGGCGCGATGCGGCTGAGGAACGCCGCGTCGTGACCGGCGCCGGAGGCCATGTCGAGCGACGAGACGCCGAGGCTGCGCGCGCTCGCCGCCAGCGCCGCGCGCAGCGTCGCGTCGCAATGGGCTGGCAGGCTGTCGGAGAGGGTCGCCACCGACACGCGCGCGCCCTCCTCCCCGGCGATCCGCGCCATTTCCGCGCCGAGCCGCGCCAGGAAATCCTCCATCGTCCCGCGCCGCTCGCCGCGCAGGTCGACGACGAGCCGCATCTCGCCCGGCACCACGTTGGCGCCGCCGGGCCTGACCTCGGCGATGCCGACCGTGGCGACGAAATAGCCGTCGCCGGCCGCGGCGAGCGCGCGCGCCTCGTCGCGCAGCCACACCATCGCGCGCGCGCCGGCGACGCCGGCGTCCTGCCTGCGGTCCATCGGCGTCGTGCCGGAATGGCCGGCCTGGCCGGAAAAGACGATCTCGAGGCGCGTGATGCCGACGATGGCGGTGACGATGCCGACATCCGTGCCGGTCGCCTCAAGCACGGGCCCCTGCTCGATGTGCAGCTCGAGGAAGGCGGCGACGTCGTCGCGCCGCGCCTGCGCCAGGGCGGCGACGTTGCCGCCGACGCGGTCGATGGCCGCGTCGAGCCGCTCGCCGCCCGGCCCGGTCAGCTCCAGCAGCCCGCCGTCCAGCGCCCCGGCCATGCCCCGGCTGCCGACGCAGGAAAGCCCGTATTCGCTCGGCTCCTCGGCGAGGAAGTCGACGATCTCCAGCGGGTGGTCGAGCTCCGTGCCGGCCGCCGCGAGCGCGCGGGCGACCTCGAGCGCCGCGATCACCCCGGCGACGCCGTCGAAGCGGCCGCCCGAGGGGACGGTGTCGGAATGCGAGCCGAGCATGATCGCCGGCGCGCCGGGAACCCGCCCCTCGCGGCGGCCGATCAGGTTGCCCGCCGCGTCGAGGCGCGTCGAAAGCCCCGCCTCCCGGAACCGCCGCTCGAGCCAGGCGCGCCCTTCGAGGAAGCGCGGCGTGAACGAACGGCGGGTCCACGGGCGGTCCGGCTCGGTGATGGAGGCCAGCGCCGTCAGGTCGCTCCACATGCGCCCGCCGTCGACCGGCAGGTTGGAGGGATGGACCGGGGCGGTGCCGGCTTCGCGCTGCATCCTCGTCCTCACGTCAGCTCGGGCGGCCGCACGAAGCGGCCGTCGCCGGGTTGCGCCAGCACGTCGCGGCCGTCGAAGACGAGTTGGCCGCGCACGAAGGTGGCGACCGGCCGCCACGTCAGCTCCATGCCCTCGTAGGGGCTCCAGCCGGCGAAGTTGTGCCCGCTGGCCCGGGCATCGTAGCGGCAGGGACGATGGCCGAGAACGACGATATCCGCATCGCAGCCCGGCTCCAGCGCGCCCTTGACATGGCTCATACGGAACAGCCGGGCCGGGTTCGCCGCCAGCAGCCGCGCCGCATGGGTGAGCGGCAGGCCGCGCGCCAGGAGCCCGTCGACGAGCAGGGTGTAGAGGACCTCGAGCCCCGGAACGCCGGAGGCGTTCTTCAGCATGTCCGGGTCGGTCTTGCGGTCCTCCGACCAGCTCACGTGATCGGTGGAGACGATGGTGACGTTGCCGGCGGCGAGATGGCTCCACAGCGCCTCGCGCTCGGCGCGCACGCGCACCGGCGGGTTGATCTTGGCCTTGCCGCCCAGGCGCGCCACGTCGTCCTCCTCGCTGAGGACGAGATAGTGGATGCAGGCCTCGACGGTGGCGTCCACGCCCTGCTGCCGATACGCGGCAGCCATCTCGTAGCCGTGCCCGACGGAGCAGTGGACGATGTGCGCCGGGCAGCCCGTGGCCGCCGCGATCTCGTAGACCTCGGCGATCGCCAGCGTCTCGGTCACGGGCGGGCGGCTCATGCCGTGGGCGCGATAGTCGCCCAGCCCGGCCGCGCGCACCTTTTCGGAGAAATGGCGCACGCATTCGTCGTTCTCGTTGTGCACGCCGCCCATGAGCCCGGTCGGCGCGATGGCGCAGAAGGCCTCGTAGAGCAGCGGCGTGGGAATGCGGGGGAAGCGGTCGGGATGCGTGTCGAAGGTGGAGAACTTGAACGCGCTGGCGCCGGCCGCGGCGAGCTCGGCAATGCGCGCCGCGCCCTCGGACGGGCGGATGGTGGCGTAGAGCGCGAAATCGACCCGCGCCTCCTCGCCGGCGCTCTCCTTCTTGGCCTCGAAGCTCTCGCGGTCGCAGATCAGGGTGCCGTCGTCGTAGGGCATGTCGACGACGGTGGTGACGCCGCCGGCCGCCGCCGCGCGCGTCGACCAGGCGAACCCCTCGACATCCTTCTGCGAGCGCGAATGCACCTGCCCGTCGATCGCGCCCGGCAGCACATAGGCCGGGCCGAAATCCTGCCTGTCGCGCGCGGCCGGCCCCTCGCCGGCGCCGACCATCACGACCTTTCCGTCGCGAACGGCAACGAAGCCCCTTTCGATCACCCGGCTTGTGCAAACCACCCTGCCGGTTACAACAAGATCGAAGTCACTCATGCGACGGCCCTGACCCTTCTGTTAGAGCAGACAGGAAGGGGACGATAGTGGCAGGCAACCGCTACTTCCAATGCAGGTTTGAGGCAGAGTCATAACCATGGGTTATGCGATTCGGGAAAGCGCAATGGATTCATCGGCCTGCGGCGGAGGCTGCCCGCCGCGATATGAGGCCGCCGCTGCCGCGGCGAGGAACGGAGCCGGCGCATGAGCGACCGTGCGGACGCGCTCGACCTTCACAATCCGCTGTGGCGCTTCAGCCTTCGCACATATGCGGTGCCCGGCGTGGCGCCGGCCTGCCTGGCGCTCCAGGACGCCCATGGCGTGGACGTGAACCTGCTGATGTTCTGGCTATGGGCGGGGGCCGAGCGCGGCGTGGAGGCCGACGGCCCGGCGATCGGGCGGGCCGACGCCCTGATCGGGGCGTGGCGCGAGAACGTCATCCTGCCGCTGCGCGCCGCCCGCAGCTGGATGAAGCGGCAGCCTTTCATGGAGGAGGAGGGTTGCGCGAGGCTGCGCGAGGAGATCAAGCGGCGCGAGCTGGAGGCCGAGCAGGTCGAGCAGGCCATGCTGCATCGCTGGGCCGGAACGCTGGAGCCTGCGCGCCGGCCCGCGCAGGAGCTGGCGCGGGCCAATCTCGCGGCCTTTCTGCGCCATGCCGGGGCAGGCGACGTGCCGGAGGCGCTGGCGGCGGCGCTGTTCTCCCGCGACCCGGGCCGCAGCGCATGATCTCGTCGCGGCGGCCGCCCTACCAGTGCGCCATCGGCAGGCCCGCCACCGGCGCGCGGAACCAGGGGATCGTCGTGCCGCGCAGGCTGCCGATATAGAGGTTGCGCAGGTCCGGCCCGCCGAAGGTCACGCTCGCCATCCACGGCGCGATGGCGCCGCCGCAGGTCAGCATCAGCTCCGGCGTGGCGCGGTCGGCGTGGAACGCCTCGATCAGCGCCTTGCCCGCCTGCGAGCCCCTGTCGTCGTCGAGCAGGATGCGCAGGTCGCCGTCCGGCGTGATGGCGAAGATGCGGTCCGTCATCACATGCGTGCCCCACAGGTTGCCGAAGGCGTCGAAGGCGATGCCGTCGATGAAGGCGCCGTGGCTTTCGGGGCCGAAGGTCTCGCGCTGCGACAGCGAGCCGTCCTCGCCGACGCGCAGCCGCGTCACCCTCATGCCGCAGGTCTCGACGACGTAGAGCCACTCCTCCTTCGCGTCGAGCCTGATCTCGTTGGTGAAGTGGAAGCCGTCGGCGACGATGCGCAGGCCCTTGTCGTCGGCGACCGCCACGAAGCCGTCGCGGATGGCGGGGCTGATGGCCTGCATCCAGTTCGGGATGGTGGTGGACACCGTCAGCCACACGCGATCCCTGCTGTCGCGCAGCACGAAGTTGACCTTGCCGATGGGCCTTCCGTCGATGCGGTCGTGAAGCACCTCGGTCTCGCCGGTGCGCTTCATGACCTCCAGCCGGTCGGTGCCGAAATTGGAGATCAGGATGTCGCCGTTGCGGGCGAAGGCCAGCCCGTTGGGCAGCGTGCCCTCGGTGAAGCGCCTGGCGTCGTCGGTGGCGTTGGCGAAGGCCGCGCCGCTCGTCTGGGTGACGATGCGCTGCGACCCGTCCGGGGCGATGTGGACGACCCCGCCGCGGGCGTCGGCCGCCCACAGCGAGCCGTCGCGCTCGGCCAGGATGCATTCCGGCCGCTGCAGGTCGCGGCCGACGGTGCGGATCGAGGCCGGATCGACCTCGAAGCCGTCGATGGGATTTGCCGGCATCCTCGCGCCCCGTCCTAGAACTTGACCATGTCGCCGCCCTTGAGGCCGAGCACGGAGCGCGCCTCGGCGGGGCTGGCGATCTCGTAGCCCAGCTCCTCGAGGATGCGCCGCACCTTGCGCACCTGCTCGGCGTTGGAGCTGGCGAGCTTGCCCTTGCCGATGTTGAGCGAATCCTCCAGCCCGACGCGGACGTTGCCGCCCAGCATCGCCGCCTGGGTCACGAACGGCATCTGGTAGCGCCCGGCCGCCAGCACCGACCAGACGTAGTCGTCGCCGAACAGCCGGTCCGCCGTCTGCTTCATGAACATGATGTTCTCCATCTCCGCGCCGATGCCGCCGAGGATGCCGAAGATCGACTGCACCAGGAAGGGCGGCTTCACCAGCCCGGCGTCGACGAAGTGGGCGAGGTTGTAGAGGTGGCCGATGTCGTAGCACTCGTGCTCGAACTTCGTGCCGCAGCCGTCGCCGAGCTGCTTGATGATGCGGGCGATGTCGCGGAAGGTGTTGCGGAAGATGAAGTCGTCGCTGGCCTCCAGGAACGGCTTCTCCCAGTCGTGCTTCCACTCCTTGTACTTGCCGGCCATCGGGTGGAGCGCGAAGTTCATCGAGCCCATGTTGAGCGAGCACATCTCCGGCTCGGCGGCGAGCGCGGCCGCCAGCCGCTCCTCGACCGTCATGCCGAGGCCGCCGCCGGTGGTGATGTTGACCACCGCGTCGGTCGCCTGCTTGATGCGCGGCAGGAACTGCATGAACACCGCCGGGTCCGGCGTCGGCCGGCCGGTCTGCGGGTCGCGGGCGTGCAGGTGGATGATCGAGGCGCCGGCCTCGGCGGCCTCGATCGACTGGCTGGCGATCTCGTCCGGCGTCACCGGCAGCGCGTCCGACATGGTGGGCGTATGCACCCCGCCCGTCACGGCGCAGGTGATGATGATCTTGTCCATTTTGCGGGCCATGGCGCCTCGTCCTCCTGGTCGGTCGTTGAAGCTCAGTCGTTGAAGATGGCGACGGCGCGGGTGAAGCCTGCCGACGCGCCCCTGATCTTGAAGGGGAAGCAGGCGATCTCGTAGCCCGTGGCGGGCAGTTGCTCGAGGTTCGACAGCTTCTCGATGTGGCAGTAGCCGGTCTTCATGCCGGCGCGGTGCCCCTCCCAGATGATGGAGGGGTCGCCCGTCTCGGCGAAGCGGCGCGCCGTGTGCAGGAACGGCGCGTCCCAGCTCCAGGCGTCGGTGCCGGTGACGCGCACCCCGCGATCGAGCAGGTAGAGCGTGGCGTCGCGGCCCATGCCGCAGCCCCTGCTCAGGAAGTCGGGCTGGCCATAGGCGGCGCCGGCGCTGGTGTTGACGACGACGATGTCGAGCGGCTTCAGCGTGTGCCCGATGCGCTTCAGCTCGGCCTCGACGTCGGCGGGCGTGACGACGTAGCCGTCGTCGAGGTGGCGGAAATCGAGCTTGACGCCCGGGCCCATGCACCATTCGAGCGGCACCTCGTCGATGGTGATCGCCCGCTCGCCGTCGTTCATGGTCGAGTGGAAGTGGTAGGGCGCGTCGAGATGGGTGCCGTTGTGGGTCGAGATGTTGAGCTGCTCGACCGCCCAGCCCTCGCCGCCCGGCAGCTGCTCCACCTTCAGCCCGGGGAAGAACTGAGTCATCTGCACGGCCGAGGCCTTGTGGTCGAGATAGGCGATCTGCGGCAGCATCGGCTGCGGGTCGGAGGCGATCCCGGTTTCGAGCGGGACGGACAGGTCGACGATGCGGCGGGCCATGGGGGTCCTTTCCTAGAGCAGCCCGAGCGCGATGCCCGGGAACATGACGATGAAGAACAGCGCCACCAGCATCAGCACGGCGAAGGGCGCGGAGCCGATGAAGACGTCCTTCAGCGGGATGGTCTGGTCGTCGAGCGATCCCTTGACGACGAAGACCGACAGCCCCATCGGCGGCGTCAGCAGCCCGATCTCGACCGCCAGCACGGTGATGATGCCGAACCAGATCAGGTCGATGCCGAGCGAGGTGGCGATCGGCAGCGCCAGCGGCACGGTGATGAGCATGGTGGAGGAGGAATCGAGGATGGTGCCCAGCAGCACCAGCACGGCGATGTAGAAGACGAGGAAGCCGTAGACCCCGACGTCGAAGGCGACGATCCACTGGGTGAGGAAGGCGGGCAGGCCGGTCAGCGCCAGCATGCGGCTGTACATGGTGGCGGCGATGATGAGGAAGCAGATCGCCGCGGTGATGTGGCCGGTCTCGATGGTGACCTGCCACAGCACCCTGCCGGAAAGCCGGCGCTTGAGGAAGGCGATGACGATGGCGCCCAGCGCGCCGATGGCGCCGGCCTCGGTCGGCGTGAAGATGCCGCCGTAGAGCCCGCCCAGCACCAGCCCGACGAGCACGACGATGGGCGCCAGCTTGGCGAAGGTGTCGGCCCAGGCGGCCAGCCCGGCGGTGTCGTAGCTGGCCTGCGGCGCGGCGACGCCGGTGAAGTCGCTCCAGTATTTCACCATCAGCCAGATGCCGACGCAGAAGATGACGGTGACGAGGATGCCGGGCCCGATGCCGGCGATGAACAGCGCCCCCACCGACTGCTCGGCGAGGATGCCGTAGAGGATCATCAGCAGGCTGGGCGGAAGCAGCATGCCCAGGATCGAGGAGCCGACGACGACGCCGGTCGAGAACCGGGCCGTGTGGCCGGCGCGCATCATCTCCGGCACGGCGATCTTGGTGAAGACGGCCGCCGAGGCGATGGAGATGCCGGTGATGGAGGCGAAGATGGCGTTGGCGCCGACGGTGGAGATGCCGAGCCCGCCGCGCAGCCGGCCGAGGAAGCGGTTGGCGACGTCGAAGGTGTCGCGGCCGATATTGGCGCGGCTGACCACCAGCCCCATCAGCACGAACAGCGGCACCACGCCGAACAGGTAGGACGATATGCTCTCGCGCGCGGCCAGCGACAGGATGCGCGCGGCCTGCTCGGGGTTGTCGCGCAGGACCCAGATGCCGAAGAACGACACCAGCGCCAGCGCGATGGCGACGTGCATGCCGGTATAGATGAGGACGAGGATCGCGCCGAGCGACCACAGGCCGATCTCGAAGCCGGTCATCGCGCCGTCTCCCGCGCTCGCGTGGAGGAGGCCGGGGCCGGCGAGAAGGTGACGATGAGGATGCCGGCGGCGCGCAGCGCAAAGGCGATGCACAGCGCCGCCGAGCCGACCAGCACCACCAGGTAGGTCGGCCAGATCGGGGCGAGGAACTGCCCGACGGTGCCGACCATCTCGTTGCGGCCCCAGCTGCGCAGGAACAGCGGGTAGAAGGCGTGCACCAGAACGCCGACGAGGCCGACGCCGGCCAGGTGCATCACGGCGTCGAGCACGCCGGCGGCCCGCGGCGAGCGCGCGCGCACCAGCATCAGGAAGCCGTCGGCGCGCGTCAGCCTGCCGCGCAGGAGCGTGTTGGAGATCTGCAGGAAGACGATGCTCAGGATCAGCATCGACACGATCTCGGGCACGCCGTGGATGGGGCGCCCGAGGAATGCGCGGCCGACGACGTCGGCGGTGATCAGGCACATGATGAACAGGATGGCGAGCGTGCCGATGATGCTCATCAGGGCGGTGAAGCGGTCGAAGAGCCGGAAGACGGCATCGAAGCTCTTCAGGCCGGTGACATCGTTCTCCGGCATGGTTTGACGGACCTTTGCGCCGAGGGGGTTTCGGGGACGGGGGAGGGCGGCTGCGGAGGGGGCGCTCCGCAGCCGGCGGGGATCAGCGCTGCGACCAGTCGCGCGCCAGCTCGACCCCGGCCTCCTTGAGGAGGCCGATATAGGCCGACAGCACGTCCGAGCCGGGCAGGCCCTGCCCGTCGGCGTTCTTCGCCCAGGTGTCGGCGATCTGCGGCAGCGCCGCCGCCCACCTGGCGCGCTCCTCGGGGCTGAGCTTCGTGATCTTGGCCCCGCCCTCCTCCATCTGCTTCAGCGCCGCCTCGACGCGCGCGTTCTGCTCGGCGATGTAGGCGGCGGTGTAGGCCGCCGCGCCGGCGCGCAGCGCCTCCTGCACCTCGGCCGGCTGGGCGTCGTACCACTCCTTGTTGGCGACGAGCGAGCCGGCGTACTGGGCGCCGAAATCGGTGATCAGGACGTGCGGCGCGACTTCCTGCAGCTTGGCCGGGGCCGCCGCCGTCGGGAAGACGATGGTGCCGTCGAACACGCCGGTCTGGATGTCGTTGTAGTAGGTGGTCAGGTTGCCGGCGACGCCGACGGCGCCGGTGCCCTCCAGCCAGTTCACCGCCGGGCCGGGCGCGCCGATCTTGTGGCCGGAGAGGTCGTCGACGGAGGCGACCGGGAAGTTGGTCATCAGGAGATAGTTGTCGAGCGCGAAGCCGCCGCCGAGATATTCGGCGTTGTAGCTCTGCCACGATTCGATCATGCCGGGCACGTCCTGGTGCAGCCGGTCGACGGCGTCGATGACGACCTGCGGGTCGGAGGTCCCGAACGGCGTGTAGTAGGTCACGTTCTGCAGCGGCAGCGACGTCGGCTCGAACACGGTCGGCACCGCGCCGACCTCGGCGAGCCCGTCCTCGATCGCCTCCAGCTCGCCGCCGACGGCGGCCAGCGTGCCGCCATAGGCCTCGGTCCACCTGATGGTGTGGCCGGTGCCCTCCAGCCTGGCGTTGACCGTGGGGATGAAGGTCTCGGTGAGATGCTTCACCCACAGGAACACCGGCGGGTGGCCGTTGACCACGGTCACGTTGATCTCGTCGGCCTGCGCCGGCAGGGCAACCGCCCCCGCCAGCAGGGCGCACGCCGCCGTCATGGTCGCTCTGAATGTCATGCTTACCTCCCTGGGTTGTGCAATGATCGTGTCAATGATCGTTTCGGGGGCCGATGTGGGGGTCGCCGTCGGCGAGCGCCCGCACCCCGGCGCAGATGAAGGGAACGATGCGCGCCAGCATCGCCTCGACGTCGCGGTCGTCGCATTCGCCGCCGGAAAGGCGCAGCGGGCGGCCGGTGGTCGCCATCATCGTCATGCCGACGCCGATGGCGAACATGTAGGCCCACACCGCGTTCATGCGGGCGAGGCCCGGCGTGAGCGCCATGAAGGCATCGATGAACTTCAGCGCGATCGGGTCGTAGTAGCGCTGGACCAGCAACTGGTCGCGCTCCTCCGCCGAGTTGGCGGCGGAGACGAGGATGCGCGAGAAGCTGTTGGCGTTGTCGTGGTCGACCGCGATGGTCGGGCGGAACAACGCCTCGATCACCTCCTCCAGGCGCGGGGCGTCGTCGCCGGCGAACAGCGCGTCGAGCATCTGGGCCCGCTGGCCGTTGATCTCGCTGGCGCGGCGCGCGATCACCGCCTCGAACAGCTTTTCCTTGGTGTCGAAATGGTAGTGGATCAGCGCCTGGGCGACGCCCGCGCGCTCGGCGATCTCGCGCATGCTGGCGCCGGCATAGCCGGTGCCGAACACCTGCTCGGCGGCGTCGAGGATGATGTCGAAGCGCGCGGTGCCGCGCGCCTGCACGGGCACGTCCTCGCGCGGCTTGCCGCGGATCGTCGCCATTGCGATTCCTCCCTGCGACCTGGACGGATCGAGCCTTCGCCGGATGGCGACCCTCGCCTCGATACGCTAACTGATCGATCAGTCAGGAATGGCATATCCGCGACGCGAAAGCAAGCCCCCTGCGCAGGAGGCCTGCGGGAAGCCCGCAGCGAGCCTGGATGGACCGGAAAGAAGGATGACGGCCGCCCGCGGCCCGAACGGGATGCCGGAGCGAAATCCCGATACGACGTCTTCGATGCGCGGCCTTCGCCGTGAAGCTTCCGGGCGGGCCTCCGGCCGCCGCCGGCCGTCGCGACGCCGCTTTTCCGCCGCGCCGCCCTGGAGCGGCGGACGCCCGGACAGGCCCGGGCTGCCGCTCCGTCCGTTTGCTTCAGCCGCTTTTATGCGGCTTCAAGCGCTTCCGCTTGGTTGCAGGACTGGAATCGCTCCGGCTGTTCATTCCCGCGGCGACGCGAAGACGGCGTCGTCGAGATAGCACTCCGCCTCCGGCTCCGCCGGGACATGGGCCGGCTCGCGCGGGCGCACGTGATAGAACATCACCGGCTTGGTCTGGCGCATGCTGCCGTCGGCGAAGCTCGCCACGGCGCGGAAGCGGTGGATCGAGCTTTCCTGCGCGTAGACCTTGAGCCGCGCCGTAACGTCGCTGACGTTCCTGTTGCCGCGCATGGTCAGGTCGACGACATAGTCCCGCTCGTCCGAAGGCAGGCGGATCTCCTGGTAGCGCAGGGCGGCGGGCGGGTCGCCCCAGCCGGCGCCGTGCTCGGCCACCATGGTCTCGGTCTCGATGGCGCCGAGCTGGAGCGACGCCTCGAACGGCTCGCTCGCCTCGTAGGAATTGCCGCGGTCGTCGGCCCAGCCATAGGAGAAGGTGCCGCGCACGCCGACCGATATGTCGGGGCCGCCGGAGAGAAGGTCGCGGATCTCGCCGAACTCCAGCGAGCCGATCGCCCGTTGCCGGCACGCCGGCAGCTCCTGCTCGGAGGCGCAGGTGAAGCGCGCCCGCTCCAGCGCCCGCGTGTCGACGCCGGCCTCCTCCAGCACCGCGCGCAGCGACACGTCGACGCCGGCGTCGAAATCGCCGACGGCGACGTCGAAGGCGCGGCTGGCGCGGCCGCTGCCGTCGATGTCGAAGAACTCCACCGACAACCGCCCGTCATGCGCCGGTCCCCAGCCGGTGTTGGCGAGGCTGAAGTCCGGCCGGAAGGCGACGCAGCCGCGATGCTCGATGACCGACAGGAACGGCTTGCGGTAGACCTGGCTGTCCTCGACCTGGAGCTGGAGCGCCTCGAGGCGCACGCGCGAGCCGTCGGTGGTCTTCAGCCCGACTTGCAGATAGGCCGGCGACTCCTCCCAGTCGACGAAGCCGAAGGTGGCGCCGTAGCTGTCGGGCGAGATCGTCGCCTCGCCGAGCCACGCCTCGACCATCGCCCGGTCGGACGGATAGATCTCGATGCGGTCGTCGAACACGGCATCCTCGTACTGCATGTCGGCCTGCCGGGTGATGCGCTGGTCGACGGAGACCGACAGCTCGACCTTGCCGGCGTCGCCGCCCCCGCCCTGCGCGCGCAAGAGCCCGCCGACCATGGCGTCGGCCATGGCGTTCGGTCGCGCGCTGGAAATCTCCACGCCCGCCCGCCAGCGCGAGGCATAGGCGGTGCCGCCCGGCAGGCGCACCGTCGCCTCGCCGTGGCGCAGGCCGTTGCGGAAGCCGCCCTCGTAGATCGTGCCGTCCGGCGTGGTCTGCCGCCCCGGCCCCTCGGCGCGGCCGGCGACGAAGACCGCCTCGGTGCGGGTGCCGTCGGCGTCGATGCGCACGCCCTTGCCGTGGAGGCGGCCGGCGGCCCATTCGCCCTCCAGCACCTCGCCGCTGCGGCGCTCCAGCCGGCCCTGCCCGTGCGGCCGGCCCTCGGCGAGCGCGCCGACATAGGTGGAGTGGACGGTGCGGCGGTCGTAGGAGGCCGAGCCGCGCACCCGCCAGGTGAGCTTGCCGCGCCCGGTGATCGCGCCGCCGTTGGCGGCCGGGTCGAAGCCGGAGCCGGGATCGGGCTCGAAGACGAATTCCAGGTTGCCGGCGGGCTCGAAGTCCCAGGCGCGCAGCGCGGCGCGCACGACCGAGCCGGTGGCGGCGTCGTAGACCACCTGCACGCGCCGCGACCAGGCGCCGGTCTCGTCGGCCGCCGCGCCAGGCGTCACGGGCATCGCCAACACCGCGCCGGCAAGCGCGGCCGCGGCCACGCCGCGCCTCAGACGGGAACGAACCATCGGATTTCCATGCCTCCCGCACCCTCCGAGGCGCGTTGCGCCTCAGCTTTCCTCCGCAGGCCTTCGCCGTGACAGCGGTCCCCGCCTTCGGGAGGCCTGCCCCATGGGAAGGGACGTTAAAGCGGCGCGCGCCGGCGCGCAAGGCGGACGAAAAAGCCCGCGACGGGAGGGCCGCGGGCTTTTGCGAGATCGTGCCTGCGCGGCCCCTGCTACTTCACCAGGCCCTTGACCCAGTTGAAGTAGGTCTGGTTCATGCGCACGGCCGTGTTGGCGTTCGCGCTTTCGGCCACGTTGACGCCGAGGATGGTGCGCTCCTGGCTCTGCGGATCGTACTTGTAGACCGAGCCGCCGCTGGTGCCGGCATAGGTGTCGCAGTGGTACTGGAAGTACTGCTCCTGCACGGCCTGGCGCGAGACGTCGCAATTGGCGCGCCACATGGTGCCGGCCGGCTTGTCGCCGGGATAGCCGATGATGTTGGCGTGGAAGTCGCCGAGCTGCGGGTCGTGGCCGTAGCCGAGCCAGCCGAGATAGTCGCCGATCGGCTGCTGGAGGATGACGACGGCGATGTCCCACGGCACGACCGAGCCGTAGTAGCCCTGATAGTTGGTGATGTAGCCCTCGAAGATGTAGGCGGTCTCGTACTCCCATACGCCGAAGGGCGCGTTGTCCATCGACACCAGGCCCGGCGCGAAGACGAAGTTGTCGTACCAGCCCTGGTCGTGGTCGTAGAGGCAGTGCGCGGCGGTGAGCAGGGTGCGCGGGCCGATCAGCGTCGCCGAGCAGTTGGAGAAGCCGTCCTTGGTCTCGGCCTGGAGCAGGCCGAAGGCGCGGAACGGATAGTTGGACGAATCGGTGACCTGCACGCGGTCGTCGGCGCCGAAGACCTGGCGGTCGCCCGACTCGGAGAAGGCCGGATCGGCGTTGGGATTGAAGGCGCCGTCGAGCGAGCGCAGCACGTCCTCGCTCGGGCCCTCGCGCTTTTCCTCGCCGCCGCGCGAGCGGCTGACGGTGCCGTAGCTTTCCTTCAGCTTCTCGGGATCGAGGTCGAGGTCGCGCCCGACCTCGTCGAGGTCGACCTTGGGCGGGGTTACGGCGACGCCGCGGTCGGACAGTTCCGGCCCGCCCGGCACGGCGCGGGGCGTCTCGCCGCTGCCGCCGAAGCTCGACTGCGCCAGCGCGGCGCCGGACCACATCGCGCCGGCGAGCGCGACGGAAACAAGGAAACTCTTGTGGGTATACTTCATTGCGGGACTCTCCCAAAGTTAAGCAAGCACCGGAAACAAGACGCAAAAGATGTCGAGATCATGATGGCCGGAAATCCCCGTCCTCCGCCCCGCCAGCCGCGCATTGCCGCTCTCCCCTCCGGCGAGCGCGGCGAAGCCTCGCACATCGCCGCAAATATTCCAACATTGCGCCGGACAAATCGCTTCCGTACCGTCATCTTCAGGGCTTGGATGACGTAGGCATGACGCCGGACATGACACATGGCCTGCTTGCGGCCGCATCGCGGCCCGGATCGACCCGTCTCAGGAGGACATTTTGAAGGCACTCGCAACAGTCAGCACCATCGCCGCCTGCGCGCTTTTCACCGGCGTGTCGGCCTTCGCCGGCGCCCAGCCGCTCAAGGGCGACCCCGCGCCGGCCGGCGCGACGCCACGGGCGGAAACCTCGCCGATGTCGCGCGTGCCGGCCGCGCGCGCCAAGGCCGGCCCCGGCGACGACCGCATCTTCAACGGCCGCGAGGCGACCAAGGGCGCCTATCCGTTCCAGGTGGCGCTGCTTTCCTCGAACGCGCTCGACGACAGCCCGCAGTCGCAGTTCGACGCCCAGTTCTGCGGCGGCAGCCTGATCGCGCCCGGCTGGGTGCTGACGGCCGCGCACTGCCTGGTCGAATATGGCGAGGCGATCCCGCCGGAGGTCGTGACCGCGCTGGTCGGCGCCACCGCGCTCGACGAGGGCAGGCGCCACGCCGTCGCCGAGGTGATCGTCCATCCCGGCTACAGCGAATCGACGCTCGACAACGACATCGGCCTGCTGCGGCTGGCCGAGGAGGCCGACGCGCCGGCGATCGCCATGACCGACGGCGACATCGAGGACGGCGCGGTCACCGTCATCGGCTGGGGCCTGATGGAGAACGGCTACTTCCCGACCAACCTGATGGAGGCCGAGATCGAGCTGACCGCCAACGACGCCTGCAACGCCGGCATCAAGGAGATCTACGCCCGCGACCTCGGCCATATCCTTCAGGCCTATGCCGGGCGCATGCGCTATTCGGACGAGGCCGTCAGCAACGCCACCACGGCGATCGCGGCGACGATGCGCGACCCGCTGACCGGCAACATGATCTGCGCCGGCCTGGCGGACGGCGCGCGCGACGCCTGCAACGGCGACAGCGGCGGCCCGCTCTTCGCCGTCAGGGACGGCGGGCCGGTGCAGGTCGGCATCGTGAGCTGGGGCGAGGGCCCGATGGACGCCGACGCCGCCTGCGGCCACGCCAACGCCTACGGCGTCTATACGCGGCTGGCCAACTATCGCGACTGGATCGCCGGGAAGACCGGCAACTGATCCGCGCGGCCGCTTCGCCCGGGCGCGACGGCGCGCCGGGTGCGAGCCTTCGTCCCCGGACGCGGCTACGGCAGCGACGTGCGTCCCGTCGGATGCGGCATTTTAGAGCATCGGACCGAAAAGCGTATGCACTTTTCGGATAGATCCGATGCGCAAACAAAAGGATAGAGCAACATTGCGCATCCGTCAGGATGCACGTTGCTCCAGGTCCGATGCCCTATCCCTGCGCCTGCTCCTGCGGCGTCCAGGGGCCGTGATGCAGCCCCTCGCCGTCGACGCGCTCGAAGCCGTGGGCGCCGAAGAAGTCGCGCTGGGCCTGGATCAGGTTGGCGGTGCCGCGCGCCTGGCGGAAGGCGTCGAAATAGCCGAGCGCGGCCGACAGCGCCGGCACCGGCAGGCCGGCAAGCGCGGCATGCGCCACGACGCGGCGCAGCGACGGATGCGCCTTGCCCATCATCGCCGCGAAGTCGCGGGTGAGCAGCAGGTGCTCGGCGTCGGGGTCGGTGTCGCGGGCCCGCGCCAGCGCGTCGAGGAACTGCGAGCGGATGATGCAGCCGGCGCGCCAGATGCGGGCGATGGTCGCCATGGGCAGGTCCCAGCGGAACTCGCAGGACGCCTCCTCCATCACCGTGAAGCCCTGGGCGTAGGCGGCGATCTTGCCGGCGAACAGCGCCATCTCCAGATCGTCGATGAAGGCGTCGTCCGGCGGGCCGGCGGCCGGCGCCGCCCTGCCGCCATAGGCGGCGGCCGCGCGGCCGCGCAGCCCCTTCTCGGCCGAGAGGCTGCGCGCGGCCACCGCCGCCTCGATGGCGGTGGCCGGCACGCCCATCATCTGCGCCTCGATCGCCGCCCAGCGGCCGGTGCCCTTCTGGCCGGCGCGGTCGAGGATCATGTCGACCAGCGGCTTGCCGCTCTTCGGATCGGCGGTGGCGAGCACCTCGGCCGTGATCTCGACCAGGTAGGAGTCGAGCGGGCCGCCGTTCCATTTCGCGAACAGCGCGCCGATCGCCGCGGCCGGCATGGTAAAGCCGTCGCGCAGGATGCCGTAGATCTCGGCGATCATCTGCATGTCGGCATATTCGATGCCGTTGTGGATGGTCTTGACGAAGTGGCCGGCCCCGCCCTCGCCCAGCCAGGCGCTGCACGGCTCGCCGCGATAGCGGGCGGCGATGGCGGTCAGGATCGGCTCGACGCGGCGCCAGGCTTCGCGGCTGCCGCCGACCATGATCGAGGGGCCGTGGCGCGCGCCCACCGCGCCGCCCGACACGCCCATGCCGATGAAGGTGATGCCCGAGCCCTCCAGCTCGTCGAAGCGGCGCATGGTGTCGCGGAAATTGGCGTTGCCGCCGTCGACGATCATGTCGCCCTCGGCGAGGAACTCGCGCAGGCCCCTGATCTGCTCGTCGACGGCCTTGCCGGCCTGCACCATCAGCAGGACCGGCCGCGGCGGCCTGATCTGGGCGACCAGCTCCCTGAGCGAGGCGCAGGGCACGATGTTGCCGCGCAACTCGCCCGCGCTGCCGAAGAAGGCGCCGGTGCGCGCCGATGTGCGGTTGTAGACGGCGACCGGGTAGCCCTTCTCGGCGATGTTGAGGGCAAGGCCCGAACCCATGACGCCGAGGCCGATCAACCCGATTTCCGCTTTGGTCATGAACGCTTCCGCTTCAGGTGGCAGGTGTCAAGAAGAGGCGATGATGAACAGCCGGCCCGGCCAAGACAAGCGGCGCCTTCGCATGGCAGCCATACCTGATGCAGTGCACAACGACTTGTCTTGCGGGCGCGAAGACCATCGGCGGGCGCCGCCTATTGCTTGCGCCGCTTGCGGCCGTAGAGCTCGAGCCGGTGGTGGACGATCTCGTAGCCGAGCGCGCGGGCGATCTCGTCCTGGAGCCGTTCGATGCGGTCGGACTGGAACTCGATGACGTCGCCGGTCTCGATGTCGATCAGATGGTCGTGATGGTCGCCCGCCGCCGGCTCGAAGCGCGACGGCCCGCCCTCGAAGGCGTGGCGGTGGATGGCGCCGATGCCTTCGAGCAGCTTCATGGTGCGGTAGACCGTCGACAGCGAGATGCCGGGGTCGACGGCGACGGCGCGGCGGAATATCTCCATGGCGTCCGGGTGGTCGCCGGCCTGCGACAGGATGCCGAGGATGATGCGGCGCGGCCGCGTGATGCGCACGCCGGCCTCGCGCAGGGCCGTCTCGTAGTCGGGATGGGGATTCGCCGCGTGGTCCATGGCCGGACTATGCGTCAGGCGCCGGCGCGATGCAAAGCAAGATGCCGCCGCCGCGCCGCGACCCTTCGCCCGCGCCGCGGCGCGCCGGAGCGCCGCGCAACGCCGCCTGCTGCGCCGCCTGTTGCGTCGCATATCGCGCCGCCGGGCCCTTCCGCCCGCGCGCCATCTTCAACCCCGTTCCGGTCCGCTGCCGCCATTCGCCGCCATCGTCCGCCCGCCGCCGACGCCTGCGAAAACCCTCTCCCGGGCGTTCCTTGAACGTGTTTTTTGCAAACGATTTGCAATTGCATTGACGAAGGGCCGGACACGGCCTATGTAGGGATGACATCGCCTCCCAACCCTTCGAGATCGAGCCCGCCTTCATGCCCGCCAGAGCCGTCCTAGCCGCCGTCGTCTTCTGTCTCGCCGCCCTTCCCGCCGCCGCGCAGGCGCAGAAGCTCAAGGTCGTCACCACCTTCACCGTCATCGCCGACATCGCCCGCAACGTCGCCGGCGAGGCGGCCGAGGTGGAATCGATCACCAGGCCCGACGCCGAGATCCACAACTACCAGCCGACGCCCGGCGACATGCTCAAGGCGCAGGACGCCGACCTGATCCTGTGGAACGGGCTGAACCTCGAGCAGTGGTTCGAGCGCTTCTTCCGCAACCTCGAGGGCGTCTCCGGCGTGGTCGTCAGCGAGGGCGTCGAGCCGATGGGCATCCGCGAGGGCCCCTATACCGGCAAGCCCAACCCGCATGCCTGGATGTCGCCCTCCGACGTGCTGGTCTATGTCGACAACATCCGCGCCGCCCTTTCCGAGCACGACCCGGACAACGCGGCGACCTACGCCGCCAACGCCGAGGCCTATGCCGCCGAGATCGAGGCCGTGGCCGGGCCGATCCGCGAGAGGCTGTCCGCCATCCCGCAGGAAAGGCGCTGGCTCGTCACCAGCGAGGGCGCGTTTTCCTATCTTGCGCGCGACTTCGGTCTCAACGAACTTTACCTGTGGCCGATCAACGCCGACAGCCAGGGCACGCCGCAGCAGATTCGCAAGGTCATCGACGCCATGCGCGAGCATTCCATCCCCGCCATCTTCAGCGAAAGCACGGTTTCGCCCGACCCGGCCATGCAGGTGGCGCGCGAGACCGGCGCGCGTTACGGCGGCGTGCTCTACGTCGATTCGCTGTCCGGCCCCGACGGCCCGGTGCCGACCTATCTCGACCTCATCAGGGTGACGGCCGAGACCATCGCCGAGGGACTGTCGCAATGACCGGCGCGACGGGGACGCAGCATCATCCCCCGGCGGCCGGCGCCGCAAGCGCCGGCCTCGACGTGCGCGACGTGGCCGTCGCCTACGCCAACGGCCACGTCGCGCTGACCGGCGCCAGCTTCTCGATACCGCGCGGCACCATCGCCGCGCTCGTCGGCGTCAACGGCTCCGGCAAGTCGACGCTGTTCAAGGCGATCATGGGCTTCGTGCCGCTCAGCGCGGGCTCGGTCTCGATCGTCGGCGAGCCGGCCGGCCGCGCGCTGAAGCGCAACGCCGTCGCCTATGTGCCGCAGGCCGAGGAGGTGGACTGGAGCTTCCCGATCCTGGTCGAGGACGTGGTGATGATGGGCCGCTACGGCCACATGAACTTCCTGCGCATCCCCTCCGCCCGCGACCGCGCGAGCGTCGGCGAGGCGCTGGAGCGCGTCGGCATGGAAGCCTACCGAAAGCGCCAGATCGGCGAGCTTTCCGGCGGGCAGAAGAAGCGCGTCTTCCTCGCCCGCGCGCTGGCGCAGGAGGGCGAGGTCATCCTGCTCGATGAGCCGTTCACCGGCGTCGACGTGACGACCGAGGAGGCGATCATCGCGCTTTTGAAGACGCTGCGCGACGAGGGCCGGGTGATGCTGGTCTCCACCCACAATCTCGGCTCCGTGCCGGAGTTCTGCGACCGGGCGATCCTGCTCGACCGCACCGTGCTCGCCCACGGTCCCACCCACGAGGTGTTCACCCGCGCCAATCTGGAGCGGGCCTTCGGCGGGGCGCTGCGCCATTTCGTGCTCGCCGGCCCCGACCTGCACGAGGACGAGGACGGCCGCGCCATCACCGTGCTTTCCGACGACGAGCGGCCTTTCGTGCTCTATGGCGACCAGGCGCGATCCACCGCCGGCCCGGCCGCGCCGGCGGCCGACGGCGAGCGGGAGACCGCCCGGCAGGAGAGGGCGGAGCGATGAGCGTCCTCCTCGAGCCCTTCTCCTACGGCTACATGGTCAACGCCATGTGGGTGTCGGCGCTGGTGGGCGCGGTCTGCGCCTTCCTGTCGGCCTATCTGATGCTCAAGGGCTGGTCGCTGATCGGCGACGCGCTGTCGCACGCCATCGTGCCGGGCGTGGCCGGGGCCTACATGCTGGGCCTGCCCTTCGCCTTCGGCGCCTTCTTCTCGGGCGGGCTCGCCGCCGGCGCCATGCTGTTCCTCACCCGCCAGACGCGGCTGAAGGAGGACGCCGTCATCGGCCTGATCTTCACCTCGTTCTTCGGCCTCGGCCTGTTCATGGTCTCGCTGTCGCCGGCCTCGGTCAACATCCAGACCATCGTGCTCGGCAACATCCTCGCCGTCACCCCGGCCGACACGCTCCAGCTCGTCGTCATCGCCGGCGTGTCGCTGGCGGTGCTGACGCTGAAATGGAAGGACTTCATGGCCACCTTCTTCGACGAGGCCCATGCCCGCTCGATCGGCCTCAGACCCGGCCTTCTGCGCGTCGTCTTCTTCACGCTCCTGTCGGCCTCCACGGTCGCCGCGCTCCAGACCGTCGGCGCCTTCCTGGTCATCGCCATGGTCGTCACCCCCGGCGCCACCGCCTATCTGCTGACCGACCGCTTCGGCCGGCTGATCGTCATCAGCGTTGCCATCGGCACGGCGACCAGCTTCGTGGGCGCCTGGGCGAGCTACTACATCGACGGCGCCACCGGCGGCATCATCGTCGTCCTGCAGACGCTGATCTTCCTCGCCGCCTTCCTGCTCGCGCCGAAGCACGGGCTCATCGCCGCGCGCCGGCGCGCCCGCGCCGCGCTGGAGGGCGCGCGATGATCGAGGCGCTGCTCGCCCCCTTCCAGTTTCCGTTCATGCAGCAGGCCTTCGCGGCCGCGCTGCTGGTGGCGCTGCCGATGGGGCTGATCTCGTCCTTCCTGATCCTCAAGGGCTGGTCGCTGATGGGCGACGCCATCAGCCACGCCGTGCTGCCGGGCGTGGTGCTGGCCTATGCCGCCGGCCTGCCGCTGGCGGCCGGCGCCTTCGCCGCCGGCATGGGCTGCGCGCTCCTGACCGGCTACCTCAAGGAGCACAGCCGCGTGAAGCAGGACACGGTGATGGGCGTGGTCTTCTCCGGCATGTTCGGGCTCGGCATCGTGCTGTTCTCGTTCATCGAGACCGAGCTGCACCTCGACCACATCCTGTTCGGCGACATCCTCGGCCTGACCTGGGCCGACGTCGCCGAGACGGCGCTGATCGCGGGGATCGTGGTCGCCTTCGTCGGGCTCATGCGCCGCGACCTGCTGGTCTGCGCCTTCGACGCCACCCATGCCCGCGCCATCGGCCTGCCGGTGCGCCTCTATCACTACGGGCTGCTCGCGGTGCTGTCGCTCGCCATCGTCGGGGCGCTCAAGGCGGCCGGCATCATCCTCGCCGTCGCCATGCTGATCGCGCCGGGCGCCACGGCCTTCCTGGTGACCCGGCGCTTCGAGGCGATGCTGGCGGCGGCGGTCGCGGTCGCCGCCACCTGCTCGTTCCTCGGCGTCTACCTGTCGTTCTTCATCGACAGCGCGCCGGCGCCGACCATCGTGGTGCTGATGACGATTTCCTTCCTGTGCGCCTTCGCATGGTCGCGGCGCAAGGCGGTCATGGAGGCGGTCACGGGCGCGGCGGCACGTTGAGCCCGGTCTGGCTCGCCGGCCGCGCCAGGCAGCGCCCGAGCCAGGCGTTGACGGCGGGGAAGCCGTCGAGGCCGACCAGCTCGCCCGCCTCGTAGAAGTCGCCCAGCGTGCGCACCCACGGGAAGATGGCGATGTCGGCGATGGTGTAGTCGTCGCCCATCATCCACTGCCGGCCGGCGAGCCGGCCCTCGAGGACGCCGAGCAGGCGCCTGGATTCGCCGGCATAGCGCTGCAACGGCCGCTTGTCCTCGATCTCCCTGCCGGCGAATTTGTGGAAGAAGCCGAGCTGGCCGAACATCGGCCCGATCGCCGCCATCTGGAAGAACACGAACTGGATCGTCTCGTAGCGCAGGGCGGGGTCGGCCGGCAGCAGGCGGCCGGTCTTCTCGGCGAGGTAGAGCAGGATCGCGCCCGACTCGAACAGCGCCAGCGGCTTGCCGCCCGGCCCGTTGGGGTCGACGATGGCCGGGATCTTGCCGTTGGGGTTCAACGACAGGAACGGCTCGGTCCAGGTCTCGTTCTTGCCGATGTCGACCGTGTGCGCCTCGTAGGGGAGGCCGAGCTCCTCCAGCGCGATCGAGACCTTGACGCCGTTCGGCGTCGGGAAGGAATAGAGCTGGAGCTTGCCCGGCTGCGTGGCCGGCCAGCGCGTCGTCACCGCAAAGCTCGAAAGATCGGTCATGGAAAGCCTCTCGTCGGGAAGATGCCGCCGGGCGGCGGCAGGGGATGGCACGACCCACAGATAGCGATCCTGCCGCCGGCCGCAAGCCGGTCGGCGCGAAACGCCGCACCGGCGCGAAGGCAGCGGCGCGGCCGTCGCCGCCCTCAGGGGCGCCAGGCCCTGACCGCGACGGTGGCGTTGGTGCCGCCGAAGGCGAACGCATTGCTGATCGCCGCCCGCACCTCGCGCCGGCGCGCGACGTTGGGGGTGACGTCGAGGTCGCAGCCCGGATCGGCCTCGCGATAGTTGGCCGTGGGCGGCACGACGCCGTCGGTGAGCGCCCGCACGCAGGCGATCATCTCGAGCGCGGCGCTGGCGCCGAGGCAATGGCCGTGCATCGACTTGGTCGAGGACACCGACAGGCGGTCGGCGGCGGCGCCGAAGGCGCGGCGGATCGCCTGCGTCTCGATCAGGTCGTTGGCGCGCGTGCCGGTGCCGTGGGCGTTGACGTAGTCGACATCCCCGGGCGCCAGCCCTGCATCGGCCAGGCAGCCGGCGATGGCCGCCGCCGGCCCCTCGACCGTGGGGGCGACGATGTCGGTGGCGTCGGCCGACATGCCGGCGCCGGCATATTCGGCGAAGATGGCGGCGCCGCGCGCCAGCGCGTGGTCGAGCGTCTCCAGCACCACGACGCCGGCGCCCTCGCCGATGACGAGGCCGTCGCGGTCGGCGGAGAAGGGACGGCAGGTCTCCCGCGCCAGCACGCGCAGCGCCTCCCAGCCCTTGAGCACGCCCCACAGCAGCGGCGCCTCGGTGCCGCCGGCCAGCATGACGTCGGCGCGGCCGAGCGCGATCTGGTCGGCGGCCGCCACGATGGCGTGGTTGGCCGACGCACAGGCCGAGCTGACGCCGAACACGGGGCCGCGCAGGCCGAGCTCCATGCTGACCTGGCCGGCTGGCGCGCCGGTCATGGCGCGCGGCACGGAGAAGATGTTGGCGCGCGGCCGTCCTTCGAGCAGGATGCCGCGATAGTTGTCCTCGACGGTCTCGAAGCCGCAGATGCCGGCGCCGATCACCGCGCCGGCGCGGGCCGCGGCCGCCCCGTCGAGCGCGAGCCCCGCCTGGGCGGCGGCCTCGCGCGCCGCGATCACGGCGAGCAGGCTGAAGCGGTCCATGGTCACCAGCCGCTTGTGGTCGATGCCGTGGTCGGGCAGCGCCCCGATCTCGGCGCCGCAGCCGATCTTCAGCTCGTGCAGCGGCGTGGTGGTGATGGGGCCGATGCCGGAGCGGCCGGCGCACATCGCCTCCCAGATCGCGACGGCGTCGGTGCCGAGCGCGCAGATGCCGCCGAGCCCGGTGATGACGATGCGCGGCCTCGTCGTGTGGGGTCGGGCCAGATCGGGTCTGGCCAGGTCCGGGCTGGCCATGTCAGGCTTTTTTCTCGACCAGCTCGCGCACCGCCCTGACGATGTCGCCGACATTGAACAGATTTGCCCAGGCGTCGACGGTGTTCATCTCGATCTCGATGCCGAATTCGTCCTCCAGCTCGAAGACGATCTCGGTCAGCTCCAGCGAATGGATGCCCAGCTCCGACAATTCGGTCGCAGCGGTGATCTCGCCGATATCGGGAGACGCGCGGGCCTTGACCTTGCCGATGACGGTTGACGCCAGTCCATCGCTCATTCGTCCGTCCTTCGCCCGAACAATTTGCAGACACGGCCCGCGACCGCGCAGGCGTCAGCTATAGAAGCCCATTCGCCCGGGCGCAACAACCCCGGGCGGCGTCGCGCCGGCGGCGGCGGCCCGGCATCGCCGGCGGTTCGGACTCCACTTTTCGTCGCGATGCTCTAGTCTCGCCGCCGGAAAGGTCAGGGGGAGGCATCCGTCATGTATCAGGCCATCGGCTCGCCGGGCTCGCGGCTCATTCGCGTCACCTGGATGCTGGAGGAGCTGGGCCAGCCCTACCGCATCGTCAAGGCGGCGCGCGACAGCGAGGAGATGCGGCGCTACAACCCTTCCGGCAAGGGGCCGGTGCTGGTGGACGGCGACATGCTGGTCACCGATTCGGCGGCGATCTGCGCCTATCTCGCCGAAAAGCACCCGGAAAAGGACATGGGGCCGAAGACGCCGGCCGAGCGTGCGCATCTGAACGCCTGGCTGTTCTTCGCCCAGTCGGAGCTCGAGGCGCCGCTGTGGAACCGGCACAAGCACCGCGCCATGCTGCCGGAGGCGGAGCGGGTCGACGTCGGCCCGTGGACGGCGGCCGAGTTCAGCCGCGAGATCAACGCGTTGGAGGCCAGGCTCGGCGAATCGCCCTATGCGATGGGCAACCGCTTCACCGCCGCAGACGTCATCCTCGGCCATTGCGGCCAGTGGGCGCGCGACGCGCAGTTCGCCATCCTGTCCGAGCGGGTCAACGCCTATTTCGACCGGGTGCTGGCGCGCCCGGCGCTCGCCCGCGCCAGGGCGCGGGAAGCCGCGGTCGAGTAGATCGTTTCACGGTTTCACGGAAACGGTGAAACGATCTATCCCCTTGTTTTCCCCAATTCCGGGGCTCAGTCGACGAAGGCGCGCTCGACCACGAACTCGGCCGGCATCGAGTTGGAGCCTTCCTTGAGGCCGGCCTTCTCCACCAGCGCCTTGACGTCGCGGATCATGTCCATCGAGCCGCAGATCATCACCCGGTCGACGGCCGGGTCGAAGGGCGGCAGGCCGAGATCGGAAAACAGCCTGCCGTTCTCGATCAGCGTCGTGATGCGGCCGGTGCGCGCGTAGGCCTCGCGCGTCGCCGTGGCGTAGTGGACGAAGCGGCCCGCGACCAGCTCGCCGATCAGCGGGTCTTCGGCGAGGTTCCTCGCCAGCTCCTCGCCATAGGCCAGCTCCGCCACCTCGCGGCAGGTGTGGGTCAGGATCACCTGCTCGAACTTGTCGTAGGTCTCGGGGTCGCGCACCAGGCTGGCGAAGGGGGCGATGCCGGTGCCGGTCGCGATCATCCACAGCCGCCGCCCCGGCGTGAGCGCGTCGAGCACCAGCGTGCCGGTCGGCTTGGGGCGCATCAGCACGGTGTCGCCGGGCCTGATCTTCTGGAGGTGCTGGGTCAGCGGGCCGTCCGGCACCTTGATGGAGAAGAACTCCAGCTCCTCGTCCCAGGACGGGCTGGCGATGGAATAGGCGCGGAACACCGGCTTCATCGCGTTGGGCAGGCCGATCATCACGAACTCGCCCGAGCGGAAGCGGAAGCTCTGCGGCCGCGTGATGCGGAAGGAGAACAGCCGGTCGGTGTAGTGGCGGACCGAAACCACCGTCTCGGCGTGGACGCCCGCCGGGATCGGGAACGTGTCGGCGCGTGCGACGTCCGTTTGCTGGAGCGCGGCTGTGGTCATTCCTGGCATCCTGTCTGCTTGATGGCTGGCCGGGGAGGCGTCGCTGCGGGGCGAAAACTGCGCTTGCGCATGATCCCGAATAATATAGGGGAAATTATCGCGTCAAGACAGCGGCATAGGGCCGCACGAAACCGCATCTTCGTCTTCGCGGCCGGACGGCCGGTGCAAGAGGCGGCAGCACAAGGGAGGCAGGCATGAGCGAACGGGCGCTGATCGTCGTCGACATCCAGAACGATTTCTGTCCGGGCGGCGCGCTGGCGGTCGCGGACGGCGACGCGATCGTGCCGCTGGTCAACCGGCTGATCGCCGAGTTCGACCATGTGGCGCTGACGCAGGACTGGCACCCGGCCGGCCATTCGAGCTTCGCCTCCAGCCATCCCGGCCGCCGGCCCTTCGAGGCGATCGACATGCCCTACGGGCCGCAGACGCTGTGGCCCGACCATTGCGTGCAGGGCACGAAGGGCGCGCAGTTCCACCCCGGCCTCGACTGGACGAAGGCGCAGCTCGTCATCCGCAAGGGCTTCCGCGCGGGCATCGATTCCTATTCGGCCTTCTTCGAGAACGACCACGCGACGCCCACCGGCCTTGCCGGTTATCTGCGCGAGCGCGGCATTTCAGACCTGACCTTCGTCGGGCTCGCCACCGATTTCTGCGTCGCCTATTCGGCGCTCGACGCGGTGCGGGCGGGCTTCTCGGCCACGGTCAGGCTCGACGCCTGCCGCGGCATCGACCTTGCCGGCTCGCTGGCGGCGATGACGCAGAAGATGGCGCAGGCGGGCGTCAGGCTGGCATAGGCTCGCGGCCGGGGCGGGCGGCTCGATCTCGACCAGCGGCGCGGGCACGCTCGCGGTCTTGTCCGGCCACTTGCACAGGTCGGCGATGACGCAGGCGGCGCAATCGGGCTTGCGCGCCTTGCACACGTAGCGGCCGTGCAGGATCAGCCAGTGGTGGGCGTGGCGCATGTAGTGCGCCGGCACGACGCGCAGCAGCCCGGCCTCGACCTCCTCCGGTGTGGCGCCGGGCGCCAGCCCGATGCGGTTGCCGATGCGGAAGATGTGGGTGTCGACCGCTATGGTCGGCTGGCCGAAGGCGACGTTGAGCACGACGTTGGCGGTCTTGCGCCCGACGCCGGGCAGGGTGACGAGCGCCTCGCGCGTGCGCGGCACCGCGCCGCCATGGTCGCGGATCAGCGCCTCGCTGAGCGCGATCACGTTCTTCGCCTTGTTGCGCCACAGGCCGATGGTGCGGATGGACTCGCCGACGCGGGCCTCGCCCAGCGCCAGCATCTTTTCCGGCGTGTCGGCGACGCGAAACAGCGGGCCGGTCGCCTTGTTGACGCCGACATCGGTCGCCTGCGCCGACAGCACCACCGCAACCAGCAGCGTGAAGGCGTTGACGTAGTCGAGCTCGCCCCGCGGCTGCGGCCGCTGGATCGAGAAGCGGCGGAAGATCTCCTCGACCTCGGCGGGCGAGTAGAGCGCGACCGGCGGCTGCTGCGGCCGCGGGCGGGGCTTGGCCAGCGCGTTGGCGCGCACGCGCTGGCGCGGCTGCGGCTCGCCGGCTCCGGCCCCCGTCCCGGCATCGGCCGGCGCAACTTTGTCTTTGGGCTTTCGCATGGCTCCTCTATACTCTGCGCCATGGCCGAGACGAAAGCCGCCGACGAACCCTTTTTCCGCGCCCTGCTGGTGCCGCATCGCTCGCTCGGGCGCACCGGCTTCGTCGTGCTGATGGGCATCTTCGCCTCGGTGTGGCTGTCGACGGGGGCGGTGTTCCTGTCGATGGGCGCGTGGCCGGTGTTCGGCTTCTTCGGCCTCGACGTGCTCCTGCTCTACCTCGCCTTCCGCTTCAACTACCGCGCCGCGCGCGCCCGCGAGGAGGTGTCGGTGTCGCGCACCGCGCTCGACATCGTCCAGGTGGCGCCGTCCGGGCGCAGGCGCGAGCACCACTTCAACCCGTTCTGGACCCGCTTCCGCGTCGCCCGCCACGAGGAGATCGGCATCACCGCCATGGCGGTCGAGGGCGAGGGGCGCAGGATCGCCATCGGCACCTTCCTCAACCCCGACGACCGCGAGAGCTTCGCCGCCGCCTTCGGCCGCGCGCTGGCCACGGCGAAGGCCGGATAGTCGCGCAGGCGCAGGAATCGGGTGGCGGAACGCGCCCCGCGGCGCGATAGTGCGCGCCAAGGAGTGCCCAGCCATGAAAGTCAACACCCCGACCGCCATCCTGCAACGCGACGTCACGCCCACGGGCAGCGACTACGACACCGTGCGCCGGGTGATCGAGAAGATCAGCATCGAGTATCGCGGCCAGCCCTCGCTCGAGGAGCTGGCGGCCGAGGTCGGCGAGACGCCGACCGGCTTGCAGAAGCTGTTCACCCGCTGGGCCGGCCTGTCGCCCAAGGGCTTCCTCCAGGCCGTGACCCTCGACCACGCCCGCCGGCTGCTCGACCAGGGCCTGCCGCTGCTCGACACCGCCTTCGAGGTCGGCATGTCGGGGCCGGGCCGGCTGCACGACCTGTTCGTGACGCATGAGGCGATGTCGCCCGGCGACTACAAGAGCCGCGGCCTCGGCCTTTCCATCCGCTACGGCTACCACCCCTCGCCGTTCGGCACCGCGCTGCTGATGGTCACCGACCGCGGGCTGGCGGGGCTCGCCTTCTGCGACGCAGGCGGCGAGCGCGAGGCGCTGGAGGACATGGCGGCGCGCTGGAGGAACGCCGCCTTCGAGGAGGATCGCGAGGCGACCGCGCCTTATGCCGCGCGCATCTTCGACCCCGCCCGCTGGCGGGCGGACGAGCCGCTGCGCGTGGTGCTGATCGGCTCCGACTTCCAGATCCGCGTCTGGGAGGCGCTGCTGAAGATCCCGATGAACCGGGCGCGCACCTATTCCTCGATCGCCGCCGAGATCGGCAAGCCGGCGGCGAGCCGCGCCGTCGGCGCCGCCATCGGCGCCAACCCGGTCTCCTTCGTGGTGCCGTGCCACCGCGCGCTCGGCAAGACCGGGGCGCTGACCGGCTATCACTGGGGCCTGACGCGCAAGCGCGCCATCCTCGGCTGGGAGGCGGGGCAGCTCGCCGCCTGAGCCGGTGTCCTCCCCTTTCCCCGGGCGTCCCTTCGGCGGCGCCCTTCCTGCCGGCGGGCCGCGACGCGCCGCCGGCAGGGAAGGCAGGCGGCGGACTTTTTTCGCTATTTGTCGTGAAATATATCAAATGCGGCTTTCCGCCCCGGGAAGCCGCATTTTCTTGCGCATGGGGGCATTCTGATATATTCAGACGAATATATCGATCGCCATCCGATCCTCCGCAACCCCGCGGCCGGACGCGCAAGGGAGACCCTCCACATGCTCAATCGCAGACGCTTCGCGACGCGGACGGTCGCGCTCGCCGCCGGCCTGGCGGCGATGCTGGCCGCGCCGCTGCCGGCCGCGCTGGCGCAGGACACCGTCACCGTGTTCGCCGCCGCGAGCCTGAAGAACGCGCTCGACGACATCAACGCCGCCTGGAAGGACGAGACCGGCAAGGAGGCCACCATCTCCTATGCCGGCAGCTCCGCGCTCGCCAGGCAGATCGAGGAGGGCGCGCCGGCCGACGTCTTCATCTCGGCCGACCTCGCCTGGATGGCCTATCTGTCCGACAGGAACCTGACGCGGCAGGACACCGAGGTCGAGCTGCTCGGCAACCGCATCGTTCTGATCGCGCCGGCCGATTCGGCGGTGGCGATCGAGATCGCGCCCGGCTTCGACCTCGCCGGCGCGCTCGGCGACGAGCGGCTGGCCATGGCCAACGTCGATTCCGTGCCGGCCGGCAAGTACGGCAAGGCGGCGCTGACGGCGCTCGGCGTGTGGGACGCGGTCTCGGCCAAGGTGGCGCAGGCGGAGAACGTGCGCGCCGCGCTGGCGCTGGTGGCGGCCGGGGAGGCGCCGCTCGGCATCGTCTACCAGACCGACGCGGCGGCCGATCCCTCGGTGAAGATCGTCGCGGCCTTCCCGGAGGACACCCACGAGCCGATCGTCTATCCGGCGGCGCTGACCGCCGAATCGAAGGCGGCCGACGCGCCCGCCTTCCTCGCCTATCTGAAGACGGACAGGGCCAGGGCGCTGTTCGAGGAGCAGGGCTTCACCGTTCTGGCTCCCGCAGACTGAGCCGGGCGTCGCGGCCGTGAGCTGGTGGCTGGAGCTTTCGCCCGCCGAATGGGACGCGGTCCGGCTGTCGATCCGCGTCTCGATCTGGGCGACGGTGGCGAGCCTGCCGCTCGGCATCGCCGTCGCCTGGGTGCTGGCGCGCAAGGAGTTCTGGGGCAAGGCCGCGCTCAACGGCCTCGTCCATTTGCCGCTGATCCTGCCGCCCGTCGTCACCGGCTACCTGCTTCTGCTCACCTTCGGGCGGCGCGGGCCGGTCGGCGCGCTGCTCGAGCAGCATCTCGGCATCGTCTTCTCCTTCCGCTGGACGGGGGCTGCGCTCGCCTGCGCGGTGATGGCCTTCCCGCTGATGGTGCGCGCCATCCGCCTCTCCATCGAGGCCGTCGACCGCAGGCTTGAGGCGGCCGCCGGCACGCTGGGGGCGAGCCCGCCGCTGGTGTTCGCCACCGTCACCCTGCCGCTCATCGCGCCGGGCATCATCACCGGCATGATCCTCGCCTTCGCCAAGGCGATGGGCGAGTTCGGCGCCACCATCACCTTCGTCTCCAACATACCGGGCGAGACGCAGACGCTGCCCTCGGCGATCTACACCTTCACCCAGGTGCCGGGCGGCAATGCCGGGGCGATGCGGCTCACCCTCGTCTCCATCGTCATCGCCATGGCCGCGCTCGTCGCCTCCGAGGCGCTGGCGCGGCGCGTCGCCCGCCGGCTCGACGTCGCATGACGCTCGAGGTCGACATCGTCCACCGGCTCGGCGCGTTCCGGCTGGAGGCCCGTTTCGAGAGCGACGGCCGCCTCGTCGCCCTGTTCGGCCATTCCGGCTCGGGCAAGACCTCGCTCATCAACCTGATCGGCGGGCTCGCCCGTCCCGACGAGGGCCGCATCGTCGTCGACGGCCGCGTGCTGGCGGACGTGGAGGCCGGCATCTTCGTGCCGGCGCACAAGCGGCGCATCGGCTACGTCTTCCAGGATGCGCGGCTGTTCCCGCACCTGACCGTGTCGCAGAACCTGCGCTACGGCCGCTTCTTCACGCCGGTGGCCGAGCGCTACGCCGATTTCGACGCCGTGGTCGGCCTGCTCGGCGTCAAGCACCTGCTCGACCGGCGGCCGGGCCTCCTGTCGGGCGGCGAGAAGCAGCGCGTCGCCATCGGCCGGGCGCTGATCGCCAGCCCGCGCCTGATCCTGATGGACGAGCCGCTCGCCTCGCTCGACGAGGCGCGCAAGGCCGAGATCCTGCCCTTCATCGAGCGGCTGCGCGACGAGACGGGGATTCCCATGGTCTATGTCAGCCATTCGGTGGCCGAGGTGGCGCGGCTCGCCACCCATGTGGTGGCGCTTTCGGGCGGCAGGGTGGCGGCGCGCGGCCCGGCCGGCAGCGTGCTGCCGCGGCTCGACCGCGCCGTCGCCGGCGACCGCGACGAGGCGAGCGCCCTGATCGAGCTCGAAATGGTGGCGCCCGACGACGGCTACGGCCTTTCGCTGCTGCGCTCGGCGGCCGGCGAGTGGCGGCTGCCGAGGGTCGACGCGCCGGCCGGCGCGCGGCTGAGGGTGAGAGTGCGCGCCCGCGACGTGATGGTGGCCACGCACCGGCCGCAGGGAATCAGCGCGCTCAACGTGCTCGGCGCCCGCATCACCGCGGTGGCGAGCGACGACGGGCCGCAGGCGCTGGTGCGGCTCGACCATGGCGGCGACGAGCTGGTGGCGCGCGTCACGCGCCGCTCGGTCGAGGCGCTGGCGCTTTCGCCGGGCCGCGAGGTCTTCGCCGTCGTCAAGGCCGTCACCTTCGATCCGGCCGGAACCGCCGCCGCGCCCGCCGCGCGGTAGCGGCGGCCGGGCGGTTGCGGCATAAGAGGAGCGCGACGACACCAGCCGGAAAGGAGCGGCCGTGCCCTCGATCACGCTGCGCATCAGGTTCGAGCCGCAGGGCCATATCGGCCACGGCAAGGTCGAGCTTCTGGAGCAGATCGCCGCCTTCGGCTCGATCTCGGCCGGGGCCCGCCAGATGAACATGTCCTACAAGCGGGCCTGGGACCTGATCGAGGAGATGAACCGCATCTTCGGCAAGCCGATGCTCGACACGCAGAAGGGCGGCGCGCGCGGCGGCGGCGCGCAGCTCACGCCAACGGGGCTCGCCGTGATCGCGCGCTACCGCGCCATCGAGCGCGCGGCGAGCGCCGCCGCCGCCCCCCACATCGCCGCCCTGGTGGCCGAGATCGACGGGAAACGGGGCGATGACGAGGGCGCAGGCTGAGGCGCGGGCCGCCGCCCGGCCTCGCGCCCGGCCTCGCGCTTGAACTCGCAAGGCGCATAAACCATATCATGGCCATGGGCGCGGATGCCTTTCGGGTCTTCGCCCTGCCACGTCGCTCTTCGAGGACACGAGACATGACCCGCGTCACACCTTTCTCCAGCCCGCTGCTGCTCGGCTTCGACGCCATCGAGAAGACGCTGGAGCGCGTCGCCAAGAACGGCGACGGCTACCCGCCCTACAACATCGAGCGCCTGCGCGGCGTCAATGGCGGGAGCGGCAGCGACAGCCTGCGCATCACGCTCGCCGTGGCCGGCTTCGACGAGGCCGATCTCGAGGTCACGCTGGAGGACAGCGAGCTGGTCGTGCGCGGCCGCCAGAACGACGAGACCGAGCGCGAGTTTCTGCATCGCGGGATCGCGGCGCGCCAGTTCCAGCGCGTGTTCGTGCTGGCCGACGGCATGAGGGTGACGGGCGCCGAGCTGAAGAACGGCCTGCTCGCCATCGACCTCGACCGGCCCGAGCCGGAAAGGCTGGTACGGAAAATAAACATTTCGGTGAAAGACTGAGTTCCGGCCGCACCGGAACCAAGAGGCTCTGCTGCGGGCCGGTCTGATGGACGCCCCGCTCACGCAAGGAGGCTGACATGACTGAACACGACAAGACCATCCCGACGAATGCTCCCCTGACCCCGGCCGAGCTGGCGCATCTGGGCGAGGGATCGCTCGCCTATCTCAGGGAAATCGACAGCGACGAGCTTGCCGGCAAGTTCCCCGGCATGCCGCAGATCGCGCCGGGAACGCGGCTGTGGGCCGTGTTCGCCGCCAACGGCCGGCCGATCATGCTGACCGACGGCCGCGACGCCGCGCTGGCGGGCGCCTTGCAGAACGACCTGACCCCGGTCAGCCTCCATTGAGGCCCGGTCAGCCTCCTTTGAGGCATTGAGGAGGCATTGAGGCGCGCCGGCGGCGCCCCTTGGGTTCTCCCCGGCGGCCCTCATGCCCGTCCCGGGGCCTGCGCGCAAGAAATCTCAGGCCGGGTTGGAGGCCGGCGTCTGCGCCAGGAAGGTGTGGATGGCGTCGGCCTCGCGCGTGGCGCGGATCTTGGCCACGGTGTCGGGGTCGCGCAGCACGCGGGCGATCCGCGACAGCGCCTTGAGATGATCGGCGCCCGCGCCCTCGGGCGCCAGAAGCAGGAAGACGAGGTCGACGGGCTGGTCGTCGAGCGCCTCGAAGTCGACCGGCGTCTCCAGCCGCGCGAAGATGCCGGTGATGCGCGTAATGCCGGCGAGCTTGCCGTGCGGGATGGCGATGCCGTTGCCGACGCCGGTCGAGCCCAGCCGCTCGCGCTGGAGGACGGTGTCGAACACCTCGCGCTCCGGCAGGCCGGTGACGGCGGCGGCCTTCTCGGCCAGAAGCTGCAGGAGCTGTTTCTTGGAGTTGGCCTTCAAGGCCGGCATGACAGCCGAAACCTCGATGAGGTCGCTCAGATCCATTTTCCGGTCATCCTTCCTGCTCTGCCCGTTTCCCGCGACGCAAGCCCCCGCCTGCGGTCCGGTCGAGAGCGACGGCTACCGCTGCTTCGCGGCCACCGCCGAAGATGTGTCTATCCAGCCGATATTGCCGTCCGGCCTGCGATAGACGACGTTGACGTGCTCGTTGCCGGCATTGCGGAACACGAAGACCGGACTGTCCTTGGTGTCCAGCTCGATGACCGCGGAGGCCACCGACATGGTCTTCAGCGCGACGGTCGATTCGGCCACCACCGCCGGCGCGTAGTCTTCCGGCACCTCGCCGTCCTCCTCGGCCACCACCGGCGCGACGACGCGGTAGTCGAGGTCGATCCAGTCGGCGCTGTTGGCGGAGACGGGGTGCGCCTTCAGCCGGCGCTTGTAGCGGCGCAGCCGCTTCTCGATGCGGTCGGCGGCGGCGTCGAAGGCGAGCTGCGGGTCCTGGGCCTGGCCGGCCGCCTGCAGCGACATGCCGGTGTCGAGATGGACGAGGCAGTCGGCGGAGAACCGCGAGCCCGACTTCTCGACCGTCACGCGCCCGGCGTATCCGCCGTCGAAATACTTGCCAATCGCCTCGCCGATGCGCCCCTCGATCTTGAAACGGAAGGCGTCGCCGATTTCCATGTGCTTACCGGAAATGCGCAGGCTCATGTGAAACTGACCTTCTCTTGTTCAGGTTCTCTCAATCGGGATTCCGACGATCGCGAGTTTATACCTGTGGTCGGCACACTCAAGGTTCCCGGCGGCTCCGGCGTCGGCTTCCGGCTACGCCAACAGGCAGCCGCACCGTCGCGGCGCCGCAGCGCGAGGCGCGACTGAAGCGCCCGCCGCATGCGGCCGAGCTTCTAGTCCTTTTCGCACGATCTTGTCAACGCGGGGTCCTGGAGGATCCTCGGGGCGGCGGCCGCGCCGCCCCGCAGGCGGCGGACGGCCGCCCGGCTCAGGGGCGGGCGCAGGCGCGCGCGCGCTTCTCGCGCCGGCGCTGCACGGAGGAGGGAATGTCCATTCCTTCCCGATACTTGGCCACGGTGCGCCGGGCGATGTCGACGCCGCTTTTCCTCAGGATATCCACAATGGCGTCGTCGGAGAGCACGGCGTGCGGCTTCTCGGTCTCGATCAGCTCGCGGATGCGGTCGCGCACGGCGGCCGAGGAATGGGCGTCGCCCCCCTCGACGGCGGCGATCGCCACCGAGAAGAAGCGGCGCAGCTCGAAGGCGCCGCGCGGCGTCATCATGTACTTGTTGGCGGTGACGCGGCTGACCGTCGATTCGTGCATGCCGATCGCCTCGGCGACGTCCTTGAGGTTGAGCGGCCTGAGATGGCGCACGCCGTGGAGCAGGAAGGCGTCCTGCCGGCGCACGATCTCGCTCGCCACCTTGAGGATGGTGCGGGCGCGCTGGTCGAGGCTGCGCGTCAGCCAGCCGGCGTTGTGCATGCACGCGGCGAGGAAGTCCTTCTCGTCCTGGCTCGCCGCATGCTTCGAGACTCGGGCGAAATAGCTCTGGTTGACGAGCACGCGCGGCAGCGCGTCGGGGTTCAGCTCCACCGCCCAGCCGCCGTCGGCGGCGCGCCGCACGATCACGTCCGGCACGATGGCGTCGGCCGTCCCGCCGGTGAAGGCGGCGCCGGGGCGCGGGTCGAGCCGCCTGATCTCGGCCATCATGTCGAGGAGGTCGTCGTCGCCGACGCCGCACAGGCGGCGCAGCTGGGCGAAGTCGCGCCGCGCCACCAGGTCGAGCCGCGTGACCATGGCGCGCATGGCCGGATCGAAGCGGTCGCGCGCCTGAAGCTGCAACGCCAGGCACTCGGCGAGGTCGCGCGCGAACAGCCCGGGCGGGTCGAACCGCCGGCACGCCGCGAGCACGGCCAGCACCGCGTCCTCGCCGCAGCCGAGGCGCTGCGCGATCTCGGCCGGGTCGGCGCGCAGATAGCCCGCCTCGTCGAGCGCGTCGGCAAGCTCGCGCGCGATCAGCCGCTCGCCCGCGTCGCGGAACGAGAACGCGATCTGCTCGCCGACATGGTCGGCGAGCGTGGCGCCTGCGGCCGCCAGCGTGTCGATGTCGAAATCCTCGGCGCGGCCGCCGCCGCCGCTTCCCGCCGCCGACTTCCATTGCGCGGCGAGGTCGGGGCCCAGCCGCTCGACCGTGCCGGGATCGTCGGGAAAGACGTTCTCCATCGACGAATCGAGGCGCTCGGACATCAGCGCGGCGCTGGCGCCGGCCTCGTCGAACAGGCGGTCGAGCCCGGCGGCCGCCGACACGTCGGCCGGCTGCGGCTCGCGGCGCGGCTCCTCGTCGGCCTGCGCGCCGGGGCGTTCGAGAAGCGGGTTCTTCTCGACCTCCTCCTCGATGAAGCGTTCCAGCTCGGCATGGGTGAACTGCAGCAGACGGATCGACTGCATGAGCTGCGGCGTCATCGTCAGCGTCTGCGACTGGCGCAGTTGCAGTTTGGCGCTCAATGCCATGAGGGGGCCATCATGAGTGGGCCATGGGGTGGTTCCGATCCGGCCTCGCGGCTCCTGCCGCAGTGCAGCGAATGAAACTGGCCCGGCTTTTGCTTGTCAAGCGGGACCGGGGCCGCCACGCCCGCGACAAAAGCGCGGAGCGGCCATCCCGGGCCGGCTACAGCGAGAAGGATTCGCCGAGATAGAGGCGGCGCACGTCCGGGTTCTCGACGATCTCGGACGGCACGCCGTGGGTGAGCACCTGCCCGGCGTGGATGATGTAGGCGCGCTCGACCAGCCCGAGCGTCTCGCGCACGTTGTGGTCGGTGACGAGCACGCCGATGCCGCGCGCCGTCAGGTGGCGCACGAGCTGCTGGATGTCGGCGACCGCGATGGGGTCGACGCCGGCGAAGGGCTCGTCGAGCAGCATGAAGTTGGGGTTGGAGGCCAGCGCCCGGGCGATCTCCAGCCGCCGGCGCTCGCCGCCCGACAGCGCGATGGCCGGCGACTTGCGCAGATGCGCGATGTGGAACTCCTCAAGCAGCTCGTCGAGCCGGCGCTCGCGCGCCTTGCGGCCCTTCTCGACCATCTCGAGGATGGCGCGGATGTTGTTCTCCACCGACAGGCCGCGGAAGATCGAGGCCTCCTGCGGCAGGTAGCCGATGCCGAGCCGCGCGCGCCGGTACATCGGCAGCGCGGTGACATCGTAGCCGTCGATCTCGATGGTGCCCTGGTCGACCGGCACGAGGCCGGTGACCATGTAGAAGCAGGTGGTCTTGCCGGCGCCGTTGGGGCCGAGCAGGCCGACGGCCTCGCCGGCGCGCACCCCGAACGACACGCCGTTGACCACCTGCCGCCCCTTGTAGCTCTTGGTCAGGCCGCGCGCGATCATGGTGCCGCGGAAGCGCTCGCGGTCGGCGCGCTCCGCCGGCGCGGCGCTGCCGGCGGCGCCGGCGCGCGCGAGGAAGGCGGGACGCTTCACCGCGCGTCCTGCGAGCCGGGCTTCAAGAGCATCTTGACCCGGCCGCCGCCGGAATCGCCGCCGCATCCTTCCAGATTGGCGAGGCCGGTCGCCATCTGCACGGTCAGCTTGCAGCCGACGACGACGTTCTCGCCCTCCGACAGCACCACCTCCTTGCCCGACAGGACGAGGACCTCGCTCTTCATGTCGAAGCTGCCGCGGTCGGCGGTGGCGACCTGGGTGTCGGACTTGACGTAGACCTTGTTCTCGACCTCGAGGCGGTCGATGTTGGCCGAGCCGGTCGCGACCGAGCCGCTTTGCGTGTTGTAGTGCACCGTCATCTTGCCGGAGCGCATCAGCATCGCGCCCTGCACCACCGCGACATTGCCGGTGAAGATGGCGATGCCGTCGCTCTCGCGCACTTCCAGGTGGTCGCTCTCGATCTGGATCGGCTTGTCGCCGTCGAGCTTGAGGCCGGTCATGCGGCCGCCCTGCTGCTGCTGCGCCAGCGCCGCCGGCGAGGCCAGCACCAGCGCCGCCAGCGCCAGCGCCCCGCCAACCCGCGCTCCCCGAGCCCGTTGCCCGTCCATCATTCGGCCCCCCCATCGGCGGCCGCGCCGCCCAGGCGCCCGCCATCGATCCTCATGCGTACGCGGTTCTCGAAGATCAGCACCGCGCCCTTGTCGCGAACCGCCATCGAATCGGCGGTGATATGCGCCCCGTCGAGCGTGATGTCCACCGGGTCGGCAGTGTCGAGGCTGCCGGCCGCGATGTCGAGGACGGCCGATTTCAGCACCGCCTTCATGCCGTCGTCGGTCGTCATCGTCAGCTCGCTGTCGATGTCGAGCCGGTTGGCCTCGCGGTCGAACACGCCGGTCGGCGCGGTGACGGTCATCCAGCCGCTGTCGTCGATGGGCAGCCGGGCGTCGATGCCTTCGAGGTCGATGCGCCCGCCGGTGCCGATGTCCTGGATGGCGCGGGCGGCGGTCATGCTGTAGGGCCGGCCCTGGCTGCCGGTGATGCCGTCGAGCCTGGGATCGGACATCACCAGCCGGCCGCCCTCGATGGCGAGCGCGCCGAGGTCGACGGGCAGGTTGCCCGGCGCGGCCAGCCACGACCTCGCGGCGAAGGCCGCGATCATCGCCACCGCGGCGAGGGGCAGCACGAATTTGAGCATGCGCACGCGGCCCGAATGGCGGCGCGCCTGCGTGAAGGCCTCCTCCACGCGCCGGTCGCGCGCCGCGCGCTGCGGCGCGGCCGGATGCGCCTTGCCGGCGGTGTGGCCGGCGGTGTGCTGCCCTGCCGAAATGCTCATGCCCTCTTGCCCAGGAACGACTGAAATCCACGGCCCCGCCGTCGCCGGCCGACAGGCCCCGATCCAAGCCGCATTATGGCGATTCTGACTTGCATCCCAATATGGTGATTTTTGGATGAGCCCGCGAGCCCGGCGATCGGACATCCTTACAGGCGCGCGGCGTTGCGGGAAACCCCTTCCGGCCCCTCGCGGCGGCACACCCCTTCCGGCGCGGCGCGGCTTGCACTAAAAGCGGCCCTTGCGAGGGGCCGACACCGCAGAAAGGCGCGCCATGGCACACAAGATGGCACACGGGGCACAGCCGCACCGGGCAGACGACGTCATCGACCGCAGGCGGCTGCGCCGCAAGCTCACCTTCTGGCGCATCGCCGCGCTCGTCGTGGCGGCGCTGGCCGTGGCGGCCGCCGCCTCCTTCGCCATGCGCGACCGGCTGGTCGCCGCCGGCGACCAGATCGCCCGGGTCAAGATCGAAGGCACCATCACCGAGGACGAGGAGCTGCTCGCCCGGCTGAAGCGCATCGGCGAGGCCGCCCACGTCAAGGGCGTGATCCTGAGCGTCGACTCGCCCGGCGGCACGACGGCCGGCGGCGAGGCGATCTACGAGGCGGTGCGCAAGCTGGCGCAGAAGAAGCCGGTGGTGGCGCAGGTCGGCACGCTGGCGGCCTCCGCCGGCTACATGATCGCCACCGCCGCCGACCACATCGTGGCGCGCCAGTCCTCCATCGTCGGCTCGATCGGCGTCCTGGTGCAGTTTCCCGACGTCACCGGGCTGATGGAGATGGTGGGCGTCAAGGTCGAGGGCGTGAAATCGTCGCCGCTCAAGGCCGAGCCGTCGCCCTTCACCCCGACCACCGAGGAGGAGCGCGCCATGCTGCGCGCGATGGTGATGGACAGCTACGACTGGTTCGTCGGCCTGGTCGAGGAGCGCCGGCCGCTCAGCCGCGCCGAGGTGCTGGCGCTCGCCGACGGCTCCATCTTCACCGGCCGGCAGGCGCTCGAGCGCAAGCTGGTCGACGGGCTCGGCGGCCAGGACGAGGCCGTGGCCTGGCTCTCCGGCAAGGGCGTCGACAAGGAGCTCGACGTCATCGAGTGGAAGCCGGCCGGGCGCGGCGGCCTGCTTTCGCCGCTGTCGCTGGCCGGCACGCTCGGCGCGCTGACCGGGCTCGACCGGGTCGGGGCGGAGCTTGCGCGCAAGGCCGGGGCGGAGCGCTTGTTCCTTGACGGGCTGTTGTCGGTCTGGCAACCTGACGCCGCCTCGTTCAGCGACTGAAAAAGTCCAAGCAAAACACCCGCATAGCAGCGTACAGCCTGGCATTGACGGGAAACCCCAGAGGGCGCGGAGCCACCGATGATAAAGTCCGAACTCGTGCAGACCATCGCCAACCGCAACCCGCATCTGTTCCTGCGCGACGTGGAGAACATCGTCAACGCCATCTTCGAGGAGATCACGGAGGCGCTCGCCGCCGGCAACCGCGTCGAGCTGCGCGGCTTCGGCGCCTTCTCGGTCAAGAACCGGCCGGCGCGCATCGGCCGCAACCCGCGCACCGGCGAATCGGTCGAGGTCGAGGAGAAGTGGGTGCCCTTCTTCAAGACCGGCAAGGAGCTGCGCGAGCGCCTCAACGAGGGAAACGACCGCTGAACGGGCCCGCGGGCGCCGGGGCGGCAACCGGATAGGGACATGCTCAACCGTTTTCTGACCGTCGTGGTCTTCATCCCGCTCGCCATCGTGCTGATCGCGCTGGCGGTGGCCAACCGCGCGCCGGTCGCCTTCACCATCGACCCGTTCAACCCGGGCAATCCGGGCCTGACCGTCTCGCTGCCGCTGTTCGTGCTGCTGTTCGCCGCGCTCGCCCTTGGCCTCGTCGTCGGCAGCCTCGCCACCTGGTTCCGCCAGGGCCGCTACCGCAAGGCCGCAAGGCGCAGCGAGACGGCCGCGGCCGCCGCGCCGCCGCCTCCCGGCCGGGCCAGCCTGCCGGCCCCGCGCACCTGACCCGATCGGCGGGCTTGCCCTCGCCGTGGCCGGCCGGCAAGCCGTGTTGCGGCCGCCTCCCCGCTGTGGCAGAAGCGCGGGACGAAATTCGCCGGAGCGCCGATGAAGGACCAGCGCGACAGACGCCGGGAGCCGCGCGCGGATGCGCGCGCCAACGCCCGCCAGGAGAAGCGGCAGCAGGACAGGGCCGCGCCCGCCCGCCCGCCACTGCCGCGCCGGCCGGGCGCGCTGCCGGAAGAGACGCTGCCGCTGATCCTGGAGGTCGGACCCGGCGCGGACTACGCGCTCCTCGATTCCGGCGACGGCCGCAAGCTGGAGCAGTACGGCCCCTACCGCATCGACCGGCCGGAGGGCCAGGCGATCTGGCGGCCGGCGCTCTCCGAGCGCGAGTGGCGGCAGGCCGACGCGGTCTTCACCGGCGACACCGACGAGGAGGGCATGGGCCGCTGGCGCTTCCCCGAGACCCCGCTCGGCGAGACCTGGCCGATGAAGCATGACGGCCTCGACTATCTCGGCCGCTTCACCTCGTTCCGCCATGTCGGCGTCTTTCCCGAGCAGGCCTCGCACTGGGACCACATGGAGGGGCTGATCCGCGCGGCGAAGCGGCCGGTCAGGGTGTTGAACCTGTTCGGCTATACCGGGCTCGCCTCGCTGGTGGCGGCGCGCGCCGGCGCGCAGGTCACCCATGTCGACGCCTCGAAGAAGGCGATCGGCTGGGCGCGCGAGAACCAGGAGGTGGCGCGGCTGACGGACAAGCCGATCCGCTGGATCTGCGACGACGCCATGAAGTTCGCCGAGCGCGAGGCGCGCCGCGACAGCCGCTACGACATCGTGCTGCTCGACCCGCCCGCCTACGGCCGCGGGCCGAAGGGCGAGGTGTGGCAGCTCTTCGACGACCTGCCGGCCATGGCCGCGCTCACCCGCGAGATCTTGACGCCGAAGCCGCTCTGCGTGGTTCTGACGGCCTACTCGATCCGCGCCTCGTTCTTCGCCACGCACGCGCTGATGCGCGACACCTTCGCCGGCATGGGGGGGCGCGTCGAATCGGGAGAACTGGTCATCCGCGAGCGGTCGGCCGGCCGGCGGCTGTCGACCTCGCTGTTCTCGCGCTGGGTGGCGGCATGAGCGAGAACCGTCGCGTGGGTCAGGTCAAGGAGGTGACCAGCCTCGCCAACCCGATCGTCAAGGACATCCGCGCGCTGGCGCTGAAGAAGTATCGCGACCAGCAGGGCGCGTTCATGGCCGAGGGGCTGAAGCTCGTCATCGACGCGCTCGACCTCGGCTGGACGATCCGCACGCTCGTCTTCGCCAGGTCGCAGCGCGGCAACGCGGCGGTGGAGAAGGCGGCCGCCCGCACGGTGGCGGCCGGCGGGCTGGTGCTGGAGGTGCCGGAGAAGGTGCTCGTCGCCATCACCCGGCGCGACAACCCTCAGGCCGTGCTCGGCGTCTTCTCGCAGCGCTGGACCGCGCTTTCCGACATCCGCCCGCGAGAGGGCGACGTGTGGGTGGCGCTCGACCGCGTGCGCGACCCCGGCAATCTCGGCACCGTCATCCGCACCGTCGACGCGGCAGGCGCCAGGGGCGTCATCCTCGTCGGCGAGACCACCGACCCGTTCTCGCTGGAGACGGTGCGCGCCACCATGGGCTCGATCTTCGCCGTGCCGGTGGCGCGCGGCGGCGCCGAGGCCTTCATCGGCTGGACGAAGGCGGCCAAGGTGCGCCTCGTCGGCACGCATCTCGAGGGCTCGGTCGACTACCGCCGCCCGGACTATCGCGGCGGGCCGCTCGTTCTTCTGATGGGCAACGAGCAGCAGGGCCTGCCCGAGGCGCTGGCGCAAGCCTGCGACACGCTGATCCGCATCCCGCAGGCGGGCCGCGCCGATTCGCTCAACCTCGCCGTCGCCACCGGCGTCGCGCTCTACGAGGCGCGCCGCCACGCCTTCCCCCTCGCGGAAGGAGACGGGGCGTGAGGCGGCTCGTTCCCCATGCGGCGGTGGCGCTCGCCGCGGCCGGCCTCGACCAGTGGGTCAAGCACCTGGTGGAAACCCAGCTTGCCATGCACGTCCCGGTGCCGGTGCTGCCGTTCCTGGCGCTCTTTCGCACCCACAACACGGGCATCGCGTTCTCGATGCTGGACGGGTTCGGCTCCGTGACGCTGATCGCGGTCACCCTGGCGGTTATCGGCCTTGTCGTCTACATCGCCGCGCGCACCGATCCTTCGCAGCGCATGGCGCGCTTCGGCTTCGCGCTGATCGTCGGCGGCGCGCTCGGCAATCTGGTCGACCGGGTCTGGCACGGCTACGTGGTCGACTACGTGCTGTTCCACCTGCCGTCCTGGTCGTTCGCCGTCTTCAACCTCGCCGACGCCTTCATCACCGTCGGCGCGGCGCTGGTGGTGCTCGAGGAGCTCCTCGTGTGGCGGCGCAGCCGGCGCAAGGGCCGCGATTGACCTTCGCCGCCGCGGGCCGCACAGTCGCCCCGAGCCAGGAAAAGCAAGCCGCAGGGAGCCATCCATGTCCGACACGTTCAAGGCCATCCTCGTCTCGCGCGACGAGGACAAGAAGCAGTCCGTCGACATCGTGGAGATGAGCGAGGCCGATCTGATGGAGGGCGACGTCACCGTCGCCGTCGAGGCGACCACGGTCAACTACAAGGACGGGCTGGCCATCACCGGCAAGGCGCCGGTGGTGCGGCGCTGGCCGCTGGTGCCCGGCATCGACTTCGCCGGCATGGTGACGGCCTCGTCCCATCCCGACTGGCAGAAGGGCGACCGCGTCATCCTCAACGGCTGGGGCGTCGGCGAGGTGCATCACGGCGCCTATGCCGGCAAGGCCCGCGTCAGGGGCGAGTGGCTGGTGCCGCTGCCGGCCGGCATGGCCGCCGCCGAGGCCATGGCCGTGGGCACCGCCGGCTACACGGCGATGCTGTGCGTGCTGGCGCTGGAGCGCCACGGCATCGCGCCGTCGCGCGGGCCCGTCGTCGTCACGGGCGCGGCCGGCGGCGTCGGCACGGTGGCGGTGTCGATCCTGTCGAAGCTCGGCTATCACGTCGTCGCCTCGACCGGCCGGCCGCAGGAAGCCGGCTTCCTGCGCGACCTCGGCGCGGCCGAGGTGATCGACCGGGCCGAGCTTTCCGGCCCCGCCCGCCCGCTCGGCAAGGAGCGCTGGGCCGGCGGCGTCGACGCGGTGGGCGGCAACACCCTCGCCAACGTCCTGTCGATGACCTCCTACGGCGGGGCGGTGGCGGCCTGCGGCCTTGCCGGCGGCATGGACCTGCCGGCCAGCGTCGCCCCCTTCATCCTGCGCGGCGTGTCGCTGCTCGGCATCGATTCGGTGATGGCCCCGCGCGACATCAGGCTGGAGGCGTGGCGGCGCATCGCGACAGACCTCGACCGCGACAAGCTCGCCGCGCTGTCGACGACCATCGCCTTCGGCGACATCGTCAGGGCCGCCCACGACATCGTCGACGGCAAGGTGCGCGGCCGCCTGGTGGTCGACATGCGGGGCTGAGGACGGATTCGCTAAAATTCTAGCGAGCGGCCAAAATCTTCCCTAAGCAGTCCCTTCTATGCTTCGCGGCGCCATGATGCCGGAGCCGGGAACGTTCAGGACTGCCGCCGAAGCCGCCCCGAAAGGGCCGGCCCGGCGCCTGCGCGTCGGGCCGCCGCCGCTGGCGCCGCAGCTCGCGCCGGCGCCCTTCGGCCGGCGC
>QEVK01000003.1 GCA_003577315.1 Hyphomicrobiales bacterium | reverse complement strand
CGCGATCTCGACCCACAAATCATCGGGAAGAAGCTTCTTGGTCATGCCACAAGCTCGACCCGGCATGGTTAACAAACGGTTTTGTTAGGTGCTCTTAATCGCGCAGCGACGACCATGTCGGGTAGAGGTCGCCCTCGGCCGGGGTGGCGGCGAACACGCCGCGCGCGATGGCGCGGGCCATCGTCGCGCCTGCCGCCGCATAGAGCGCGGCGGCACTTTCGATGCCGAGCTCGACGCCGCTCGCCCCGGTGGCGAGCGCGAAGACGAGGTCGCCGTCGGCGGGCGTGTGCGTCGGCCAGATCGCGCGGGCGAAGCCGTCATGGGCGGAAACCGCCAGACGCTTGGCCGCCGCCTTGGAAAGCTTCGCGTCGGTGGCGACGATGGTGATGGTTGTGGCGCGGCCGGGCAGCGGCCCTTCCTCGAACTTCCAGCGCAGGTCCGTCGCCTCGGCCGGCAGCGGCGAGGGCAGGCCGAGGCCGCCGAACTCGTCGCCGATCTCGAAGGGCGCCGCCCAGAAATGCGGCGTGCGGCCCACCGTCACCGAGCCGACCGGGTTGACGGCGGCGAGCGCCCCGACCGTGACGCCGTTGGGCAGGCGGGTCGAGGCCGAGCCGAGGCCGCCCTTGACGCCGGCGGTCAGCGCCCCGGTTCCGGCGCCGGCCGTGCCGATGGAAAAATCGAGCCCGGCATTGGCCACGGCCTCGTAGCCCAGCTCGCGATAGGGCGGATAGCGGCCCCAGTCCTTGTTCCCGCCGTTGATGAGGTCGAACAGGATCGCCGCCGGCACCACCGGCACCAGCGCGGCGCCGACCTTGAAGCCGACGCCTTTTTCGCGCAGCGCCGCCTGCACGCCCGAGGCCGCGTCGAGCCCGAAGGCCGAGCCGCCGGAAAGCACGAGGCCGTGGAACTCCTGCAAGGTGTTGTGCGGCTCCATCGCATCGGTCTCGCGCGTGCCGGGCGCGCCGCCGAGCACCTGCACCGCCGCCACCGAGGGCGCATCGGGGAGAACGACGGTGACGCCGCTTTTCAGCCGCGCGTCCTGCGCGTTGCCGACCTTCAGGCCGGCGACGTCGGTGATGAGGTTTCTAGGACCGGCAATGAAAGGCATTGGGTCTACTCGACTGGAAGGAAGCGCTCGCCATCGTAGCGCTGGAGGATGAAGGGGTTTTGCGAAAGATCGCCCTTGTCGTCGAAGGCGACCGGGCCGATCACGGTGTCGAACGGCTCGCCGCCGAGGCTGTCGGCCACCGAGGCGCCCGTCGCCTCGGCCCGCGCCAGCGCCTCGAGCGCGATCTCGACCGCCGCGTGGGTCGGCGCGACATAGCCTTCCGGCACCACGCCGGCCCCGGCGAAGCGCTCGCTCACGCCCTCGTCCATCAGGTCGGCCCATTCGGGCAGGCCGATCATCAGCGTGCCTTCGGCGAGCGGCACCTCGCCGGCCGCGCGCAGCGCCTCGCCGCCGGCGAAGGTCAGCTCGTGGCCGAGGCCGGCGGCGTCGCGGGCCATGATGGCGATGTCGTCGCGGTCGCCGCCGACGAAGACTTGGGCGGCGCCGGCGCGCGCCAGCCGGCCGACCAGCCCGATCTGGTTCTCCATCTGCGGCCGGAACGTGTCGAGGAAGACCGGCTTCAGCCCGGCGATCTCGACGGCGAGCCTGAGCGATTCGGCAAGCTCGCGGCCGTGGATGGTGCCGTCGTCGACGATGGCGAAATGCTCGGCACGCCAGTGGCGCGGCAGGATCTCGGCCGCCGCCTGCGCCTCGGCGTCGGCGCGGGGCGCAAGCCGCCACACCGGCCAGCCGGTGCGGGTGCGCCGGTCGGTCAGGCCGTTGGCGCGCACGCCGGGCGTGACGACGGCCAGGCCGGCCTCCTTGAGAACCGGAAGCGCCGCCTCTATCGCCTCGGTGCACAGGAAGCCGACGACGAAGGCGACATCGGCCGCCACCAGCTCGCGCGCGGCCGTCTCGCCGCCCTCGGCGCTGCATTTGTCGTCGGCGACGACCAGCTCCGCGCCGGCCTGCCGTGCCGCGACGGCGGCGCCGTCGCGCATCTGCGTCCCGAGCGGGGCGGTCGGCCCCTCGAGCGGCGCGGCGAGCCCGATGCGCGGCTGGTCCGCGTGCGCCGTGCCGGCGAAGGCGAGCGCGGCCGCGAGGATCGGTATTTTCAGGGCCGGCTGCATCTGCGCCTTTGCGACAAAGCTGTCCGATGGAAGGTCCGTCAACGTGGTAAAGGCTGGCGGCGGGCCGTGCAACAGGCTAGTTGCCGGGCCGCGGCTGCACGTCTATATGCCGCTGGAACCGTTGGATTGGTGAGATCGTGCTGAAGAAGAATGCTGTCGAGCCGCGTCTTTATCGCGAGGCGATGAGCCGCTTCGCCGGCGCCGTGCATGTGGTGACCACCGACGGCCCGCACGGGCGGCGCGGCACGACCGTGATCGCGGCCTGCTCGGTCTCCGACGATCCGCCGACGATCCTCGTCTGCCTCAACCGGATGAAGCCGGAAAACGACTGCTTCGCGAAGAACGGCGTCTTCGCGCTCAACACGCTGGCGCCGGCGCAGCAGAAGCTGGCCGATGCCTTCTCCGGCCTGACCGGGCTGACGCAGGACGAGCGCTTCGCGCTCGGCGAGTGGGAAGCCGTGTCCTCCGGCGCGCCGGTGCTCGTCGGCGCGCTCGCAACCTTCGACTGCCATCTGGTCGAGGCCAGGGATTTCGCCACCCACCGCATCCTGCTCGGCAAGGTGACCGGCATCCGCATCGGCGATCTCGACGAGCCGCTGATCTATTACCGCCGCGCCTACCGCACGCTCCACGAGGGCTGAGGCGTCGATGGCGGGCGCCGCGCCGTTCGACGACGGGGACGATGCGCTGGCGGTCGCCGAACGCTGGATGGAGGAAGGCAGGGAGCTTGCCGTCGCCACGATCGTCGCGGGCGAGGGGACGGCCGCGCCCCTCGTCGGCCGCCGCCTGATCGTCGATGCCGGCGGCGCCGTCTGCGGCGCGCTCGGCCACGGCCCGGTCGAGGAGGCCGCGCGGGAGGCCGCCGCCGCCGTCATCGCGTCGGGCGGGCCGCGCCTGCTGGACTTCGGCCTGCCGGGCGGCCATGCTTGCCTTTATGTCGAGCGTCTGGGTTGAGCGCATGGACCCTTACTGCCTGAAGAAGCTCAACGCCGAGCGCCGGGCCGGCAGGGCCGCGATCCTCGTCACCGATCTCGGCGACGGGCGCGACCGCGTGGTGCGCGCCGGCGATGCGGTGGCCGGCGCGCTGGGCGAGGCGCTGGCGCGGGCCTTCGGCGCCGGCGTGAGCGGCCTGGTCGAGGTTTCGGGCCGCCGCTTCTTCCTCGACGTGCATCCCGCCCGGCCGCGCGGGAAGGATGCCGGATGAACGGCAGGGTGTTGCTTGTCCTTGCCGCCCTGCTTGCGCCGGCCTCGGCGCAACCGGCGGCGGCCGAGCTGCTCTCGCCGTTCAAGGACCGGCTCTTCGCTTATCCGGCGCGTCTTGCCGAGGCCGACGGCGGCAGGCACGTCACCGTCGACTACCGCGAGGAGCGCGACATCGACGGCCGCGACGAGGTGCCCGAGCGGCGCGTGTGGTCGCGCTATGTCGATCTCGGCGTGCGCCGCGACCAGCGGGATCTCGTCGCCGTCACCGATGCCGGACGCATCCCCCATATGGTAGTCGGCCGACCCGACGATGCCCGCTTCATCGTCGTCTATGTCCACGGCCGGGGCGGCAGCCGCCGGCAGGGCATGGACGATTTCACCTTCGGCGGCAATTTCAACCGCATCAAGAACCTCGCCGCGCGCAATGGCGGGCTCTACCTCACCGCCGACTTTGCCGATTTCGGCGCCGCCGGCGCCAGGCAGGCGGCGGGCCTCGTCGGCGCCTATGCCGCCCGCTCGCCCGCCGCGCCCGTCTTCGTCGCCTGCGGCTCGATGGGCGGCGGCCTGTGCTGGCGGCTGGCCGACGACGCCGCGGTCGCGCCGCGCCTCGGCGGACTGATCCTGCTCGGCTCCCACTGGGACGAGGGCTTCCTCGCAAGCCGCGCCTTCAGGCGCAGGGTGCCGCTGTTCTTCGGCCATGGCGGCAACGACAGGGTCTATCCGGTAGCGAAGCAGGAGGCGTTCTTCCGCTCCATCCTGAAGCGCGCGCCCGGCTATCCCGCCCGCTTCGTGCGCTTCGAGACCGGCAGCCACGGCACGCCGATCCGCATGTCGGACTGGCGCGGGATCCTGAACTGGATGGCCGACGCGCGCTGACGCGGGCGCTACGGCGCGGCCGAATAGTCGAGCAGCACCTGCGGGTTCATCTCGCCGTCATAGGAGGCGTCGACCTCGTAGCGCACGAGGCGGAACCCGCCGTCGGCGAACATCCACGTGCCGAGCGACGAGGCGTCGCCCAGCCCGCGCCATTGCGAATGCGCGGTGATGCTGCGTGTCTGGGGGTCGTAGCCGGAATTGACGAGCTGGCCGGTCGCGGCGAAGCCGGTGACGGCGATGGCCTCGACCGTCTCGTCGGTGTCGCCGGCATAGCGCACGTCGTAGGTCGGCTCGGCGAAGTGCAGCGGCGACAGCGCGCCCTCGTCGTCGGAAAGGTAATAGACGTGGATCTCGTTGTAGGCGCCGCTGAAGCAGAAGAAGCGAAACAGGAAGGCGGTGCGCTCGGGGTCGCTTTCGGAATCGTAGGCGTAGCGGAAGCCGATGGCGTGGATTTCGGGCCCGGCGTCTTCCGGGCCGCCGGCATCGCAGGTCGCCGCGGCCGTGGCCGAAAACATCGCCCTGGCCTTTTGCGTCAACGCCGCCCGGTCGACGGCGTCCCCGGCATCGGCCGCCGTCGCGACGGCGGCGGCGAAAAGGGCGGACAGCAGGGCCTGGCGCAACATGATTCTCTCCATGAAACGCCGAAGTCTATGCCGCCGCCACCGCATGGCAAGGCCGGCCCGGGGAACGCCCAAGGCGAGCGCCCGAGGGCAGGCCGGGACAGGGCCCGCTCAGGACGGTCGGCGCTCGGCCATCTCGCGGGCGATGCGCGGGAAATCCGCCGGCCGGATGCCGATGTCCGACCTGTCGGACGGGCTCATCGATTCGAGGAACGCGAGCGCGTTGCGGAACCGCTCGACCTCTTCCGGGCGCGGCCGGGCGAACATCTCGGTGAAGAAACCCATGGCAGGCTCCAGTCCAGATTGCCTCCCATCGTCGGAACATAGGTCGAGTCGGCGTGATTGTGCAGCGCAGCAAGCGCATGACAGCCATGCAGAAAATCGATCCGGTTTTGAGGGAACCTTTTTAACCGGATGCGGCTTAGGTTCCGGGTCGAACGCAATGCCCCGGATGGAGGTTTCGGTGGGCGACAACAGGGCCGAGCTCGATTTCACCGAACTGCTCGACGAATTGCTCGCCGCCTCGGCCGAGGCCGGGGAAGGGGAGGGCGACGACTTCGCCTCGCCGGCGCTGCGCGTCGATCTCCTCGCCCAGATCGAGCGGTTGCAGGCGCACAGCCGGCCGCTGTTCGCCGAGCGGGCGATGCGCGAATACCGCGAGAACGCGGCCGACGCCGCCGGCCGGCACCAGGCTACGCGCGAGCGCAAGCCGGCGGAGCCGAAGGCGGCGCCGGACCTCCAGCCGGCGCTGGACGACCTGTTCTTTCTCGATCCGCAGTCGATCTCGCGCGAGCTCGGCATCGGCGACAGGAGCCGGCCCGAGGATCTCGACCGCGCCCGGCGCGCCTTCGCCATGCGCTATCATCCCGACCGCGTGCCGGAGGAGATGCGCGAGCGCGCGGTGCTGCGCATGCAGATCGCCAACATGCTGATCGACGAGGCCAAGCGCCGCAGGCGCTGACGGGCGAGCGCGGCGCTTCTTCTACCAGCTTCCGCTGTTGGCCATCGACGCCCACGGCTCGGCCTTGGGCCTGGCGTCGCCCTTCTGCAGAAGCTCGATCGAGATGCCGTCCGGCGACTTCACGAAGGCCATGCGGCCGTCGCGCGGCGGCCGGTTGACGGTCACGCCGGCATCCATCAGCCGCTGGCAGGTCTCGTAGATGTCGTCGACCTCGTAGGCGAGGTGGCCGAAGTTGCGGCCGCCGCCGTAGTCCTCGGGGTCCCAGTTGAAGGTCAGCTCCAGGAGCGGCGCGTGGCCGGCCGCGCATGCCTCCTCGTCCAGCGGCGCGGCGAGGAAGACGAGCGTGTAGCGGCCCTCGCGGCTTTCGTGGCGCCGCATCTCCTTCAGGCCGAGCCTGTTGCAGTAGAAGTCGAGGGAATGGTCGAGATCTTTGACGCGGACCATGGTGTGCAGATAGCGCATCGGCTTCGTTTTCCTCTGTTCTGGACTGGTGCTGATATGGCGCGGCGCGCGGCGGCCGGCAACCTTGGCAGATCGCGCCCGCGCCGCGCCGGACGGCGGGAAATGTTGAAAAATCGGGCATGGTACTTGCTAACCCACAAAGACGCGGTGTTATCCTGCACATTCAGAATCAGTCGGGTGGTTGCAGGGAAGGTGCGTCGGGATGGGGGACAAGGCCTCCTCGCAAGGGCGGTATGCGGCCAATGACGAAGCCTTGAATCCGGAGGACGGGAGCGAGGCTGCGCTCGCCGAGATTTCCGGCGCGATCAAGTGGTTCGACGTCGCCAAGGGCTATGGCTTCATTCTTCCCGACACGCCGGGCATGGGCGACGTGCTGCTGCACGTCACCTGCCTGCGCAAGGACGGCTTCCAGACCGCGCTCGAGGGCGCGCGCGTCGTGTGCCTCGTGCGCCAGGGCGAAAGGGGCCTGCAGGCGTTCAAGGTCGTGTCGATGGACAATTCCGGCGCGATCCACCCGGCCGAGCAGCCCTTGCAGCGCACCCACGTCCAGGTGGTGGCCGAAAGCGGGCTGGAGCGCGCGCTGGTCAAGTGGTTCAACCGCACCAAGGGCTTCGGCTTCCTGACGCGCGGCGAGGGCACCGAGGACATCTTCGTCCACATGGAGACGCTGCGCCGCTACGGCATCGCGGAGCTTCGCCCCGGGCAGGTGGTGCTGGTGCGTTTCGGCCGCGGCGACAAGGGCCTTATGGCCGCCGAAATTCATCCCGACATTGGCACCCTGCCGGCTTCCCACTGATCCTTGCCATTCAACTCCGGCAGACAGGGTGAACCATGGTGCGTTCCTTCGGCCTGGCTGGCCTCGCGCTGGTCCTTGCATTGATGTCGGGTCCGGCGCCGCGGGCGGCCGCCTTCGAGCAGTCGGAAAGCGGCGACCCGATGATCCTGCCGGTCGATCCCGCGCCGCTCGTCGTCGAGACGGCCGGCGGCGAGCGCCGGTTTTCGATCGAGGTGGCCGACGACGACCGCGAGCGTTCGGCCGGCCTGATGTTCCGCACCGAGATGAACGACGCCCACGGCATGCTGTTCGTGTTCGAGCAGACGCGCCGGCTCGCCTTCTGGATGAAGAACACGCCGATGCCGCTCGACCTCGTCTTCATCGGCGGCAACGGCAGGGTCGTCGGCATCCTCAGGGGCGAGCCGTATTCGACCGCGCCCCTGGCGCCCGAGGCGCCGGCGCGATTCGTGCTTGAACTCAAGGCCGGAACGGCCGAAAAGGCCGGCATTGCCGATGGCGACCGCGTGCGCCATCCGCGCATCGACAAGGTTGCGGGCGCCGGCTGAGGGCCTGCGCGAGAGTTGCCGGGGGGCCATGTACAGTTTCGTCCACGACGGGTTCGAGATCGCCTTCATCGACCGCGAGCCGGAGCACGGCCCCGGCGAGCCGGTGCTGCTCATCCACGGTTTCGCCTCCTCGCACCATGTCAACTGGGTCGCGCCCGGCTGGGTCAAGGCGCTGGCGGACGCCGGCTACCGCGCGATCGCGCTCGACAATCGCGGCCATGGCCGCTCGACCAGGAGCTACGACGCCGCCGACTACACGCCGCAGCGCATGGCCGGCGACGCGGCGGCGCTGCTCGACCATCTCGGCATCCCCCGCGCCCACGTGTTCGGCTATTCGATGGGCGCGCGCATCGCCGCGTTCCTGGCGCTGGAGCATCCCGGGAAAGTCGCGACGCTGATCCTCGGCGGCCTCGGCTACGGCATGGTCGACGGCGTCGGCGACTGGGACTCCATCGCCGAGGCGCTGCTTGCGCCCGACCCGGCCGCGATAACGCATGCGCGCGGAAAGATGTTCCGCGCCTTCGCCGACCAGACGAAAAGCGACCGCCAGGCGCTCGCCGCCTGCATCGCCACCTCGCGCGCGCTCCTGTCCGGGGACGACGTGGCCCGCATCGCCTCGCCGACCCTGATCGGCGTCGGCACCAGGGACGACATCGCCGGTTCGGCCAGCCGGCTCGCGGCGCTGATGCCTGCGGCGGAAGCCTTCGACATCGAGGGGCGCGACCACATGCTTTCGGTGGGCGACCGGAGCTGGAAGGCGAAAGTTCTGGAATTCCTGAAGGATCACCCGATCGAATGACGCCGACGCCGATCCAGTTCACCGGGGCCGAGGGCAACCGGCTTGCCGCCGACCTGTGGGACGGGCGCGGCCATCCCGTCCTGTTCCTGCACGGCGGCGGCCAGACGCGCCACGCCTGGGACCTGACGGCAAGGCGCGTGGCCGATGCCGGCATGCGCGCCATCACCGTCGACCTGCGCGGCCACGGCGAAAGCGAATGGGTGGCGAGCGCCGACTACAGCTTTCCCGCCTATGGCGCCGACACCGCCGCCATCATCCGCCAGGTGGCGACGCGCTTCCATGCCGCGCCGTCGGCCGTGGGGGCCTCGCTCGGCGGCCTGTCGTCGCTGATCGCCCAGCTCCACCACGGTCCGCTGCTCGATTCGCTGGTTCTGGTCGACATCACGCCGCGCATGGATATCGGCGGCGTCGCCCGGATAAAGGGCTTCATGGGCGCGCGGATGGAGGAGGGCTTCGCCTCGCTGGAGGAAGCGGCCGAGGCGATCGCCGGCTACATGCCGCACCGCAAGCGTCCGCGCTCGCTCGACGGCCTGCGCAAGAACCTGCGCCTCGGCGCCGACGGCCGCTACCGCTGGCACTGGGACCCCGGCTTCATCAAGAGCGACAGGAACATCGGCTTCGGCGGCCGCGAGGCGATGGAGAGCCTGCTCGCCCACCTGCCGAACCTGCATCTGCCGGTGCTTCTGGTGCGCGGCATGCAGTCGGAGCTGGTGCACGAGGAATATGTCCGCGAGTTCGTCGATCTGGCGCCGTCGGCGAGCTATGTCGACGTCGGCGGGGCCGGCCACATGATCGCCGGCGACCGCAACGACGTGTTCTGCGACGCCGTGCTCAATTTCCTTGCCGACCGGCAGGCGGCCTAGCGCGGGAGAAGGCGGGCAGGGGGGCGGCGAACGATCTAGTCGTCCCGGCCGCCCTCGAACACGACGAGATGCTTGATGCGCCGGCCGCCGTCGACGCCGTTGGCGGCGATCTCCGCCTCGTCGGGCACGATCGAGGGTCCCGCGATGGTCGGCCGTGCGGCGAGGAACAGACGCTCCCGGTCGGGATCGACGATGCGCAGCGTGCTGATCCGGTTCTCGGCCACCGGGATCGCGCCCAGCCAGTAGGGCCTGGTGGCCGGCGTGATCGCGCCGAGCGAGCGCGGGCTGCCGTGCCCGCCCTGAAGCGGCAGCAGCACCATCTCGAACTCGGCGGTCTTGCCGTTGGCGCCGGCGCCCTCGAAGCCGACCACGACCACGGCGTTGTGGTGGAAGGCGCTGTAGGCGTGGCGGGAAATGATGCGCTGGTCGCGCTGCGACCACAGCAGCGGGAACGAATATCCCTTCAGCTCGCGGCCGTAGGTGGCGCACAGGCGCGTGCCCGCCAGCCGGAAGATCGCCTCGCCGCGGCCGTCCCTTTCCAGGATGAACGTGTCGGCCAGCAGCGACTTGATGTCCACCGGCTCGATCTCGCTGCGTTGCGGCGCGGGACGGCTGCCGCGCAACCTGTCCCAATACTGGAACAACGCTATGGTCGCTTGATGTCTCATCCCTTCACCGCCCCCTGTCCCGTCGTGGTGGTTGTGTCATTGGCGAACAGAAGCGTCGTCTTGCGACGGGCTACATGCAGCAACAGGCAGGAGGCGTGCCAGTCCCGTTAACCGTTGTTCACGGCTTTCCGCTTTGTTAAGGTTAATGAAGGGTTTACGTTGCCCGGCCGCGCCGGCTGTGGCACGTGGTGAAGCCATCAAGAGGGGAGCGCGCCGCGCGGGTCGCGGCCGCGATACATCTCAGGGGTGAGCAGGGGGCTCGACCGGAAGCCGCCCGGACGATCCGACAGGGTCGCCGCGGGCGGCTTTTCATTTGTCCCGGCCTCTGCTAGCGCATCCGACGATGACCCACGATCGCGACCCGGCCGGGACAGGCCACGATCCCACGCCTGATTCGCCGCCCCACGAGCCGGCGCGCGGCCGCGAGCCGATGTTCAACCTGCCGGCGGTCGTCGTGGCGTTCATCGTCGCCTGCGTCGGCATCCATCTCGTGCGCGTGTGGCTGCTTTCGCCGCAGCAGGACCTCGGCCTCATCCTGCGATTCGCCTTCTTCCCGCTGCGCTATTCCGGCGGCTACACGCTCGACGTCTACGCCTTCCTCGCGCCCTTCACCTATTCGCTCCTGCATGGCGGGCTGGCGCATCTGGCCGTCAACACGATCTGGCTCGCCGCCTTCGGCTCGCCGCTGGCCAACCGCATCGGGCCGCTGCGCTTCCTGCTGTTCTGGGCGCTGACCTCGCTTGCCGCCGTCGGCCTGCACTACGTGCTCTACAAGGGCGACGCCGTGCCGCTGGTCGGCGCCTCGGGCGCGATCTCGGGCATGATGGGGGCCGCAGCGCGTTTCGGCTTCCGCATCGACCGCCGCGAAGGCCGCGCCGCCTTCGCCGGCCGCATCCTGTCGATTCCCGAGGTGTTCGCCTCGCGCACCGCCGTCACCTTCCTCGTCGTGTGGTTCGCGGTCAACCTCGTGATGGGGCTCGGCTTCGGCGCGCCGGACGACGGCGGCAGCATCGCCTGGGAGGCCCATATCGGCGGCTTCCTCGCCGGCTTCCTTCTGGTCCGCGCCTTCGACCGGCGACCCGCCTCATACTCTTGAAAACCTTCGGGCTTCGGCGCACCATGACGATGTTGCGGGGAGGCAGGCCGGCGCATGCGCAGATTCGCATGAGCCACCAATCGGAGGAGCGCGCGATGACTGTTAAGTCGATTCTTGATGCGAAGGGCCGCGACGTGGTCACGCTCGGCCCCGATGCGACGCTGGCGGAAGCGGCCGGTCTCCTGGCCGAGAAGCGCATCGGCGCGGTGGTGGTGACGGATGGCGACGCCCGTATTCTCGGCATTCTCTCCGAACGCGACATCGTGCGCGTCATCGGCCAGTCGGGCGCGGCGGCCCTCGACATGAGGGTCTCCGGCGTCATGACCGGCAAGGTGACGACCTGTCGCGAGACCCACACCGTCAACCACGTGATGGAGGTGATGACGCGCGGGCGCTTCCGCCACCTGCCGGTGGAGAAGAACGGCCGCCTCGACGGCATCGTGTCCATCGGCGACGTGGTCAAGCGGCGCATCGAGGAGGCGCTGCGCGAGGCAGACCAGATCCGCGAATACATCGCCACCGCCTGAAGCGGACGCCCGCCCTTCGGGAGCGGGCGTCCCCGGGCATTGGCCGTTCAGCGGTTGTCGGGCCTGGCGCGCACCAGCGCGAGGCCGTGGCGCGTGATGCGGTATGGCCCGCCATTCCTCGACGCGATGGCCCCGCGCCGGCGCAGACGCCGGAAGAGCTTCATGTCGAAGGCCGCGTAGCGCCAGTTGTCGCGGGTGTGGCAGTGGGCGCTCTCTATCCGCCCCTTTTCGTCTTTCTCGACGTCGATCCATCCGCCCTGTGCGAGCAGATGCAGGATGCGCTGTTCGGCGCGTGTGATGTCCATGATTGGGAGTCCGGAAAAACCTGGCCGGTGACGGCCATGACAAATCCAGCCGCCGCGCAAGCGGCAGCGGTTCGGGTCTTTCACGCCCTGACGGTCACAAGGAGCGTCAGGGCCTCAGCGGGACTCGGAAACGTGCGGCAAAAAACACCTGTTCTTCTGCGCCGCCTATATCGGCCTGCCGCGCAGAAGCCAACCCCGGCGTGCGGACGGCGGCGGACGCTTGCATGCGCGCACGCTTTGATCTAGCGAAAGCCGTATGCCCGAAGGGTGCGGCGCACCCGATTTCCAGAACCGAACCGGATTGCCATGACGATCATCGACACGCGCACGCCAGACCCCAAGCGCCTCGTTCCCGGCGCAACCGGCGACTGGGAGGTCGTCATCGGCATGGAGGTCCATGCCCAGGTGACGTCGCAGGCCAAGCTGTTCTCGGGTGCGGCGACAGCCTTCGGCGCCGAGCCCAACGCCAATGTCAGCCTCGTCGACGCGGCCATGCCCGGCATGCTGCCGGTCATCAACGAGGAATGCGTGAAGCAGGCGATCCGCACCGGGCTCGGCCTCAAGGCGCAGATCAACCTGAAATCGGTGTTCGACCGCAAGAACTACTTCTATCCCGACCTGCCGCAGGGCTACCAGATCTCGCAGTTCAAGCAGCCGATCGTCGGCGAGGGCACCGTGACGGTCTCCGTCGGCCCCGACAGGCAGGGCAATTTCGAGGAGATCGAGGTCGGCATCGAGCGCCTGCATCTGGAGCAGGACGCCGGCAAGTCGATCCACGACCAGCATCCGACCATGTCCTTCGTCGACCTCAACCGCTCGGGCGTGGCGCTGATGGAGATCGTGTCGAAGCCCGACATGCGCTCCTCCGACGAGGCCAAGGCGTATCTGACCAAGCTCAGGACCATCGTGCGCTATCTCGGCACCTGCGACGGCAACATGGACGAGGGCTCGCTGCGCGCCGACGTCAACGTGTCGGTGCGCCGGCCGGGCGGCGCCTTCGGCACGCGCTGCGAGATCAAGAACGTCAACTCCATCCGCTTCGTCGGCCAGGCCATCGAATACGAGGCGCGCCGCCAGATCGGCATCCTCGAGGACGGCGGCACGATCGATCAGGAGACGCGGCTGTTCGACCCGGTGAAGGGCGAGACGCGCTCGATGCGCTCCAAGGAGGAGGCGCACGACTACCGCTATTTCCCCGACCCGGACCTCCTGCCGCTGGAATTCGACCAGGCCTATGTCGACGCGCTCGCCCGCGACCTGCCGGAACTGCCCGACGACAAGCGCGCGCGGCTGATCGAGACGCTCGGCCTTTCCGCCTACGACGCCTCGGTGCTGGTGTCGGAAAAGGCGATCGCCGACTATTTCGAGAGGCTGGCGGCCGGGCGCGACGGCAAGACGGCGGCGAACTGGGTCATCAACGACCTGCTGGGCGCCTTGAACAAGTCCGGCAAGGACATTGAATCGACTCCGGTTTCGCCCGACCAGCTCGGCGCGATCATCGACCTGATCAAGGAAGGCACCATCTCCGGCAAGATCGCCAAGGACCTGTTCGAGATCGTCTGGACGGAGGGCGGCGACCCGCGCCGGATCGTCGAGGCGCGCGGCATGAAGCAGGTCACCGACACCGGCGCCATCGAGAAGGCGGTGGACGAGGTGATCGCCGCCAACCCCGACAAGGCCGAGCAGGCGCGGGCCAAGCCCACGCTCGCCGGCTGGTTCGTCGGCCAGGTGATGAAGGCGACCGGCGGCAAGGCCAATCCCCAGGCCGTCAACGATCTGGTCAAGGCCCGGCTCGGTCTCGAATAGGCGCGGCATTGCGGCGCTTGCCATCGCGCGCGGGCGGCGGCATAAGGCGGGGACGGCCCGGATAGCCGGAGGAATCGATGAAGACCTTTCTCACGCAGTTCTTCACCTGGTGGAACGGCCAGACGCTCGGCACGCGCTTCCACACCTGGCGCAAGGGCAAGCGCGTCGGCGAGGACGAGTTCGGCAACGTCTACTACGAGGGCGGCACCGATTCGGAAGGCCGCACCCGCCGCTGGGTGATCTACAAGGGCTATTCGGAAGCCTCCGCCATCCCGCCCGGCTGGCACGGCTGGATGCACCACCGCACCGACACGCCCCCGACCAGGGAAGACTACGAGCCGCGCGAGTGGCAGAAGCCGCACCTGCCCAACCTGACCGGCACCGCCGCCGCCTACCGGCCCAGGGGCTCCGTGCTCGGCGCGGGCGAGCGGCCGCGCGTCAGCGGCGACTACGATGCCTGGACGCCGTCCTGAGCGCCGGATTCGCCGCGGGGCGGGGCTTTTGTCGCCACATTTGCCGTCTATCCGGTAGCGACCGACTGCCACCAACCGGACCTCGCCGCCGCATGGGCAACGACCGCCGCATCCCGATCCGCACGTTCTCGCCGCCGCGCCGCCGCGCCGCGCTCGCGCTGTCGGCCGCGCTGCTGGCGCTCGCCGGGACGCCGGCGCTCGCCGAACGCATCTCCAACCCGGTCGCCGAGTTCACCGGGGTCGACAAGATCACCGGCCGCATCATCACCTTCGACGTCTATATCGACGAGACGGTGCAGTTCGGCGCGCTTCAGGTGACGCCGCGCGTGTGCTGGTCCTCGCCCGAGACGGAGGAGCCGAAAACCGACTCCTTCGTCGAGGTCGACGAGATCACGCTCGACCGCAAGATCAGGCGCATCTTCACCGGCTGGATGTTCGCCGAAAGCCCCGGCTTGAACGCCGTCGAGCACGCCGTCTACGACGTGTGGCTCAAGGCCTGCAAGCAGCAGTCGGACGTACCGCCGCCCGAGACCGCATCCGGCAACTGAGCCGTCACGGCGCGAAGCGCGCCGTTCCCTGCAAGGCTTCCTCCAGCATCCGCTCGTATTTGCCGCGCGTCACGTCGATCGCGCCGAAGCGCTTCAGGTGCTCGGTGGTGAACTGCGTATCGAGCAGCGCGAAGCCGCGCTCCCTCAGCCGCCGCACGAGGTGGACGAGGCAGACCTTGGAGGCGTCGCGCTCGCGCGAGAACATGCTCTCGCCGAAGAAGGCGCGGCCGAGCGTCACGCCGTAGAGCCCGCCGACCAGCCGGTCCTCGCGCCAGGCCTCGACGGTGTGGCAATGGCCGCGCGCGAAAAGCTCGCCATAGGCTTCGCGGATCGGCTGGTTGATCCAGGTCGACGGGCGGCCCTCGCGCGCCTCGGCGCAGCCATCGATGACGCCGGGAAAGTCGGTGTCGAACCGGATGTCGAACCGATCCTGCCGCAGCGTCTTCGTCAGGCTTTTCGGCACGTGGAAGCCGTCGAGCGGGATGATGCCGCGCAACTCCGGCCGCACCCAGAACACTTCCGGGTCGTCGGCGCTCTCGGCCATCGGGAACACGCCGGTGGCGTAGGCGCGCAGGAGCAGGTCGGGCGAGATGCTGTTTGCGGGCGCCAGCGGGCGGATCATCGCGCCTCCCGGTCCGCTACCCGCTCTTGTCGGCGAGGTGCTTTTCCAGCCAGTGGATGTCGTAGTCGCCGTTGGCGACATCGATGTTGCCGATCAGGTCGCGGAACAGCGGCAGCGTCGTCTTGATGCCGTCGACCACGAACTCGTCCAGCGCCCGGCGCAGCCGCATCATGCACTCGACGCGGTTGCGGCCGTGCACGATCAGCTTGCCGATCAGGCTGTCGTAATAAGGCGGTATCCTGTAGCCGGAATAGACCGCCGAATCGACGCGGATGCCGAGCCCCCCGGGGGTGTGGTAGTGGGTGATGGTGCCGGGCGAGGGGACGAAGGTGGTCGGGTCCTCGGCGTTGATGCGGCACTCGATGGCGTGGCCGTGGAAGCGCACGTCTTCCTGGCGCACCGAAAGGCCGCCGCCCGAGGCGACGCGGATCTGCTCGTGAACGAGGTCGATGCCGGTGATGGCCTCCGTCACCGGATGCTCGACCTGAAGGCGCGTGTTCATCTCGATGAAGTAGAACTCGCCGTTCTCGTAGAGGAACTCGATGGTGCCGGCGCCCGAATAGCCGAGATCGGCGATGGCGCGGGCGCAGATGCCGCCGATCCGCTCGCGCTCGGCGGCGTTCAGCGCCGGCGAGTTCGCCTCCTCCCAGACCTTCTGGTGGCGGCGTTGCAGCGAACAGTCGCGCTCGCCGAGATGGATGGCGTTGCCCGCCCCGTCGCCGACGATCTGCACCTCGATGTGGCGCGGCTTCTCCAGATACTTCTCGATATAGACGGCGTTGTCGCCGAAGGCGGCGCCCGCTTCCGAGCGCGCCGTGGCCAGCGCCACCGCAAGCTCGGCTTCCGAGCGCGCCACCTTCATGCCGCGGCCGCCGCCGCCGGCGGACGCCTTGATGATGACGGGATAGCCGATCCCGGCGGCGATGCGCCTGGCCTCGCCCTCGTCGGAGACGGCGCCCTCCGAGCCGGGCACGACCGGGATGCCGAGGCGCCTGGCCGTGCGCTTGGCCTCGATCTTGTCGCCCATGATGCGGATGTGGTCGCCCGAGGGGCCGATGAAGACGATGTTGTGGGCGGCCAGGATGTCGGCGAACCTGGCGTTCTCCGACAGGAAGCCGTAGCCGGGATGGATGGCGTCGGCCCCGGTGATCTCGCAGGCCGCGACGATCTGGTGGATGTTGAGATAGCTGTCGCGCGAGGGCGGCGGGCCGATGCACACGCTCTCGTCGGCCAGCCGCACGTGCATGGCGTCGGCGTCGGCGGTGGAATGCACCGCCACCGTCTTGATGCCGAGCTCCTTGCAGGCGCGCAGTACGCGCAGCGCGATCTCCCCGCGATTGGCGATCAGGATTTTCTGGAACATCCCCCGCGCCCCTGTCACTCGATGACGACCAGCGGCTCGCCGAACTCGACGGGCTGCGCGTCCTCGAACAGGATCGCCGTCACGGTGCCCGAGCGCGGCGAGGGGATCTGGTTCATCGTCTTCATCGCCTCGATGATGAGCAGGGTCTGGCCTTCCTTGACCGCCTGGCCGATCTCGATGAAGGGCTTGGCGCCGGGCGCGGGCGCGCTGTAGGCGGTGCCGACCATGGGCGAGGGAACCGCGTTCTTGGACTGGTCGGCCGCAGGCGCCGGCGCGGCGTGCGACGCAGCCGGCGCGGGGGCGGGGGCCGCCGGGGCGACCGGAATCGGCGCCGGCGCGTAGGCCTGGACCGGGGCGGGCGTGCGCGACACCCGGATGCGCAGATCGTCCTGCTCGACCTCGATCTCCGTCAGGTTGGTCTCCTCGAGGATGCCCGCGAGGTCGCGGATGAGCTGCTGGTCAATCCCGGTCTTCCTGGTCGACATCTTGATCCCGTCCCTTGGTCCCGTCCGTTGTGTTCTCGTTCCGCCGGTCAGGCCCGGACGGACGGCGCAGGCCGCGCCAGCTTTCCGCTGCCCCGGCAGCCGGGGAAACCGCCGGTCGCGCCTGCCGCGGCCCGGCTGCGCCGGCCCGGCGCGGCCGGGCTCGCAAAGACGGGGCCTGTCGGGGCGACCGCGGTTTCTGGCGTGATGGGCTCCTGCGCGCCGCGCACCTCTATAAAGGGCATAGGCGGCGACGCAAAGAGCGCAAGTGCGTTCTTTTCATGTCCACAGCCGATGTGGCCGCCGGCACGCCCGGCTCAGTCCCCGGCGCGGGCAAGCTCGACCTTTTCCTTCAGCACCGCCTTGCCGAGCGCGCCGAACACCACCTCCTTGCCGACGACGTAGGACGGCGTGCCGGTGATGGCCAGCCGCGAGGCAAGCTCGTAGGTCTCGTTGAACGCATCGGCGATGGCCGGGTTCTTCATCTCCTCGCGCAGCGCCGCCTCGTCGACGCCGAGGCCGACGGCCGTCGCGATCGCCGCGGCCTCCGTCGCGCGGCCGCCCGTCAGCAGCGTGCGGTGGAACTCGCCGTACTTCTCGGGCGCGAGCGCGCGGAACGCCATCGACACGATGTGCGCCCGCTGCGAATCCGGCCCGAGGATGGGGAACTCCTTGAGCACGAAGCGCAGGTCGGCGTCCTCGGCCACCATCGCGGCCATGTCCTCGTAGGCGCGCTTGCAGTAGCCGCAATTGTAGTCGAAGAACTCGACCACGGTGGTCGAGCCGTCCGGGTTGCCGACGACGCCGTCATAGGCAGCGTTGAAGATCGTGTCGGAGGAGCTTCCGATCGCCTCCAGCAGGGCGAGGCGCTGCTGCTCCTCCTCGCGCTGCGCCAGCACGGCCTGCATCTCGGTCAGGATCTCCGGGTTCTCGACGAGATAGGCGCGCACGATGGCCTCGACGTCGCCGCGCGAGACGGCGCGCTCCAGCACGGGGCTGCCGGAGCCGGCGCCGTAGGGCGCCGCGCTCAGGTCGTTGCGGCTGCCGGCGACGAAGCCCGCGGCCAGCATGGCGAAGGAGACGGTGACGCCGGCGATGCCGAGGGCGATGGCCTTGCTCATTGTGTGGTCCTCGATTGCGTGCGGCCGCGCTCAGCGGCGCGGTTGCTTGTGGTTGATGATGTCCTGCGCCCGCACCCAGGCGGGCGAGCCCCTGGCCAGCTTCTGCTGGGCGCGGGCGGCGAAGATCTTGGCGTCGCGATAATTGCCGGAATGGAAGTGGCCCTCGGCGGTGGCCAGCTCCGCCTCGCCGATATTGCCGAGCTTGCCGTGCGCCTGGGCGAGATAGCGGTAGCCGGCGGCGTAGTCCCTGGCCCGCGTCAGGCCCGCTTGCAGCTCGCTCACCGCCTTGCGCACCAGCTCGGGCCTGTCGGTCGCCATCAGCGCCTGGCCGTAGCCGATCTGGATGATGCCGGACTTGCGCGGGTCGAGCCGCAGCGCCGTGGCGAACGCCTCGGCCGCCTGCTCGGGCCGGCCGGCCTTCATCAGGATCTCGCCGCGGATCTCGTGGAAGTAGGGGTTCTTCGGGGCCGCCTTCACCAGCGCGTCGATCTTGCCGACGGCGGCGCGCGAGTTGCCGGACAGGAAGGTGCCGATGGCGTCGGCATAGAGCGCGGGCGCGCCGCGCGGGCTGCGCGAGAACAGCCGCATGGCCGCGGCGTGGCCCTGCGTGTAGGCGGCGATCTTGGCGCGCATCAGGTCGTGCCGCTGTTGCAGCGCCGGCGGGTCGGCGCGCTCGAAGTTCTTGCTGGCGCGCGCCAGCGTCTCCAGGTTGGCGATGCGCTCGCGCGGCACCGGATGGCTGATCTGGTAGGGGTCGACCCGCACGCCGGCGAGCGCCATCGCGCCGGCCAGCCGCTCGAAGGTCTTGAGCATGCCGCGCGCCGACTGGCCCGTGCGCTCCAGATAGGTGATGGCGGAGCGGTCGGCCGTGGTCTCCTCGCTGCGCTGGTAGGCCAGCACCGAGCGGCGCGCCGCCTCCACGCCGCCCGACACGATGCCCGCGCCCGATTGCGCCAGCCCGTCCGTGCCGGTCGCCGCGCCCGCCGCGACCGCGCCCGCGCCGAGCAGGGCGGCGATGACGGCCATGGTCTGGGCGCGCGAAAGCTGGTCGCGCAGGCGCTGCTGGTGGCCGCCGGCGATGTGGCCGGCCTCGTGCGCGAGCACGCCGATGATCTCGTTGGGGGTCTCGGCCATCAACAGCGCGCCGGTGTTGATGAAGATGCGCCGGCCGGTGACGAAGGCGTTGAAGGACGGATCGTTGACCAGCACGATCTCGATGCCGGACCTGCCGAGGCCGGCCGCCTCGAGGATCGGGCGGGCGTAGTCGGCCACCAGCGCCTCGATCTCGGCGTCGCGCACCACCGACACGCCGCGCCCCTGTGCTGCGGCGGGCGCCGCCGGCGGCAGCGCCAGCGCGAAGGCAAGCATCGCGGCGGCGAGGAATCGGGGCCGCCGGCCCCGGGAAAGAACGCTGAGCATGGCAGACACAGCTAGCCGACCCGGGAAGCGGTGAAAAGGCGTGATGGGACGCTTCATGAACTTGTGATCCCCATATCTTTCGGGCATTTGTGCGGCGCATCCGGCCCCTGGAGCCAAAAGGAGACGTCATGGCGATCGCCATTTCCAGACGCAGCGCCGTCGAGCCCTTCCACGCCATGGACGTGCTGGCCGAGGCCAACCGGCTGAAGGCGGCAGGCCATGCGGTCGTCTCGCTGGCTGTCGGGCAGCCGTCCGACCCCGCTCCGCAGGTCGTGCGCGACGCAGCCGGCGCCGCGCTCGCCGAGGGCCGCATCGGCTACACGGACGCGCTCGGCACCACGGAACTGCGCCGCGCCATCGCCGCCCATTACCGCGAGCACTACGGCGTCGAGGTCGCGCCGGAGCGAGTCGCCGTCACCACGGGTTCTTCGGCCGGCTTCAACCTCGCCTTCCTGGCGATGTTCGACCCCGGCGACCGCGTGGCGATCACCGTGCCGGGCTATCCGGCCTACCGCAACATCCTGGCTGCGCTCGGCATCGAGGCGGTCGAGATCCGGCTGGAAGGGCAGGGCTATCTGACCGCCGCGCTGCTGGAGCGCGCGCATCGCGAGCGTCCGCTCAGGGGCGTGCTGTTCGCCAGCCCCGCCAACCCGACCGGCGCGGTCATCCCGGCCGTCGAGCTCGCGCGGCTGGTCGAGGCCGCGCGCGCCATGGGCATCGCCGTCATCTCCGACGAGATCTACCACCGGCTCTCCTACGCGGCCGAGGACGTCACCGCCCTGTCGCTCGGCGACGACGTGGCGGTGATCAACTCGTTCTCGAAATACTACTGCATGACCGGCTGGCGCATCGGCTGGATGGTGCTGCCGCAGGCGCTGGTGCGGCCGGTGGAGCGCATCGCCCAGAGCCTCTATATCTCCGCGCCGGAGCTGTCGCAGATCGCGGCGGCGCGCGCCTTCGAGGCGGGCGAGGCGCTCGACCGCGTCAGGGAGCGCTACCGCGCCAACCGCGCGCTGCTCGACAGGGCGCTGCCCGGGCTCGGCCTGCCGCTCGCCGCGCCCATGGACGGCGCCTTCTACGCCTATTGCGACGTCACCCGCCACACCAACGACAGCATGGATTTCGCCAGGCGCATGCTGGCCGAAATCCACGTCGCGGCGACGCCGGGCCTCGACTTCGACACGGCGGAAGGCCATCGCTTCCTGCGGCTTTCCTATGCCGGCAGCGAGGCCGACGTGGCGACGGCCATCGAGCGCCTGCAAGGCTGGCTGTAGAAATCTTGAATGAAAAAACCGGCGCAAGCGCCGGTTTTTCCTTCAATATCAGGCATGAAGCAAAGGGTCAGAAGAACCCTTTGCGCTGCCACCAGCCGGCCTTGCGGGGCCTGGTCTCCTCGCTCGCGGCGGCCGAGCCGGTGGAGGTAACGACCGGCTCGGCCGGCTTCATCTCCACAACGCGCGAGGTTGGCGCGGACGCGGCCTCGTCGGCCTCCGGCTCCGCAGCCGCTTCCGCCCGCTCCGTCCCGGCAATGGCGGCGGGCTGCTCTTCCACCGCCTCGCTCGCCGTCTCGGCGGCCACGCTCTTGGCGGCGGCCTTGCGGCGCGGCGCGCGCTTGGGCTTGGGCGCTTCCTCGGCCGCGGCGGCGTCGAGCGCGGCGACCGCCTCCGCCACTTCCGGCTCCACCAGTTGCTGCTCCGCCTCGGCTTCCTTCGCCTTCCTCGAGGTGCGGCGCTTCTTCTTCGGCGCCTCCTCGACCGGCGCCTCCTCGAGCGCCTCGACCGCGGGCGGTGCCGGCGTGTCCTCGATGGCGGCCTGCGCAGCCTCGTCGACCAGCGCCGCCGGAGCCTCGGCGACCGCCTCGACGGCGACCTCGGCCTCGATCCCGGCGTCTTCCTCGTCGGCGTCCGCTTCGCCGGCCGCCTCGTCGCGGCGGTTGCGCCGTCCGCCGCGCTTGCCGCGCCGGCGCTTCTTCGGCTGCTCGTCGGCGTCCGCCGCTTCCTGCGCCTCGCCCGCGGCGTCCGCTCCGGTCTCGTCCGCGTCGGCGTCGTCGGCCTCGACTTCCGCCGTCGCAGCCTCGTCGTCCGCCACGAACTGCGCGCCGTCGGCGGCGTCGCGGTCGCGGCCCTTGCGGCGACGACGGCGGCGCTTGCGCTTGCGCTGGCCCTCGTCCTCGCCATGGCGGGCTGCGGCCTGCTGCGGCCTGGCTTCCTCCTCGGTCTCCTCCGCCTCCTCGACGATCTCCTCGATGTCGGCGTCGTCGTCGACGTCATAGGCGATCTGCGGCGCGATCGGCACGAAGCCCGCCGGGCGCTCGGCCGGCGCGCCCTTGACGATGGCGTAGTGCTGCGAGCGCACGCTGTCGTCGGCCTCGATGGTGATGGTCAGGCCGAAGCGCATCTCGAGGTCGCCCAGATTGGCGCGCTTGTGGTTGAGCACGTAGATCGCCGTCGAGACCGGCATGCGCACGGTGATGTGGTTGCGCGAATCCTTGAGCAGGAACTCCTCGACGGCGCGGATGACGAGCAGAGCCACCGACGATTCGGAGCGCACATGCCCCGTTCCGCCGCAATGCGGGCAGGTCTGCATGGTCGATTCCAGAACCGAGGCGCGCAGGCGCTGGCGCGACATTTCGAGCAGGCCGAAATGCGAGATGCGGCCGACCTGGATGCGCGCGCGGTCGTTCTTCAGGCAGTCCTTCAGCCGCTTCTCGACCGCGCGGTTGTTGCGGTTCTCCTCCATGTCGATGAAGTCGATGACGATCAGGCCGGCAAGGTCGCGCAGGCGAAGCTGGCGCGCCACTTCCTCGGCCGCCTCCAGATTGGTCTGGAGCGCGGTGTCCTCGATCGAATGCTCCTTGGTCGAGCGGCCGGAGTTGACGTCGATGGCGACCAGCGCCTCGGTCTGGTTGATGATGATGTAGCCGCCGGACTTCAGCGTCACCTGCGGCTGCACCATGCGGTCGAGCTGGGCCTCGATGCCGTTGCGCGCGAAGATCGGCACCGTGTCGCGATAGGGCTGGACGACCTTGGCATGGCTGGGCATCAGCATGCGCATGAAGTCCTTGGCCTCGCGGTAGCCTTCCTCGCCGGCGACGAGGATCTCGTCGATGTCCTTGTTGTAGAGGTCGCGCACCGAGCGCTTGATGAGCGAGCCTTCCTCGTAGACGAGGGCGGGCGCGGTCGATTGCAGCGTCAGCTCGCGGACGTTGTCCCACAGCCGCATCAGATATTCGTAGTCGCGCTTGATCTCCGCCTTGGTCCGGCTTTCGCCGGCCGTGCGCAGGATCACGCCCATGCCCTGCGGCACGTCGAGGTCCTTGACCACGTCCTTCAGCCGCTTGCGGTCGGCGGCGTTGGTGATCTTGCGCGAGATGCCGCCGCCGCGCGCGGTGTTGGGCATCAGCACCGAGTAGCGGCCGGCCAGCGACAGATAGGTCGTGAGTGCGGCGCCCTTGTTGCCGCGCTCCTCCTTGACCACCTGGACCAGCAGGATCTGCCGCCGCTTGATGACCTCCTGGATCTTGTACTGCTTGCGCGGCGGGCGGCGGCGCTCGTGCACCTCCTCCAGCGCGTCGCCGGCGCCGACCGAGACGATCTCGTCGTCGCCGTTGCCGCCGTCGTCGCCTTCGCCATGGTCGTCGCCTTCGCCATGGTCGTCGCCGTTGTCCTCCGCGGCGTCCGCGGCGTCCTCATGCGCGTCGTCGGCGGTTTCGGGCGCGTCCTCCGACACGACGTCGGCGGCGACCGCCTCGGCCATCGCGGCCGGCGCTTCCGTCTCGCCGGCGGCATCCGATTCGTCGCCGGAGGCGTCGGCCGCGCTGTCCCCGCCGCCGTTCTCCGCCGCGGCCTTGTGGGCGTCGCTGGCGCGCCCGCGTCCCCGGCTGCGCCGCCGGCGGCGGCCGCGCCGATCCTCGTTCTCCTCGTCCTCCTCGTCCTCGGCCCGCGCCTCCTCGGCATCGGCGCGCAGCAGCGCCTGCCGGTCGGCGACCGGGATCTGGTAGTAGTCGGGATGGATTTCGGAGAAGGCCAGGAAGCCGTGGCGGTTGCCGCCATATTCGACGAAGGCGGCCTGCAGCGACGGCTCCACCCGCGTCACGCGGGCCAGGTAGATGTTGCCTTTGAGCTGCTTCTTGTTCTCTGACTCGAAATCGAATTCTTCGATGCGGTTACCGCGAACGACGACGACGCGCGTTTCCTCCGGGTGGGAGGCATCGATGAGCATTTTGTTGGGCATAATTCATTGTCTCCCCGGCGCAGGAAGGGGGACGCAGCCGCAAGAACGCGCGGCCTTCCCGTGTCTTCCTGAAGATGACGCCGGACGATAGGGTGTCCGCCTCGCGCGGCCGGGACCGACAGGCTGCGCCGGCCGCGGCCGTTGCGGCGCGGTGTCTTCCGGGCTGGGGCGTTGTCGGGCTTGCGATCATCGCGCTACATGCGAACCGTTTCTGGACCAAGGCCCGCTCCGACGGGCCCGCTGATGTTGCTCGTACCGAGCCGGCGAGGCCGAGGCCCCTGCCGTTTTCCTCACGCCAGGCGCTCCGCGCAGCGGAAGCGGCCTGCAAGAAAATTCGTCGGAAACACCTGTACCGGGATCGGCCGGGCCTCGAATTGCCGCGCGGCAAATCTTCTCTGCCAGGGCAAGAAGCGTGCGGCAGGCTGGAACGATCACGGACAAGACGGTGATCCACTGTCGCTTTTATGATCAGACGCACGCCGTGGCAACCCCGATTTCTCGGGCACCAAAACCGTGGAAAGCGACTTTGTTCCATATGGCGCTTGCGCCGGAGCGGTTAAAGGGTTGCTTAACCATGGCAGGTTACCACTCCTTAACACCGTAGACATCGAGTCCGCAGACCAACCAGCCGACGGGACGCCATGCAGCCGAATCCATGCCGGTCTTGCCCCGCAGACGCCCGCCGGCGCGGGCCGGCGCTGCTGCTGGGCATCCTGGCCGTCCTCGTCCTGTGGGCGGCGCAGGCGGGCGCGCAGGAGCTGCTTCAGGCGCGCGGCTACAAGATGGCCGGCGATGCCGCGCGCATGCGCGTCGTCATCCAGTTCGACCGCGACCCCGACTTCCGCTGGTTCCTGATGCGCGACCCGCACCGGCTGGTCGTCGACATGCCCGAGGCCGGGTTCGCCTTCGCCGAGGACGAGCTTGCGCCGCGCGGCATGGTGACGGCGGTCAACTACGGCAATCTGGAACGCGGGCGCTCGCGCATCATCCTGTCCTTCGACGGCCCCTTCGAGGTCGAGCGCCTCGACGTGCTGGCGAACCAGGACGACGACGGCTTCCGCCTCGTCGCCGACATCGCGGCCTCCTCGCAGGCCGTGTTCGAGAAGGCGATGGCCGAGCAGGTCGAGACCACGGCCTCGACCCGCACGACGCCGAAGTCGGACCGGCTGGGCAAGGCGGCGGCGCACGACCGCCGCTTCCGCATCGTGGTCGATGCCGGCCATGGCGGCATCGACACCGGCGCCGAGGGCGTCTCGGGCATGCTGGAGAAGACCATCACGCTCGCCTTCGCGCTCGAGCTGAAGAAGAAGCTCGACGGAATCGGCCTCTACGACGTCTTCCTGACGCGCGACCGCGACCAGTTCCTGCGGCTGGACGAGCGGGTGCGAATCGCGCGCCGGCACGAGGCCGACCTGTTCATCTCCATCCATGCCGACGCCATCCGGCTGAAGACCGTGCGCGGCGCCACCGTCTACACCGTCTCCGACAAGGCGTCGGACGCGGAGGCCGCGGCCAAGGCGATTCGCGAGAACCTCGCCGACGAGATCGCCGGCATCGAGATCGAGGAGGAGCATCAGGAGGTCGCGGACATCCTCGCCGACCTGATCCGCCGCGAGACGCAGAGCTTCTCCATCCGCTTCGCGCGCTCGCTGGTCGGCGAGCTTTCCGGCGTCATCCGCATGATCCCGACCAACCCGCACCGCTTCGCCGGCTTCCGCGTGCTGCGCGCGCCGGACGTCCCCTCGGTGCTGCTCGAGCTCGGCTATCTCTCCAATCCGCAGGACGAGGCGCATCTGCGCGACCCCGAATGGCGGGCGCAGGCCGCCGAGGGCATCGCCGCCGCGATCGGGGTCTTCGCCACGGCGAGGCAGGGGGCCGGCGGGTGAGGCGGCCCCCGGCCGCCCGCGAATGCGTTGCATCGGTGTCACGTGCGGTATTTAATTGTAGGAATCGCGACGAGGCGCTTTTCTCCCGCCGCAATTTGCCCACATGGGCGACCGAGAACGGTGCGACCGAGAAGGTGTGAGGACGAGCGCGCGCGCTTGCGCCGCGCCGCCTCGAGCCGCGGACTGGAGTGGGCATGATACGGCTTATCGGATATTTCTTCGGCGTCGGCGTGACGCTGGCGCTCGTCGCGGCGGCGGGCGTGGCCATCTATCTGACCTCGCTCGCCAAGGATCTGCCCGACTACGAGGTGCTGGCCCGCTACGAGCCGCCGGTGACGACGCGCGTCCACGCCGCCGACGGCTCGCTGATGGGCGAGTTCGCGCGCGAGCGCCGCCTCTACCTGCCGATCCAGGCGGTTCCCGACCGCGTCAAGGCCGCCTTCCTCTCGGCCGAGGACAAGAATTTCTACTCCCATCCCGGCATCGACCTGACCGGCCTTGCCCGCGCCGTCGTCACCAACCTGCAGAATTTCGGTTCCGGCCGCCGGCCCGTCGGCGCGTCCACCATCACCCAGCAGGTGGCGAAGAACTTCCTGCTGTCGTCGGACCAGACCATCGACCGCAAGGTGCGCGAGATGCTGCTGTCCTTCCGCATCGAGCAGGCCTATTCCAAGGACCGCATCCTCGAGCTGTACCTGAACGAGATCTTCTTCGGCCTCGGCGCCTACGGCATCGCGGGTGCCGCGCTGACCTATTTCGACAAGTCGGTCAACGAGCTGACCGTGGCCGAGGCCGCCTATCTCGCGGCGCTGCCCAAGGGGCCGTCCAACTACCATCCGTTCCGCCAGACCGAGCGCGCCATCGAGCGGCGCAACTGGGTGATCGACCAGATGGTCGCCAACGGCTATGTCGAGGCCGACGAGGCGGCGAAGCAGAAGGCGCTGCCGCTCGGCGTCAACCCGCGCCGCAGCGGCACCTATCTCTTCGCCGGCGAGTATTTCACCGAGGAGGTGCGCCGCGCCATCATCTCCCGCTACGGCGAGGATGCGCTCTACGAGGGCGGGCTGTCGGTGCGCACCACGCTCGACCCGGCCATGCAGGTCAAGGCGCGCAAGGCGTTGCAGCACGGCCTCATCAAGTATGACACGCTGCGCGGCTATCGCGGCCCCGTCACCTCGATCGACGTGTCGGGCGACTGGGGCGTGCCGCTGGGCGAGGTCGAGCGCCTGTCCGACGTACCGGAATGGCGTCTCGCCGTTGTGCTGGAATCCGGCAAGGAGGGGCTGAAGATCGGCCTCCAGCCCGGCCGCGAGGTCTCGGGCGCGCTGAAGGCCGAGCGCGAGACCGCGACCGTCGCCGCCGCCGACATGAGCTGGGCGCTGCGCCACACCGTCGAAGGCCGCCGCGTCAAGGCTGACTCGCCGGCCGAGGTGCTGAAGCCGGGCGACGTCATCTTCGTCGAAAAGAACGAGGGCGAGGGCGCCGGCTGGACGCTGCGGCAGGTGCCGGAGATTTCCGGCGGCATGGTGGCGATGGACCCGCATACCGGCCGCGTGCTCGCCATGGTCGGCGGCTTCTCCTATTCGCAGTCGGAGTTCAACCGCGCCACCCAGGCCATGCGTCAGCCGGGCTCCTCGTTCAAGCCGATCGTCTACGCCGCCGCGCTCGACAACGGCTACACGCCGGCTTCCGTGGTGCTCGACGCGCCGATCTCGATCCGCGTCGGCAACCAGGTGTGGGAGCCGAAGAACTACGGCGGCGGCGCGGCCGGCCCCTCGACGCTGCGCGCCGGCATCGAGCGCTCGCGAAACCTGATGACGGTGCGGCTCGCCAACGACATGGGCATGAACCTCGTCGCCGAATACGCCGAGCGCTTCGGCGTCTACGACAAGATGCTTCCGGTGCTGGCGATGTCGCTGGGCTCCGGCGAGACGACGGTGATGCGCATGGTCTCGGCCTATGCGATCATGGCCAATGGCGGCAAGCACATCGTGCCGTCGCTGATCGACCGCATCCAGGACCGCTACGGCAAGACCGTGTTCAAGCACGACCAGCGCGGTTGCGAGGGCTGCAACGCCACCGAGTGGCAGGGCCAGGCCGAGCCCGAGCTGATCGACAACGCCGAGCAGGTGCTCGACCCGATGACGGCCTACCAGATCACCTCGATGATGGAGGGCGTGGTCCAGCGCGGCACCGCCGTCACGCTGGCCGAGCTCGGCCGGCCCATCGCCGGCAAGACCGGCACCACCAACGAGGAGAAGGACGCCTGGTTCGTCGGCTACACGCCCGACCTCGTCGTCGGCCTCTACATGGGCTACGACAAGCCGACGCCGATGGGCAAGGGCTCGACCGGCGGCGGCCTTGCCGCGCCGATCTTCAAGGAGTTCATGGCCGAGGTGCTGGAAGACGTGCGCCCGGTCGACTTCCGCGTGCCAGAGGGCATGCGCATGATCCCGGTCGACCGCAAGACCGGCATGCAGGCGCAGGCCGGCGCGCCCGGCGCCATCGTCGAGGCCTTCAAGCCCGGCACCGGGCCGGCCGACAGCTACTGGGTGATCGGCATGGACGAGATCCAGGCGGCCGAGCGCGCCCGCGAGCTGTCGCCGCAGGCGAGCGACGCGATCATGCAGGGCGGCGGCGGCCTCTACTGAACGCTCGCGCCTTCCTGTCTGCTTTACATCCCCCGGCGCGGTCCCTATGGTCCGCGCCGATTCAGTTCAGCAAGGAAATGACGCTCCCCATGCGCGCCGAAACCGAGACGCTCGTCGACGAGATCAGGCAGGCCATAAGCCTGCTGAGGAGGCATCTTTGACTGGGATCAGGCCGTAAAGCGACTTGACTACCTGAATTCGCGCGCCGAGGACGCCTCGCTCTGGAACGACCCGCAGGAGGCGCAGAAGCTGATGCGCGAGCGGCAGGGGCTGGAGGACGGCATCCGGGCCGTCACCGAGCTCACCCGCGCGCTCGACGACAACATCGAGCTGATCGCGCTCGGCGAGGAGGAGGACGACCAGTCGGTCGTCGCCGATGCCGAAGCCGGCATCCGCGCCCTGCGCGCCGAGGTCCAGGCGCGCCAGATCGAGACCCTGCTTTCGGGCGAGGCCGACGCCAACGACACCTATCTGGAAGTCCATGCCGGCGCCGGCGGCACCGAGAGCCAGGACTGGGCCAACATGCTGCTTCGCATGTATGTGCGCTGGGCCGAGCGGCGCGGCTTCAAGGTCGAGGTGCTGGAGGTCCACGACGGCGAGGAGGCGGGCATCAAGTCGGCCACCATCCTCGTCAAGGGTCACAACGCCTATGGCTGGCTCAAGACGGAATCGGGGGTTCACCGGCTGGTGCGCATCTCGCCCTTCGATTCCAACGCGCGGCGCCACACCTCCTTCGCCTCGATCTGGGTCTATCCGGTGGTGGACGACTCCATCGACATCGCGGTGTCGGAATCCGACGTGCGCATCGATACCTATCGCGCCTCCGGCGCGGGCGGCCAGCACGTCAACACCACGGATTCGGCGGTGCGCATCACGCATCTGGCCACCGGCATCGTCGTGGCCTGCCAGGCCGAGCGCTCGCAGCACAAGAACCGCGCCAAGGCGTGGGAGATGCTGCGCTCGCGCCTCTACGAGGACGAATTGAAGAAGCGCGAGGCGGCAGCCAGCGCCACCGAGGCGTCGAAGACCGACATCGGCTGGGGCCACCAGATCCGCTCCTATGTGCTGCAACCCTACCAGCTCGTGAAGGACCTGCGCACCGGCGTCGAGAGCACCAGCCCCTCCGACGTGCTCGACGGCGAGCTCGACGAGTTCATGGAAGCCGCGCTGTCGCAGCGCATCGAGGGCGGCTCGGGCCAGGCAATCGCCGACATCGATTGACGGGGGCGGGCGGCGATGGCGCCGCCTACCTGTCCTTCACCGTCTCCATCGCCACATAGGTCGAGGTCTGCGCCACGTGCGGCAGGGCCGAGATGCGCTCGCCCAGCACCCGGCGATAGGCGGCGATGTCCCTGGTGCGCACCTTGAGCAGATAGTCGAAGCTCGCCGCGATCATGTGGCACTGCTCGATCTCGGGTACGGCGAGCGCCGCCTTGTTGAAGGCGTCGAGCGCGGCCGAGCGCGTGTCCGACAGCTTGACCTGCACGAAGGCGACATGGCCTTCGCCCATGCGCTCGCGATCGACGATGGCGGCATAGCCGCGGATGAAGCCGTCGCGCTCCAGCCGGCGGACCCGCGCCTGCACCGGCGTCTTCGACAGCCCGACCTTTTCGGCCAGTTCCGACATCGACAGTCTTCCCTCGCGCGCCAGCGCGGCGAGGATGCTGCGGTCCATGCGGTCCAATTGGTCTTCTGACATCGGATATTCAGCCCATATGCCATGCTGCAAGACCAACGAATAGGCCGGAAGGGCTGCGAAGTCGAGTGCTTTGGGCAAGTCCGCCGCCCGCGCCCGTGCTATGGTGCGGCAAATTCCGATCCCCGATCCGCCAACCTCGTTGATCCGACGGTCCCGCCATGTCCCCGAACACGCTCGCCGCCCATCGCAAAGCCATCCGCGCCAACTACCTGCCCGACGAGGCGGAGGCGCTTTCGCGCCTCGTCGCGCTCGCCGGCCTGTCCGGGGAGGCGCGCGCCGGCATCTGCGCGCGCGCCGCCGGGCTGGTGCGCGCCGTTCGCGGCGCGTCGAGCCCGCAACTCATGGAGGTGTTCCTGTCCGAATACGGGCTTTCGACGCGCGAGGGCGTGGCGCTGATGTGCCTGGCCGAGGCGCTCCTGCGCGTGCCCGACGCCGGCACCATGGACGACCTGATCCGCGACAAGATCGCGCCGCACGACTGGTCGGCGCATTCGGGCTCGTCGTCGATCTTCGTCAACGCCTCGACCTGGGCGCTGATGCTGACCGGGCGCGTGCTGGAGGAGGGCGAGGGCGGCATCGAGGGCACGCTGCGCGCGATGGTGCGCCGCCTCGGCGAGCCGGTCATCCGCAAGGCTGTGTCGGCGGCCATGCGCGAGATGGGCGAGCAGTTCGTGCTCGGCCGCACCATCGCCGAAGCCATGAAGCGCGGCCGCGACTTCACGAGGAAGGGCTATCTCTATTCCTTCGACATGCTGGGCGAGGCCGCCCGTACCGAGGCCGACGCGCTGCGCTACCACAGCGCCTATGCCGACGCCATCGCCTCGCTCGCCGCCACCGCCGGGGAGGCCGACATCGCGAGGAACCACGGCATCTCGGTCAAGCTGTCGGCCATCCATCCGCGCTACGAGGTGGCGCAGAAGGAGACGATGCTGCCGGTCATGGTCGGGCGGCTGACGGAGCTTGCGCTCGCCGCTAGCAAGGCGCGCATGGGCCTGAACGTCGACGCCGAGGAAGCCGACCGGCTGGATCTGTCGCTCGACGTCATCGAGCAGGTGCTCGCCCATCCCGGGCTTGCCGGCTGGGACGGCTTCGGCGTCGTCGTCCAGGCCTACGGCCCGCGCGCGGCCTTCGTCATCGACTGGCTCCACGCGCTGGCCGAGAAGCTCGACCGGCGCATCATGGTGCGCCTCGTCAAGGGCGCCTACTGGGACACCGAGATCAAGCGCGCGCAGGTGCTGGGCCTGGCCGGCTATCCGGTCTTCACCCGCAAGTCCGGCACCGACGTCTCCTACATCGCCTGCGCGAAGAAGCTGCTCGGCATGACCGACCGCATCTATCCGCAGTTCGCCACCCACAACGCGCACACGGTGGCCGCCATCCTGGCGCTTGCCGAGGGCCGCAAGGACGCCTTCGAGTTCCAGCGCCTGCACGGCATGGGCGACGCGCTGCACGAGGCTGTGCGCGAGGCGGAGGGCACGCGCTGCCGCATCTACGCGCCGGTCGGGGCGCATTCCGACCTGCTCGCCTATCTGGTGCGCCGCCTGCTCGAGAACGGCGCCAACTCCTCCTTCGTCCACCAGATCGTCGACAAGGCCGTCAGCGCCGAGGACATCGCCCGCGACCCGTTCGACGCCGTCGCGGCGCAGGGGCCGGCCTCCAACCCGGCGATCCCGCGCCCGGCCGACATCTTCGACGCCGAGCGCGCCAACTCGAAGGGCTGGGACATCACCGACCCGGTGACGCTGGCCGAGATCGAGGCCGGCCGCGACAGGTTCGCCGCCCCGCATCGCTGGCGCGCCGGCTCCGGCAAGACGGGACGGCCGGTCATCAACCCGGCGAAGCCCGACGAGGTCGTCGGCGAGGTGTTCGAGGCCGACGCCGCGGCTGTGACCGGGGCGGTCGACAGGGCGGTGAAGGCGCAGGGCGACTGGGCGGCAACGCCGGTTGCGACGCGCGCGGCCGCGCTGCTCAAGGCCGCCGACCTCTACGAGGAAAACGCCGTCGAGTTCTTCGCGCTGTGCGCCCGCGAGGCCGGCAAGACGCTGGCCGACGCCGTGGCCGAGCTGCGCGAGGCCGCCGACTTCCTGCGCTACTATGCCGGGCAGGCGGCCGCCGCCGAGGAGGCGGGTGCAGCGCGCGGCGTCATCGCCTGCATCTCGCCGTGGAACTTCCCGCTCGCCATCTTCACCGGCCAGATCGCGGCCGCGCTCGTCACCGGCAACGCGGTGGTCGCCAAGCCGGCCGAGCAGACGCCGCTGATCGCCGCCCGTGCCGTGGCGCTTCTGCACGAGGCCGGCATTCCCGCCGACGTGCTGCAACTCGTGCCGGGTGACGGTCCCTCGGTCGGCGCGCCGCTGACGGCCGACCCGCGCATCGCCGGCGTGTGCTTCACCGGCTCGACGGAGGTGGCGCGGCTGATCGAGCGGCAACTGGCGAAGACCGCCGCGCCCGACGCGATGCTGATCGCCGAGACCGGCGGCCTGAACGCCATGATCGTCGATTCGACCGCACTGCCCGAGCAGGCGGTGCGCGACGTGGTGGCCTCGGCCTTCCAGAGCGCCGGCCAGCGCTGCTCGGCGCTGCGCGTGCTCTACGTCCAGAAGGACGTCGAGAACAAGGTGCTGGAGATGCTGAGGGGCGCGATGGAGGCCCTGCGCGTCGGCGATCCCTGGCGGATCTCGACCGATGTCGGCCCGGTGATCGACGAGGAGGCGCGCGACGCGCTCGCCGCCTACTGCGCCGGGATGGAGGGGCAGGGGCGTCTGGTCGCGCGCCTCGAGGCGCCGTCGTCCGGCCGCTTCGTCGCGCCGCACATCCTGCGCGTGTCTGGCATCGGCGAGATGGCGCGCGAGATGTTCGGCCCGATCCTCCACGTCGCGAGCTTCGAGGCCGACGACATCGACAAGGTGATCGCCGACATCAATGCAAAGGGCTACGGGCTCACCTTCGGCCTTCACACCCGCATCGACGTGCGCGTGCAGCACATCGTCGACGGCATCCATGCCGGCAACATCTACGTCAACCGCAACCAGATCGGCGCCGTGGTCGGCTCGCAGCCCTTCGGCGGCGAGGGGCTGTCCGGCACCGGCCCCAAGGCGGGCGGGCCGCACTATCTGCGCCGCTTCCGCAAGGCCGGGGCGGCGGGGGCCACGCCGGCCGCCGGCAAGGCGGTCGCGGCGCAGACGCTGCGCGAGCACATGCCGGATGGCGCGCGCGGCAACTGGGCGGCCCGGCCCGACCGCATCGAGGTGCTGCGCAAGCACCTGCGCGGCAAGGGGGCGGCGGCGGTCGCAGCGGCTGCGGCGGTGGAGTTCGGCCCGGTCGACCTGCCGGGGCCGACCGGGGAGTCCAACACGCTGCTGCTCGCGCCGCGCGGCCGCGCGCTTTGTCTCGGACCGGACGGCGAGGCGCTGCTGGCGCAGGCTATCCAGGCGCTGGCGGCGGGCAACGCGGTGCTGGCGGTCGCGCCCGGCGCGCGCACCGCGCTCGCGCCGCTGGTCGGCAAGGGGCTGCCGCTCGAGGCGCTGGAGGGAACGGTCGAGCCCGCCGATCTCGCCGACCTCGGCGTCGAGGTCGTGGCGAGCGCGGCCGAGCCGCAGGCCCTGCGGCAGATCCGCGCCGCACTGGCGTCGCGCGAGGGGCCGCTCGTGCGGCTGGTGACGGCGGCCATCGATCCGGTCGCCTACGCGCATGAGCGCGCGGTCTGCGTCGACACCACGGCCGCCGGCGGCAATGCCAGCCTGCTCGCGGCGGCCGAATAGGGCAATTCCAGGAAAAGTGTGGGGCATTTTTCCTGGGCTTGCGGAAAACAGAGGGCTGGATCGTTTCACCGTTTCTGCGAAACGATCCAGCCGCCGCGTAACGAAAAACCCCGCCGGACCGGCGGGGTTTCGTCGTTTCGGACATCTCCGTCGCGGGACTGCCAATCAGCCGTAGGGCGACACGCACTGGCGGCGCGGGCCGTTATAGGGCTGGAAGGTGTTGTCCGAGGCGCGATATGAACGGTAGCGTGCATAACACCAGTCGATATGGGCGTTGCCGCGCGGGCGATATTCTACCGGCGGGTTGGCCATGGCGCCGCCGATGATGGCGCCGGCGATGAAGGCTGCCGGCGGGAACCACCAGCCATTGTAATGGCGATAGCCCGGACGATGGTGCCGGTAGCCGCGATGGCCGCGCAGATAGTAGGAATCGCCGCGGCGCACCCAGTCCCTGCTTGCGCGGTGGTCGCCGCGCCGCCAGTCGCGGTCGCCGCGCCACTCGCGCCGGGAGGGATTGACGAGGCGGTCGAGATTGCCGTCGCCCTGCACCAGCATCACCCGGCCCTGTTCGACCTGGGCCGGCGGGGCCTTCGGTATGGCGAAGCCCGGCGTGGTCAGCGGCAGCGACAGCACCATCGCCGCCGCGCATACGCTGGAAACGATCTTCAACATCGTGACCTCCTGTAATGGTCAGCAAATCGCCCTTCATCGAAATCATAACAGAACGAGTGGGGATTGGTTCCCGAAAATGCCGCCGGCGTGCAATGCTCGTGCCCGGTTCCGCAGGTGCGGCGTGGCGCTTCAGCGCAGCATCAGCACGCGGCACGCCGCGCCCGCGGGCGCGTCCGGCGCGTGGGGCGGCCGCACGATCAGCGCGTTCGCGGCCGCCATCGTCTTCAGCATCGAGGAATCCTGCGTCGCGAACGGCGTCGCCACCAGCCGGCCGTCCCGCATCGCCGCCACGGCGCGCACATAGTCCTGGCGGTGGTCGTTGGCCTTCATCGGCGCGCCGAGCGCCGCCTCGCGCAGATCCGGCGCGAAGGGGAGGCCCGCCAGCGCCGCCACCAGCGGCTTCAGGAACAGATGCGAGCACACCAGGCTCGACACCGGGTTGCCCGGCAGGCCGAGCACGCGCGCGGCCCCGAGCCGACCGAACATCAGCGGCTTGCCGGGACGCATGGCGATCTTCCAGAATCCGGGCATCATGCCTTCGGCGGCAAGGGCCGCCCCCACGAGGTCGCGGTCGCCGACCGAGGCGCCGCCGAGCGTGACGATCACGTCCGCGCCCGCATCGAGCGCGCCGCGGACGGCGGCGCGGATGCGCCCCTCGTGGTCCGGCACGATGCCGAGGTCGAGCGCGGCGCCGCCGGCCTCGCGCACCAGCGCGGCGACGCCGAGGCCGTTGGAGGCGACGATCTGGTCGGGTGCGGGCTGCGCTCCCGGCGCGACGAGCTCGTCGCCGGTGGCGAGGATCGCGACCAGCGGCCGGCGCACGACGCGAAGGCGCGGCCGGTTCGCCGCGGCCGCCAGCGACAGCGCCGCCGCGTCGAGCAGCCGCCCGGCCGCAAGCAGCGCCTCGCCCGCCGCGAAATCGAGCCCGGCGCGGCGGATGTGGCGCCCGGCCTGCACGGCCTCGCGCGCCTCGATCGCGCCGTCGCCGAGATCGCCCGCGTCTTCCTGGATGAGGATGGCGTCGGCGCCGTCGGGCACCGGCGCGCCGGTGAAGATGCGCACCGCCTCGCCGGGTCCGACGCGCCCCGCAAAGCGCCTGCCGGCGGCCGACCGGCCGATGACGGAAAGCCTGGCCGGCGCGGCGGCGACATCGGCGGCGCGCACGGCGTAGCCGTCCATGGCGGAGGCGGGGAAGGGCGGCTGCGCCCGGCTGGCGACGACGTCGGCGGCCAGCACCCTGCCGGCCGCGTCAGCCAGATCGATCTCCTCGTCGGGCAGGGGCGCCGCGCCGTCGAGAACCCGCGCCAGCGCCTCGTCGACGGGAAGCAGCCCGGCCATCTCAGCCCTTCGCCCGGGTCCCGGCCCGGCGGAAATCGCCCGACTTGCCGCCGCTCTTCTCCACCAGCCTGATGCCGGTGATGGTCATGCCGCGGTCCACGGCCTTGGCCATGTCGTAGATCGTCAGGCAGGCGACCGAGGCGGCGGTCAGCGCCTCCATCTCGACGCCGGTGCGGCCCGTCACGCGCGCCAGCGCGGTCACGCGCAGGCCCGGCAGCGCCTCGTCCGGCTCGATCTCGACCGACACCTTCGTCAGAAGCAGCGGGTGGCAGAGCGGGATCAGCTCGTGCGTGCGCTTGGCGGCCATGATGCCGGCGATGCGCGCCGCGCCGATGACGTCGCCCTTCTTCGCGTTGCCTTCGAGGATCGTGGCGAGCGTGCGCGGCTCCATGACGACCGCGCCTTCCGCGACCGCCGTGCGCTCGGTCTCGTCCTTGCCGCCGACATCGACCATGCTCGCCTCGCCGGCCGCGCCGAGATGGGTGAGCCGGGCCATCGCGTCTATTCCGCCGCCCGCGCCGCGCCGTCGCCGATCAGCGCGCGGGTCGCCGCCGCCACGTCGTCCTGCCGCATCAGGCTTTCGCCGACGAGGAAGGTCGCGATGCCGCTGCGGCGCAGCCGCAGGCAGTCGTCATGGGTGAAGATGCCGCTTTCGCCGACCACGACGCGGTCCGACGGGATGAGCCGGGCGAGCCGCTCGCTGGTCTCGAGGCTGACCTCGAAGGTGCGCAGGTTGCGGTTGTTGATGCCCAGAAGCGGCGAGGAAAGCCGCTTCAGCGCCCGCTCCAGCTCCGCCTCGTCGTGCACCTCGACCAGCACGTCCATGCCGAGGCCGTGCGCCTCGTCCTCCAGCGCGCGCGCCTCCTCGTCGGAGACGCTCGCCATGATGACGAGGATCGCGTCCGCGCCCCAGCTGCGCGCCTCGTGTACCTGATAGGGCTCGAACATGAAATCCTTGCGCAGCGCGGGCAGGGCGGTGGCTGCGCGCGCTGCGGTCAGGAACTCGGGCGCGCCCTGGAAGGAGGGGCGGTCGGTCAGCACCGACAGGCACGCCGCGCCCCCGGCCTCGTAGGCGCGCGCCAGCGACGGCGGGTCGAAATCGGCGCGGATCAGGCCCCTGGACGGGCTCGCCTTCTTGATCTCGGCGATGAGCGCGAAGAAGCCGGCGCCGTGCTTCGCCTCTATTGCCGCGCGGAAGCCGCGCGTCGGCGGCGCGTCGGCGGCGCGCGCCTTGATCTCCGCCAGCGGCACGGCGGACTTCGCCGCCGCGATCTCCTCGCGCTTGTAGGTTTCGATGCGGCGCAGGATGTCGCTCATGCCGGGTTGTCCCGCCGGTTGGAAACGTGCGCCAGCAACCCGAGCACCGAGGCGGCCGAGCCGTTGTCGATGGAGCGGGTGGCGATCTCGATGCCTTCGGCGAGGTCCCTGGCCCTGCCGGCCACCACCAGCGCCCCGCCGGCATTGAGCAGCGCGATGTCGCGATAGGGGTTCTTCTCGCCGGCCAGCACGGCGCGCAGCGCCGCCGCGTTGTGGGCGGCGTCCGCGCCCTTCAGCTCCTGCCGGGTCACGCGGGCGAGCCCGACTTCCTCCGGCTCGATCTCGAAGGTCCTGATCCTGCCGCCTTCCAGCGCCGCGACCTGCGTGGTGCCGGCCGTGGTCATCTCGTCGAGGCCGTCGCCGTGCACGACCCAGACCGATTCCGAGCCCAGCTCCTTCAGCACCTCGGCGACGGGCTCGACCCAGCGCGGCGAGAACACGCCGACGAGCTGGCGCTTCACCCCCGCGGGATTGGACAGCGGCCCGAGCAGGTTGAAGATGGTGCGCGTGCCGAGCTCGACGCGCGTCGGCCCGACATGGCGCATGGCCGAGTGATGGGAGGGCGCGAACATGAAGCCGACGCCGGCTTCCTCGATGCAGGTGGCGATCGCCTGCGGCCCGATCTCGATGTCGACGCCGAGCGCGGCCAGCGTGTCGGCCGCGCCGGACTTCGAGGAAAGGGCGCGGTTGCCGTGCTTGGCCACCGGCACGCCGGCGCCGGCGACGATGAAGGCGGCGCAGGTCGACACGTTGTAGGAGCCGGAGGCGTCGCCGCCGGTGCCCACGATGTCGATGGCGTTGGCCGGCGCCTTCACCGGCAGCATCTTGGCCCGCATGGTGGCGACCGCGCCGGAAATCTCGGCCACGGTCTCGCCGCGCACGCGCAGCGCCATCAGGAAGCCGCCGATCTGACTCGGGGTCGCCTCGCCGGACATGATGATGTCGAATGCCTCGCGCGCCTCCTCGAACGACAGCGCCGTGCCGTCGGCGACCTTCGCGATATGGGCTTTCAGATCCGCCATCGTCGCCTCAGAAGCTCAGCGCCTGCTGCATGGCGGCGCGGTCGATCCTCACCTCGTACTGGCCCTGCAGCCGGGTCACGAGCTGGTCGAGAAGGTCGTCGGCGAGGCCGCTGGCGAAGCGATCGCGCACCTGCGGCGGCACCGCGTCCGGGCCGGCGTCCACGGGGTGGACGACATCGGTGACGCGGAAGACGATCTGCGAATCGCCGCCAGCACCGGGCGTGATGCCGGTTTCGCCGCGCGTCACGCCGAACACGGCGGCGATGCCGGCCTCGCCGAGATCGGCGTCGCTGCCGTCGCGCTTCAGGCCGCGCCGCGTCTGCACCTCGATGCCGAGCTCCGTCGCCAGCTCGACCATGGACGTGCCGCCAGAAAGCGCTTTCTCGACCTCGGCGGCCCTGGCCGCCAGCCGCGTCGAGGCCTCGCTCGCCGTCCAGTCCGCGGCCACGCGGTCGCGCACCTCGTCGAGGGTACGCTCGCGCGCCGGCGTCACCGCGTCGACCTCGTAGAACAGGAAGCCGACCGAGCCGATGCTGATCGGCGGGTTCTCCATCCCGGGCTCGGCCTCGAAGGCCTCGCGCAGCAGCTCGCTCGACTGCGGCAGGTCGGTCAGGATCGTGCCGTCGGGCGTGCGGCCGTTGCGGTCGACGGCCTCGACGGTCACCACCTTGAGCCGCTGCCTGGCTGCGGCCTCGACCATGGAGTCGCCGCCGGCGCGGGCGTCCTCATAGGCGTCATGGACGTCGAGCAGCACGCGGTTGGCCTCGTCGAGCGCCAGCTCCGCGCGGATCGTCGGGGCGACCTCCTCGAAGGGGCTGACATGCTGGGGCTCGATCTGCGTCACGCGCAGCAGGATCGGCCCGAACGTGCCGGCGACGACGTCGCTGACCTCGCCCTGCGCCACGCCGAAGGCGGCTTCCGCGATGGCCGGGTCGGCGACGCGGTCCTTCTCGAAGGTGCCGAGCAGGGCGTCGGCCATGGTCTTGCCCTCGGCCGCCACGATCTCCTCGAAGGTGGCGCCGCCGCGGATCTTCTCCAGCGCGGCGCTTGCCGCCGCCTCGTCGGCGAACACGATCTGCTCGATGGTGCGCCGCTCGGCCCTGGTGAAGCGCGACAGGTTGCGCTCGTAATAGGCGCGCACCTCGTCGTCGGCGATGGCCGCCGGGTCGGCGATGTCGTCCGGCTCCAGCTTGACGTAGGAGACGGTGCGGTATTCGGGCGCGGCGTAGGTGGCCTTGTTGGCCTCGAACCACGCGGTCACGGCCTCCTGCGACGGCGCCTCGACCGGCTCGACCAGCGAGCGCGGCACCACCAGATACTCGACCGTGCGGTCCTCGCCCGAATAGAGCGAGACGGCCCGCAGCAGCGCCTGCGGCGCCGTCATGCCGTCGGAGACGGCCTCGACGATCTGCTGGCGCACCGCGACCTGGCTGCGATTCTTCAGGTAGTCGTTGGGCGACATGCCGACCTGGCGCAGCACCCATTCGAACTGGTTGCGGTCGAAGCGGCCGTCCGGCCCGCGGAACGCCGGGTCCTCGGCGGTGAGCGTCGCCAGCCGGTCGCGCGACAGGCCGAGCCGCATCTCGCGCGCCTGCTCGTCCAGCACCGCGCCGGCGACGAGCTGGGCCAGCACCATCTGGTCGATGCCGAACGCCTGCGCCTGCTCGCGCGTGATCGGCCGGCCGAACTGCTGCGAGAACTGCTGGACCTGCCGGTCGTAGGCGAGGCGGAACTCGTTGATCGACACCCGCGTCTTGCCGACGCTGACCACATGCGAGCCGAAGCCGCCCGTGATCTGCCCGGAAATGCCCCAGACCGCGAAAGAAAGCACCAGCAGGATCAGCAGCAGCTTGGCGACCCAGGTCCCGGCGGCGTTTCTGAGAAGAGTGAGCATCGCGTGACGTGTTCCCGAGCGGTGTCCGTTTACCAGGAGACGGCAATACCGTCCTTCCCCGCCGGTGTCGATTGCTTTGTGCCCGGTTTTTGCTAGGAAGCCAGGCACCAGACCCAAGGATGGCCACAGGTAAGGAAGGACCCGCCCGATGACCCCCGGTATTCGTCCGCTCGTCGCCGGCAACTGGAAGATGAACGGCACCAGCGCCTCGCTGTCGGAACTGATCGCCATCGGCAAGGGCTTCATGCACGGGCTGGACACGGAGGTCGACGCGCTCGTTTGCGTGCCCGCGACGCTTCTGTGGCGGGCTTCCGAGACGCTGCGCGACACGCCGGTGCGCACCGGCGGCCAGGACTGCCACGCCCGCGAAAGCGGCGCGCATACCGGCGACGTCTCGGCCGAGATGCTCAAGGATGCCGGCGCCTCCTTCGTCATCGTCGGCCATTCGGAGCGCCGCATCGACCACGGCGAGACCGACGGGGCCGTGCATGCCAAGGCCGACGCCGCCTGGCGGGCCGGCATTTCCGCCATCGTGTGCGTCGGCGAGACGCGCGCCGAGCGCGAGGCGGGCAAGACGCTTTCGGTGCTGTCGCGGCAGATCGCGGGCTCCGTGCCGGCGAGCGCCACACCCGCCACCACGGTGGTCGCCTACGAGCCGGTATGGGCGATCGGCACCGGCCTGACGCCGTCGACCGCCGACGTCGCGGCCGCCCACGCCCACATCCGGGCGGAGCTGGCCAGGGTCGTCGGCGACCAGGCCGCTCATATGCGCATCCTCTACGGCGGCTCGGTCAAGCCATCCAACGCGGCCGAGCTGATGGCCGTCGCCAATGTCGACGGCGCGCTGGTCGGCGGGGCGAGCCTCAAGGCGTCCGATTTCCTCGGCATCGCCGAAGCCTATCGCTCGCTGTAGGGCGATTTTTCCCGCCGCCGCCTTTTTTGCTCCGCAAGGCGGGGCCATATGGGTTGGAAAGCGCGGCGAAGCCGTGTATTGAGCCGCGTCCGCGCCCGCATTCCCCGCCGCGCGAACCGAAAGCCGGAATCCGAACCATGCAGACAATCCTCATCGTCATCCACCTGATGGTCGTCCTCGCCCTCGTCGGCGTGGTGCTGATGCAGCGTTCGGAAGGCGGCGGCCTCGGCATCGGCGGCGGCTCGGGCTTCATGACCGCGCGCGGCGCCGCCAACGTGCTGACGCGCACCACGGCGATCCTGGCGGCCGCGTTCTTCGCCACCTCGCTGGCGCTGTCGGTGCTGGCGCGCTACGGCGAGCAGCCCATCGACATCCTCGACCGCGTGCCGCAGGCCGGCCAGCAGGGCGCGCCCGCCGGCAGCGGCGGCGTGCTCGACCAGCTCGGCGGCGACAGCGACGGCGCCGCGGCCCCTGCGCCGGCCGCGCCGGCGCAGCCGCAGGTCCCGAGCGGCCAGTAGTTTTCCCCGTTTGCGCCCGCGAAAGCCGCGGGCCGCGGAGACGGACGGAAAAAAGCGGGCGGCTTGGCGCCCGCTTCCTTTTCGTGCCGTGCGGGAACGGCGGCTCAGCGCACGACCAGCACCGAGCAATTGGCGTGGCGCACGACGCGGCCGGCCGTGGAGCCGATGAAATAGTCCTGAAGGCCGGGGCGGTGCGAGGCGACGATGACGAGGTCGGCGCCCGTCTCCTCCGCCAGCTCGAGGATCTGGTTGGCGGGGTGGCCGGTGCGCACGACGATCTCCGCCGCGATCCCGGCATCGGCGGCGATCGCCGTCAGCTTGGCCTGCGCGTCGCTGCGCGACTGCTCCATCAGCCCGGCCGGCAGCTCGACCGCGATGTAGCCGGGCAGCTCCTCCAGCACGTTGACGAGGACGATCCGCACATCGCTTCCGCCCAGCTTGACGGCGAGGTCGATGGTGCTGCGTCCCTTTTCCTCCTGGGAGAGGTCGATGGGGACGATGATGGTGCGGTACATGGGCTTCTCCCTTCGTTGAGGCGGTTGCAGGCTTCGCGCGGATGATAGTTTTTGTCGTCGCAGCTTCCTTGCTGTGGATCAAGCGGCTTCGTGTTGCGATCGTCATCGGATGAAAAGCCGGTTTGCGCGTTTTTCCTCTGGCGGAATCAAGCGCACGGGGCTAAGCGTCGGTTCCCATGGCGCGATATGTTTTCATCACCGGCGGCGTGGTTTCCTCACTCGGCAAAGGCATCGCCGCAGCGGCTCTCGGAGCCCTGCTGCAGGCGCGCGGCTACCGCGTGAGGCTGCGCAAGCTCGATCCCTATCTCAATGTCGATCCGGGCACGATGAGCCCGTATCAGCATGGCGAGGTGTTCGTCACCGACGACGGCGCCGAGACCGACCTCGATCTCGGCCACTACGAGCGCTTCACCGGGCGCTCGGCCGACAGCCACGACAACATCACCACCGGCCGCATCTACAAGAACATCATCGAGCGCGAGCGGCGCGGCGACTATCTCGGCGCCACCGTGCAGGTGATCCCGCACGTCACCGACGAGATCAAGAAGTTCATCCTCGACGGCAACGAGGACTACGATTTCGTGCTGTGCGAGATCGGCGGCACGGTCGGCGACATCGAGGCCATGCCCTTCCTGGAATCGATCCGCCAGATCGGCAACGAGCTGCCGCGCGGCCAGGCCGTCTATATCCACCTCACCCTGATGCCGTGGATACCGGCGGCGGGCGAGCTGAAGACCAAGCCGACCCAGCACTCGGTCAAGGAGCTTCGCTCCATCGGCATCGCGCCCGACATCCTGCTGGTGCGCGCCGACCGCCAGATCCCCAAGGAAGAGCGCCGCAAGCTGTCGCTGTTCTGCAACGTGCGCGAAAGCGCCGTCATCCAGGCCCTCGACGTCGCCCACATCTACGACGTGCCGATCGCCTACCACAAGGAAGGGCTGGACAGCGAGGTGCTGGCCGCCTTCGGCATCGACCCCGCGCCCAAGCCGCGCATGGAGCGCTGGCAGGAGGTGTCGGAGCGCATCCACAACCCCGAGGGCGAGGTCACCATCGCGGTGGTCGGCAAGTACACCGGGCTGAAGGACGCCTACAAGTCGCTGATCGAGGCGCTGTCGCACGGCGGCATGGCCAACCGCGTGCGCGTCAAGCTCGACTGGATCGAATCGGAGGTGTTCGAGAACGAGGACCCCGCGCCCTTCCTGGAGAAGGTCCACGGCATCCTCGTTCCCGGCGGCTTCGGCGAGCGTGGCTCGGAGGGCAAGATCCTGGCCGCCAAGTTCGCCCGCGAGCGCAAGGTGCCCTATTTCGGCATCTGCTTCGGCATGCAGATGGCCTGCATCGAGGCCGCGCGCTCGCTGGCCGGCATCGAGGAGGCGTCCTCCACCGAGTTCGGCGAGGCGAAGGAGCCGGTGGTCGGCCTGATGACCGAATGGCTCAAGGGCAACATGCTGGAGAAGCGCAAGGCCGCGGGCGACCTCGGCGGCACCATGCGGCTCGGCGCCTTCCCGGCGCGGCTCGGCGAGGGAACGCGCATCGCCGGCATCTACGGCGCCACCGAGATTTCGGAGCGCCATCGCCACCGCTACGAGGTCAACATCGACTACAAGGAGCGGCTGGAGGCGTGCGGGCTGGTCTTCTCCGGCATGTCGCCCGACGGCGTGCTGCCCGAGACGATCGAATATGCCGACCATCCGTGGTTCATCGGCGTGCAATACCACCCCGAGCTGAAGTCGCGCCCGTTCGAGCCGCATCCGCTGTTCGCCAGCTTCATCGCCGCCGCGGTGGAGCAGAGCCGGCTGGTGTGAGCGCGCGCGCCCTCGACCATCTGGTCCTGCCCGTCGCCGGGCTCGGCCCCGCACGCGCGCGGCTTTCCGCGCTCGGCTTCACCGTCGCCCCCGAGGGCGTGCATCCGTTCGGCACGGTCAATGCCTGCGTCTATTTCGCCGACGGCACCTTCATCGAGCCGCTGGCGGTCGGCGATGCCGCCGCGGTCGAGGCCGCGGCCGCCGCCGGCAACAGCTTCGTCCTCGGCGACCGGCGCTTCCGCGCCGCGCGCGGCGAGGAGGGGCTGTCGGCCATCGTGCTCGCCACCGGCGACGCGGAAGCCGACCATGCCCGGTTCACGCGGCTCGGCATCTGCGGCGGGCCGATGGTCGAGTTCTCGCGGCCGTCGCTCGACAGGGACGGCAAGGCCGACATCGCCTCCTTCCTGCTCGCCTTCGCCGCGCCCGAGGGCGGGGCCGACGCCTTCTTCTTCGCCTGCGAGCGGCGCAAGGTGCCGATGATCGACCGCCGGGCGCTGGAGCGGCATGCAAACGGCGCGACGCGGATCGTCGCGGTCGAGGCCGAGGCGGCCGACCCGCGCGGCTTCGCGGATTTCCTGGCCGCCATGTCCGGCGGCGCGCCTGGCGAGGACGGCGGCCGCGTCGCGGTGGCGCTGGCGAACGCGGCGGTCCGCATCGCGAGGAACTCCGATGCGCGGGCCCCGCGGCTGACCGGCATCGTCTTCGGCGTGCGCGACCCCGACGCGACGGCCGCGCTGTTCAATGCCGGCGCGATCGGCTACCAGAGGCGCGATGGAAGGCTCCACGTGCCGGCATCGGCCGGGCAGGGGCCCGGGTTCGTGTTCGAGGAAACGCCATGACGGCTCCCAATCCCGGCGTGAGCGTCGGCAATGTCCGCTTCGCCAACGATGCGCCGCTGGCGCTGATCGCCGGCCCCTGCCAGCTCGAATCGCGCCAGCACGCCTTCGACATGGCCGGCAGCCTGAAGGAGATCTGCGCCCGGCTCGGCATCGGCCTCGTCTACAAGACCTCGTTCGACAAGGCCAACCGCACCTCGCTGTCGGGCCGGCGCGGCGCGGGGCTGGAGGCGGCGCTGCCGATCTTCGCCGACATCCGCCGCGACCTCGACCTCGCCGTCCTGACCGACGTGCACACCGAGGAGCAGTGCGCCGTGGTCGCCGAGGTGGTCGACGTGCTGCAGATACCGGCCTTCCTGTCGCGCCAGACCGACCTTCTGGTCGCCGCGGCGCGGACGGGCCGGGCGGTCAACGTCAAGAAGGGCCAGTTCCTCGCCCCGTGGGACATGAAGAACGTGGTCGCCAAGGTGACGGACTCCGGCAACGCCAACGTGCTCGTCACGGAGCGCGGCGCCTCGTTCGGCTACAACACGCTCGTTTCCGACATGCGCGCCTTGCCGATCATGGCCGAGACGGGCGCGCCGGTGATCTTCGACGCCACCCACTCCGTGCAGCAGCCGGGCGGGCAGGGCGGCTCCTCCGGCGGCGAACGCCGCTTCGTGGAAACGCTGGCGCGCGCGGCGGTTGCAGTCGGCGTCGCCGGCGTCTTCGTCGAGACGCACCAGGACCCCGACAACGCGCCGTCGGACGGCCCCAACATGGTGCCGCTTTCCGAAATGCCGCGCCTGATCGAGACGCTGATGGCGTTCGACCGCATCGCCAAGGGGGCTTTGATCCGCTCTTCGGAACCTCCGCCCGCCTCGCCCATTGAAGAGGCACAAGGGGGCGCAGCCAAAGAGGAGCAAGCACCATGGCTACCGCCACAGGGCACACCCAGGCAATCCAGGCTTCGCGCGTCATCGGCACCGACGTCTACAACACCGAGGGCGAGCACATCGGCTCCATCGAGGACGTGATGCTGGACAAGATGTCCAACAGCATCATGTTCGCCGTCATCGGCTTCGGCGGCTTCCTCGGCATCGGCGAGAAGTATCACACCATCCCGTGGTCGAGCCTCGACTACGAGCCGCAGCGCGGCGGCTATGTCGTGCCGTTCAGCCGCGCGCAGCTCGAGGCGGCACCCGTCTACGACATCAGCGACCTGACCAGGGACGACGGCCAGAAGGCGCGCGACGAGTCCTACGACTACTACAAGGTGCCGCGCTACTGGATTTGATCGCCGCCGCGCGATGGCGGTCATTGCCTGCGCGGGGGCCATTCGGTAAGAGGGCGGCGACCTGCCAATCTCTTACCGGGGAAAGCCTGCCATGACCGCCATCATCGACATCGTCGGCCGCGAGATTCTCGACAGCCGCGGCAACCCGACCGTCGAGGTCGACGTCGTTCTCGAGGACGGATCGATGGGCCGCGCGGCCGTGCCGTCGGGCGCATCGACCGGCGCGCACGAGGCGGTCGAGCTGCGCGACGGCGGCGCGCGCTATCTCGGCAAGGGCGTGAAAAGCGCGGTCGACGCCGTCAACGGCGAGATCTTCGAGGCCGTCGGCGGGCTGGAGGCCGAGAACCAGATCCAGATCGACCGCGCCATGATCGAGCTCGACGGCACGCCGAACAAGGCGCGCCTGGGCGCCAACGCCATCCTGGGCGTGTCGCTCGCCGTCGCCAAGGCGGCCGCCGCCTCGGCCTCGCTGCCGCTCTACCGCTATGTCGGCGGGGCGGGCGCGCATGTCCTGCCGGTGCCGATGATGAACATCCTCAACGGCGGGGCGCATGCCGACAACCCCATCGACTTCCAGGAATTCATGATCATGCCGGTGGGCGCGGACTCCTTCCGCGAGGGGCTGCGCTGGGGCGCCGAAATCTTCCACACGCTGAAGAAGGGCCTGAAGGACGCCGGCCACAACACCAATGTCGGCGACGAGGGCGGCTTCGCGCCGAACCTGAAGAGCGCGCAGGCCGCGCTCGACTTCGTCATGGCCTCCATCGAGAAGGCCGGCTACAAGCCGGGCGAGGAGGTGGCGATTGCGCTCGACTGCGCCTCGACCGAGTTCTTCAGGGACGGCGCCTATGTCTACGAGGGCGAGAGGAAGACCCGCGATCCGAAGGCGCAGGCGAAATATCTCGCAAAGCTTGCCGCCGACTATCCGATCATCTCCATCGAGGACGGCATGGCCGAGGACGACTGGGACGGCTGGAAGACCCTGACCGACCTGATCGGCGGCAAGGCGCAGCTCGTCGGCGACGACCTGTTCGTCACCAATTCGGCGCGCCTGCGCGACGGCATCCGCATGGGCGTCGCCAACTCGATCCTCGTCAAGGTCAACCAGATCGGCACGCTGACCGAGACGCTCGACGCGGTCGAGACCGCGCACCGCGCCGCCTACACGGCGGTGATGTCGCACCGTTCGGGCGAGACCGAGGATTCCACCATCGCCGACCTGGCGGTCGCCACCAATTGCGGGCAGATCAAGACCGGCTCGCTCGCCCGCTCCGACCGCATGGCCAAGTACAACCAGCTCCTGCGCATCGAAGAGGAGCTCGGCGCCCATGCCCGCTATGCCGGCCGCGACATCCTGAAGGGGTAGGACCGCAAAGGCCGGCCCGATCCGGCGGCGTGGTAACCGGCCCTTAAGCATGTCCATGGCACATGAAGCGATCGCTCCAGGGCATCGCTTCAACCATGTGGACTCGCCAGCACAAGAAACGGAACACCGGCATCTTCATCGTGCCGGCGATTGCGGCCGTGTTCCTGTCCTATTTCGGCTTCCACGCCTTCCACGGCGAATACGGCATCTACTCCAAGTACCGGCTTCAGGACAGGGTCGCGGCCCTCGAGGCCGATCTGGAAAAGGTGCAGGCCGAGCGCATGCGCCTCGAGCAGCGCGTCCGGCTCCTGCACGACGGCACGCTGGAGAAGGACATGCTCGACGAGCACGCGCGCCGCGCGCTCAACGTGGCGGCGCCGGACGAGATTATCGTCATGCGGCGTGTGTATTGAAATTAACTGAATTTAAGTTAATCATTATATTTCAATAGTTTATACAAGCTATCCGTATAGCAGCCGTGCATTTTTCCGCATGGCGGTCGGCATTGCTCCGTGCTAGCCTCCGAAAAAATGCGGGAAGCGCCAGCTTTCCGTCGGGGAGTAGACGAAAAGGGAGCGAGCGATGGCGACAGCCGCCCGGAAGACGCCTGCCAGATCAAGGGCAGGCGCTGACAGCCAGCCTGCACTGAGGACGCCGCCGCCGGCGAAGTTCACCGCCGAGCAGGACATGAAGGCCTATCGGGACATGCTCCTGATCCGCCGCTTCGAGGAAAAGGCTGGCCAGCTCTACGGCATGGGCTTCATCGGCGGCTTCTGCCACCTCTATATCGGCCAGGAGGCCGTCGTCACCGGCATGGCCATGGCGATCAAGGAAGGCGATCAGATGATCACCGCCTATCGCGACCACGGCCACATGCTTGCCATGGAGATGAGCCCGCGCGGCGTGATGGCCGAGCTGACCGGCCGCCGCGGCGGCTACTCCAAGGGCAAGGGCGGCTCCATGCACATGTTCTCCAAGGAGAAGAATTTCTACGGCGGCCACGGCATCGTCGGCGCGCAGGTGCCGCTCGGCACCGGGCTTGCCTTCGCCAACAAGTATCGCGGCAACGACAACGTCTGCCTCACCTTCTTCGGCGACGGCGCGGCCAACCAGGGCCAGGTCTACGAGGCGTTCAACATGGCCTCGCTGTGGAAGCTGCCGGTCATCTACGTCATCGAGAACAACCGCTACGCCATGGGCACGGCGGTGACGCGTTCCTCGGCCGAGACGGATTTCTCCCAGCGCGGCGTCTCCTTCCGCATTCCCGGCATCCAGGTCGACGGCATGGACGTGCGCGCGGTCAAGTCGGCGGCCGACATGGCGGTCGAGTGGTGCCGCGCCGGCAACGGCCCGATCATCCTGGAAATGCAGACCTACCGCTATCGCGGCCATTCGATGTCCGACCCGGCGAAGTACCGCTCGAAGGACGAGGTGCAGAAGATGCGCTCCGAGCACGACCCGATCGAGCAGGTCAAGGCGCGGCTTCTGGCGCAGAAGGGCATCGGCGAGGACGACCTGAAGGCCATCGACAAGGAGGTGCGCGACATCGTCGCCGACGCGGCCGATTTCGCCCAGTCCGATCCCGAGCCGGACGTGTCCGAGCTCTACACCGACGTGCTGCTCTAGGGGGACGGACGATGCCGATCGAGATTCTCATGCCTGCCCTGTCGCCGACCATGGAAGAGGGCAACCTGTCGAAATGGCTCAAGAACGAGGGGGACAAGGTCGCCCCCGGCGACGTCATCGCCGAGATCGAGACCGACAAGGCGACGATGGAGGTGGAAGCCGTCGACGAGGGGACGCTGGGCAGGATCCTCGTCGCCGAGGGCACGGAGGGCGTGAAGGTCAACACGCCGATCGCCGTGCTGGTCCAGGAGGGCGAGAGCGCCGACGCCGCCCCCGCCGGGGCCGACAGGGCTGTCGCGCCCGCCGCCGAACCCGCGCCGAAGCCCGCCGAAGCGCCGGCCGCCGCGCCCGTCCCCGCCGCGCCGAAGGCGGAGGCCGCCGCCGATCCCGACATTCCGGCCGGTACCGAGATGGTGGCGACCACCGTGCGCGAGGCGCTGCGCGACGCCATGGCCGAGGAGATGCGCCGCGACGAGGACGTCTTCGTCATGGGCGAGGAGGTCGCCGAGTATCAGGGCGCCTACAAGGTCACGCAGGGGCTGTTGCAGGAGTTCGGCCCCCGCCGCGTGGTCGACACGCCGATCACCGAGCACGGCTTCGCCGGCCTGGGCGTCGGCGCTGCCTTCGCCGGCCTGAAGCCCGTCGTCGAGTTCATGACCTTCAACTTCGCCATGCAGGCCATCGACCACATCGTCAACTCGGCCGCCAAGACCCTCTACATGGCCGGCGGCCAGATGGGCGCGCCGATCGTCTTCCGCGGCCCCAACGGCGCGGCCGCGCGCGTGGCCGCCCAGCACTCGCAGTGCTACGCCGCCTGGTACGGCCACATACCGGGGCTGAAGGTGGTGATGCCCTATACCGCCGCCGACGCCAAAGGCCTGCTCAAGGCCGCGATCCGCGACCCCAACCCGGTGATCTTCCTCGAGAACGAGATCCTCTACGGCCAGACCTTCGACGTGCCGAAGCTGGACGATTTCGTGCTGCCCATCGGCAAGGCCCGCATCCACAAGCAGGGCCGGGACGCCACCATCGTCTCCTTCGGCATCGGCATGACCTATGCGATCAAGGCCGAGGCGGAGCTGCGCGCGATGGGGCTCGACGTCGAGATCGTCGACCTGCGCACCATCCGCCCGCTCGACTTCGACACCGTCCTTGCCTCGGTCAGGAAGACCAACCGGCTGGTCGTGGTCGAGGAGGGCTTCCCGCAGTCGTCGGTGGGCGACCACATCGCCAGCCAGGTCATGCAGCGCGCCTTCGACCACCTCGACGCGCCGGTGATCACCGTCGCCGGCAAGGACGTGCCGATGCCCTACGCGGCCAATCTGGAGAAGCTGGCCCTGCCCAGCGTCGCCGAGGTGGTCGAGGCGGTCAAGGCCGTCACCTACCGGAACTGAGGGGAGGGGCAGCCATGCCGATCGAAATCACCATGCCGGCGCTCTCCCCCACCATGGAGGAGGGCAATCTCGCCAAGTGGCTGGTCAAGGAGGGTGACAAGGTTTCGCCCGGCGACGTCATCGCCGAGATCGAGACCGACAAGGCGACCATGGAGGTCGAGGCCGTGGACGAGGGCACGGTGGCGAAGATCGTCGTTCCGGCCGGAACCGAGGGCGTCAAGGTCAACGCCGTGATCGCAGTGCTGGCCGCCGAGGGCGAGGACGTCTCCGCCGCAGCCGCTGGCGGCGACGCACCGAAGGCCGAAGCGCCGAAGGCGGAGGCAAAAGCCGAGCCGGCAAGGCAGGAGGCGAAGGCGGAGCCCGCTCCCGCCACGCCTCAGGCGCCTGCGCCGAAGGCCGCTGCCGCGTCTTCCTCGGGCGAGGGCCGCACCTTCGCCTCGCCGCTCGCGCGCCGCATCGCGAAGGAGGCGGGCATCGACATCGCCGCCGTCGCCGGCTCCGGCCCGCGCGGCCGCGTCGTCAAGGCCGATGTCGAGGCTGCCCTCGCCGGCGGCGCGCCGAAGGCCGCGCCCGCGGCGAAGGCGGCCGAGGCGCCCGCTGCCGCCCCGGCTGCCAGGGCCATGTCCGACGAGGCCGTGCTCAAGCTGTTCGAGCAGGGCAGCTACGAGCTCGTCCCGCACGACAACATGCGCAAGACCATCGCGCGGCGGCTGGTCGAGGCCAAGACCACGATCCCGCATTTCTACCTCACCGTCGACACCGAGATCGACGCGCTGCTTGCGCTGCGCAAGCAGTTGAACGACGCCGCGCCGGTGGCGAAGACCGAAAAGGGCGAGGCGCCCGCCTACAAGCTGTCGGTCAACGACCTCGTCATCAAGGCGTTCGCGCATGCGCTGATGCAGGTGCCCGACGCCAACGTCTCGTGGACCGAGGGCGGCATGCTGCGGCACCGCCACGCCGATGTCGGCGTCGCGGTCTCCATTCCCGGCGGCCTGATCACGCCCATCGTGCGCCGGGCGGACGAGAAATCGCTGTCGGCCATCTCGAACGAGATGAAGGATCTCGCCGCGCGCGCCAGGAACCGCAAGCTGAAGCCCGAGGAATATCAGGGCGGCACCACCTCGGTGTCGAATCTGGGCATGTTCGGCATCAAGGACTTCGCCGCCGTCATCAACCCGCCGCACGCCACCATCCTGGCGGTCGGCGCGGGCGACGAGCGGGCCGTGGTCAGGAACGGCAAGGTCGAGGTCGCCACCGTCATGTCGGTGACGCTCTCCACCGACCATCGCGCGGTCGACGGCGCGCTCGGGGCGGAGCTGCTCGCCGCCTTCAAGCGCATCGTCGAGAATCCGCTTTCGATGCTGGTCTGAAAGCCGGGCTGTCGCCCGGCCGTTACGGGGAAAGGTTGATGTCATGACCGAGACGGCACATTCCGAGAAGCTCAGGAAGTCGTGGATGTGGATGGCGATCCTCGCCGTCGTGTCGCTGATCGGCGGCGTGCTGGCGCTCGCCGACCCGTTCGCCGCGACGCTGGCGGCGACGCTGCTCGCCGGCTGGTTCTTCATGCTGCTCGGCGGCCTGCAGATCATCCAGTCGTTCCAGGTGCAGGGCTGGGGCGGCTTCCTGTGGGCGCTGCTGTTCGGCGTGCTCTCGCTCGTGGTCGGCGTCTCGCTGGTCTTCAACCCGCTCGCCGGCATGGTGTCGCTGACGCTTCTGGTCGCCGTGCTCCTGCTCGCCACCGGCGCGATCAAGCTCTTCTATTCCCTGTCGCTGCGCCCGGTGACGGGCTGGGGCTGGGTGCTCTTGTCGGGCCTGGTGTCCATCGTGCTCGGCGCGCTCATCCTCACCAACTTCCCCTATGCGGCCGGGTCGGTGCTGGGCATCCTGCTGGCCATAGAGCTGGTCTCGAACGGCGTGCTGTTCCTGTTCATCGCGCTCGGCCTCAGGCAGTTGTGATGCAGGCCGGGCAACGGAACCGCGCATGAAGACGATCCTCTGCTACGGCGATTCGATCACCTGGGGGTCCGACGCCGAGACGGGCGGCCGGCATGCCTTCGAGGATCGCTGGCCGAACGTCCTCCAGGCGCGGCTGGGGCCCGGCGTCCATGTCGTCGCCGACGGCCTGCGCGGGCGCACCACCGGCTATGACGAGCATCTGGCTGCCTGCGACCGCAACGGCGTGCGCATCCTGCCGACGAGCCTTTACACCCATGCGCCGCTCGATCTCGTCATCCTCATGCTCGGCTCCAACGACATGAAGCCGGCCATCGCCGGCACGGCGCTCGCCGCCATGCAGGGCATGCGCCGGCTGGTCGAGATCGTGCGGCTGAACGCCACGCGCGACGGCTCCGGCGAGCCGCCCGCCGTGCTGATCGTGGCGCCGCCGCCGCTCAGCGAGACGGCCGATCCCGAATTTGCGGCGATGTTCGCCGGCGGCGTGGAGCAGTCGCGCATGATCGCCGGCTTCTACGCCGATCTGGCGGACGCGGAAGGGTGCGGCTTCTTCGATGCCGGATCGGTGGCGCAGACGACGCCGCTCGACGGCGTGCATCTCGACGCCGCCAACACCCGCGCCATCGGCAAGGGGCTCGAGCCCATCGCGCGCATGATGCTTGGACTTTAAGGGAGGGAAACGCCCGTGGCCGACAGCTATGACGTCATCATCATCGGGGCGGGCCCCGGGGGATATGTCGCGGCGATCCGCGCCGCCCAGCTCGGGCTGAAGACGGCGATCGTCGAGCGCGAGCATCTGGCCGGCATCTGCTCCAACTGGGGCTGCATCCCGACCAAGGCGCTGCTGCGCTCGGCCGAGGTGATGCACCTGGCCAGCCACGGCAAGGACTATGGCGTCGCCATCGAGGGAACGGTCAGGCCCGACCTTGCCGCCATCGTCAAGCGCTCGCGCGGCATCGCCGAGCGCATGAACGGCGGCGTCGGCATGCTGATGAAGAAGAACAAGGTCGACGTCATCTGGGGCGAGGCGAAGCTGACCAGGGCTCCTTCGGGGGACAAGGGAGGCGAGATCGTCGTCTCGAAGCCGACCAGGAAGCCGATGCAGCCGCAGGCGCCGGCGCCGAAGAACACGAAGGGCGAGGGCACCTACAAGGCCAGGCACATCATCGTCGCCACCGGCGCGCGGCCGCGCGCGCTGCCCGGCATCGAGCCGGACGGCAAGCTGATCTGGACCTATTTCGAGGCGATGGTGCCCGACAGCCTGCCGAAGTCGCTGCTGGTCATGGGCTCGGGCGCCATCGGCATCGAGTTCGCCTCGTTCTACCGCACGCTCGGCGTCGACGTCACCGTGGTCGAGCTGATGCCGCAGATCATGCCGGTCGAGGACGCCGAGATCTCCAGGTTCGCCCAGAAGCGGCTGGAGAAGGAGGGGATGAAGTTCATCCTCGACGCCAAGGTGACGAAGGTCGACAAGGCCGCCAACTCGATCACCGCCCATGTCGAGAAGAAGGACGGCTCGGTCGAGACGATCACCGCCGACCGGCTGATCTCGGCCGTGGGCGTGCAGTGCAACATCGAGAATCTCGGGCTGGAGGCGCTGGGCGTCAAGGTCGAGCGCGGCGCGATCGTCATCGACGGCCATTGCCGCACCAGCGTGCCGGGCCTCTACGCCATCGGCGACGTCGCCGGCCCGCCGATGCTGGCGCACAAGGCCGAGCACGAGGCGGTGATCTGCGTCGAGGCCATCGCCGGCCTTCACCCGCACCCGCTCGACAAGGCGCTGGTGCCGGGCTGCACCTACTGCCACCCGCAGGTGGCCTCGGTGGGGTTGACCGAGGCCAGGGCCAGGGAGGCGGGCCGCGACATCCGCGTCGGCCGCTTCCCGTTCGTGGCCAACGGCAAGGCCGTGGCGCTCGGCGACGACCAGGGGCTGGTCAAGACAATCTTCGACGCCAGGACCGGGCAGTTGCTCGGCGCGCATCTGGTCGGGCCGGAGGTGACGGAGCTGATCCAGGGCTTCGTGGTGGCGATGAACCTCGAAACCACCGAGGAGGAGCTGTTCCACACCGTCTTCCCGCACCCGACCCTGTCGGAGACGATGAAGGAAAGCACGCTCGACGCCTTCGGGCGCGCGCTCAACATGTAGAAACGGCGGTTTCATTCGCCCGCGCCAGGGTCTATATCGGCCGCACCTCAAGGGAAACGCCCGCATCATGGTCACGGTTCTGAACCTTCTCGACAAGTCCCGGCCGCGCCACCCGGAAAAGGCCCACAAGCCCGACCAGGAGATGCCGCGCAAGCCTGACTGGATCCGCGTGCGCGCGCCCGTTTCCAAAGGCTATTCCGAGACGCGCGAGATCGTGAAGTCGAACAAGCTCGTCACCGTGTGCGAGGAGGCGGGCTGCCCGAACATCGGCGAATGCTGGGACAAGAAGCACGCCACCTTCATGATCATGGGCGAGATCTGCACCCGCGCCTGCGCCTTCTGCAACGTGGCGACCGGCATCCCGACCGCGCTCGACGCCAACGAGCCGGAAAACGTCGCCAGGGCCGTGGTGCAGATGGGGCTGTCCCATGTCGTCGTCACCTCGGTCGACCGCGACGACCTCGCCGACGGCGGCGCGCAGCATTTCGCCGACACCATCCACGCCATCCGCCGCGCCTCGCCCTCGACCACCATCGAGGTCCTGACGCCGGACTTCCTGCGCAAGGACGGCGCGCTGGAGATCGTGGTGGCGGCCAGGCCGGACGTGTTCAACCACAATCTGGAGACCGTGCCGTCGAACTATCTGACCGTGCGCCCCGGCGCGCGCTATTTCCATTCGATACGGCTGTTGCAGCGGGTCAAGGAGCTTGACCCGACGATGTTCACCAAGTCGGGCATCATGGTCGGGCTGGGCGAGGAGCGCAACGAGGTGCTCCAGTTGATGGACGACCTGCGCGTGGCCGACGTCGACTTCATCACCATCGGCCAGTATCTCGCGCCCTCGCGCAAGCACCATCCGGTGAGGAAGTTCGTCACGCCCGACGAGTTCAAGTCCTTCGAGAAGATCGCCTATGTGAAGGGCTTCCTGATGGTGTCGTCGAGCCCTCTGACGCGCTCCTCGCACCATGCCGGCGAGGATTTCGCCCGGCTGCGCGCCGCGCGCGAGGCGAAGCTGGCGGCCGCGCGCGGCTGACTTTCGCGCGATGCCGCAATACGAGACCGTCCGGCTCGTCCGCCATCCCCCCGAGAAGATGTTCGCGCTGGTCGCCGACGTCGAGCGCTATCCCGCCTTCCTGCCGATGTGCGAGGCGCTTTCCGTGCGCTCGCGGCGCGAGCGCAACGGCGTCACCCTGCTGGTCGCCGACATGACCGTGGGCTACAAGGCGATCCGCGAGACCTTCACCAGCCAGGTGGTGCTGCGGCCGGCCGAGAGCCTGATCGACGTCAAATATGTCGACGGGCCGTTCAAGTACCTCGCCAACCACTGGAAGTTCGAGCCGGCCGAGCAGGGCGGCTGCGAGATCCACTTCTTCATCGACTACGAGTTCAAGAGCCGCATCCTCGGCGCGGTGATGGGCGCGATGTTCGACCGCGCCTTCCGCCTGTTCGCCGAAGCCTTCGAGAAGCGCGCCGACGAGGTCTACAGCGTCGCCTGAGCCGACAGCGCCTCGATGCCCAGTTCCAGCGCCGTGCGCACGGTCTCGGCGCGGATGAAGGCGCGGCCGCGATCCTCGAACACGCGGCGGTGCGCGCACGGCGCGCGGCCCCGGACCGCAATGCCGAACCACACCAGCCCGACCGGCTTCTGCGCGCTGCCGCCGCCCGGCCCGGCGATGCCGGTGACGGCGAGCGCGATGCCGGCGCGGCTTCTGGCCAGCGCGCCGGCGGCCATCTCGAGCGCGGTTTCCCGCGACACGGCGCCATGGGTATCGAGGGTTTGCGGCGCCACGTCCAGCATCTCCGTCTTCGCCTCGTTGGAATAGGTGACGAAGCCGCGGTCGAGCACTGCCGACGAGCCGGCGATGTCGGTGATGGCGGCGGCGATCATGCCGCCGGTGCAGGATTCGGCCGTCGCGGCCATGATGTCGGCCGCCCTGCAATCGGCGATGAAGCGCACGGCCAGCGCGGAACGGTCGCTCATTCGGGCAGCCCTCCGGGATAGACGACGCTCGCCGTGGCGATGGCGGCGATGCCTTCCTCGCGGCCGACAAAGCCCAGCCGCTCGTTGGTGGTGGCCTTGACCGAGACGCGGTCGGCCGAGACGCCGAGCATGGAAGACAGCGCCGCCGTCATCGCCGCGCGATGGGGGCCGATCTTCGGCGCCTCGGCGATCAGCGTGATGTCGGCATTGGCGATGCGCCCGCCTTTGCCGCGCACGATGCGCACCGCCTCCTCGACGAAGATGCGCGAGGCGGCCCCCTTCCAGCGCGGGTCCGACGGCGGGAAGTGGGTGCCGATGTCGCCGGCGCCGCAGGTGGCCAGCAGCGCGTCGGTGAGCGCATGCAGCGCCACGTCGGCATCGGAATGACCGGAAAGCTTGTGCGAATGCGGGATCGCCACGCCGCACAGCGTCACATGGTCGCCGTCCTCGAACGAGTGGACGTCGTAGCCGTTGCCGGTGCGCACGTCCGGCAGCAGACCGGCTGAAAGGCGGGCGTTCGCCATGTCGATGTCCCTTGCCCAGGTCAGCTTCACATTGTCGGGCGAGCCCTCGACGATCCGCACCGCAATGCCGGCCCATTCGGCGATGGCCGCGTCGTCGGTGAAGTCGTCGCGCCCGGCCTCGTGCGCGCGTTCGTGCGCGGCGAGGATGGCGTCGAAGGAAAAACCCTGCGGCGTCTGCGCGGCGAAAAGGCCGTCGCGCGGCACGGTGCCGGCGACCGCGCGGTCGCTGCCCGCCCGCTTCAGCGTGTCGGAAACGGCGAGCGCCGGCAGGCTGCCGCCGCCAGGGGCGAGCCCGGCGATCACGCGGTCGATCAGCGCCGCATCGGCGAAGGGGCGCACGCCGTCATGGATCAGCACCGCGTCGAGCCCCTTGTCGCGCAACGCCAGCAGCGCCAGCCGCGTCGAGGCCTGCCGCGTCGCGCCGCCCGGCACGGCGGTGACGCGGCCGGCGAGCGCACCGGCGGCCCCGGCGAACAGCGCGCCGTCGTCGGCGTGGATCGCCACCGCCACCTCGGCGATGGCCGGATGGGCGAGGAATGCCTCCAGCGTGCGGCGGATCACCGGCACGCCGCCGATGCGGCGGTACTGCTTCGGGCCGTCGGCCGACTGGCCGGCGCGTTCGCCGCGTCCTGCCGCCACGATCACGACCCCGATCCTGCCTGTGTTCATGCTCTCGCCGGCTCCCGTTCCCGAACCCGCCAAGGCTTAGTCAGCCGCCGCCTGCTTGGCCAGCGCAATTCGCGCCCGGCCGCCGCGGCTCGTCATTTCGCAGTTGCACAACGGCAAAAATCTGTCTACCGAATAGGCATCGAAATCTTTTGCATGGTTTTTGTGCATGAACGCTGCCGCCCGCCTCACCACGCCGCTTCGCCTCGGCGGGGTCGAGATCGCCAACCGCGTCTTCCTTGCGCCGATGTCGGGCGTCACGGACGAGCCGTACCGCGCAAGGGCGGTGGCGCATGGCGCGGGGCTGGTCGTCTCCGAGATGGTGGCGAGCGGCGAGCTGGCCAGGGGCCGGCGCAATTCGACCCTGCGCATCCGCAGGCCTGACGTGCCGGTGCATGTCGTCCAGCTTGCCGGCCGCGAGGCGCAGTGGATGGCCGAGGGCGCGCGCATCGCCGCGGGCGAGGGGGCGGACATCATCGACATCAACATGGGCTGCCCGGCAAAGAAGGTGACGGGCGGCTATTGCGGCTCGGCGCTGATGCGCGATCCCGACCATGCCCTTTCCCTGATCGAGGCGGTCGTCGCGGCCGTGCCGGTGCCGGTCACGGTCAAGATGCGGCTCGGCTGGGACCATGACAGCCTCAACGCCCCCGACATTGCGCGGCGCGCCGAAGCGGCCGGCGTCGCCATGGTCACGGTCCACGGGCGCACGCGCTGCCAGCTCTACAACGGCCGTGCCGACTGGCGCGCCATCCGCGCGGTCAAGGACGCGGTGTCCGTCCCCGTCGTCGCCAACGGCGACGCGGAAAGCCTCGCCGATGCGCTCGCCATGCTCGATCAGTCCGGCGCGGACGCGGTGATGATCGGGCGCGGCCACTACGGCGCGCCCTGGCTTGCGGGACGGATCGCGGCCGAGGCCGCAGGCGGCGCGACAACCGTGGCTCCCATACAATCGGGTGGGATTTCCGATTATGTGACAGAACATTACGAGGATATGCTGATCTTTTACGGCATCGAGCAGGGGCTGCGCCATGCGCGCAAGCATCTGGGCTGGTATCTCGACCGCCACGCGCCGGGAACGCCCGTCGGGTTGCGCCGGGCGGCGATGACCTCCACCGAGCCGGCCGCCGTCATCGCGGCGCTGCGCGCGGCCTTCTCGGCCCACGACGTGAGGAGCGCGGCATGAATACGGCGCTCCCTGCGGGCTTCAACCCGGCCAACGTCGTGCTCGACACGATCCGCCACCCCGTCATCATGGTCTCGCCCGACGGGCGCATCGTCTTCGCCAATGCCGAGGCCGAGGATTTCTTCCGCTCCAGCGCCGCGGTGCTGGCGAGGAACGGGCTGGAGCGCTTCGTGCCGTTCGGCAGCCCGCTCCTGACGCTGATCGATCAGGTGCGCGAGCGGCGCGCGCCCTTCAACGAATACCGCGTCGAGATCTCCTCGCCGCTGCTCGGCGGCGAGCGGCTTGTCGACCTCTACGTCGCGCCGGTGGCGGAGATGCCGGGCCATGTCGTGGTGCTCCTTCAGGAGCGCTCCATGGCCGACAAGATCGACCGCCAGATGACGCATCGCGGCGCGGCGCGCTCCGTCTCGGGCCTCGCATCGATGCTGGCGCACGAGATCAAGAACCCGCTGTCCGGCATCAGGGGCGCCGCGCAACTGCTTGAATCCGTTGTCTCCGACGAGGATCGCGCGCTGGCGCGCCTCATCACCGACGAGACCGACCGCATCGTCGCGCTGGTCGACCGCATGGAGGTGTTCTCCGACGAGCGGCCTATCTCGCGCCAGCCCGTCAACATCCATGTCGTGCTCGACCACGTGAAGGCGATCGCCAGGAACGGCTTCGCCAGCGACATCCGCATCGTCGAGGACTACGACCCCTCGCTGCCGCCGGTTCACGCCAACCGCGACCAGCTCGTCCAGGTGTTCCTGAACCTCGTCAAGAACGCGGCAGAGGCGGTCGCCGGCAGATCGGGCGGCGAGATCGTGCTGTCGACGGCGTTCCGGCCGGGCATGCGCCTGTCGGTGCCGGGTACGCAGGACCGCGTCTCGCTGCCGCTGGAGTTCTGCGTCCACGACAACGGCCCCGGCGTGCCGGACGACCTCGTGCCGATCCTGTTCGACCCCTTCGTCACCACCAAGCCCAACGGCTCGGGGCTGGGGCTGGCGCTGGTGGCCAAGATCGTCGGCGAGCATGGCGGGGTGATCGAGTGCGAGACGTCGGCGCGCGGCGCCACCTTCCGCGTGCTGATGCCGGCCTGGAAGGAGCCGAAAGCGGCGACCGGAACCGGCGGGGAAGGAGAACGGGCATGACGGCGGTGCGCGGCAACATCCTGGTGGCCGACGACGACGCGGCGATCCGCACGGTGCTCAGCCAGGCGCTGTCGCGCGCCGGCCACGAGGTGCGCGTCACCTCGAGCGCGACGACGCTGTGGCGCTGGGCGGCGGCCGGCGACGGCGATCTCGTCATCACCGACGTGGTCATGCCCGACGGCAACGCCTTCGATCTTCTGCCGCGCATGCGCCGGGCGCGGCCGGACCTGCCGGTCATCGTCATGAGCGCGCAGAACACCTTCATGACCGCGATCCGCGCCTCGGAGGCCGGCGCCTACGAGTACCTGCCCAAGCCCTTCGACCTTTCCGAGCTGACCGGCATCGTCAACCGCGCCCTGTCCGAGCCGCGCCGCCATCTCGCGGCCGAGCCGCGCGCCGAGGAGGGCGCCGAGCCGATGCCGCTGATCGGCCGCTCGGCCGCCATGCAGGACATCTACCGCCTGCTGGCAAGGCTGATGCAGACTGATCTCACGGTGATGATCACCGGCGAATCGGGCACCGGCAAGGAGCTGGTGGCGCGCGCGCTCCACGAATACGGCCGCCGCCGCGCCGGCCCGTTCGTGGCCATCAACATGGCCGCCATCCCGCGCGACCTCATCGAATCGGAGCTGTTCGGCCACGAGAAGGGCGCCTTCACCGGCGCGCAGAGCCGCTCGACCGGCCGCTTCGAGCAGGCCGAGGGCGGCACGCTGTTCCTCGACGAGATCGGCGACATGCCGATGGAGGCGCAGACGCGCCTTCTGCGCGTGCTCCAGCAGGGCGAATACACCACCGTGGGCGGCCGCACCCCGATCCGCACCGACGTGCGCATCGTCGCCGCCACCAACAAGGATCTGCGCGCCCTCATCAATCAGGGCCTGTTCCGCGAGGACCTGTTCTATCGCCTCAACGTGGTGCCGCTGCGCCTGCCGCCGCTGCGCGAGCGCGCCGAGGACGTGCCCGACCTCGTGCGCCACTTCTTCCGCCAGGGCGAGAAGGAAGGCTTGCAGGCCAAGCGCATCACCGCCGCCGGCATCGAGCTTCTGAAGCGCTATCCGTGGCCGGGCAACGTGCGCGAGCTGGAAAACCTGGTGCGCCGGCTCGCCGCGCTCTACCCGCAGGACGAGATCTCGGCCGAGCTGATCGAGCAGGAGCTGCGCGGCGCGGGCGCCGCGCCTTCCCCGCAATCCTCCGGCGGGCTTGCCGAGGAGCCGACCATCAGCCAGGCCGTCGAGCGCCATCTCCAGCGCTATTTCGCCAGCTTCGCCGGCGAGCTGCCGCCGCCGGGCCTCTACCAGCGCGTGCTGGAGGAGGTGGAGTATCCGCTGGTGCTGGCGGCGATGACGGCCACGCGCGGCAACCAGATCAAGGCGGCCGAGCTTCTGGGGCTGAACCGCAACACGCTGCGCAAGAAGATCCGCGAGCTCGGCGTCAACGTCTACCGGGCGTCGAGATAGCCGCCTGTCCGGCACGATGCGCGCCCCCGGCTGCGAGCTGCTTGTTGCAAATTCGCCACAATGCGTTGCATAGATGTCACGGATGACGGACGGGCCGGACGAGCGATGACGTTGCAGACGCCTGCGATGACCGAACAGGCGATGAGCGAACAGCCGCCGACGGAGGCGATGCAGGCGGGCGAGGGGCGGCGGCTTCTGGCGTTGCCGGGCATTGCCGCCATCGTCGGCGCGCTGGTGACGGCGGGCGCTTCCTTCGCGGTGCTGCTCGGCCTCACGCCCCTCGACCCCGACTACGACACCACGCTGGCGCTGATCGGCATCAACCTCGCCTTCATCCTGCTTCTGGTCGCGCTGATCTCGCGCGAGGTCCACCGCATCGTCATGGCCCGGCGGCGCGGCAAGGCGGCCTCGCGGCTCCACGTGCGCATCGTGGCGCTGTTCTCGCTGGTGGCGGCGATCCCGGCGCTGATGGTCGCCGTCATCGCCTCGGTCACGCTCGACATCGGCCTCGACCGCTGGTTCGAGATCCGCACCAAGGTCATCATCAACTCGTCGCTGTCGATCGCGGAAGCCTACGTCAACGAGAACGCCCGCAACCTGCAGGACACGACGCTGTCGATGGCCTACGACCTCGACGCCAACCGCACGCTCTACGGCCTCGACCGCACCGGCTTCCGCACCCGCATGAGCCAGCACGTCACCGGCCGCGGCCTCGACCACGCCGCGCTGATCCGCGCCGACGGCTCGTTCATCATGCAGGCCGAGACGCAGGCCGACTTTCCGATGCCCGCCCCGCCCATCGAGGCCGTGCGCACGGCCGGCGACGGCCTGCCGGTGCTGATCGAGCCGCGCGTGCGCAACATCATCGGCGCCATCGTCAAGCTGCACGAGATCGATGACGCCTATCTCTACACCATCCGCTCGGTCGATCCCGAGGTCATCAAGGCGCGCCAGATCGTGCGCGCCAACACCGAGGAGTACCGCGCGCTCGAGAGCAACCGGCTGACCACGCAGGTCGCCTTCGCGCTCGCCTATCTCGGCGTGACGCTGATCGTGGTGCTGTCGGCGATCTGGACCGGCATCGCGCTCGCCGACCGGCTGGTGCGGCCGATCCGCCAGCTGATCGGCGCGGCCGACGAGGTCGCGACCGGCAATCTCGAGGTCGCCGTGCCGGTGCGCGCCTCCGACGGCGACGTCGGCTCGCTCGGCGACACCTTCAACAAGATGATCCTTCAGCTGAAGTCGCAGCGCAACGAGCTGCTCGGCGCCAAGGACCTGATCGACGAGCGTCGCCGCTTCTCCGAGGCCGTGCTTGCCGGCGTCACCGCCGGCGTCATCGGCGTCGACCGCGACGGCGTCATCTCCATCGTCAACCGCTCGGCCGAGCGGATGCTGTCGATCCGCTCCGAAGCCGCGCTCGGCCGCCGGCTTTCCGAGATGCTGCCGCATATCGGCCGCGTCTTCGAGATCGCGCGCGGATCCGGCCGCGCCGCCCATCGCGAGCAGGTCACCTTCTTCCGCGGCGGCTCGGAGCGCACCTTCGACGTGCAGGTGACGCTGGAGGAAGGCGGCGGGTCGGACGGCGCGGCCTCCTACGTCGTCACGGTGGACGACATCACCGACCTCGTCGCGGCGCAGCGCTCCTCGGCCTGGGCGGACGTGGCGCGGCGCATCGCCCACGAGATCAAGAACCCGCTGACCCCGATCCAGCTTTCGGCCGAGCGCATCCGCCGCCGCTTCGGCGCCGCCATCACCGAGGACCGCGAGGTTTTCGACCAGTGCACGCAGACCATCATCCGCCAGGTCGGCGACATCGGCCGCATGGTCGACGAGTTCTCCGCCTTCGCGCGCATGCCCAAGCCCGACATGCAGACGATCGACCTGCGCGAGCCGCTGCGCGAGGCCTCGTTCCTGGTCGAGGTCAGCCGCGCCGACATCGCGTTTGCGCGCGATTTCGGCGCAGAGCCGCTCACCGGCACCTTCGACGCCCGGCTCTTGTCGCAGGCGTTCGGCAACCTCATCAAGAACGCGGCCGAGGCCATCGAGGCGGCCGAGCGCGAGAGCGGCGAGAAGGGCGCGATCCTGATCCGCGCCGGGCGTGCCGGGCGCGACATCGTCGTCGACGTGATCGACAACGGCAAGGGCCTGCCGCGCGAGAACAGGCAGCGGCTGCTCGAGCCCTACACGACGACCCGCGAGAAGGGCACCGGGCTCGGGCTTGCGATCGTCAAGAAGATCGTCGAGGACCATGGTGGCCGGCTGGAGCTGCACGACGCGCCGGCCGATTTCCACGGCGGACGGGGGGCCATGATCCGCATCGTGCTGCCGGGCGCAAGGCCCGGCGGCGCGGGCCAGGGCAAGACTGAGAAGGCAGAAAATGGCGTCTGACATTCTGATCGTTGACGACGAGGAGGACATCCGCGAGCTGGTGGCCGGCATTCTCGACGACGAGGGCCACGAGACCCGCACCGCCCACGATGCCGACAGCGCGCTGGCGGCGATCTCCGAGCGCGTGCCGCGCCTTGTCTTCCTCGACATCTGGCTCCAGGGCTCCCGCCTCGACGGGCTGGCGCTGCTCGACGAGATCAAGACGCTGCATCCGGGCCTGCCCGTCGTCATGATCTCCGGCCACGGCACCATCGAGACGGCGGTCTCCGCCATCCGCCGCGGCGCCTACGACTTCATCGAGAAGCCGTTCAAGGCCGACCGGCTGATCCTGATCGCCGAGCGCGCGCTGGAGACCTCCAAGCTGCGCCGCGAGCTGTCGGACCTGAAGAAGCGCAGCGGCGTCACCTTCGACCTGATCGGCAACTCGCCGGCCATGAACCAGCTTCGCCAGACCATCGAGCGCGTGGCGCCCACCAACAGCCGCATCATGATGATCGGTCCGTCGGGCTCCGGCAAGGAGCTGGCCGCGCGCGCCATCCATGCGCTGTCGGCGCGCCGCAACGCGCCCTTCGTCACCGTCAGCGCCGCCTCGATCACGCCCGAGCGCATGGAGATCGAGCTGTTCGGCACCGAGGGCAACGGCGGCGAGCGCAAGGTCGGCGCGCTGGAGGAGGCCCATCGCGGCATCCTCTACATCGACGAGGTCGCCGACATGCCGCGCGAGACGCAGGGCAAGATCCTGCGCGTGCTGGTCGACCAGCAGTTCGAGCGCGTCGGCGGCTCGCGCCGCGTCAAGGTCGACGTGCGCATCATCTCGTCCACGGCGCAGAACATCGAGACGCTGATCCGCCAGGGCCGCTTCCGCGAGGACCTCTACCACCGGCTGGCGGTCGTGCCCGTCGTCGTGCCGGGCCTGTCGGAGCGGCGCGAGGACATCCCCTATCTGGTCGACCACTTCATGCGCCAGATCGCGACCCAGGCCGGCATCCGCATGCGCCGCATCGGCGACGACGCGCTCGCCGTGCTCCAGGCCCACAACTGGCCGGGCAACGTGCGGCAGTTGAAGAACAACATCGAGCGGCTGATGATCCTGGCGCGGGGAGACGACGTGGATACTCCGATCACCGCCGACCTGTTGCCGCAGGAGATCGGCGACGTGATGCCGCGCGCGCCGAACCAGTCGGACCAGCACATCATGGCGCTGCCGCTGCGCGAGGCGCGCGAGCTGTTCGAGAAGGAATATCTGCTTGCCCAGATCAACCGCTTCGGCGGCAACATCTCGCGCACGGCCGAGTTCATCGGCATGGAGCGCTCCGCGCTCCATCGCAAGCTGAAATCCCTCGGGGTCTAGAGCAATTCCAGGAAAAGTGTGAAGCAGTTTTCCGTCCGGAATTGCGGAAAGAATAAAGGAACGGGCCATGCGCGTCATCATCTGCGGGGCCGGGCAGGTCGGCTACGGCATCGCCGAGAAGCTCGCCTCGGAGAAGAACGACGTCTGCGTCATCGACGTGTCGCCGGATCTCATCCGCAACGTGCGCGACACGCTCGACGTGCGCGGCTTCGTCGGCCACGGCTCCCACCCCGACGTGCTGGAGGCGGCGGGCGCCGAGCAGGCCGACATGATCATCGCGGTGACGCTGCACGACGAGGTCAACATGGTCGCCTGCCAGGTGGCGCACTCGCTGTTCAGCGTGCCGACCAGGATCGCGCGCATCCGCTCGCAGTCCTACCTGCGCGCCGACTACATGGACCTGTTCTCGCGCGACCACATGCCCATCGACGTCATCATCTCGCCCGAGCTGGAGGTCGGCGAGATGGTGCTCAAGCGCATCGCCATGCCGGGTGCGGCCGACATCGTCGCCTTCGGCGACGGCAGGATCGCCATGGTCGCCATCGAGTGCATGGAGGAGTGCCCGATCGTCGACACGCCGCTCAACCAGCTAACCGAGCTGTTCCCGGACCTGAACGCCACCGTGGTCGGCGTGTCGCGGGGCGGGCGGCTGTTCGTGCCGCGCTCGGCCGACCAGTTGCTGGCCGGCGACCTCGCCTATGTGGTGGCGGCCAGGGACCATGTGCGGCGCACGCTCGGCCTGTTCGGCCACGACGAGCAGGAGGCCACCCGCATCGTCATCGCCGGCGGCGGCAATATCGGCCTCTACGTCGCGCGCACCATCGAGAACCGCAAGGGCCGCACGCGCGTCAAGATCATCGAGGCGGGGCCGGAACGCGCCGTCGCGGCCGCCGACGAGCTCAACCGGACCGTCGTGCTCCAGGGCAGCGCGCTCGACCAGAAGCTGCTGCTCGAGGCCGGCGTGGACGAGGCCGACCTGATGATCGCGCTGACCAACGACGACCAGGTCAACATCCTGTCCGGCGTCATGGCCAAGCGGCTCGGCTGCAAGGCCAACATGGCGCTGCTCAACAACCCCGCCTATCACGACTTCACCGACATGCTCGGCATCGACGCCTTCGTGAATCCGCGCGCGGTGACGATCTCGCGCATCCTCCAGCACGTGCGGCGCGGGCGCATCCGCGCCGTCCACTCCGTGCAGCAGGGCGCGGCCGAGGTGATCGAGGCCGAGGCGCTGGAGACCTCGCCGCTGGTCGGCCAGCCGCTGCGCGAGCTGGAGCTGCCCGAGGGCATGCGCTTCGGCGCGATCCTGCGGGGCGGGGCGGTCCTGAAGCCCAGCGGCTCGCTCGCCATCAGGCCGAAGGACCGGGTGGTGATCTTCGCCAAGCCCGACGTGGTGCGCCAGGTCGAGCAGATGTTCAGGGTCAGCCTCGAATTCTTTTGACTTTCCCTTGACGCGCCGCCATGCCGCCTGCATGCGCGGATCGCGCCGCCGCACCGACGAGAGGGAACCATGCCGCGCATCGCCTATGTCAACGGGCGCTACCTGCCGCACGCGCGCGCAGGCGTGCATATCGAGGATCGCGGCTACCAGTTCGCCGACGGCGTCTACGAGGTCTGCGAGATCGCCCGCGGCAACATCGTCGACATGACGCGCCATCTCGACCGGCTCGACCGCTCGCTGTCGGAGCTGCGCATCGCCTGGCCGATGACGCGCCGGGCGCTGCAACGGGTGATCGCCGAGGTGGTGCGCCGCAACCGCGTGGCCGACGGGCTGGTCTATCTGCAAGTCACGCGCGGCGCGGCACCCCGCGATCACGTCTTCCCGCCCGCCGGCACGCGCCCCTCGCTGGTGGTCACGGCCAAGCGCACCGACAGGGCGCTTCTGGAGCGGCGCGCGGCCGAGGGCGTCAGGGTCGTCACCGTGCCGGAAAACCGCTGGGCGCGCGTCGACATCAAGACCATCGGCCTGCTGCCCAACGTGCTCGCCCGCCAGCAGGCGAAGGAGGCCGGCGCGGCCGAGGCATGGTTCGTGGACGCGCAAGGCATGGTCACCGAAGGCGCGGCGACCAACGCCTGGATCGTCACGCGCGACCGGCGCCTCGTCACCCGTCCGGCCGAGTTCGGCATCCTGCGCGGCGTCACCCGCGCCACCGCCATGGACGTGGCGCAAAGGCTCGGCCTTGCCGTCGAGGAGCGCGGCTTCACGGTCGATGAGGCCATGGCCGCAAGCGAGGCCTTCATCTCGGCCGCCACCACCGTGGTCACGCCCGTCGTCGCCATCGACGGCCGCGCGATCGGCGACGGGCGGCCCGGCGAAGTCGCCCTTTCCCTGCGGCGGGCGTTTTTTGACGTTGCGGAAAAGACGCCGGCCTGATAACCGCGACCATGTACGGGCCGGGCGACTCGTGCGCCTGCGTCAGGCGGGCGCATCGCCTGCGCTTGACAGGGCAGGGCCAAATAGGCGCTATTAACCGCACACCGTTGGGATCGGCGAAAGACAAGAAAAATGGCGGAACGGACGCAAAACCTGCAGGACGTGTTCCTGAACTCGGTTCGCAAGAGCAAGAACCCGCTGACGATCTTCCTCGTCAACGGCGTCAAGCTCACCGGCGTCGTGACGTCGTTCGACAATTTCTGCGTGCTCCTGCGTCGCGACGGCCACTCGCAGCTCGTCTACAAGCACGCGATCTCCACCATCATGCCGAGCCAGCCGGTCCAGCTTTTCGACGCCGACGACAAGGACGCCTAGTTGGGGACGCCTGATTGACCCGATCCACGCGGGCAGGGGACGCTTCGCGCCGCTCCGAACGGGCGGAGGCGGAAGCCGCGCCCGCTAACGGCGGCACGACGGCGCGCGCGGCAATCGTCGTGCCGGTGCTGACGCGCCAGCCGCGCGCCGGCGCCGACGATGCGCGCCCGCGCATGACGCGCTCGCCGCAGGCAAGGCTCGACGAGGCCGTCGGCCTCGCCTCGGCCATCGACCTCGATGCCGTCCATGCCGAGATCGTCACGGTGGCCGATCCGCGCCCGGCCACGCTTCTGGGCACCGGCAAGCTCGACGAGCTGGCGGCCATCGTCAGGGAGCGCGAGGTCGAGCTGGTCTTCGTCGACCATCCGCTGACGCCGGTTCAGCAGCGCAACCTCGAAAAGGCGCTTTCCGCCAAGGTGCTCGACCGCACCGGCATCATCCTGGAGATCTTCGGCCGCCGCGCCCGCACCCGCGAGGGCGCGCTTCAGGTCGAGCTGGCGCATCTGGAATACCAGCGCGGCCGCCTGGTCAGGAGCTGGACCCACCTCGAGCGTCAGCGCGGCGGCGCGGGCTTCCTCGGCGGCCCCGGCGAAACCCAGATCGAGGCCGACCGGCGCATCCTCCAGGACAAGATCGTCCGGCTGAAGCGCGAGCTGGAGACGGTGCGGCGCACGCGCGACCTGCACCGCGCCAAGCGCCGCAAGGTGCCATATCCCATCGTCGCCATCGTCGGCTACACCAATGCCGGCAAGTCCACGCTGTTCAACCGCATGACAGGCGCGGGCGTGCTGGCGCAGGACATGCTGTTCGCCACGCTAGACCCGACGCTGCGGCGCGTGCGCCTGCCGCACGGCACCCTCGTCATCCTGTCCGACACCGTCGGCTTCATCTCCGACCTGCCCACCCATCTCGTCGCCGCCTTCCGCGCCACGCTGGAGGAGGTGGTGGAGGCCGATCTCGTCATCCACCTGCGCGACATCTCCGACCCCGACACCGCGGCGCAGGCCGACGACGTGGCGCAGATCCTGCGCGACCTCGGCGTCGACGCGCATGACGAGCGCCGCGTGATCGAGGTGTGGAACAAGGTCGACCTCATCGACGCCGCCGACCGCGACAGGCTGCTGGGCTCGGGCACGCAGCCGCCGGTGGCGATCTCGGCCGCGACCGGCGAGGGCGTGGACCGGCTGGCGGCGCTGGTCGAGGAGCGCATCGCCGGCAGCCTCTCCACGGTCACGGTGCGGCTGCCGCCCGAGCAGGCCGGCGAGGTCGACTGGCTCTATCGCAACGGCGAGGTTCTGGCGCGCAGGGACCGCAACGACGGCGGCATCGACCTGAGCGTGCGCGTGACCGAGGCGGTGCGGCGCGAGATCGGCTCGCGCTTCATGAAGGCGGCGCAATAGCACGGCAGCGCCCGCGCCGTCCTTGCCGCGCTATTCCGCCGCCTTGGCCTGCTGCCACAACGCCTCCATCTCGTCGAGCGTGGCGCTGCCGAGCGCGCGGCCTTGCTGCTTCAGCGCGGCCTCGACGAAGTGGAAGCGGCGGCGGAACTTGTCGTTGGTCCGCCGCAGCGCATCCTCGGCGTCGAGCCTGAGGTGGCGGCCGAAATTGACCAGCGCGAACAAGACGTCGCCGAACTCGCCGGCGACCTCGTCGGTGTCGCCGTGGTCGAGCGCCTGCCGCAACTCGGCGATCTCCTCCCCGATCTTGTCGAGGATGGGCCGGGCCTCCTTCCAGTCGAAGCCGACGCGCGCCGCCTTCTCCTGAAGCTTCAGCGCCCGCGTCAGCGCCGGATGCGCCAGCGGCACGCCGTCGAGGAAGCCCGCGCCGTGGTCTTCCGCGTCGAGCCCGCGCGCGAGGCGGGCCGCGCGCCGCTCGGCCTTCTCCTCAGCCTTTATCTTCTCCCACATGCCTTTTGCCATGCCTGCCGAGCGCGCCGCCTCGTCTCCGAAGACATGCGGGTGGCGGCGGATCATCTTCCTCGTGACCGCCTCAACCACGTCGGGGAAGGCGAAGCTGCCTTCCTCCTCGGCCATGCGGGCGTGGTAGACGACCTGGAGCAGCAGGTCGCCAAGCTCCTCGCGCAAATCGTCCCGGTCGCCGCGCTGGATGGCGTCGGCCACCTCATAGGCTTCCTCGATCGTGTAGGGCGCGATGGTGGAGAAATCCTGCTCAACGTCCCACGGGCAGCCGGTGTCGGGATCGCGCAGCGCGGCCATGATCTCGATCAGGCGCGAAATGTCCTTGGATGGCGTCATGGATAAAAAAACCTCTCGGGGCAGGCCCCGAGAGGTAGAACGCGGCAGGGAGGATGTCTACTCGTCTCAGAAGAAGGCCTGGATGCCCGTCTGCGCCCGGCCGAGGATCAGCGCATGCACGTCGTGCGTGCCCTCGTAGGTGTTGACGGTCTCCAGGTTCTGCGCGTGGCGCATCACGTGGTACTCGACCTGGATGCCGTTGCCGCCGTGCATGTCGCGGGCCTGGCGGGCGATGTCGAGCGCCTTGCCGCAATTGTTGCGCTTGACGATGGAGATCATCTCGGGCGCGAACTTGCCCTCGTCCATCAGCCGGCCGACGCGAAGCGAGCCCTGGAGGCCGAGCGCGATCTCGGTCTGCATGTCGGCGAGCTTCTTCTGGTAGAGCTGCGTGGCGGCCAGCGGCTTGCCGAACTGCTTGCGGTCGAGGCCGTACTGGCGGGCGCGGAACCAGCAATCCTCGGCCGCGCCCATCGCGCCCCAGGAAATGCCGTAGCGGGCGCGGTTGAGACAGCCGAACGGACCCTTCAGCCCCGACACGTTCGGCAAGAGCGCGTCCTCGCCGACCTCGACGCCGTCGAGCACGATCTCGCCGGTGATCGAGGCGCGCAGGCTGAGCTTGCCGCCGATCTTGGGTGCGGAAAGCCCCTTCATGCCCTTTTCGAGGACGAAGCCCTTGATCTGGTTGTCATGGGCCTCCGACTTCGCCCACACCACGAACACGTCGGCGATGGGGGCGTTGGAGATCCACATCTTGGAGCCGGTCAGGCGATAGCCGCCGTCGATCTTCTGCGCGCGGGTCTTCATGCCGCCGGGGTCGGAGCCGGCATCCGGCTCGGTCAGGCCGAAGCAGCCGATGAACTCGCCGGAGGCGAGCTTCGGCAGGTACTTCATGCGCTGCTCCTCGCTGCCGTAGGCGAAGATCGGGTGCATGACCAGCGACGACTGCACGCTCATCATCGAGCGGTAGCCGGAATCGATGCGCTCGACCTCGCGCGCGACCAACCCGTAGGAGACGTAGCCGGCGCCCGCGCCGCCATACTGTTCCGGCACGGTGACGCCGAGAAGGCCGGCCGCGCCCATCTCGCGGAAGATGCCGGGATCGGTCTTCTCGTCGAGATAGGCTTCCTGCACGCGCGGGGCGAGCTTCTCGGCCGCGAAGGCGGCGGCCGAATCGCGGATCAGCCGCTCGTCCTCGGTGAGCTGGTCGTCGAACAGGAACGGGTCGTTCCACGAAAACGGCTTCATGCCTGCGTCGGCTCCGGCGGCCATGGGTTCCTCCATCGTTCGGGACAACCGGCCACCTAGCATGGCGAGGGGCGGGCTTCCAGCGAGCAATAATCGCATGGTAATGAGAATTGCTCATGATATGGTTGGCATCATGCGTTACGCTTATATCCCCACGATCAGCGAGCTCCACGCCTTCTGCGCCTGCGCGCGCGCCGGCTCGGCGACGCGGGCGGCGAGCGAGCTGCACCTGACGCAGAGCGCCGTCAGCCGCGCGCTGGGCACCCTGGAGGACCGGCTCGGCGTGCGGCTGTTCCACCGGGTCAAGCAGCGGCTGGTGCTGTCGGAGGCCGGCCGCGCCTTCCGCCGCGAGGCCGACCGCATCCTCGCCGATCTCGGCCAGGCGTCGATGACGGTGATGGCCTTCGGCGGCCACACCAAGGTGGTGCGGCTCGCGGTGCTGCCGACCTTCGCCAAGATATGGCTGGCGCCGCGGCTGAAGGCGTTCCGCGCGCTCGTCCCGGACGTGACCTTCGACATCGTGTCGCGGCTGGAGCCGGTCGATTTCGACGCCGACCCGTTCGACGCCGCCATCCAGCGGAGCGACATGCGACCGGCCAATGCCGAGCTGACGCCGCTGATGGAGGAGCGGCTGGTCGTGGTCGCAGCCCCCGGGCTTCTGGCCGGCAGGCAGGCGCTGGGCGACGAGGAGCTGGCGCGGCTGCCGCTCCTTCAGCAGACGACGCGGCCGACGCTCTGGCTCGACTGGTTCCGCGACGCCGGTCTCGACGCGCGCTCGGTGCTGCGCGGCGACCGCTTCGAGCATTTCGACATGGTCATCGTCGCGGCCGCGTCCGGCCTCGGCATCGCGCTGGTGCCGGAAATGTTCGCCGAGGCCGAGATCGCCGCCGGCCGGCTGGTCCGCGCCTCGGCGCGGCAGCTCGTCGTCGCCGAGCCCTATTCGCTGATCTATCCGCCGCGCAGCCTGGAGATCGACGGCTTCGCCGCCTTCCGCGACTGGCTCGCCGGGTCTGGGCAGGAGGGGATGGCGAGAGCAACGTCATCCTGACGGATGCGCAGTGTTGCTCTATCCTTTTGTTTGCGCATCGGATTTATCCGAAAAGTGCATAAACTTTTCGGTCCAGCGCCCTAACCCGGCTTGAGCCAGCCGTCGGCGAACGCGACGCGGCCGACGCCGGCGAAGCGGCGCAGCCGCTCCAGCTCCGCCTCCAGCTTGGCCGTCAGCATCTTCGACGGCCGCACGCCCGGCTCCAGCCAGAAGGCGCGCACGGCGAGCGCGTCGCGCTCACGCTCGGCCTTGACGTCGATGCGCCCGACCGTGGCGTCGCCGCGCAGCACCGGGTAGACGTAGTAGCCGTAGCGGCGCTTGGCCTCCGGCACGAAGATCTCGATGCGGTAGGAGAAGCCGAACAGCCGCTCGGCCCGCGCCCGGTCGCGCATCAGCGGGTCGAAGGGGCTGAGGATGCGCACCCGGTCGGGCGGCTCCGGCGCGTCGCGCGCCGCCTCCACGGCGCCGGGCAGCGCGAGCGAGGCGCGCGGCTTGCCGTCGTCCACCGTCTCGACACGGACCGGCACCAGCGCGTCGCGATTGGCGGCGATCCATGCGTCCACCTCGGCCGGCGTCAGCAGCGCCCAGAACGCCGCGATCTCGCCGCGCGTGGCGAAGCCCAGCCGCTTCAGCGCCTCGCGGCAGGCCCAGTCGACGAAAGCGTCGCGGTCGACCTCGACCTCGCGGTGGACCTGCGGAATCACCCTCTCCGTCAGGTCGTAGACCTTCTGGAAGCCCTCGCGCCGCGTGATCGAAAGCTCGCCGGTGCGCCACAGATATTCCAGCGCCGCCTTGGAAGGGTGCCAGGCCCACCAGCCGCCGCCCGGCTTGTCGCCCTCGAAGTCGCGCGCCATCACCGGCCCGTCGCGGGCGATGCGGTCGAGCACCCGGTCGATGTCGTCGTCGAAATGCTCGGCCCCGAAATGCGCCTTCCAGCGCTCGCGCAGCCGCGCCTTCTCGCGCGCGAAGCGGTGGCGCCAGTAGGGAAAGAAGGCGCTCGGGATGATCGAGGCGTCGTGCGTCCAGTTCTCGAACAGGCTCCTGTCCTTCTCCACAAGCGCCGAAAGGTCGGCCCGGCGATAGCCGGCCCCGCGCGAGAACAGGATGTGATGGTGGGCGCGCTCCAGCACGTTGACGCTGTCGACCTGCACGAAGCCGAGGCCGTCGATGGCGCGTGCAAGCTCCCGCCGGCGCATCGGCCCGGCGCGCCCGTCAAGGCCGGTCAGCGCCATCAGGTGGCGGCGGGCCTGACGGTTGGGAATCGTCGTCGTCATGGTTGCCAAGCCTATGCGACGTTCCCGTTATGTCCACCCGAAATCCGCTCAGCGCCCGCTGAACCGGGCAGGGCGCCTTTCGCGGAAGGCGGCGCGCCCTTCCGCATAGTCGTCGCTCTCGAAGGTGGCGTCGCCGAGCGCCGCCGCCTTTCCGGCATCGGCGGCAAGCCCGGTCAGAACCGCGCGGATCGACGCCTTGGAGGCGCGCACCGAAAGCGGCGCGTTGGCGGCGATGCCGGCAGCCAGCGCGGCGACGCGGCCGTCGAGCGCGTCGGGCGCGACCACCTCGAGCAGGAAGCCCGCCTCGCGCGCCGCCGCCGCGTCGAGCCGCGCGGCCGAGTAGGTCAGGTACTTCGCCGTCTGCGTGCCGAGCGCGTGGACGATGTCGGCCATGGCGTCGACGGGATAGGCGAGGCCGAGCTTGGCCGCCGGCACGCTGAAGGTGGCGTCGCTGGCGGCGATCCTGATGTCGCAGGCCGCCGCCATGCCGAAGCCGCCGCCGAAGCATATGCCCGAGATCGCCGCGACGGTCGGCACCGGGCAGTCGCGGATGGCGGCGAAGGCGGCCGAGTTCTCCGATTCGTAGAGGCGCGCGCTCGCGGCATCGCCGCGCACGGTCTCGAACTCGCCGATGTCGGCGCCGGCGCAGAAATCGCCGCCCGCGCCGCAAAGCACGACGACGCGCACGCCGCCGTCGGCGGCGAAGGCATGAAAGAGCCGCGCCATCTCGCGCCACATCGCCTGCGTCATGGCGTTCTTGCGCGCCGGCCGGTCGATGACGATCCTCGCCACGCCGTCGCCGGCCTGCGTCCTCAGGAAACCCGTTTGCCCGTTGTCGCTCATTTGCGCTGCATCGATCCTGTTGAAGCGGCGTTGAAGAAAATGCGGTTTGGTTGACCCCGGATTTGGATTATGGTTCCGCCCTTGCCGAAGCAAGGCATTCGAGAAGGAAAAAACCCGATGAGCGGCGCAAGCGCAGCCAGGCAGAACTCCGTCAAGCCGGTCGACCCGATCTGGAGCGCGGTGCGGCGCGAGGCCGCCGAGGCGGTCGAGCGCGACCCGCTGCTGGCCGCCTTCCTCTATGCCACGGTGCTCAACCACGACCGGCTCGAGGACGCCGTCATCCATCGCCTCGCCGAACGGCTCGACCATCCCGACCTCGGCGCCGACCTGATCCGCCAGACCTACCAGGCGATGCTGCGCGACGGGCAGGACTGGGGCGTGACGGTGCGCGTCGACATCCAGGCCTATTACGACCGCGACCCGGCCTGCGACCGCTTCCTGATGCCGATCCTCTATTTCAAGGGCTTCCACGCCATCCAGACCCACCGGCTGGCGCACTGGCTGTGGCGGCAGGGGCGCAGGGACTTCGCGCTCTACCTGCAAAGCCGCTCCTCGGCCGTGTTCCAGACCGACATCCACCCTGCGGCGCGGATGGGCAAGGGCATCTTCATCGACCACGCCACCGGCCTCGTCATCGGCGAGACGGCGGTGGTGGGCGACAACGTCTCGCTGCTGCACGGGGTGACGCTGGGCGGCACCGGCAAGGCCTCGGGCGACCGCCACCCCAAGATCGGCAACGGCGTGCTGATCGGCGCGGGCGCCACCATCCTGGGCAACATCACCGTCGGCTCGTGCTCGCGCGTGGCCGCCGGCTCCGTGCTGCTCGCCTCCGTGCCCAACAACCGCACGGTGGCGGGCGTGCCGGCCCGCATCGTCGGCGAGACCGGCTGCGACGAGCCCTCGCGGGCGATGGACCAGCTCCTCAGCGGCGAGAGCTGAGGCGTCCTCCTTCTCCTGTGCACCGGCCTTGAAAGACGGCGCGCGCACTTTACATGCCCGTGCCGGGCATGCCAGATGCCGGTCCGATCACACAGCCGCCCGGAGAGCAGGTTTGAAACCCGAAGAGATCAGGAAGCTCGACGCCTATTTCAAGCGTACGTTCCAGAACCCGCAGCTTCAGGTCAAGGCGCGGCCCCGCAAGGAGGATTCGTGCGAGCTCTACCTCGGCGAGGAGTTCCTCGGCATCATCTTCAAGGACGATGACGACGGCGAGCTGTCGTACAATTTCTCGATGGCGATCCTCGACGTCGATCTCGACTGACCGTCAGGGCGCGGCGTCCGCCTTCAGGAAGCCGGCCGCCGCCTCCCGCACCTTCGCCTCGATCTCGCGCCATTGCCCGGCAAGCCTCGCCGGCACGCGGTAGACGAGGCTGAGCCCGCGCCCGACATGGATGTCGCGCTCGCAAGGCGCAAGCGATTCGCGCGCGGCGGCCCCCGCGAGGCAGCGCATCACGAACGGCTCGCCGCCGTCCGTCCGCGCGACCGCCAGCACCTCGTCGACATAGCCGGAGTTCTCCGGGAAGCGGTGGACGACGAGCCCGCCCGGGCCCGGGCGCCCCGGTTCCTCGATCAGCTCGCGGTAGATCGGCTCGAAGCGGCCGCTCATGTCGCGCGACATCATGCGCGGCTCGAACGACAGGAACAGGATCGAGCGGTCTCCGTCGGCGTGGTTGAAGGCGTCGCGGGCGGCGTGGCTGTAGCCGTCCATCTGCGGCCAGCGCAGATACAGGTCGAGCCGCCCGGCGGCGCCGTCGCGCCGCGCCGCATCGAAGCGGATCATGTTGGCGGGCACATCGAGCACATCGTTGCCGATGACGATCTCGCGCAGGCTGGTGTCGTCGCTGTGGCCGGCCATGACGATGGCGCGGCCGGCCCACTTGCCGGCAAGGCTGATGCCGGCCGAAAGCAGCGCCAGCGCCGCGAGCGCCATGAAGGTGCGCATCACGAAGCGCGAGCGCAGCGCCGCCGGCGCGGCATCCCCGCCGGTGTCGCCGCCCGTGTGGTGGGCCGCCCGCATCGCGCCTGCCTGCACGCCTCGATCTCCCTGCTATCGCTCCGACATTGTCGCGACATGGTAAACGCGGCGTAAATGTCGCGCCTGCGGCGGCCGCGCCCTTGCGTTTTGTCACACGGCCCTTCTAAGGAAAGGTCAGGCGCGATCGAACAGGAGGTGTCGCCATGCCGGTTTATTCGCTCGACGGGGTCGCGCCGCAGCTCGACGGCGAGGACACGATCTGGATCGCCCCCGACGCCCAGGTGATGGGCAGGGTCTCGCTCGGCCGCGAGGTCGGCATCTGGTTCGGCGCGGTGCTGCGCGGCGACAACGAACTGATCAGTATCGGCGCGCGCTCCAACGTGCAGGAGCTGACCGTCATGCACACCGATCCCGGCTTCGCGCTGACGGTGGGCGAGGGCTGCACCATCGGCCACCGCGCCATCCTCCACGGCTGCACCATCGGCGACAACACGCTGATCGGCATGGGCGCCATCGTGCTCAACGGCGCGCGGATCGGCAACAACTGCCTCGTGGGCGCGGGCGCGCTCGTCACCGAGGGCAAGCAGTTCCCGGACAACTCGCTGATCGTCGGCTCGCCGGCGAAGGTGGTGCGCGAGCTCGACGCCGCGGCGGTCGCGCGACTGCGGGTCTCGGCCCAGCACTACGTCGCCAATGCGAAGCGCTTCAAGGCGGGTCTCGCCGCCACCTGAACGACGCGACGGCGGCGCAACCGCCGCCGCCCGCGCGCGTTCTGCAACAGGCGGGGCGCTTGCGCGAATCGCCCTATCTTCAACGGCAGGACCGGCCGCACCCTCGGCCTGATGCGACGAACCGGCACGGGAGGCGATCTTGGACGAACCGCATGACCGACCGCCGGAAGCCGACGCGCCCCGCGCTGACGCGGGCCACGCCGAAGCGGGCCATGCCGAGGCCGCCGACGCCTCGATCTACGACGAGCACGGCGTCGTGCGCCCGTCCTTCCTCGCCCATATCGGCGCGGCGATCGCCGACCGCGACACGCTGACGCTGCGCCGCGACGTCGGCGCGCTGCACGAATCGGAGGTCGGCGACCTGCTCGAGGCGCTGCTTCCCGAGCAGCGCCACGCGCTCGTCGAGCTGATGGGCAAGGACTTCGACTTCTCGGCGCTGACCGAGGTGGACGAGGCGATCCGCCTCGACATCGTCGAGGCGCTGCCCGACGACCAGATCGCCCAGGCCGTGCAGGAGCTCGACTCCGACGATGCGGTCTACATCCTGGAAGACCTCGACGACGAGGACCGCGAGGCGATCCTCGCCAGGCTGCCCTTCACCGAGCGCATCCGGCTGCGCCGCGCCCTCGACTACCCGGACGAGAGCGCCGGCCGGCGCATGCAGACCGAGTTCGTCGCCGTGCCGCCGTTCTGGACCGTGGGCCAGACCATCGACTACATGCGCGAGGACGTGAACCTGCCGGACAAGTTCTCGCAGATCTTCGTCATCGACCCGACCTTCCGGCTGCTCGGCGCCGTCGACCTCGACCGCATCCTGCGCACCAGGCGCACGGTCAAGGTCGAGGAGATCATGCACGAGACGCGCCACGCGATCCCCGCCACCATGGACCAGGAGGAGGCCGCGCACGAGTTCGAGCAGTACGACCTACTGTCGGCCGCCGTGGTCGACGAGAACGACCGCCTCGTGGGCGTCCTGACCATCGACGACGTGGTCGACGTCATCCAGCAGGAGGCGGAGGAGGACCTGATGCGCCTCGGCGGCGTCGGCGACGAGGAGCTGTCCGACACCGTGCTCGCCGCCTCGCGCTCGCGCGTGCCGTGGCTGATGGTCAACCTCGTCATGGCGTTCCTGGCCGCGTCCGTCATCGGCCTGTTCGACGCCACCATCCAGGAGATCGTGGCGCTGGCGATCCTGATGCCCATCGTCGCAGGCATGGGCGGCAACGCCGCCTCGCAGACCATGACGGTGACGGTGCGCGCGCTCGCCACCAAGGATCTCGACATCTACAATGCCGGGCGCATCATCCGCCGCGAGATCGGCGTCGGCCTGCTGAACGGGGCGATCTTCGCCACGCTGATCGGCATCGTCGCCGGCTTCTGGTTCGACGATCCCAATCTCGGCGGCATCATCGCCGCGGCCATGGTCATCAACATGTTCGTGGCCGCGCTGGCCGGCATCCTGATCCCGCTGCTGCTCGACCGCTTCGGCGCCGACCCGGCGGTGGCGTCCTCCGTCTTCGTCACCACGGTGACCGACGTGGTCGGCTTCTTCGCCTTCCTCGGCCTCGCCACATGGTGGTTCGGCCTGCTGTAGCCGGCGCGGCCCCGCGGCGCCCGCCCATGCAACCGCGCGGCGAGGGGGCGGCGGCCATCTTGGCTGGGTACTTGCGGTTTCACGAATTGACTTTTACGTAAATGCCGTGCCTAATCCCTTGGGATTCATGACGGGATGCCGCGATGCGGGAATATTACACCATCACCGAGCTCACCCGCGAGTTCGACATCTCGACGCGCACGCTGCGCTTTTACGAGGACGAGGGCCTGATTGCGCCGGTGCGGCGCGGGCGCACGCGCCTGTTCCGCCCGTCGGACCGCCACCTCGTCAAGCAGATCATGCGCGGCAAGCGCCTCGGCTTCTCGATCAACGAGATCCGCGAGATCATCCAGATGTACAAGGAGCCGCCGGGCGAGGTGGGTCAGCTCAAGCTGATGATCAAGCGGATCGAGGAGAAGCGCGGCGACCTGCGCCAGAAGCGCCGCGATCTGGAGGAGACGCTGGCCGAGCTCGACAACGCCGAGGAAGCCTGCGTCGAGCGGCTGGCGGAGCTGGGCGTCAACACCTGAGCGGAAAGGGCGGCCGCCTCAGATCCAGCGGCGCACCTTCTTCATGTAGTCGCGGTACTTCTTGCCGAATCGCGCCTCGAGGTGCCGCTCCTCGCGCTCGATGGCGAGCCTGGTCGTGAGAAACGCGGCAAGCGGCGCGAGCAGGATGAACCACGCCACGCCCGCGATCAGCCCGATGCCGACCATCAGCATGGTGTTGCCGAGATAGATCGGGTTGCGCGTGAAGGAGAACGGCCCGCCCGTCACCAGATGGTCGGAGCCCTTGTGCGGCATGATCGTGGTCCTGGCCCGGCGCATGGCGCGCATGGCCGCGACGTCGATGGCGACCGCGCCGGCGACGACCAGCCAGCCGACGGCGAACAGGAACTCGCGCAGCGGGTCGGGCAGCCACGGCAGCGGCAGCAGCCAGTGCAGCAGCACGGCAAGCGCCGCCGCCGCGATATAGATCATCGGCGGCCACGGCAGCGTGTTGGGCCTGTCCTGGATCGTGCTCATTCCCCATCCCCTCCCGGCACCGCGAGCTCGGCGTCGAAGGTGCACGCCGAAACGATTTCCTGCAAGCGCCGCGAGGTTTCCGCGCTCGGCGCGCCGGCATAGACCTCGTCGAACCGGCCTTCCGCCGACAGATCCTCGAGCACGCACACGCAGTAGTGGCCGCAGAAATCGGCGCCGTGCGTTTCCCGGCACTGGGCCACGCAGGCGCGCGTGAACTGCGTCTCGCGCGGCGCCTCGGCGGCCGGCAGCACCTGCGAGGCGAGCCACAGGCCGCCGATCAGCGCCGGCTGGTGGAGGAGATAGACGGCAAGGCTGTGCCGGCCGGCAAGCTGCACGGGCCGCGTCCAGCGGGCAAAAGCGCGCCCGGCCATCCGCGAGAACAGGCCGACGGCGTCGGCCATGCGCGCGGCCGCGATGCCGGCGAGCACGGCCGCGAACCACGGAAACAGCGGCACATAGTCGTTGGAGCGCGGATTGACGCTCGAAAGCCCGACCCACCACAGCGCCGGATGGTCGAAGAACGCATGTCTTGCGAAGTGCGGCGCGGCGGCGACCAGAACGGCGGCCGCGAGCGTCAGCAGGGCGGGCAGGCGCAGGAACGGGAGGCCCAGCACGCTCGCCAGCGCGATCTGGTGCAGGATGCCGAAGAAGATGAATCCGCCCGGCACGACAAGCCAGGTGACGAGCGAGATCGCCGCGGCGGCGGCCGCCACCATGGCGAGCCGCTTCAGGAACGGCTTGAGGCGGAAGCCGCGTCCGTGCGCCAGCCACAGGCTGACGCCGACGAGGAACAGGAAGCTCGTCGCGATGGCGCGCGCGAACAGCTTCCAGCCGCCTTCGGCGGTCATGCCGGGCGGCGCGTAGCCGAAGAATTCGAGATCCCAGGCGAAATGATAGACCGCCATGGCGGCCAGCGCCGCGCCGCGCGCCAGATCGATCGCTTCGAGACGGGATTTGAGGTTCGCGGATCGCTGCACTAGTGTTCCCCGGCTGTGTTCCCCGATCACGTCCACCGACTCAAAGGGGGGATCGCCCGCCGCCGTCCGTTGCGATAGCACGAAACCGGCGCGGCCCGCCAAGCACGAAAGGAATCGCCCCATGCACGATGTCGAGGCCAACGGCGCATCGATTCCCGCTCTCGGTCTCGGCACGTGGACGCTCAGGGACGACGCCTGCGCCGATCTCGTGGCGCATGCGCTTTCGCTCGGCTACCGCCACGTCGACACCGCAAGCATGTACCGCAACGAGGAGGCGGTGGGCGCGGGGCTGCGCGCCGCCGGGCTTCCACGCGACGAGGTCTTCGTCACCACCAAGGTATGGTGGACCGACCTTGCCGCCGCCGACCTGCGCCGCTCGGCCGAGGCGAGCCTCGCCCGGCTTGGCCTCGATGCCGTCGATCTGCTGCTGATCCACTGGCCGAACCCGCAGATCCCGCTCGAGGAGACGATCCGCGCGCTCAACCGCGCGCGCCGCGACGGGCTTGCCCGCCATATCGGCGTCTCGAACTTCCCGACCGCGCTGCTGAAGCAGGCCGTCGCGCTGTCGGAGGCGCCGCTCGCCGTCAACCAGGTCGAGCATCACCCCTATCTCGACCAGGGCAAGGTCCGCGCCGCCTGCCGGGCGGCCGGCATGGCGCTCGTCGGCTATTGCCCGCTCCACCGGGGCGGCGGCCTGTTCGATGAGCCGGCCGTGGCGCAGGCCGCTCAGGCCCACGGCAGGACCCCGGCGCAGGTGGTGCTGCGCTGGCACGTGCAGCAGGAAGGCACGGTCGCCATTCCCCGCACCACCCGCAAGGAGCGGCTCGCCGAGAATGCCGCGATCTTCGATTTCGCGCTGTCGGAGGCGGAGATGGCGGCGATCTCGGCGCTGAACGGAAAGGGCAACCGGATCTGCGACTACGATTTCTCGCCGCAATGGGACGCCGCCTGAGACGGACGCTTTACGGCGCGCGGCAGCCCTTTTCCTTCTCCACGCGCACGATGCGGTCGACATTGGCCTGCTCGTGCCTGTTGAAGCGCAGCTTCGCCGTGTCGTTGACGAAGCAGTCGGAATTGTCGAACTCGGCCTTGGCCGCCTGGGTTTTGAAGCAGTAGCCGTTGTCGTTGTAGATCGAGTTGCGCACGTACCACAGGTTCTGGCACGACAGGCCGCGCAGGTCGTCGCGGCCGAAGGTCTCCAGATGCGTGCAGCCGGTGGTGCCCAGGCCCTCGAAGCAGCCGGCCGAGGCCGTGGCGGGCAGGGCGGCAAGCAGGAATGCGGCGGCGATCATGCGCATGGTCTTCTCCGTCGGTGCGGCCGGCCGCGCCACCATGCGCCGCCCCTGCCGCGGCAGACCATAGCGCGGCGCGGGCGAACGAGAAAGCGGGACGCCAGGGAACGGGGAACGGGCCCGGATCAGACCTCGACCGGCTGGCGCACACGCGCCTCCTCGCCGAACACCCTGAGATAGCGGGCGATCTCGGCCGGGTCGCCGGTCGCCTTCTCCGGGTTGTCGGACAGCTTGACCGCCGGCCGGCCGTTGGCGCTGGTGACCTTGCAGACCAGCGAGATCGCTTTCAGCGCGTCGTTGCGGTCGGGCGCGCAGTCCTTGAAGTCGTTGGTGAGGTTGGTCCCCCAGCCGAAGGCCATGCGCACCTTGTCGCGGAAATGCAGGTAGGCCTGCTCGATGGTGGCGACGTCGAGCCCGTCGGAGAAGATCAGCAGCTTCTCGCGCGGGTCGCGGCCGTGCTCGCGCCACCATTCGATGATGCGCTCGCCGCCCTCGATGGGGGGCGCGCTGTCGGGGCGGAAGCCCGTCCAGTCGGCCACCCAGTCCGGCGCGTCGCGCAGGAAGGAGGCGGTTCCGAAGGCGTCGGGCAGCACGATCAGGAGGTTGCCGCCATAATAGCGCTGCCAGTCCTGCAACACGCGGTAGGGCGAGGCGCGCAGCTCCTCGTCCGAATTGGTCAGCGCGGCAAGCACCATCGGCAATTCGTGGGCGTTGGTGCCCAGCGCCTCCAGGTCCGTGTCCATGGCGAGCAGCACGTTCGACGTGCCGGTGAAGGATTCGCCGATGCCCTCCTTCAGCGCCTCGACGCACCAGCGCTGCCACAGGAAGGAGTGGCGGCGGCGCGTGCCGAAGTCGGAGATGCGCAGGTCGGGATACTTCTTCAGCCGCTCGACCTTTTCCCACACCTTGGCCTTGGCGCGGGCATAGGTGACGTCGAGCGCGAACGGCCCCATCGACTTCAGCGCCGCTCTGCTGCGCAGCTCGTTGATGATGGCGAGCGCCGGGATCTCCCACATGGTCGTGTCGTGCCAGCGGCCGTGGAAGTGAAGCTCGTACTGGCCGTCGCGCCTGGAAAGCTCGTATTCCGGCAGGCGGAAATTCTCCAGCCAGACCAGGAAATCCGGCTCGAAGATCTGCTTGCGGCCGTAGAAGGTGTTGCCCGCCAGCCAGATCATCTCCTTCTTGGTGAAGCGCAGCGTGCGGGCGTGGTCGAGCTGGGCGCGCAGCTCCTGCTCCTCGATCTCGTCGGCCAGCCGCACCGAGGTTGCGCGATTGATGAGCGAGAAGGTGGCGTCGACGTTGCGGTAGACGCCCCAGATCATCTGCAACATCAGGAGCTTGTAGAAATCCGTATCGAGCAGGCTGCGCACGATCGGATCGAGCTTCCAGGTGTGGTTGTAGACCCTGCGGGCGATGTCGGTCTTGGGCATCGGACGGCCTTGTTGCGTGGCGGGCCAGCGGAACCGAACGGGGCCTTCTTGTCAATGCGGCGGGCAGGCGCGCAAGCCGACAAATCGCTTGCGCCAGAGCCTGCCCGCGCGCCGCGGCCGGCCTACCGCTTCGCTGTCATCAGCGTCCTGCCGTCGCCGTCGAGCAGCGCCAGCGTCCCGTCCTCGGCCACGCGGTAGGTCGCCGCCGATTCGAATGCCGAGAACAGGGCCCGCTCCTGGCTTCCCTGCGGCTCGGGGCAGGCCATCAGCGTCGCGGCCGCCTGGCCGAAGGCGATGGCCTCGCCGTCGAGCGTGTAGGAGCCGCGATAGGCGTTGCACAGCCGGCCGGAGAAGCCGCCGTCGGCATCGAAGCCGATGGTGGCGTTGGCGTCGGGGCCAAGCGTGTGCTCGCCGACCTTGACGATGCGCCATTCGCCGGCGAGCGCCTGCCGCCCGTCGGCGGCGGCCGGCGGCCCGGCCTCGCGGGGCGACATCAGCAGCGTCCCCGCATCGAACGACGCACCGGACGTGTCGAGCGCGACCGGCTCGGCCCGCCACCGCACCTGCCCGTCGACCAGGATGCCGCCGCCGAGGCGGTAGCTCCTGGCGGCCTCCAGATGCGCGCGCGGCAGCTCGAGCCTGAAGGCGACCGGGACCTGACGCCCGCCGAGCTCCATGCGCGTGCCGGCGGTGGCGGGCGTGTCGTCCGGCGCGCCGTCGGGCCTGACCTCGACGAAGGCGACGGCCTGCGGGGGCAGGGCGATGCGCTGCAGGTAGCTCAGCTCGCCGGTTATCGTCAGCATGGGCTCGTTCCCGTCGGCATGGGCGGGGCCGGCGGCGAGGAGGCCGGCGGCGGCGATCGTCGCGAGCATGAAGCCGCGGCGGGTGGCGATGGGCTTGGACACGGTGGCTGCTCCCTTCCTGTGTCGGGTTTGCGCGATATATCCTGCCCATGCAATGAACGTCGGATGAACGCGCCCGCGGCGGCGCGGACGAAATGGAGGCGCGTCATGATCGTGAACGCGACGATCCCCGATATAGCGATTCATGTCTGCCCGCTGGCGCGGGTGGAGGAGACGGTGGCCGCCTCGGGCGCGGTGCGGCTCGTCACGCTGCTCGCCGCCGGAACGCCGTTCGAGCGCCCGGCCGCAATCGCGCGCGAAAACCACCTGTGCCTGTGGATGAACGACATCGCCGAGGAGCAGGCGGGCCTTGTCGCGCCCGGCGCGCAGCATGTCGAGCGGCTGGTCGCCTTCGCGCACGGCTGGGCCCGGGATTGCGCGCGCCCGCTCGCCGTCCACTGCTATGCCGGCATCAGCCGCTCCACGGCCGCGGCCTACATCGTCGCGGCGGCGCTTTCGCCGGACAGGGACGAGGCCGAGCTTGCCTGGACCCTGCGCCGGCTGTCGCCCTCGGCGACGCCCAATCCGCGCCTCGTGCGGCATGCTGACGCGCTTCTCGGGCGGCAGGGACGCATGGTCGCAGCCATCGCGGCGATCAGTCGCGGCGCGGACGCCTTCGAGGGCACGCCTTTCGCCCTTCCGCTCGGCGGTTGACGCAGCGCAAGCTCCGACAATGTTTGACTTGCTTCGCGCCAACGCCTGCGCTAACCCTCGCCGCGTCGCAGCAAGCCTGCGCCGCGCGGGGGCCGGCGGGAAATTCTGTCGCGGTCGCGCTTCCCGTTTCGGTGCTGTATGGTCCAGTGCGGCGGAACGTCGGCAAGCCAACGGAAAAGACCATGAGCGAGCTACTCGGTTCCTACCTGCCCATCGTGATCTTCATCGGTGTGGCTCTCGTCATCGGCATCGCGCTGCTCGTCGCGCCTTTCCTGGTCGCCTACAGGAACCCCGACCCGGAGAAGCTGTCGGCCTACGAATGCGGCTTCAACGCCTTCGACGACGCGCGCATGAAGTTCGACGTGCGCTTCTACCTCGTGGCCATCCTGTTCATCATCTTCGACCTCGAAGTGGCCTTCCTGTTCCCGTGGGCGGTGTCGTTCGGCGACATCGGCTGGTTCGGGTTCTGGTCGATGATGGTGTTCCTCGGCGTGCTGACGATCGGCTTCATCTACGAATGGAAGAAGGGCGCGCTGGAATGGGATTGAACGACCGCTCCCCGACCGCCTCGACGACGCTGGTGGCCCCGCAGCCCCGCGGCATCATCGACCCCAGGACCGGCAAGCCGGCGGGGGCCGACGACCGCTTCTTCGGCGACCTGAACGACGAGCTTTCCGACAAGGGCTTCCTCGTTACCTCGTCCGAGGCGCTGATCACCTGGGCGCGCACCGGCTCGCTGATGTGGATGACCTTCGGGCTGGCCTGCTGCGCGGTCGAGATGATGCACATCTCCATGCCGCGCTACGACGCCGAGCGCTTCGGCATCGCGCCGCGCGCGAGCCCACGCCAGTCCGACGTGATGATCGTGGCCGGCACGCTGACCAACAAGATGGCGCCGGCGCTGCGCAAGGTCTACGACCAGATGCCCGAGCCGCGCTACGTCATCTCCATGGGCTCATGCGCCAATGGCGGCGGCTACTACCACTATTCCTATTCGGTGGTGCGCGGCTGCGACCGCGTCGTGCCGGTGGACATCTACGTGCCCGGCTGCCCGCCCACGGCCGAGGCGCTGCTCTACGGCATCCTTCTTCTGCAGAAGAAGATCCGCCGCACCGGCACCATCGAGCGGTAGGAGACAGGCGTGAACGAAGCCCTTTCCGACCTTGCTGCCTATCTGCGCGAGCGCCTGGGCGCGAAGCTGACGCAGGCGGCGATTGCCTTCGGCGAGCTGACGCTCGACGTCGAGGCCGCCGACATCGTCGACGTGCTGACCTTCCTGCGCGACGACGCCCAGTGCCAGTTCGTCTCGTTCATCGACATCTGCGGCGCCGACTATCCGGCGCGCGAGCGGCGCTTCGACGTGGTCTACCACCTGATGTCGCCGCGCCAGAACCAGCGCATCCGCGTCAAGGTCCAGACCGACGAGGACACGCCCGTTCCCTCGGCCACCGCCGTCTATCCCGGTGCCGAATGGTTCGAGCGCGAGGCCTACGACCTCTACGGCATCCTGTTCACCGGCCACCCCGAGCTGCGGCGCATCCTGACCGACTACGGCTTCGAGGGCCATCCGCTTCGCAAGGACTTCCCCGTCACCGGCTTCGTCGAGGTCCGCTACGACGACGAGGCCAAGCGCGTGGTCTACGAGAAGGTCGAGCTGAAGCAGGAGTTCCGCAATTTCGACTTCCTGTCGCCCTGGGAAGGCACGGACTACGTGCTGCCCGGCGACGAGAAGGCCAAGCAATAGAGCGAATGGCGAATAGAGAGTAGGGAAGAAGGCAGAGGCGGAAATGATGACATTCCAACCCTATTCGCTATTCGCTACTGGCTATCCGCTTTTCGAAAGCGTTCGACATGCCTGAAACCTCCGTCCGTAACTTCAACATCAACTTCGGCCCGCAACATCCTGCGGCGCATGGCGTTCTGCGTCTCGTGCTGGAGCTGGACGGCGAGGTGGTCGACCGCGTCGACCCGCATATCGGCCTCCTGCACCGCGGCACCGAGAAGCTGATCGAGCAGAAGACCTATCTCCAGGCCGTGCCCTATTTCGACCGGCTCGACTATGTCGCGCCGATGAACCAGGAGCATGCCTTCGCGCTCGCGGTCGAGCGGCTGCTCGGCATCGAGGTGCCGCGCCGCGGCCAGGTCATCCGCGTGCTCTTTTCCGAGATCGGCCGCATCCTCAACCATCTGCTCAACGTCACCACGCAGGCCATGGACGTCGGCGCGCTGACGCCGCCGCTGTGGGGCTTCGAGGAGCGCGAGAAGCTGATGGTGTTCTACGAGCGCGCCAGCGGCGCGCGCATGCACGCGGCCTATTTCCGGCCTGGCGGCGTGCATCAGGACCTGCCCGACAGGCTGGTCGAGGACATCGGCAAGTGGATCGACCCGTTCCTGAAGACGGTGCAGGATCTCGACGACCTCCTGACCCCCAACCGCATCTTCAAGCAGCGCAACGTCGACATCGGCGTCGTGAAGCTGGAGGATGCCTGGGCCTGGGGCTTCTCCGGCGTCATGGTCCGCGGCTCGGGCGCGCCGTGGGATCTGCGCAAGGCGCAGCCCTACGAGTGCTACGCCGAGATGGACTTCGACATCCCCGTCGGCAAGAACGGCGACTGCTACGACCGCTACCTGATCCGCATGGAGGAGATGCGCCAGTCGGCGAGGATCATGCGCCAGTGCGTCGACCTCTTGCTTGGCAAGGACCGCGTCGGCCCGGTCTCGTCGGTCGACGGCAAGGTGGTGCCGCCCAGGCGCGGCGAGATGAAGCGCTCGATGGAGGCGCTCATCCACCACTTCAAGCTCTACACCGAGGGCTACCGCGTGCCGGCGGGCGAGGTCTATGCCGCCGTCGAGGCGCCCAAGGGCGAGTTCGGCGTCTATCTCGTGTCCGACGGCACCAACAAGCCCTATCGCTGCAAGCTGCGCGCGCCGGGTTTCGCCCATCTCCAGGCCATGGATTTCCTGTGCCGCGGCCACATGCTGGCCGACGTCTCCGCCATCCTCGGCTCCCTCGACATCGTGTTTGGTGAGGTCGACCGTTAATGTCTGTCCGCCGTCTCGCAGAAGAAGCCGTCCAGCCCGCCAGCTTCGCCTTCACCGAGGAGAACGCGGCCTGGGCCAGGCAGGCGATCAAGAAATATCCCGAGGGCCGTCAGGCCTCGGCGGTCATCCCGCTTCTGATGCGGGCGCAGGAGCAGGAAGGCTGGGTCTCGCGGGCGACCATCGAATATGTCGCCGACATGCTCGGCATGCCCTACATCCGCGTGCTCGAGGTCGCGACCTTCTACACCCAGTTCCAGATCAAGCCCGTCGGCACCAGGGCCCATGTGCAGGTCTGCGGCACCACGCCGTGCATGCTGCGCGGGGCCGGCGACCTGATGGAGGTCTGCCGCTCGAAGATCCATCCCGAGCAGTTACACACCAATGCCGACGGCACGCTGTCGTGGGAGGAGGTCGAGTGCCAGGGCGCGTGCGTCAACGCGCCGATGGTCATGATCTTCAAGGACACCTACGAGGATCTGACGCCCGAGCGGCTGGCCGAGATCATCGACGAGTTCGAGGCGGGCAAGGGCGGCGAAGTGCCGACCGGCCCGCAGAACGGCCGCACCTTCTCCGCGCCGCAGGCGGGACTGACCACGCTGACCGACGAGACGGTGTTCTTCAAGGAAAGCCGCGACCGCGAGGAGAAAGCCAGGGCCAGGGCGGCCGGGGCGGAGGCCGCGACCGTGGCGCCGACGCAGGCCGCCAAGCCGAAGACCGACGCCATCGAAACCAGTCCCGCGATCAGGACGCCGTCGAAGGTCAAGGCGAGCCCGGCGGCCGAGGCCGCCGTGAGCGTCAAGGCGCCCGCCGGGGACAAGGCCGCGGCCGACAAGGCGGCGTCGGGCAAGCCGCGCAGCCATTCAGGCAAGCCGGCCGAGGCCGCGCACGCCTTCAGGTCGCCCGAGCTCGGCGGCGACAGGCCTGCCGTCTCGCTCGACGATCCGAACCGCCCGGCCGCCATCGACAGGCCGGCGCAGCCCGACGACCTGCAGATGATCGCCGGCGTCGGCCCGAAGAACGAGCGCCTGCTCAACGAGCTCGGCATCTACACCTTCGCCCAGATCGCCGCCTGGAAGGCGGCCGAGCGTGAATGGGTCGATTCCTACCTGCGCTTCAAGGGCCGCATCGAGCGCGAGGAGTGGGTGAGGCAGGCCGAGGCGCTGGCCAGGGGCGGCGAGGCCGAATACGTCCGCGTCTTCGGCAGGAAGCCGAGGTGAGGGGATAGCGATGCTGCACGACAAGGACCGCATCTTCACCAACATCTACGGCCGCTTCGACCGTTCGCTGGCGGGCGCGATGCGCCGCGGCCACTGGGATAACACCAGGGCGCTGATCGACAAGGGACGCGACTGGATCATCGACGAGATGAAGGCGTCGGGCCTGCGCGGGCGTGGCGGCGCCGGCTTCCCGACCGGCCTCAAATGGTCGTTCATGCCCAAGCAGAGCGACGGGCGGCCGCACTACCTCGTCGTCAACGCCGACGAATCCGAGCCCGGCACCTGCAAGGACCGCGAGATCCTGCGCCACGATCCGCACACGCTGGTCGAGGGCTGCCTGATCGCCAGCTTCGCCATGGGCGCGCATGTCGCCTACATCTATGTGCGCGGCGAGTTCGTGCGCGAGCGCGAGGCGTTGCAGCGCGCCGTGGACGAGGCCTACGAGGCCGGCCTCATCGGCAAGAACAACAAGAACGGCTGGGACTTCGACCTCTACGTCCATCACGGCGCGGGCGCCTATATCTGCGGCGAGGAGACGGCGCTTCTGGAAAGCCTCGAGGGCAAGAAGGGCCAGCCGCGGCTGAAGCCGCCTTTCCCGGCCAATGTCGGCCTCTACGGCTGCCCGACCACGGTCAACAATGTCGAGTCGATCGCGGTTGCGCCGACCATCCTGCGCCGTGGCGCGGCCTGGTTCTCGTCCTTCGGGCGGCCGAACAACGTCGGCACCAAGCTGTTCTGCATCTCCGGCCACGTCAACAACCCGTGCACGGTCGAGGAGGCGATGTCGATCCCGTTCCGCGAGCTGATCGACCGCCACTGCGGCGGCATCCGCGGCGGCTGGGACAATCTTCTGGCCGTCATTCCGGGCGGCTCGTCGGTGCCGCTGGTGCCGGCCGACCAGATCGCCGACGCGGCGATGGATTTCGACACGCTGCGGGATCTCAAGTCCGGCCTCGGCACGGCGGCGGTCATCGTCATGGACAAGTCCACCGACATCGTGAAGGCGATCGCGCGGCTTTCCTACTTCTACAAGCACGAGAGCTGCGGCCAGTGTACGCCGTGCCGCGAGGGCACCGGCTGGATGTGGCGCGTCATGGAGCGCCTCGTCGTCGGCCAGGCCCACAAGCGCGAGATCGACATGCTGCTCGACGTGACCAAGCAGGTCGAGGGCCACACGATCTGCGCGCTGGGCGACGCCGCCGCCTGGCCGATCCAGGGCCTGATCCGGCACTTCCGGCCCGAGATCGAGCGCCGCATCGACGAGTTCACCCGCAATTCCCACCAGGCCGCTCCGGTCCTGGCGGCAGCCGAGTAGGAGACGACCCGACGCAGGGAGGAACCGGGCAGGGCAGGAGGCGATCCCGGCCGGCCCCGTAAACCCGACGGAAGGAAGCCTGAGATGAGCACGATCGACGAGTTCACGAAAACCTGTCAGGCCGCCGTGCCGCAGGAGATTGCCGGCGCGGTGAACCTGATGGCTCATCCGCTCGCCGGCATGGCCGCGGCGAGCGCGCTCGGCCTCGGCCTTGCCGGCCACGCCTTCGGCATGTGGATGGGCGCGGTCGCCGGCGCGACCGAGGCGTCGCAGAAGCTGTTCGCCGGGCTGGCGGAGGCCGAGGCGCGGCCGCAGCCGGCGAAGCTGCGGCTGGTCGCCTCGCAGCCGGCGCCGCGCGGCGCGCCCGCCGCACGCAAGGAGACGCGCAAGGCGGAAGCCGCCGCGCCCGCGGCGCAGGCCGGGACGTCGAAGCCCGTTGCCCCCGCGGCGATCGAGCGCCCGGGGAAGCCGGACGACCTCAAGGCGATTTCCGGCGTCGGGCCCAAGCTCGAGAAGGTGCTGAACGGCCTCGGCATCTGGACCTACGCGCAGATCGCCGCGCTCGGCGAGGCCGAGATCGCCTGGCTCGACGGGCATCTGGGCTTTTCCGGCCGCATCGGCCGCGACGACTGGGTGGGGCAGGCCGCCGCGCTTTCGGCCGGCAGGTAAGACGAATCGGGCGCGAGCGCCCGGCAGGATGATGAAGCGGTTTCCGCGGAGTTGAGGCGACATGGCTAGACTGAAGGTCGACGGCAAGGAGATCGAGGTTCCCGATCACTACACGCTGTTGCAGGCGGCGGAGGTGGCCGGCGCCGAGGTGCCGCGTTTCTGCTTCCACGAGCGGCTGTCGATCGCCGGCAACTGCCGCATGTGCCTCGTCGAGGTCAAGGGCGGGCCGCCCAAGCCGCAGGCCTCCTGCGCCATGGGCGTGCGCGACCTGCGCCCGGGCCCCAACGGCGAGCTGCCGGAGATGTTCACCAACACCCCGATGGTCAAGAAGGCCCGCGAGGGGGTGATGGAGTTCCTGCTCATCAACCACCCGCTCGATTGCCCGATCTGCGACCAGGGCGGCGAGTGCGACCTGCAGGACCAGGCCATGGCCTTCGGCGTCGACGCCTCGCGCTTCCAGGAGAACAAGCGCGCGCTCGAGGACAAGTATATCGGCCCGCTCGTCAAGACGATCATGACGCGCTGCATCTACTGCACGCGCTGCGTGCGCTTCACCACCGAGGTGGCGGGCGTCGCCGAGATGGGCATCATCGGCCGCGGCGAGGACGTCGAGGTCATCACCTATCTCGAGAAGGCGCTGACCTCGGAGATGCAGGGCAACGTCATCGACCTGTGCCCGGTCGGCGCGCTGACGGCGCGGCCTTACGCCTTCCAGGCGCGGCCGTGGGAGCTGACCAAGACCGAATCGATCGACGTCATGGACGCGCTCGGCTCGGCGATCCGCGTCGACACGCGCGGCCGCGAGGTCATGCGCATCCTGCCGCGCAACAACGACGCGGTGAACGAGGAGTGGATCTCCGACAAGACCCGCTTCATCTGGGACGGCCTGCGCACGCAGCGCCTCGACCGGCCCTACATCCGCAAGGACGGCCGCCTCCAGCCGGCAAGCTGGGCCGGGGCCTTCGCCGCGATCGGGGACGCGGTGGCGAAGGCCGGCGGCGACAGGATCGGCGCCATCGCCGGCGACCTCGCCACGGTCGAGGAGATGTACGCGCTGAAGCTGCTGATGGCCTCGCTCGGCTCGGCCAACATCGACTGCCGCCAGGACGGCGCCGCGCTCGACCCGGCCAGGGGCCGCGCCAGCTACATCTTCAACCCGACCATCGAGGGCATCGAGGATGCCGACGCCATCCTGATCGTCGGCTCCAACCCGCGCTTCGAGGCATCGGTGCTCAACGCCCGCATCCGCAAGCAGTGGCTGAGGACGGGCCTGCCGATCGGCGTCATCGGCGATTTCGGCGAGCTGCGCTACGGCTACGAGGCGCTGGGCGCGGGGCCCGAGACGCTGTCGCAACTGGCCGCGGGCGGCATCGCCTTCCATTCCGTGCTGAAGAACGCCAGGCGGTCGCTGATCCTGATCGGCCAGGGCGCGCTGGCGCGCCCCGACGGCGCGGCGATCCTGTCGCTCGCGGCCAGGGTCGCGGCCGATGCCGGCGCGCTGTCGGACGAGTGGAACGGCTTTGCCGTGCTGCACACGGCCGCCGCCCGCGTCGGCGGCCTCGATCTCGGCTTCGTGCCGGGCGAGGGGGCCATGGACGTGGCGGCGATGCTGTCGGGCGGGCTCGACGTCTTGTTCCTGCTCGGCGCCGACGAGATCGACACGACCCGCATCGGCGACGCCTTCACCGTCTATATCGGCAGCCACGGCGACGCCGGCGCCCACCGCGCCGACGTCATCCTGCCGGGCGCGACCTACACCGAGAAGTCGGGCACCTACGTCAACACCGAAGGCCGCGTGCAGCAGACCAGCCGCGCCGGCTTCGCCCCGGGCGAGGCCAGGGAGGACTGGGCGATCCTGCGCGCGCTGTCGGACGTGCTGGGCAAGCGCCTGCCGTTCGATTCGCTCGGCCAGCTTCGCGCGAAGCTCTATGAGGAGTTCCCGCATTTCGCCGGAATAGACGGCATCGTGCCCGGCAATGCGGCCGATGTCGCAGCCCTCGCCGGGGCCGGCGCCGGGGCGCTGGCGAAGGCGGCCTTCTCCTCGACGGTGGTCGACTTCTATCTCACCAACCCGATCGCGCGCGCCTCCGCCGTCATGGCCGAATGCTCGGCGCTGGCGAAGGGCGGCGTGACCCAGGCGGCGGAATAGGGCGTAACGATGGATTCCTTCTTCTCATTCTACGTTCTGCCGGCGCTGCTCGTCGTCGCCCAGTCGCTGCTGGTCATCGTCGCGCTGCTGGTCTTCATCGCCTTCATCCTCTACGCCGACCGCAAGATCTGGGCGGCGGTGCAGCTTCGCCGCGGGCCGAACGTGGTCGGCCCCTTCGGCCTGCTGCAATCCTTCGCCGACCTTCTGAAGTTCGTGTTCAAGGAGCCGGTCATCCCGTCCGGCGCCAACAAGGGCGTGTTCCTGCTCGCGCCGCTGGTCTCGACGGTGCTGGCGCTCGCCACCTTCGCGGTGATCCCGTTCAACGAGAACTGGGTCATCGCCGACATCAATGTCGGCATCCTCTACATCTTCGCCATCTCCTCGCTCGAGGTCTACGGCGTCATCATGGCCGGCTGGGCGTCGAACTCGAAGTACCCGTTCCTCGGCGCGCTGCGCTCGGCCGCGCAGATGGTGTCCTACGAGGTCTCCATCGGCTTCGTCATCGTCACCGTGCTCCTGTGCGTCGGCTCGCTCAACCTGTCGGCGATCGTGCTGTCGCAGCAGACCGGCCTCGGCACCGCGCTCGGCCTGCCGGCCTCGTTCCTCGACTGGCACTGGCTCGGCCTGTTCCCGATGTTCGTCATCTTCTTCATCTCGGCGCTGGCCGAGACGAACCGGCCGCCCTTCGACCTCGTGGAGGCCGAATCGGAGCTGGTCGCCGGCCACATGATCGAATACTCCTCGACGCCCTACCTGCTGTTCATGCTGAGCGAATACGTCGCCATCATGCTGATGTGCGCGCTCACCACGGTGCTGTTCCTCGGCGGCTGGCTGCCCCCGCTCGACTTCGCGCCCTTCACCTGGGTGCCGGGCGTGGTGTGGTTCGTGCTCAAGGTGACGCTGGTGTTCTTCCTCTTCGCCATGGCGAAGGCCATCGTCCCGCGCTACCGCTACGACCAGCTGATGCGGCTGGGCTGGAAGGTGTTCCTGCCGATCTCGATTTTCATGGTCGTGGCCACCGCGGCGTTCCTCAAGGTCTGGGAGCACTACGTCGCATGAGCACGGTTTCAACGGAGAATTAGCCATGTCAGCGCTAGCCCATGCCGCCAAGTCGCTGCTGCTCGCGGAGTTCGTGAGCGCGTTCTTCCTGACGATGCGCCAGTTCTTCTCGCCGAAATACACGGTCAACTATCCGCACGAGAAGGGCCCGGTCAGCCCGCGCTTCCGCGGCGAGCACGCGCTTCGCCGCTATCCCAACGGCGAGGAGCGCTGCATCGCCTGCAAGCTGTGCGAGGCGATCTGCCCCGCCCAGGCCATCACCATCGAGGCCGGCCCGCGCCGCAACGACGGCACCCGCCGCACCGTGCGCTACGACATCGACATGGTGAAGTGCATCTATTGCGGCTTCTGCCAGGAGGCGTGCCCGGTGGACGCCATCGTCGAGGGGCCGAACTTCGAGTTCGCCACCGAGACGCGCGAGGAACTGTACTACGACAAGGAGAAGCTGCTCGCCAACGGCGACCGCTGGGAGCGCGAGATCGCCCGCAACATGGAGCTCGACGCGCCCTACAGGTAAGGCGGCAACGACGGGCGGGCCGGTGCGGTCCGTCCGAAGCGATCCCGGGAAAGGCGCGCGGCGTTTTCGATCCGGGGTTGCGTAAAACGAAGGGATGGATCGGTTCGGCGTTTCCATATGGCGGCGAAACGATCTAAGAGACACGCGGATTTCGTAGCCCGGAGGCGGGCGCGGAACCGGAGAGGGGCGGTGTGACCCGCCCCAGAAGGAACCGGGGGAACCCATGCTGACAGGACTAGAGGCGTTCTTCTTCTATCTGTTCGCCTTCATCGGGGTCGCGGCGGCCTTCATGGTCATCTCGGCGCGCAACCCCGTGCATTCCGTTCTCTGGCTGATCCTGACCTTCTTCAACGCCGCGGCGCTGTTCCTGCTCACCGGCGCCGAGTTCCTGGCGATGATCCTGCTCGTCGTCTATGTCGGCGCGGTGGCGGTGCTGTTCCTGTTCGTGGTCATGATGCTCGACGTCGACTTCGCGGAGCTGAAGCGCGGCGCGCTGCACTATGCGCCGGCCGGCGCCATGATCGGGCTGATCCTGGCGGCCGAGCTGATCGTGGTGCTGGGCGGTTACGCCTTCGCGCCGGAGCTGGCCGGCAGCGTCGCCCAGCCGACGCCGGCGCTGACGGAGCGCGAGAACACGGCCGCGCTCGGCGACATCCTCTACACGGACTACGTCTATTTCTTCCAGATCGCCGGGCTGGTGCTTCTGGTCGCGATGATCGGCGCCATCGTGCTGACGCTGCGCCACAAGGAAGGCGTCAAGCGCCAGGACGTGTCGGCGCAGGTGCGCCGCTCGCCGGCGACCGCGATCGAGGTCCGCAAGGTCGAGACGGGCAAGGGGGTCTGACAATGGAAGTCGGTATCGGACATTTCCTCACCGTTTCGGCGGTGCTGTTCACGCTCGGCGTGTTCGGCATCTTCCTCAACCGGAAGAACGTCATCGTCATCCTGATGTCGATCGAGCTGATCCTGCTTTCGGTGAACATCAATTTCATGGCCTTCTCGGCCGCGCTGGGCGACCTCGTCGGCCAGGTCTTCGCGCTGTTCGTGCTGACGGTCGCGGCGGCCGAGGCGGCGATCGGGCTCGCCATCCTCGTCGTCTTCTTCCGCAACCGCGGCTCGATCGACGTGGAAGACGTCAACATGATGAAGGGCTGAGCGGACCATGTACCACGCGATCGTCTTCCTCCCGCTGCTCGGCTTCCTGATCGCCGGCCTGTTCGGCCGCTCGATCGGCGCCAAGGCGTCGGAATACGTCACGACCGGCTTCCTCATCGTCTCGGCGGCGCTGTCGTGGGTGGCCTTCGTCACCGTCGCCTTCGGCGAGGGCGGGGCCTTCACCGTGCCGGTGCTGCGCTTCATCCAGGCCGGCGGCCTCGACGTTTCCTGGGCGCTCAGGATCGACACGCTGACGGTGGTCATGCTCGTCGTCGTCAACACGGTCTCGGCGCTGGTGCATGTCTACTCCATCGGCTACATGCACCACGACCCGAACCGCCCGCGCTTCTTCGCCTATCTGTCGCTGTTCACCTTCGCCATGCTGATGCTGGTGACGTCGGACAACCTCGTGCAGATGTTCTTCGGCTGGGAGGGCGTCGGCCTCGCCTCCTACCTCCTGATCGGCTTCTGGTATCACAAGCCGTCGGCCAACGCCGCCGCGATCAAGGCCTTCGTCGTCAACCGCGTCGGCGACTTCGGCTTCCTGCTCGGCCTGTTCGGCGTCTTCGTGCTGTTCGGCTCGGTCAATTTCGACACCATCTTCGCCAACGCCGCCCAGATCGCGCAAAGCCCCGACGAGTCGGGCGAGGCGGTGTTCACCTTCCTCAACTGGTCGCTGACGCAATCGGGCGCGCTGACCGCGATCTGCCTGCTCCTGTTCATGGGCGCGATGGGCAAGTCGGCGCAGGTTCCGCTGCACACCTGGCTGCCGGACGCGATGGAGGGCCCGACGCCGGTCTCGGCGCTGATCCACGCCGCCACCATGGTCACCGCCGGCGTCTTCATGCTGGCGCGGCTGTCGCCGATCTTCGAGCTGTCGCACGCGGCGCTTCTCGTCGTCACCTTCATCGGCGCCATCACCGCCTTCTTCGCCGCCACCGTCGGCCTGGTGCAGAACGACATCAAGCGCGTCATCGCCTATTCGACCTGCTCGCAGCTCGGCTACATGTTCGTCGCGCTCGGCATGGGCTTCTATTCGGCGGCGATCTTCCACCTGTTCACGCATGCCTTCTTCAAGGCGCTGCTGTTCCTCGGCTCCGGCTCGGTCATCCATGCCGTTTCCGACGAGCAGGACATGCGCAGGATGGGCGGGCTCTACAAGCTGATCCCGGCCACCTACTGGATGATGATCGTCGGCACGATCGCGCTGACCGGCGTCGGCATCCCGGCGACCATCATCGGCACGGCCGGCTTCTTCTCCAAGGACGCCATCATCGAGGGCGCTTTCGCCGCCCACAGCCCGCTCGCCGGCTTCGCCTTCACGCTGCTGGTCGTGGCCGCCGTCTTCACCAGCTTCTATTCGTGGCGGCTGATCTTCATGACCTTCCACGGCAAGCCGCGCGCCAGCCACGAGGTCATGCACCATGTGCACGAATCGCCGCCGGTGATGCTGGTGCCGCTGTTCGTGCTCGCCGCCGGCGCGCTGTTCGCGGGCGTGATCTTCCACGACTTCTTCATCGGCCACGGCCATGACGGGTTCTGGAAGGGCGCGCTGTTCATCCTGCCCGACAACCACATCCTGCACGACTTCCACGGCGTGCCGCTGTGGGTGAAGCTGGCGCCGCTGGTGGCGATGGTGCTGGGCTTCGTCACCGCCTGGCACTTCTACATCCGCTCGCCGGAGACGCCGGTCAGGCTCGCCGCGCAGCACCACGGGCTCTACAAGTTCCTGCTCAACAAGTGGTACTTCGACGAGCTCTACGACTTCCTGTTCGTGCGGCCCGCCAAGCGCCTCGGCCGCTTCCTGTGGAAGACCGGCGACGGAGCGATCATCGACGGCCTCGGCCCGGACGGCGTGTCGGCCCGCGTCGTCGACGTCACGCAGCGCGTGGTCAGGCTCCAGTCCGGCTATCTCTACCACTACGCATTCGCAATGCTCATCGGCGTGGCGGCGCTCGTCACCTGGATGATGCTCGGGGGCTCGTTCTAGACCATGACCGACTGGCCTATCCTCTCCACGGTCACCTTCCTGCCGCTGGTCGGCGCGTTCCTGATCCTGCTGATCCGGGACGAGGGAACGGCCGCGCGCCGCAACATCCGCAACGTCGCGCTGCTGACCACCGTCTTCACCTTCGTTCTGTCGCTGTTCATCTGGGCCGGCTTCGACACCTCCTATGCCGGCTTCCAGATGGTGGAGAAGGCCGGGTGGCTCGGCGGCGGCATCTCCTACCATATGGGAGTGGACGGCATCTCGATGCTGTTCGTCATCCTGACGACCTTCCTGATGCCGCTGTGCATCCTGGCCTCGTGGGAATCGATCAAGCACCGCGTCAAGGAATACATGATCGCGTTCCTGGTGCTGGAAACGCTGATGATCGGCGTGTTCTGCGCCCTCGACCTCGTGCTGTTCTACGTCTTCTTCGAGGCGGGCCTGATCCCGATGTTCATCATCATCGGCGTGTGGGGCGGCAAGCGGCGCGTCTACGCCTCGTTCAAGTTCTTCCTCTACACGCTGCTGGGTTCCGTGCTGATGCTGCTCGCCATCATGGCGATGTACTGGCAGGCCGGCACGACCGACATCCCCACGCTTCTGGCGCACGACTTCCCGGCCGGCATGCAGACATGGCTGTGGCTCGCCTTCTTCGCCTCCTTCGCGGTGAAGATGCCGATGTGGCCGGTCCACACCTGGCTGCCCGACGCCCACGTCGAGGCGCCGACGGCCGGCTCCGTCATCCTGGCCGGCATCCTTCTGAAGATGGGCGGCTACGGCTTCCTGCGCTTCTCGCTGCCGATGTTCCCGGACGCCTCGCTCTACTTCCAGCCCTTCGTCTTCACGCTGTCGGTGGTGGCCATCGTCTACACCTCGCTGGTCGCGCTGATGCAGGAGGACATGAAGAAGCTGATCGCCTATTCGTCGGTCGCCCACATGGGCTACGTGACGATGGGCATCTTCGCGCTCAACGTCGAGGGCATCCAGGGCGGCATCTTCCAGATGCTGTCGCACGGCCTGGTCTCGGGCGCGCTGTTCCTGTGCGTCGGCGTCGTCTACGACCGCATGCACACCCGCGAGATCGACGCCTATGGCGGCCTCGTCAACAACATGCCGAAATACGCCGTCGCGTTCCTGATCTTCACCATGGCCAATGTCGGCCTGCCGGGCACCAGCGGCTTCGTCGGCGAGTTCCTGACGCTGCTCGGCACCTTCCGGGTCAACACCTGGGTGGCCGTCTTCGCCGCCACCGGCGTGATCCTGTCGGCCGCCTACGCGCTGTGGCTCTACCGGCGCGTCGTCTTCGGCGCGCTGACCAAGGAGAGCCTGAAGGGGCTGCTCGACCTGTCGTCGCGCGAGAAGGCGATCATCTACCCGCTGGTGTTCTTCGTCATCCTGTTCGGCGTCTATCCCGGCCCCGTCTTCGACGTGACGACGGCATCGGTGAACGCCCTCGTCAACAACATCACGCTTTCCATCGAGGCCTCGCAGGCCGCCATGGCGATCGAATAAGGCCAGCACAATGACGGCAGACCTTTCCACGAGCCTGATCCTCGCCGCCCCGGAGCTGATCCTCGCCGCCGGCGCGCTGGCGCTGCTGATGATCGGCGTCTTCTCGGGCGAGCGCGCCAACACCACGGTCACGGGCCTCGCGATCGCGCTGCTGATCGGCGCCGGCGCCTGGATGCTGGTCTTCGTCGGCGACGGCGCGGCCTTCGGCGGCGCCTTCGTCAGCGACCCGTTCGCGCGGCTGATGAAGCTGCTCACCCTCGGCGGCTCGGTGCTGACCCTCATCATGTCGGTGGGCTTCGCCCGCGAGGAGAAGTTCGACAAGTTCGAGTATCCGGTGCTCGTCGTGCTCGCGACGCTCGGCATGCTCCTGATGGTGTCGGCCAACGACATGCTGGCGCTCTATCTCGGGCTGGAGCTTCAGTCGCTGGCGCTCTACGTCATCGCCGCGATCAACCGCGACTCCATCCGCTCGACCGAGGCCGGCCTGAAGTATTTCGTGCTCGGCGCGCTGTCCTCGGGCATGCTGCTCTACGGCATCAGCCTCGTCTACGGCTACACCGGCAGCACCGGCTTCGAGGCAATCGCCGCGGCGCTGACCGGGGCGGAGCGACAGATTGGCCTGGTGTTCGGCCTCGTCTTCGTGCTCGCCGGCCTCGTCTTCAAGATCTCGGCCGTGCCGTTCCACATGTGGACGCCCGACGTCTATGAGGGCGCGCCGACCCCCGTCACCGCCTTCTTCGCCGCCGCGCCCAAGATGGCCGCGATGGCGCTGATCGTGCGCGTCACCATGGGCGCGTTCGAGCCGGCCGCCGCCGACTGGCAGCAGATCGTCGTCTTCGTCTCCATCGCCTCCATGGTGCTGGGCGCCTTCGCCGCCATCGGCCAGCGCAACATCAAGCGGCTGATGGCCTATTCGTCCATCGGCCACATGGGCTACGCGCTGGTCGGGCTCGCCGCCAACTCGGAAGCCGGCGTGCGCGGCGTCGTCATCTACATGCTCATCTATCTGGTGATGACGCTCGGCACCTTCGCCTTCATCCTGGCCATGCGGCGCAAGGAGGGCAATGTCGAGAGCATCGACGACCTCTCCGGCCTGTCCTCGACCAACCCGGTGATGGCCACCATCCTGACCCTGTTGATGTTCTCGCTGGCCGGCATCCCGCCGCTCGCGGGCTTCTTCGGGAAGTGGTACGTCTTCCTCGCCGCGATGGACGCCGGCCTCTACACGCTCGCCGTCATCGGCGTGCTCGCCTCGGTGGTCGGTGCCTACTACTACATCCGCATCGTCAAGATCATGTGGTTCGACGAATCCGCCGGCGGCTTCGAGCCGATGGCGGGGGAGCTGAAGCTGGTGCTGGGCGCGTCCGGTGCGTTCGTCCTCGCCTATGCGCTGTTCGGCGGCCCGGTCGGGCGCATGGCCGAGGCGGCGGCCAAGACGTTCTTCTGATCGCATGGGCTTCTCGCTCGCTCCGACCGCGGCCGCGGCCGGATACCGCCTCGAAGCCTTCGGCACCGTCGGCTCCACCAACGCGCTGGCGCTGGAGCGCGCGCATGCGGGCGATCCCGGCCGTCTGTGGCTGGTCTCCAAGCATCAGCAGGCGGGCAGGGGGCGGCGCGGCCGCCCGTGGCAGACGCAGGAAGGCAACCTCGCCGCCACCCTGCTGCTGGTGCCCGAGACCGGGCTGAAGCACGCGGCCACGCTCGGCTTCGTCGCCGGCCTCGCGCTCTCCGACGCGCTCGCCGCCGCCGCGCCCGACATCAGGATCGGCGTCGGCATCGACGGCGGCGGACTGGCCGAGGGGCGCGGCCGCTTCGAGCTGAAATGGCCCAACGACGTGCTGGCCGGCGGCGCCAAGCTCTCCGGCATCCTGCTCGAATCGGCGATGCTCGACGAGCGCCGCTTCGCGCTCGCCATCGGCATCGGCGTCAACGTCGCGGCCCACCCGCACGACACGCCCTATCCGGCGACCTCGCTCGCCGCACTGGGCTCGACCTGCGACGCCGAGCGGCTTTTCCTTGCGCTGTCCGATGCCTGGGTCGAAAATGAACGGTTGTGGGCCCAGGGCAGGGGGCTGGCGGCGATCCGCGAGCGCTGGCTGAGGCAGGCGGCCGGGCTCGGCTCCGAGGTCGCCGTGCGCGTCGACGGCGAGGTGGTCCGCGGCGTGTTCGAGACCATCGACGAGGAATGCCGCTTCGTCATCCGCAAGGACGACGGCGAGCGGATCGCGGTTGCGGCCGGCGACGTGCATTTCGGCGCCGTCGCCTCCGTCTGACGCGCCGCCACGGACGGCGACCACACCGGCCGCGTGAGCGCCGGAAAACGACAGGACTAGGGGTCGGCCCCCGTTGCGGCGGGGCTGCGGCAGCCCGGAAAGGAAGACCAGATGACGAGGAAGGACGGGGACGAGCTTGTCTTCTGCCCGCTGGGCGGCGTCGGCGAGATCGGCATGAACTTCGCCCTCTACGGCTTCGGCCCGGCGCGCGCGCGCAAGTGGCTGATCGTCGATGTCGGCGTCTCCTTCCCCGACGCGAACCTGCCGGGCGCCGACCTCGTGCTGCCCGACACCCGCTTCATCGAGAGCGAGATCGACAACGTCGTCGGCATCGTCATCACCCATGCCCACGAGGACCATTACGGCGCGCTGCTCGACCTGTGGCCGCGCCTGAAGAAGAAGGTGTGGATGACGCCGTTCACCGCCGGCCTGCTCGAGGCCAAGCGCGGCATGGACGGCGGCGCCGACATCCCCCTCGAGATCTACCGCGCCGGCGACCGCTTCACCGTCGGGCCGTTCGACATCGAGGCGGTTCCCGTCACCCACTCCATCCCCGAGCCGGTGTCGCTGGCGATCCGCACCCCGCTCGGCCTCGTCATCCATACCGGCGACTGGAAGATCGACCCCGCGCCGGCCATCGGCCCGCTGACCGACCAGGCCCGCTTCACCGCGCTGGGCGACGAGGGCGTGCTGGCGCTGGTCTGCGATTCCACCAACGCGCTGCGCGAGGGCGACTCACCCTCCGAGCAGGACGTGGCGGCGGGCCTGCGCGGCGTCATCGAGGCGGCGCGCGGCCGTGTCGCCGTCACCACCTTCTCCTCCAATGTCGGGCGCATCCGCTCCATCGCCGAGGCCGCGCGCGACGCCGGCCGCCAGGTGCTGGTGCTGGGCTCGTCGCTGAAGCGCGTCATCGACGTCGCCGGCGAGCTCGGCTATCTCGACGGCCTGCCGGACTTCGTCGCGGAAGAGGATTACGGCTTCATCCCCCGCGAAAACCTCGTCATCCTGTGCACCGGCAGCCAGGGCGAGCCGCGCGCGGCGCTCGCCAAGCTGGCGCGCGACGAGATGAAGAACGTGGCGCTGTCGCCCGGCGACACGGTGGTCTATTCCTCGCGCGTCATCCCCGGCAACGAGAAGGCGATCCTGGAAACCAAGAACCTGTTGATCGAGCAGGGGATAAAGATCGTCGAGGACGGCGATGCGCTGGTCCATGTCTCGGGCCATCCGCGCCGCAACGAGCTGCGCCAGATGTACAAGTGGACGCGGCCGCGCATCCTCGTGCCCGTCCACGGCGAGGCCGCGCATCTCGTCGCGCACGGGCTTCTCGGCCAGGCCTCGGGCATCCCGCAGGTCGGCCATGTCCGCAACGGCGACGTGCTGCGCCTTGCGCCGGGCGCGGCCGAGATCGTCGATCAGGTGCCGTTCGGCCGCCTCTACAAGGACGGCAGGCTGGTCGGCACCGACGAGGAGATGGGCATCCGCGACCGCCGCAAGCTCAGCTATGTCGGCCATGTCGCGGTCAATGTCGTGCTCGACGACCGCCATGAGCTTGCCGGCGACCCCGACCTCGTCAGCATCGGCACGGCCGCGGCCAACGCAAGGGGCGTGCCGCTGGAGGATCTGATGCTGGACGCCGCCATCGGCGCGGTCGAGAGCATCCCGCGCGTGCGCCGCAAGGACCTCGACCTCGTGGCGGAATCGGTGCGCCGCGCCGTGCGCGCCGCCGCCAACGAGGCATGGGGCAAGAAGCCCCTCGTCACCGTGTTCGTGACGCGGTAGATCGGGGAGAATAGCGAGTAGGGAGTAGCGAATAGGGAATAGTGGACGGTACTTGTCACAACCGCTGGCACCATGACTCTCGCCATCGCCGTCTGTTTTTCGCTACTCACTACTCACTACTCACTATTCGCTACTCCCCATTCGCCCCTGAAAGGATTTCCACATGCTCGGACGTCTGAACCATGTCGCGCTCGCCGTGCCGGACATCGCCGCCGCCAGCGCGCTCTACCGCGACACGCTGGGCGCGAAGGTGTCCGCCCCGCAGCCGCTGCCCGAGCACGGCGTCACCGTGGTCTTCATCGACGTCGGCAACACCAAGATCGAGCTTCTGGAGCCGCTGGGCGAGAACTCGACGATCCGGCCGTTCCTCGACAAGAACCCGTCGGGCGGCATGCACCATGTCTGCTACGAGGTCGACGACATCCTCGCCGCCCGCGACCGGCTGAAGGCGCAGGGCGCGCGCGTGCTGGGCGACGGCGAGCCCAGGATCGGCGCCCATGGCAAGCCGGTGCTGTTCTTGCACCCGAAGGACTTCTTCGGCACGCTGGTCGAGCTGGAGCAGGCGTGAAGCAGGCGGCGCGCGCTCAGGGCGCCCGGGACCGCCGCTCGGAGACAAGGCAATGAGCTGGATTTCGATAGCCGCGATCTACTTCATCCTGTGGTGGGTGGTGCTGTTCGCCATGCTGCCCTTCGGCGTGAAGACGCAGGAGGAGGACGGCGAGGTCACGCTCGGCACCGTGGCGTCGGCGCCGCGCGGGCCGCACATGCTGCGCGCCGCCATCCGCACCACCATCGTCTCGGGGCTGATCTTCTCGGCGTTCTACGTCGCCGTGGTCCACTACGGCTTTTCCTTCGACGACATCCCGCGCATCGGCCCCTCGGCGCGGTGACGCAAGCCCACCCGCACGCTTCCTTTCAGCGCCTGAACCGTTCCGGGTCGAGGCCCATCTCCCGGCAGTGCCGGTCGAGCGCCCCGAGACGGGCGCGCCGGTCTCCACCGCGGCATGAAGATCGCCGGGCATCCCGTTGAAGTGCACAAAAAAATGCAAGGCCGAAGCCTTGCAATTTAAACGCGTCCGATCTGTTTCCGTTGTTACGGCGGCTGCGGAATATCGCGCCTAGATCGCATCCTCCCAAGACTTTGACCGCGCAGGAGAGCAGATTGTTTCTCCGCCCTCTCGATTATGCCGGGCACATTAGCCCAGACGATATTGTCCTGTCACGAAAAATATCGCGTCTCCATGACATGAGATGTGCTGCGATGCACAATAATACGGCACCGCCGCCCAACCGCGCACCGGCGCCGGCGCGGCGTGCGGTCGGGTTTCCAAGCGGCCACGAAATCGCTATGAAGCCAGCGCAAATGGTCCTCGGGCTACGGTGATTCCGCCCGCTTCTCACGGAAATTCCCATGCGTCTGTCGCGTTACTTCCTGCCCATCCTGAAGGAGAACCCGCGCGAGGCCGACATCGTCTCGCACCGGCTGATGCTGCGCGCCGGCATGATCCGCCAGCAGGCGGCCGGCTCGTTCTCCTGGCTGCCGCTGGGCATGCGGGTGCTCGACAAGGTCAACCGCATCATCCGCGAGGAGCAGAACCGCGCCGGCGCGCAGGAAATCCTGATGCCGACCATCCAGTCGGCCGAGCTGTGGCGCGAGAGCGGCCGCTACGACGACTACGGCAAGGAGATGCTGCGCATCAAGGACCGCCACGAGCGCGACATGCTCTACGGCCCGACCAACGAGGAGATGGTCACCGACATCTTCCGCAGCTACGTCCGCTCCTACAAGGATCTGCCGCTCAACCTCTACCACATCCAGTGGAAGTTCCGCGACGAGGTGCGCCCGCGCTTCGGCGTCATGCGCTCGAGGGAGTTCCTGATGAAGGACGCCTACTCGTTCGACCTCGACTATGAGGGGGCGAGGGCGGCCTACAACCGCATGTTCGTCGCCTATCTGCGCACCTTCGAGCGCGTCGGGCTGAAGTCGATCCCGATGCGCGCCGACACCGGCCCGATCGGCGGCGACCTGTCGCACGAGTTCATCATCCTGGCCGACACCGGCGAGAGCGCCGTGTTCTGCCATCGCGACTTCCTCGACCTCAAGGTGCCGGGCGAGGACGTCGACTTCTCCGACGACGCGGCCATCGCCGGCATCGTCCGCGAATGGACCACGCCCTACGCCGCCACCGAGGAGATGCACGACGAGGCCCTGTGGAGCGGCGTCGACGAGGGCGAGCGGCTGGCCGCGCGCGGCATCGAGGTCGGCCACATCTTCCATTTCGGCGAGAAATACTCGAAGCCGATGGGCGCCAGGGTGACCGGGCCGGACGGCAAGGACCATTTCGTCTCCATGGGCTCCTACGGCATCGGCCCGACGCGGCTGATCGCGGCGATCATCGAGGCGAGCCACGACGAGGCCGGCATCGTCTGGCCGCAGTCCGTCGCGCCGTTCGACGCCGCGCTGATCAACATGAAGGCCGGCGACGCCGCCTGCGACGGGGCCTGCGATGCGCTCTACGCCGCGCTGGGCGCGGCCGGCCTCGACGTGCTCTACGACGACACCGACCAGCGCCCCGGCGCCAAGTTCGCCACCGCCGACCTGATCGGCCTGCCGTGGCAGGTCATCGTCGGCCCGCGCGGGGTCGAGGCCGGCGAGGCGGAGATCAAGGACCGCAGGACCGGCGAGCGCGTCGCCGTGCCGCTCGGCGAGGTCGCCGCCCGGCTTGGCGGGACGCCGGCCGACGGGACGCCGGCATGAGCGAGGCGGCCGCCGAGGGACCGCGCGGGGCGGGGCCGTTCTCGGCCTTCGAGCGCATGGTCGCCTGGCGCTACCTGCGCTCGCGGCGCAAGGACACCGTCATCTCGGTCATCTCGCTGATCTCGTTCATCGGCATCATGCTGGGCGTGGCGACGCTGATCATCGTCATGGCGGTGATGAACGGCTTCCGCGCCGAGCTTCTGTCGCGCATCCTCGGCGTCAACGGCCACCTGATCGTGCAGCCCATCGACCGCGCCTTCGACGACTATGCCGAGGTCGCCGCCCGCATCAACGGCGTGCCGGGCGTGCGCTACGCCATCCCGCTGGTCGAGGGGCAGGTGCTGGCCACCGGCCGCATCGGCGCCGGCACCGGCGCGCTGGTGCGCGGCATCCGCGAGGAGGACATCACCAAGCTCGACTTCGTCGCCAGGAACATCCGCCAGGGCTCGCTGGTCGGCTTCGCCACCGGCGAGGGCGTCGCCATCGGCCGGCGCATGGCGGAGAATCTCGGCCTCGCCGTCGGCGACGGCATCCAGCTCGTCGCGCCGGAGGGCGACGTCACGCCGTTCGGCGTCACGCCGCGGCAGAAGATCTACCCCATCGCGGCGGTGTTCGAGATCGGCATGTCGGAATTCGACGCCTCGATCATCTACATGCCGCTGGAGGAGGCCCAGCTCTACTTCAACGCCGAGGGCGTGGCCCAGACGGTCGAGGTGTTCGTCGACAACCCCGACGCCGTGGATTCCCTGCGCGTGCCGATCGAGGCCGCCGCCGAGCGGCAAATCTACGTGACCGACTGGCGACAGCGCAACCAGACCTTCTTCTCCGCGCTCCAGGTCGAGCGCAACGTCATGTTCATGATCCTGACCCTGATCGTGCTGGTCGCCGCGCTCAACATCATCTCCGGCCTCATCATGCTGGTGAAGGACAAGGGCCGCGACATCGCCATCCTGCGCACCATGGGCGCGACCAGCGGCGCGGTGATGCGCATCTTCATGATGACGGGAGCGGCCATCGGCATCACCGGCACCGTCGCGGGCGTGGTCCTGGGCGTGGTCGTCTGCCTCAACGTGGAGTCGATCCGCCAGTTCTTCTCCTGGCTGTCGGGCACGACGCTGTTCAATCCCGAGCTCTACTTCCTCAGCCAGTTGCCGGCGCGCATGGATGCGGGCGAGACGGTCTCCGTCGTCATCATGGCTCTGACGCTGTCCTTCCTCGCCACCCTGTTCCCGGCATGGCGGGCGGCAAGGCTCGATCCGGTCGAGGCGCTGCGGTACGAATGATGGCGCCCACCCCGGTTCTGGAGCTGAAGGCCGTCGAACGGCGCTACGACGAGGGCGGGCGCAAGCTCGTCATCCTCGACGGCGCCGATTTCTCGCTGGCGCGCGGCGAGATGGTCGCGCTGGTGGCGCCCTCCGGCGCCGGCAAGTCGACGCTGCTCCACACCGCGGGCCTCCTCGAGCGCCCCGACGGCGGCGACGTGGTGGTTTCGGGCCGTTCCTGCTCCGGCCTTTGCGACGACGAGCGCACGGCCATCCGCCGCAACGAGATCGGCTTCGTCTACCAGTTCCATCACCTCTTGCCGGAATTCACCGCGCTGGAGAACGTGATGATGCCGCAGCTCGTGCGCGGCCTCGATGCGGCGCAGGCGAGCCAGCGCGCCATGCAGCTCCTCGACTACATGAAGATCGGCGCCCGCGCCGAGCACCGGCCGTCCGAGCTGTCGGGCGGCGAGCAGCAGCGCGTGGCGATCGCCCGCGCCGTGGCCAACGCGCCGCTGATCCTGCTGGCCGACGAGCCGACCGGCAACCTCGACCCGGCGACCGCATCCTACGTGTTCGACGCGCTGGAGGCGCTGGTGCGCCAGTCCGGCCTGTCGGCGCTGATCGCCACCCACAATCACGAGCTCGCCGCGCGCATGGACCGCCGCGTCACGCTCGCCGAGGGCAAGATCGTCGATTTCTGAACCGGCCGGCGCGCCGGCCCGCCGCATCCGCGCCCTTTACGCCTTCCCCGGAAAGGCGGAGCCGGCCCTTTGGGGAAGGGCCGGCTCCTGAACCCGGTCGTTGGGGACGGGGAGGGTGGGGACTCGACCGGGTTGTCCCTGTTTTCCCGTATGCCTGTTCATTCCGGCCGTCCGTCCGCGGCCGTGGCCCGTCAGGTCAGCGGCGTCCGGCCACCGAGCCGACCAGCACGTTGCGGCCGTCGTCTATCGCCACCCACATGCCCGCATGCCTAGGCGACTGGCGCTTGAGATACTGGTACTCGGTATCGGTCCAGGCCAGGATGCGCGGCTCCAGATTGTCGAGCACGAAATCGCCCATGCTGGTGTTGACCGTCAGCACCGCGTGGCCGTCGCCATTGGGCTGGCGCACCACGGTGATGAGCAGGTTGGAGGCCGGCACGCCTGCCTTGATCAGCCGCCGGCGCTTCTCCAGCACGTAGTCCTCGCAGTCGCCGTAGCCGTTGGCCGGATAGGACCAGCGCTCCTCGACGCCCCACATCTCCATGTCCGTGCGCGGCGTCACCATGGTGTTGACGACGTTGTTGATGTCGACCATCGCCGCCCACAGCTTGCGCGTCAGCTCGACCGGCCGCGCCGCCACCGTCTTGGCGCACTCGTCCGGCTTGCGCTGGCAGAATTCGTAGTGTCCCACGGGCTGCGTCGACAGCCCGCCCGTCGGCATGAATGCCTGCGCCTGCGCCGCCCCGCCGGCAGCGCCCAGCGCCGCGACGGCAAGCGCCGCCGGCAGCAACCTTCTTATCGTCCCCATTGCGTCGTCTCCCCGTTGACGAGCGCACAATGGCAGACGCAGATTTATTCCACGCAAAATACCGAAGTATAACTTGCATCAAATCCTGATCATACTTTCAGATAAGCAGATTAAAACAAGAATATAAATTGAACGATATAAGAATAAATTCAGACGCAAATTTTCGTAAAATTGCATCGGTCGCATATGGCGGTCACAGGCCGGCGGCAGCGACCGCGACGGAAAAGGGGGGGGCGGCGCGGCTACCGGCCGTGAAGCGGCGTCGCGAAGGCGGCGCGCGAAATCCCGTGCGGGAAGCCGCGCGCAGTGGGAAGGGGGGAGAGGAGAGGCGGATCGCCCGGATAGATAGGGCGACGAGGACGGGCGATTGCCGGGCGTCGAGCCGCGCCCGGTCGCGGTCAGCGCGGGCCGTCGAACTCGGCGGCGAGCGTTTCCTGGCGCTGGAGCACGGCGAACTCGATGGCGATGCCGTCCTCGAAATGGCGCACCACGCGCCCGCGCATGTTGCCGAGCGTGACGGCGAGGCCGATGGCCGGCTTGGCCTCGATCTCGACCGCGGCGCCGGAGAGCGACAGGTCGATGATGCGGCAGCGATGCTGCTGCCCGTCCTCCAGATGCAGCACGCTCATCGGGTTGCGCGGCGTGACGCGCTCGTGGCGCCGGTCCTCGGGCAGGTCGAGCTCGTGCCGGTTGGCGAGCCAGGTGAGCTGGGCGGCAAGCTTGTCGCGCTTGCGGTCGGAGGCGACGATGGTCATGGCGAAGCCGTCGCGGAACAGGCGCGTCACCACGCCCTCGACGCGGCCGATATGGTCGAGATAGGCGATCACCTTCTCGCCGAGCCCGCCCGGCCGGTCGGCACGGAAGGCGACGTCGCCGGGCGACATGTCGATGACCTGGCACGGGTGCTCGGAGCGGTCCTCGAGCATGTAGCGGCCATAGACCTTGACGCGGACGCGCTGGAAGTTCCGCCTTTCCGCCCGCGACGGCGCCAGGTTGATCGCCGCTAGTGCCATTCCAAGATGCCTGCCCTGCAGATTGCCTTCTCCGCACCATGCAGAGACTTGCCGCACTCTAGCGCAGGGGCGGTTAATATCCCGTAATCCGGGCGGCGGCGCCGGGGCGGCGCCAAAAAGGAAGGCCGGAGCGCGAACGCCCCGGCCTTCCGCTGTCCGACCGGAGGATCAGACGGAGTAGTACATGTCGAACTCGACCGGGTGCGGCGTCATCTCGAAGCGCATCACCTCGGCCATCTTCAGCTCGATGAAGGCGTCGATCTGGTCGTCGTCGAACACGCCGCCGGCCTTGAGGAAGGCGCGGTCCTTGTCGAGGTTGACCAGCGCCTCGCGCAGCGAGCCCGAGACGGTCGGGATCTGCTTCAGCTCCTTCGGCGGCAGGTCGTAGAGATCCTTGTCCATCGGCTGGCCGGGATGGATCTTGTTCTTGATGCCGTCGAGGCCGGCCATCAGCAGCGCGGCGAAGGCGAGGTAGGGGTTCGCGCCCGGATCGGGGAAGCGGACCTCGACGCGCTTCGACTTCGGCGACGAGCCGAAGGGGATGCGGCACGAGGCCGAGCGGTTGCGCGCCGAATAGGCCAGCAGCACCGGCGCCTCGTAGCCCGGCACCAGCCGCTTGTAGGAGTTGGTCAGCGGGTTGGTGAAGGCGTTGATGGCCTTGGCGTGCTTGATGACGCCGCCGATGAAGTAAAGGCACGTCTCCGACAGGCCGGCATATTCGTTGCCGGCGAAGGTCGGCTTGCCGCCCTTCCAGATCGACAGGTGGACGTGCATGCCCGAGCCGTTGTCGCCGAAGACGGGCTTGGGCATGAAGGTCGCGGTCTTGCCGTAGGCGTTGGCCACCTGGTGGACGACATACTTGTAGAGCTGCATCTTGTCGGCGTTGCGCAGCAGCGTGTCGAACTTGACGCCGAGCTCGTGCTGGGCGGCCGCCACCTCGTGGTGGTGCTTCTCGACGACCACGCCCATCTCGGTCAGCACGGTCAGCATCTCCGAGCGCATGTCCTGTAGCGAATCGAGCGGCGGCACCGGGAAATAGCCGCCCTTGACGCGCGGCCGGTGGCCGAGGTTGCCGGTCTCGTAGTCGGTGTCGTCATTGGTCGGCAGCTCGCTCGAATCGAGCTTGAAGCCGGTGTTGTACGGGTCGGCCTTGAAGCGCACGTCGTCGAACACGAAGAACTCGGCCTCGGGGCCGACATAGACCGTGTCGCCGAACCCTTCCGCCTTCAGATAGGCTTCCGCCTTGCGCGCGGTGCCGCGCGGGTCGCGGCCGTAGGGCTCGCCCGAGGCTGGGTCGAGGATGTCGCACAAGAGCACCAGTGTCGACTGCGCGAAGAACGGGTCCATATGCGCGGTCTCGACATCGGGCATCAGCACCATGTCGGACTCATTGATCGCCTTCCAGCCGGCGATGGAGGAGCCGTCGAACATGACGCCGTCGGTGAACATCTCCTCGTCCACGATGCCGACATCCATGGTGACGTGATGGAGCTTGCCCTTCGGGTCGGTGAAGCGCAGGTCGACGAACTTCACGTCGTTGTCCCTGATCTGCTTCATGATGTCGTCTGCGGTGGCCATGTGGTGCTTTCCTTCGATGGTGACGAAAAATGGATGGGGGCGGGCCGCGGCCCGTTGTTCAGATGGCGTCGATGCCGGTTTCGCCGGTGCGGATGCGCACCACTTCCTCGACATTGGTGACGAAGATCTTGCCGTCGCCGATGCGGCCGGTCTGGGCGGCCTTGCGGATCGCCTCGATGGCGGCCTCGACCGCCTCGTCCGGCAGGACGACCTCGATCTTCACCTTGGGCAGGAAGTCGACGACATACTCCGCGCCCCTGTAGAGCTCGGTGTGGCCCTTCTGGCGACCGAAGCCCTTCGCCTCGGTGACGGTGATGCCCTGAAGCCCGACTTCCTGAAGGGCTTCCTTGACCTCATCGAGCTTGAACGGCTTGATGATCGCCTCGATCTTTTTCATGGGGTGATGGCCTCCGATTGGTAGAGACGGGCGGGACGATCCCGCTTCGTTTTCTTGAAAGCAGGAACCGTGCCAATTGGCTCAAGGCACGGTCCGACAAGGAAAATGCGCGGTTTGCGGCATTCCCTCGCCGCAGGCCGGGCCGCATGACGGGAACGCGCATCGCCGGTACGATAGGGGCAGGCCAAAAATCATGCAATCTGCACAGGAATTGGGCACACACCTCGAACTGCTGACGCCGGCGCAGATGGCCGAGGCCGACAGGCTGGCCGCCCGGGCCAGGCCGCATGACGGCTACGGCCTGATGCGCAACGCGGGCGCGGCGATCCTGCGGGCGGTGCTTTCCCGCTGCCCGGAGGCGCAAGGCTTCGACGTGCTGTGCGGCCCGGGCAACAATGGCGGCGACGGCTACGAGGTGGCGCGGCTGCTGGCCGAGGCCGGGATGCCGGTCGCGCTGTGGGCGCACGACGCGCCGCGCCCGGGCAGCGACGCCGAACGCGCAGCACGGCTTTGCCCGCTCGCGCCGCAGCCGCTTGCCGCCTTCGCGCCCGCGCCGGGGCGCGTCGTGATCGACGCGCTCTATGGCGCCGGCCTTGCCCGCGCGCTGGAGGGGGCGGCCGCCGGGGCGGCGCAAGCCTGCAACGCCGCCGGCGCGCGGGTGATCGCGGTCGACCTGCCTTCGGGCCTTTCCGGCGACAGCGGCAAGCCGCTCGGCGCCGCCTTCGCGGCCGAGCTGACCGTGACCTTCTTCCGCCTCAAGCCCGGCCATCTGCTGGAGCCCGGTCGAACCTTGTGCGGCGCGGTCGTCCTTGCCGACATCGGCATTGCCGATGCCGTGCTCGAGGCCGTCTCGCCGCGCGCCTTCGTCAACATGCCCCCGCTGTGGGATGCGGCGCTGCCGCGCCCGCAGCGCGGCCAGCACAAATATTCGCGCGGCCATGTCGCGGTGTTTTCAGGCGGCCCGTCGTCCACCGGCGCGGCGCGGCTGTCGGCCATGGCAGCCGCGCGGGCAGGCGCGGGCGCGGTCACGCTCCTCGCGCCGGGGCGTGCGCTCCTCGTCGCCGCCGCCCATCTGACCTCGATCATGCTGCGCAAGGTCGACACGCCGCAGGATTTCGCGGAGGCGAGCGGGGCGAGGCGGGCCGACGCCGTCGTCCTCGGCCCCGGCTTCGGCCTCGACCGGCCGCTGCGCGAGATGGCGCTGGCGGTGCTGGCGCAGGACGGCCCGGGCACGCTGGTGCTCGACGCCGACGGCCTGACCGCCTTTCGCGACCGGCCGCAGGCGCTGTTCGCGGCCGCCGCCGGCTCGGCGCTCGACGCGGTGCTGACCCCGCATGAGGGAGAGTTCGCCCGCCTGTTTCCCGATCTCGCCGCCGACGCCTCGGCCTCGAAGCTCGAGCGCGCGAGGATCGCCGCGCAAAGGGCAGGGGCGGTCGTGGTGCTGAAGGGGCCGGACACGGTGATCGCGGCCCCCGACGGTCGCGCCGCCGTCAACGCCAACGGCTCGCCCTGGCTGGCCACGGCCGGCTCGGGCGATGTGCTGGCCGGGCTGATCGCGGGGCTTGCGGCGCAGAAGATGCCGGCCTGGGAGGCAGCCTGCGCCGCCGTGTGGCTGCACGCCGAGGCCGCCGCGCGCTTCGGCCCGGGCCTGATCGCCGAGGACCTGCCCGGCCTCCTGCCCGCCGTGCTGCGCGACCTGCTATGAATCGACACGCCCTTGCAGCGCCATGGCGCCGAACGGCGCGCGCGGCTTGCCGGCGGTGATGAAGTAGACGAACACGTCGCGCGGCTGCTTCGCCGCCGCCACGGACGGGTCGGCACGGGGCAGATCGTGCGGCTGCCCGCCGGCCGCCCATTCCTTCGCCCGCGCGGCCCAGCCGTCCAGCTCGTCCTCGGGATAGCAGTTCTCGCTGTCCTCGCTGCCGCGCTGAAGCCGCGCATAGACGAAGTCGCCGGTGACGTCGGCGATCTCCGGGTAGGTCGCGTGATGGGCGTAGACGACGGCCACGCCGTATTTGCGCGCCAGCGCGACGAAGTCCGGCACGACGAAGCTGTCGTGGCGCACCTCCAGCGCATGGCGCAGCCGCACGCCGTCCTGCTTTTCCGGCAGAACCTTCAGAAAACCCTCGAAATCCGCCGGATCGAACTTCTTGGTCGGCGCGAACTGCCACAGGATCGGCCCGAGCTTGTCGCCGAGCTCCGCCACCCCGGAATCGAGGAACCGCTGCACGGACTCGCCCGCTTCGGCCAGCACCCGGCGGTTGGTGGAGAAGCGGATCGCCTTCAGCGAGAACACGAAGCCGTCGGGCGCGTCCGCCGCCCATTTGGCGAATGGTCGCCGGCCTGAAGGTCGAATAATAGGTGCCGTTGACCTCGATGGTCTTCACCCGTCGCGCGGCGTGGTGAAGCTGCTTCGCCTTCGACAGCCTGTCGGGGTAGAAGGTGCCTTCCCACGGCTCGAAGGTCCAGCCGCCCATGCCGGCGCGGATCGTTCCCGACGTCACCATTGCAACCTCCTGCCTTTTCCGGCGCCGGCGCATATCGACCGCGCGATGCGCCCGGGCGCAATCCGTTTCATGCCGGCCGCTTCATGCCGGCGCGACGAAGGGTTGCGAAATCTCCCGGAACACCGGCAGCGCCTCCAGCCGCTCGCAGCGGGCGGCGAGCGCCGGATAGTTGTCCATCTCCGCGGCGAGATCGGGATGCGAATCGCGCATGTGGCGCAGCGAGGCCGCGACCGCGATGTCGGCATGGCCGATCCGCTCGCCGAACCAGTAGGGGCCGGCGCGGCCGGCGGCATCGGCCTCGAGCGCTGAAAGCGTGCCGCGGATCTGGCGCAGGCACCGTTCCTCCCAGATCGCGGAGGCGGCCTCGTGCAGCCGGCGCTCGTAGAACAGGCTCACCGTCTTGTCGGCGATGCCGCTCGCAAGCATGGCCACCCTGAGCGACTGGCGGCGCGGCGCGCCGGCGCGCGGGTGCATCGCCCGCTCGGGGCCGACGAGCTCGTCGAGATGGTCGAGGATGGTGACGCTGTCGACCAGCACCTCGCCGTCGTCGAGCACCAGCGTCGGCACCCGCGTCAGCGGGTTGAGCGCCGCGATCCTCTCGGCATCGCCGAACACCGACCACGGCCGGTGCTCGAACGGCATGTCGTAGAGCCTGAGCGCGATGCCGACGCGGCGCACATAGGACGAATCGTACTGGCCGATCAGGATCATGTCGCGACCTCCTCCTTCTGCCCGGCAAGGGCGGGCGGCCGCGCCGCCGCCGTCCGCCGGCGCGGCGCACACCGACGCTTCGCCGCTGGCTACTCCGCCGCCACCCGCCGCGCGCCCGGCCGGCGCTCCAGCAGCTCCTTGAGGAACCGCCCGGTATGGCTCCGCGGCTCGGCGACGATGTCTTCCGGCGTGCCGGCCGCCACCAGCTCGCCGCCGCCGTCGCCGCCGTCCGGCCCGAGGTCGAGCAGCCAGTCGGCGGTCTTGATGACCTCGAGATTGTGCTCGATCACCACCACGGTGTTGCCCTGCTCGACCAGCTCGTGCAGCACCTCGAGCAGCTTGGCGACGTCGTGGAAGTGCAGGCCCGTCGTCGGCTCGTCGAGGATGTAGAGCGTCTTGCCGGTCGCCTTGCGCGACAGCTCCTTGGCCAGCTTGATGCGCTGCGCCTCGCCGCCCGACAGCGTCGTCGCCTGCTGGCCGATCTTGATGTAGCCGAGGCCGACCTTGTCCAGCGTCTCCAGCTTGTCGCGCACGGCCGGCACCGCCGAGAAGAACTCGACGCCTTCCTCCACCGTCATGTCGAGCACGTCGGCGATGGACCTGCCCTTGAACAGCACCTCCAGCGTCTCGCGGTTGTAGCGCTTGCCGTGGCAGACGTCGCAGGTGACGTAGACGTCGGGCAGGAAGTGCATCTCGATCTTGATGACGCCGTCGCCCTGGCACGCCTCGCAGCGCCCGCCCTTGACGTTGAACGAGAAGCGGCCCGGCTGGTAGCCGCGCGCCTTGGCTTCCGGCAGGCCGGCGAACCAGTCGCGGATCGGCGTGAACGCGCCGGTATAGGTGGCCGGGTTCGAGCGCGGGGTCCTGCCGATGGGCGACTGGTCGATGTCGATCACCTTGTCGAGGAACTCCAGCCCCTCGATGCGCTCGTGCGGCGCCGGCTGCTCTCTGCTGCCCATGATGCGGCGCGAGGCCGCCTTGTAGAGCGTCTCGATCAGGAAGGTCGACTTGCCGCCGCCCGACACGCCGGTGACGCAGGTGAAGGTGCCGAGCGGGATCTCCGCCGTCACATCCTTCAGGTTGTTGCCGCGCGCGCCGACGACCCTGATGCGCTTGCCTTGTCTGCCCTTGCGCCGCCCGGCCGGCACGGGAATGCCCATCGCGCCCGACAGATACTGTCCGGTCAGCGAGTTGGGATTGGCCATGATCTCGGCCGGCGTTCCCCGCGCCACCACCTTGCCGCCGTGGACGCCGGCCGCCGGGCCGATGTCCACCACATAGTCGGCCGTCCGCACCGCATCCTCGTCGTGCTCGACGACGATGACGGTGTTGCCGAGGTCGCGCAGGTGCTTCAGCGTGTCGAGCAGGCGGGCATTGTCGCGCTGGTGCAGCCCGATGGACGGCTCGTCCAGCACGTAGAGCACGCCGGTCAGGCCCGAGCCGATCTGCGAGGCGAGCCGGATGCGCTGGCTCTCGCCGCCCGACAGCGTGCCCGAATTGCGCGACAGCGTCAGATAGTCGAGGCCGACATCGTTCAGGAAGCGCAGCCGCTCGCGGATCTCCTTGAGGATGCGCGCGGCGATCTCGTTCTGCTTGGTCGTAAGCCGTTCCGGCAGTTCGGTGAACCAGACATCGGCCTTGCGGATCGACATTTCCGTCACTTCGCCGATATGCAGGCCGCCGATCCTGACCGCCAGCGCCTCGGGCTTCAGCCGGTAGCCGTTGCAGGCCGGGCAGGGGGTGGACGACATGAAGCGCTCGATCTCCTCGCGCATCCAGGCCGATTCCGTCTCCTTCCAGCGCCGCTCGAGATTGGGGATCACGCCCTCGAAGGTCTTGGCCGTCTTGTAGGCGCGCAGGCCGTCGTCATAGGAGAACTCGATCTTGCGCTCGCCGGTGCCGTGGAGGATCGCCGCCTTCGCCTCGTCGGAAAGATCGCGCCAGCGGTCGCCGACCTTGAATCCGTAGGCCTTGCCCAGCGCCTCCAGCGTCTGCAGGTAATAGGGCGAGGTCGACTTCGCCCACGGCGCCACCGCGCCCTCGCGCAGCGACACGTGCTCCTCCGGCACCACGAGGTCGGGGTCTATCGCCCGCTGCGTGCCCAGCCCGTCGCAGGCCGAGCAGGCGCCGAACGGGTTGTTGAACGAGAACAGCCGCGGCTCGATCTCGGGGATGGTGAACCCCGAAACCGGACAAGCGAATTTCTCAGAAAAAAGAATGCGTTCATGGGTTTCGTTCTTGGACTTGTTGACCGCGTCCTCGCCGGTCTGATCCTCGGGAAGCGGCCGGTCGGCGAACTCGGCCACGGCGATGCCGTCGGCCAGCTTCAGCGCCGTTTCGAGCGAATCCGCCAGCCGCGAGGCGATGTCGGGGCGCACCACCACGCGATCCACCACCACGTCGATGTCGTGCTTGTACTTCTTGTCGAGCGCCGGCGCGTCGGCGATCTCGTAGAAGGCGCCGTCGACCTTGACGCGCTGGAAGCCCTTCTTCTGCAGCTCGACCAGTTCCTTGCGGTACTCGCCCTTGCGCCCGCGCACGATGGGAGCGGTGATGTAGAGCCGCGTGCCCTCCTCGAGCGCGAGCACCCGGTCGACCATCTGCGACACGGTCTGGCTCTCGATCGGCAGGCCGGTCGCCGGCGAATAGGGCACGCCCGCGCGCGCGAACAGAAGCCGCATGTAATCGTAGATCTCGGTGACCGTGCCGACGGTGGAGCGCGGGTTCTTCGAGGTCGTCTTCTGCTCGATGGAGATGGCCGGCGACAGGCCGTCGATCTGGTCGACATCCGGCTTCTGCATCATCTCGAGGAACTGGCGCGCATAGGCCGACAGGCTCTCGACATAGCGGCGCTGGCCTTCGGCATAGATGGTGTCGAAAGCCAGCGACGACTTGCCCGAGCCCGACAGGCCGGTCATGACGATCAGCCGGTCGCGCGGCAGGTCGAGGTCGACATTCTTGAGATTGTGCTCGCGCGCGCCGCGAATGGAGATGAATTTCTGCTCCGCCATGACCTGCTCGCCGTCCTGGATCAGGAAGACCGACATGCTGCGCGATGCCGGAAAAAGCCGCATATGGGACCGCCATCGCCTCGCGTCGAGATGCAAGGCGGCAGACCCGACCAAGGCTTTTCGCGCTTTCCGGCCGGCAGGGCAAGCGAAAAGAACGGAAAGCGAACAAAATTTCCACATGCCAGCCGGGCGGGCAGAGCGTGACGGCGGGCGCACGATCACGAATTGTTGCAGCGGCCGGCCCGGCGGTTGACGCGACGGCCTGTGCGGCTAGACTTCAGGTGTCAGATGAAGCTCGCCACGGCGGTCGTCCTTGATGCCGGTGCGGCGTCGGAAACACGTCGGCGCTTGAGCGCATCTGCGACGGAGAAACCAGGAAGGGAGGGAGGCATGACCCCACCGGACCAGCTTGGCAGGCTCCACCACGGCGTGGAGCCACGGCGATAGAAGACCGTCGATATGGCATCGCGTGCCTGACGGGCGCGATGGTCGATGTTCCTTCGCCGCATCACCCTACAATCTGATTATCGGTCGGATCATCGGGCGTCGTCCCGAGACGCATCCGAATGACAGCCGGTTATGTGGTTCCGGCAACAAGAGCTTGAAGCTCCAGTCAGGCCCCGTCCGCTCCCAGCGAGCGGCGGGGCTTTTCATTGTCGGCCGCACGTGGCGCGAGCGAACTCGTCGGCAGCGCGGAGAGCGAACGATGCTGCGCGGCGATCCCGGGAGCGAGGTCTGGATTGCCGCGCGGGCGCAATGTCGCCATGACCGGCTGCCCGGAATGGATTGCCACGGGCGCCTCCTTGGTGTATGGAACAAATGAGGAACAATAGTCCAAAGCTGTGGACGACGCCCCGGCAGGCGGCGGCAGGGGCGCATCGGCGGCGCCGTTCGGATAGTGTGCCGCGACTTCAGGTTCAGGACGAGTGCGGGAGAGCGTGATGGCAGGCAGCGTCAACAAGGTCATTCTGGTCGGCAATCTGGGTGCGGACCCGGAGATCCGCCGGCTCAACTCCGGCGATCCGGTCGTCAACCTGCGCATCGCCACTTCGGAAACCTGGCGCGACAAGATGAGCGGCGAGCGCCGCGAGAAGACCGAATGGCACAATGTCGTCATTTTCAACGACAACCTCGCCAAGGTGGCCGAGCAGTACCTGAAGAAGGGCATGAAGGTCTATGTCGAGGGCCAGTTGCAGACGCGCAAGTGGCAGGACCAGACCGGCAACGACCGCTACACCACAGAGGTGGTGCTGCAGAAGTTCCGCGGCGAGTTGCAGATGCTCGACGCGCGCGGCGAGGGCGGCGGCGGCCAGGTCGGCTACGAGCGCGGCGGCGGCTATCAGGGCGGCGGACGCGGCTCGGATTTCGGCCAGTCCGGCCCGGCCGAGGAACGCGGCCGCGGCGGTGGCGGCGGCGGTTATTCCCGCGACCTCGACGACGAGATCCCGTTCTGACAGGGCCGGGCGCAGCCCGTCGCCCGTGCGGGCGGGCCGGACGGGATCTTCCGGCATCGCATGGATGCGGCCAAGGAGAAACGGCCAGGACAGGCGGATGAGGCGGCAGCCCGGATTTGTCCGGGCGCCCGACGCTCCGGCCGCCCCGTCGGGTGGCCCCGCAAGGTGACGCCCCCCGACGCGATGGACGAGGCGAGCCTGCCGCGGGCGGGAAGACGGCGGCCAGCGCACGCGCTTTCGGGCAGCGACCGCCGGACCCGGGAGAGGGGGCCTCAGAACAGGTTGAGCTGCCGCGCATGCCCGCGTTTTCGCCCGGTTGCGGCACCGCTGACCGTCAGGTCCGCGGCAATCTCCCGCAGGAAGGGTGACGGCGGCAGCGCACGCGCCGCCCCGCGCCAGAACCGCTCGGCCGCACGGGTCAGGAACAGCCTGTCCCTGGCGCGGGTCATGGCGACGTAGAACAACCGCCGCTCCTCGCCCTGCGCCGCCGCGTCCTCCGGCGTCGAGGCGCCCCAGGAAAACGGCACCAGCCCCGCCTCCATGCCAACGACGAACACGACCGCAAATTCGAGGCCCTTGGCCGCGTGCATGGTCATCAGCGAGACCCGGTCGGCGCGCGCGTCGCGGAAATCGGCCTCGGTGGACAGCGCCACCGCTTCGGCAAGCCGGGCCGGATCGCCCGCCACCGGCTCCGAGGCGGCGAGCGCGTCAAGCCAGCCCCTTGCCTCGGCAAGCGCCGCCGCGTCGGCCTTGCCCGTCCGGCGAGCGGTTTCCGCCGCTTCCGCGATGCGCGCCGCCAGATCGGATCCGGCCCGTTCGCCGGCCGCCAGCGTGTCGAGGATCGCGGTCACGCCGGAATGCCCGGCGACGGGAGCGGGGGAGCTTTTCATGAACGGAATGCCGGCGCGGCCGAAGGCGGCCCGCAAGGCTGCCGCCTGCGCATCGGTCCGATAGAGCACCGCGCAGTCGGCGAAGCCAAGGGGCTTGCCGGCGGGGATGGCGCCACGGTTGCGGTTGGCCGCCAGCATGTCGTGCCCGCCAAGCAGGTTCTCGATGGTCGCGGCGACGAACTCCGCCTCCGCCGCCTCGTTCGCGGCCACATGGAGCACGATCGGCTCGCGCATCGGCCGCGTCACGCCGTTCGCCGGCGCGCCGATGAAACCCGACGCCGCCTGCACGATGGTCCCGGTCGAGCGGTAGTTGCGCGTGAGCCGCAGCGTGCGGGCGGCGGGAAAATCCTGCCGGAAGCGCGCGAAGCAGGCGGCATCGGCGCCGCGAAAGCCGTAGATCGCCTGATCGGGATCGCCGATGACGCAGAGATTGCCCTTCGCGCCCGCGATCAGCCGCAGCAGGCGATATTGCTGCTCGTCCACATCCTGGAACTCGTCGGCGACGATGTACGGGAAGCGCGCCCGCCACTCGGCCGCGATCTTGGCATGTCGTTCGAGAAGGTCGGCCGACAGAACGACGAGGTCGTCGAAATCGACCCAGCCCTGCGCGCGGCCGATCCGGTCGAGGACGGCGCGCGCCCCGGCCTCCTCGTCCGAGCCCTCCGCCCCCGTTCGCTTGAGCACCGACACGGCCTTGAGGAGACGGGCGGCGCGTGCGGCGCTGACGCCCAGCGCCCCGGCCAGGGCGGCCTTTCGCTCCGTCTCCCCGGCAATCCGGAAATCCGCTGCCAGGCCCGCGCGGCCGGCATGCGCGCGCAGGATCGCAAGGCCCAGCGAATGGAAGCTGTGCACCGCCACCGCGCGGGCCTCGTGGCCCAGAAGCCCCGCCAGCCGCGCCCGCAATTCCTCCGTCGCCTTGCGCGTGAAGGTGACGGCAAGGCACGCCGCGGCCGGCACGCCGCGCTCGCGCACCAGATGGGCGATGCGATGGGTCAGCATGCGCGTCTTGCCCGAGCCGGGTCCGGCGATCACGACCAGCGGTCCGTCGGTCGCCTCGGCGGCGCGCGCCTGATCGGCGTCGAGCCCCGCGAGAACGCCGCTGCGGCCCGAGGGCTGCGGCGCAGCCGGCTCTGGCGACGCCGCTGCGGCCGGCGCGTCCTGCGTCGCCCTGGGCTTCGCCGGACGCGCGCGACGGAGGAGCGGCGCGTCGAACAGCATCCGGCTTCCGGCGAGGCGGTCGACCTCGCCGTCCTCGAACAGCCGGATGACGCCATATTCGCCGTCATAGCCGGCCTGCCGGATGACCGCGCCGGATCTGAGCCGCGCCACCGCCTCGCCGAGCAGCGGATCGACCTTTGCGACGTCCTCCGCCGGCATCTCCTCCAGGACGGCAAGCTCCGGTCCGAGCGCGGCGAGGGCACGGTCGTAGGTGGAGGAGACGGCTTTCGAGCCGACGCCGCTGCCGACGATCTCCGAGAGGATTTCGGGCAGGGGCACCAGGCTCGTCACCGTCCCGGCCGTTGCCGGCGGCACGGCATCGGCCTCGCTGCGGTCGGCGAGCGCCTCGACGCGATGCGCCACGCCGACCGTGACCGGCTTGCCGCAGACCGGGCAGCGGCCGTTGAGCGCAAGCGTCTCCGTCGGGTCGAGCCGCACGCCGCAGGCGCGGTGGCCGTCCATGTGATACTTGCCCTCCTCGGGGAAGAACTCGACCGTGCCGACATAGCCGTCGCCGGTCTCCAGCGCCCGGCGAATGGCAAAATAGTCCGGCTCGCAGGAGAAGCGCGTCGCCTCGCGGCCGAGCTTGCCGGGCGAATGGGCGTCCGAGTTGGAGGTGAGGCGGAAGCGGTCGAGCGAGGAGATGCGCCAGTTCATGGCCGGATCGGACGACAGCCCCGTCTCCACCGCGAAGATGTGCCCGGAAAGATCGCCATAGCATTCCTCGATGGAATCGAAGCCCGACTGCGAGCCGAGCGCCGCGAACCACGGCGTCCAGATATGGGCGGGGACGAGATAGGAGTCCGGCCCGGATTCCAGCGCGACCTCCAGGAGATCGCGCGAGTCCAGCCCGAGGATCGGGCGGCCGTCCGAGGCGATGTTGCCGATGCGCCCGAGGCTGGCCGCCAGCCGGTCGGCCGCGCCGAGGTCGGCGGCATAGATCAGGTGGTGGATCTTCCGGGTCTTGTCGCCCTTCTTGTAGATGGTCGATATCTCGGTGGACAGCATGAACGAAACCGGCCGCCGGCAGGCCGGCGGAAGCGTGTCCAGAAGCGCCGTCTCGATGTCGGGCCTGAGGCGGAAGAGCCCGTTGCCCTGCGCCACCAGCTTGTCCTTGATCTCGGCGAGCCAGGCCGGATGCACGCAATCGCCGGTGCCGACCACGCCGATGCCCTTGCGCGCCGCCCACCAGAACAGGTGCTCGAGGTCGAGGTCCCGGCTCGTGGCCCGGGAATATTTCGAGTGGACGTGCAGATCGGCGCGGAAGGTCATGATGCAACGCCTTTCACCGTGCGGATGGGACATGAAGGATTATCGCCGCACCGATTGCAGCGCCTGCCGAGGATGGCGGAAGAGGTGGGATTCGAACCCACGGTAGGCTCGCGCCTACGCCGGTTTTCAAGACCGGTGCCTTAAACCGCTCGGCCACTCTTCCGCAGCGGTCAGGTGTATGCGCCAACGGACCGGCCGTTTCAAGCGCTCCGCGAAACGCGGCGGTTCCGCCGTCGCCACAATGCCGCCCGCATCCTGCCGCATTCGGTTAAGACAGTAACAACGAATTCCTGCGCAGTTAGGGATCGTGCCGGCCCGGCATCGCAAGGAGGCCGGCAGTGTATGGAGAGTGGCCTGCCGTCGCGGGCAGGCATACGGGGACAAGGGACGCATGAGCATTGCGCCTTCCTGGCTGACCGGCCGCGGATCGAACATCCTCATCCTGTCGATTTCGGCCGTGGCGCTCGCCGCGTGCTCGACGCCGCCCGCGAAGGTCGCAAGCGGCAAGTCGCGCAGCAAGGAATATTTCTCCGAGCGCGAATACGGCGTGAAGGCCAGCCCCCGCGTTACCAACCAGCGCACGCGCCTGCCGCGCGGCGGCGGCCGCGACCAGATCGGCAAGCCCTACAAGGTCAAGGGCCAATGGTATCACCCCAGGGAGGAACCCGGCTATCACAAGAGCGGGCTCGCCTCCTGGTACGGCGACGCCTTCCACGGCCGGCTCACCGCCAACGGTGAAATCTACGACATGACGCACCTGACGGCCGCGCACCCGACCATGCCGCTGCCGAGCTACGCCCGCGTCACCAACACCAGGAACGGCGCCTCCGTCATCGTGCGCGTCAACGACCGCGGCCCTTATGCCCACGGGCGCATCATCGACCTGTCGCGCCGGGCGGCCGAGCTGCTCGACTACACCCACAGCGGCGTCGCCAAGGTGGAGGTCGAGTATATCGGCCGCGCGCCGCTGCACGGCCGCGACGACCAGTTCCTGATGGCCTCCTATCGCCCGGCGGGCGGCGGGCGCGCGCCTTCGCCCATCGACGACGGCCTGCCGAGCGGCGTCATGATCGCCATGAACGGGCCGACGCCGACGCAACCCGTGGCCGGCGGCGCGGCGGCGGTGCCGTTCCCCGTCCAGCCGCGCATGCCGGCCGCCACCATGGTCGCCGGCCTCGACCTGATCCTGCCCGAGTTCGGGCCGATCGTGCCCGAGAGGCCGGGCATCGGCCTCGCCTATCGCGCGGTTGGGGGCTCCGCGCCCTCGCTTTCGCTGTCCTACGCCGACCAGCGCGTGAAGCGCGCCGCCCAGGCGGTCACCGACCTGGCCGGCGCCGACGGAGCCGACGAGCTGGTCGCCGCGCTCAACCGCCGCTATGCGGCCGCAGCCGGCGCCCGGACGCCGGACGCCGCGCAGGGCTACATCGCCGTCGGCACCTATGCCGACCAGCCCGCGGCCGAGGCGATGGCGGCGGCGCTGCGGCAGGCCGGACGCGCCGCCATCGAGACCGACTGGCGCGGCGACGGCTTCACGCTCAGCCTCCATCCCGACGGGCGGCATTCGCTGGACGACATGCTGCGGGCGGCCTGGGCCGCAGGCGCAGCCGACGCCATGCCGGTGCGCGAATAGCCGCGCGGCTCGCCTGCCGGCCCCGCGCCGGGGTTGAAGCGTCCGATGCGGCGCTGCTAACCTGACGGCAGGGCAACGGCTTCTTCCGGGGTTTGCAGCATGGGGTTTGTTTCGGCTCTGCGGTGGGCGCTTCGCACGCTCGTCATGCTCGTGGCCGCCATCGGCGCGGCGCAGGCGCAGCAGCAGGCGCCGCTGTTCGAGACCAAGGCCAGGCAGGCCTTCATGATCGATGCCGAGACCGGCACGGTCCTGTTCTCGAAGGACCCGGACGCACCGTTCCCGCCCGCCTCGCTCGCCAAGCTGATGACCATGGAGGTGGTGTTCAACGCCATCCGCACCGGCCGGCTGACGCTCGACGAGGAGTTCTACGTCTCGGAAAACGCCTGGCGCACCGGCGGCGCGCCGTCCGGCACCTCGACCATGTTCGCCGCGCTCGGCTCGTCCATCCGCCTGGAGGACCTGATCCAGGGCGTCATCGTCCAGTCGGCCAACGACGGCTGCATCGTCATCGCCGAGGGCATGGCGGGCTCGGAGGAGAATTTCGCCCAGCTCATGAACGAGCGCGCCCGGGAGCTCGGCCTGACGAGGTCGGTGTTCAGGAACTCGACCGGCCTGCCGGCAGAGGGCCAGGTCGTCACCGCGCGCGAGCTGGTGCGGCTCGCCACCCACATCTGGCGCGAATATCCCGAGTTCTACAAATATTATTCGCAGGCCGAGTTCACCTGGAACAAGATTCTCCAGCGCAACCGCAACCCGCTCCTGCGCATGAACATCGGCGCCGACGGATTGAAGACCGGCTACACGGAAGCGTCGGGCTACGCCATCGTCGGCTCCGCCGCGCGCGACGGCCGCCGCGTCTTCGTCGCCATGAGCGGCGTGGAGACCGACGCCCAGCGTGCCGAGGAAGCCCGCCGGCTGATCGAATGGGGCATGCGCGCCTTCGACCGCGTCGAGCTTTTCGCCGCCGGCGAGGTGGTCGGCGAGGCCAGGACCTATGGCGGCGAGAAGTCGGGCGTGGCGCTGCGCGCCGCCGGGCCGGTCGCCATCTTCGTGCCAATCACCAACCGCGACCGGCTGATCGCCCGCATCGTCTATGAGGGGCCGGTGGTGGCGCCGGTGGAGGAGGGCACGCCCATCGGCTCGCTCAAGGTGTGGATCGGCGACATGATGAGCCAGGAAACGCCGCTCTACGCCGCCGAAAGCGTCGGCCAGGGCAAGATCCACCAGCGCGCGCTCGACGCCGTCGAGGAGCTCCTGATCGGCTGGCTGCGCTGAACGGCTTCCGCCATTGCCGCCCGCCGTGGCTTTTTGCGCCCGTCTCGCCTATTTGAAGGCTGAGGTTCGGTGGAATCGGATGCACGGAAGGCTGGCGTGGCGCGCGGCATCTTCATCACCTTCGAGGGCGGCGAGGGCGCCGGCAAGTCGACGCAGATCGCGCGGCTGGCCGCGACCCTGCGCGAGCTGGGCCACGAGGTGGTGGTGACGCGCGAACCGGGCGGCTCGCCGGGCGCCGAAGCGGTCCGCCACGTCATCCTTTCGGGCGCGGCCGAGCCGTTCGGGCCGGCGATGGAGGCGATCCTGTTCGCCGCCGCCCGCGCCGACCATGTCGACCAGGTGATCCGCCCGGCCGTCGAGCGCGGCGCCATCGTGCTGTGCGACCGCTTCATCGATTCCAGTCGCGTCTATCAGGGCGTCACCGGCGGCCTCGAGCCCGCCTTCATGCAGGCGCTGGAGAAGGTGGCGGTCGCCGGCACGATGCCGGACCTGACGGTCATCCTCGACGTCGACCCGGCCGAAGGCATGCGCCGGGCCACCAGGCGGCGCGGCGACGAGGCGGCCGACCGCTACGAGAAGGAGGCGCTGGAGGTCCATCGACGCCGCCGCGACGCCTTCCTGGCGATCGCGCGCGCCGAACCGCAGCGCTGCGTGGTCGTCGACACGACGCGCGCGCCCACCAAGGTGGCGACCGCCATCGTCCGCGCCGTGCAGGCGCTGGTGACGCGGCGGCTGGGCGCGGGCGGCAGGGCGCAAGCGCCGCGGCCGGTCGAGAAGACAGGGGCAGCCGGGAAGGCGGGGGCGGCATGAGCTTCACCCGCCTTTCCCCCGAGCAGTTCGACACCATCCCCGAGATCGCCGAGCCGGCGGAGAACGCGCTGCTCGTCGGCCACGACGAGGCGGCCGCGCAGGTGGCCGCCGCCTATCGCGCCGGCCGGCTGCACCACGCGCTGCTCATCGCCGGCCCGGCCGGCATCGGCAAGGCGACCTTCGCCTTCCACCTTGCCGAGCACCTTCTCGCCCACCCCGACGCGCGCACGGCGCCTTCGACCCTGTCGCCGCGCGATCCTGCGTCGGTCCTGTTCCGGCAGATCGCGCAGGGCGCGCATCCCGGCGTGCTGCACCTGACGCGGCCGCTCAACGACAAGACCAAAGCGTTCAGGTCGGCCGTGACGGTGGACGAGATCCGCCGCATCGGCCGCTTCCTGTCGATGACCTCGCATGACGGGAGCTGGCGCGTCGTCATCGTCGATCCGGCCGACGACATGAACGTCAACGCCGCGAACGCGCTGCTCAAGAACCTGGAGGAGCCGCCGGCGCGCACCCTGTTCGTGCTGATCGCCCATTCGCCCGGCGCGCTGCTGCCCACCATCCGCTCGCGCTGCCATCTGGTGCGGCTGAGGCCGCTGGAGCCGCAGGCGCTGCTTGTCGTGCTGGACCATCTCGATGCGGGCCTGCCGGACGGGGAGGGCGCGCGCGCGGCGCTGGCGGCACGGGCAGGGGGCAGCGTGCGCGAGGCGCTGCTTTTGACCCGCTATGGCGGCCTCGACATCGCCGAGGCGGTCGCCAGGGTGGTCGAGGCAAGGGATTTCCCCGTTGCCGAGGCGTGGCGGGTGGCGGAAGCCGTCAGCGGCCGCGACGCGGCGGTGCAGTTCTCGCTCTTCGGCCAGACGGCGCTCGACGCCGTCGCCCGCTGGGCGCGGCAGGCGGCGGCGGGCGGCGACCTCGCCGGCGCGGCTGCCCTGTCGGAGCTGTGGCGCGAGATCGAGCGCATGACGGCCGAGACGGAAACCTACAATCTCGACAAGCGCCAGCACGCCATGGGCCTGCTGCGGCGAATGTGGCGGGCGGCGAAGCCATAGGAAAGGCCCCGGAAAAGGGCCTGGGAAATCGTCGATAGCCATCGCCTCCGCGATGGGTTATCTCACCCGCCAGACACGAGAATATTGCCGGAAAATCCCTCCCATGTCCGCCGAGCGCTATTACATCACCACCGCCATCTCCTATCCGAACGGCAAGCCGCATATCGGCCACGCCTACGAGCTGATCGCCACCGACGCGCTGGCGCGCTTCCAGCGGCTCGACGGAAAGCAGGTCTATTTCCTGACCGGCACGGACGAGCACGGCATCAAGATGCACCAGACCGCGCGCAAGGAGGGCATTACGCCGCGCGAGCTGGCCGACCGCAACGCGGCCGAGTTCCAGCGCATGGCGACGGCGCTGAACGCCTCCAACGACGACTTCATCCGCACCACCGAGGAACGCCACTACCGCTCCAGCCAGGCGATCTGGAAGGCGATGGCCGCCAATGGCGACATCTACAAGGGCGGCTATGCCGGCTGGTATTCGGTGCGCGACGAAGCCTATTACGGCGAGGAGGAGACGGAAGTCCGCGACGACGGCGTGCGCTACGGCCCGCAGGGAACGCCGGTCGAATGGGTGGAGGAGGAAAGCTACTTCTTCCGCCTCTCCGCCTATGGCGACCGTCTGCTCAGGCTCTACGAGGAGCATCCCGACTTCATCGGGCCCGCCGAGCGCAGGAACGAGATCGTCAGCTTCGTCCGGTCGGGCCTGAAGGACCTGTCGGTCTCACGCACCACCTTCGACTGGGGCATCCCGGTGCCGGGCGACGAGAAGCACGTGATGTATGTGTGGGTCGACGCGCTCACGAACTACATCACTGGCGTCGGCTATCCCGATGAAAACGATGAGCTTTGGCCATTCTGGCCAGCCGACCTCCACGTCATCGGCAAGGACATCACCCGTTTCCATGCCATCTACTGGCCGGCCTTCCTGATGTCGGCGGGCATCGCGGTGCCGAAGCGCGTCTTCGGCCACGGCTTCGTCTTCAACCGCGGCGAGAAGATGTCGAAGTCGGTCGGCAACGTCATCGATCCGTTCGCGCTGGTCGAGCATTACGGTCTCGACCAGGTGCGCTATTTCCTCTTACGCGAGGTGCCGTTCGGCCAGGACGGCAACTACAGCCACGAGGCCATCGTCAACCGCACCAATGCCGACCTTGCCAACGACCTCGGCAATCTGGCGCAGCGCTCGCTGTCGATGATCGCCAGGAACTGCGGCGGCGTCGTGCCGCAAAGGGGCGAGTTGCAGGAGGCCGACCGCGCCATCCTGGCCCAGGCCGAGGCGGCGCTGGCGACGGCGCGCGAGGCGATGAAGGTGCAGGCCATCCACACCGGCCTTGCCGCCATCTTCGCCGTGGTCGCCGAGGCCAACCGCTACTTTGCCGGGCAGGAACCGTGGGCGCTGAAGAAGACCGACCCCGCGCGCATGGAGACCGTGCTGTGGGTGACGGCCGAGGCCGTGCGCCGTGTGGCGATCCTGTGCCAGCCCTACATGCCGGGATCGTCGGGCAAGCTGCTCGACCTGCTGGCCGTGCCGCAAGACGCGCGCAGCTTCGCCCATCTCGGCGACGCGCACGCGCTGGAGCCGGGCACCGCGCTTCCGGCCCCGCAGGGCGTGTTCCCGCGCTATGTCGAGCAGGGCGAGGCGGGCTGACGGTCGCGATCATGCTGGTCGACAGCCACTGCCACCTCGACTTTCCCGACTTCGCCGCCGAGCGCGACGCCGTTGTGGCGCGCGCGCTTGGCGCCGGGGTCGGGCGCATGGTCACGATCTCGACGCGCGTGCGCCGCTTCGCCGAGATTCGCGCCATCGCGGAAGCCTACCCCCAGGTCTATTGCTCGGTCGGCACGCATCCGCACAATGCCGCCGAGGAGCCGGACGTGACCGCCGACGAGCTGGTGCGCTTGGCCTCTCACCCCAAGGTGGTGGCGATCGGCGAGGCCGGCCTCGACTATTTCTACGACCATTCCCCGCGCGAGACGCAGGCGAGCGGCCTGCGCACCCACATCGCGGCCGCGCGCATGACCGGCCTGCCGCTCGTCATCCACGCCCGCGACGCCGACGACGACATGGCCGCGATCCTCGAGGACGAGACCGGGAAGGGAGCCTTCCCCTTCGTCCTGCACTGCTTTTCCTCGGGCCGCGCGCTCGCCGAGGCCGGCGTCGCGCTCGGCGGCTACGTCTCCTTCTCCGGCATCCTGACCTTCAAGCGCTCGCACGAGCTGCGCGCCATCGCTCAGATTCTGCCGCGCGAGCGGCTGCTGGTCGAGACCGACGCGCCCTATCTTGCGCCGCAGCCCTGGCGCGGCAAGCGCAACGAGCCGGCTTATGTGGCGGAGACGGCGAGGGTGCTGGCGCAGGCCATCGGCGTTTCCGAGGCCGAGATCGCGCAAATCACCACGGAGAATTTCTTCCGTCTTTTCAGCAAGATGCCGCGCGATGACGTCTGAGCGCCTGCGCATCGTCATCACCGGCTGCGGCTCGTCGCCCGGCACGCCGCGCATCATCGGCGACTGGGGCGCCTGCGATCCGGCAAATCCGAAGAACAGGCGCCGGCGCGCCGCCGCGCTGGTCGAGCGCATTTCAGCATCCGGTGAAATAACCCGTGTCGCCGTCGACACCGGCCCGGATTTCCGCGACCAGATGCTCGACGCCGGCGCCGCGCATCTCGACGCCGTGGTCTACACCCACGCCCATGCCGACCATATCCACGGCATCGACGACCTGCGCGGCTATTTTCTCGCCCAGCGCCGCCGCATCGACATCTTCGCCGACGAGCCGACGCTGTCGCGGCTGCGCGAGGGCTTCGGATACTGCTTCGAGACGCCGCCCGGCAGTTCCTATCCGCCGATCGTCGAGCCGCACGAGATCGAGCATGACGCGGCCTTCACGGTGAACGGCGCCGGCGGGCCGATCACCTTCGAGCCGCTGCTGCAGATCCACGGCGACACCATGACGCTCGGCTTCCGCATCGGCTCCATGGCCTATTGCCCCGACGTCAGCGACTTTCCGGCACAGACGGCGGCGCGGCTCGCCGGGCTCGACCTGCTGGTCATCGACGCGCTGCAATACCGGCCGCATCCGAGCCATTTCTCGCTGGCGCAGGCGCTGGAATGGATCGCGAAGCTGGCGCCGAAGCGCGCGGTGCTAACCCACATGCACATTCCGCTCGACTACGCGACGGTGCTGGCCGAGACGCCGGAGCATGTCGAGCCGGCCTATGACGGCCTCGCCATCGAACTGCCGCTGTAGCGACGGCGGCGCGCCGCCGCCGGCCATCCTGCGGCATCTTGGGTCGTTCGCCGCGTTTCGAGGCACTCGTCGTCATGGTTTGTCGGAGAGTACGCGAACGGGACCGGGCTGATCGTGATCGCGAATGCCGCGATCGCGGCGCGCGCCGCGGTTCCGGCGACCGGGGCGTCACGGCGGCTCCGGCCGGGAAGCGCTACAACTCGCGGAAGCAGGAACCCGGAATCCTTGCTGGCGCGCGATCCCGAACCCCGGATTCCGCGGTGCTGGCAGCCCCTGTAAGTTCCATAATCTATCTTATGCGACTTTTATCCATGGGGGCGCCTGTCGCCCTTGTCATGGGCCTCCGCCTGAGGAATTGGCCTGAAGGACTGGCGTGACGAACCGTGGAACGAATGCACAACCGCACCGCCCTCGCCATGAACGGCCGGACCTTGCATACGGTCGATCAGATGCAAGGCGAATATCGCGCCCGGACAATCCCTTCCCAGGCGCTCCATGTCCGCCGGGGAACGCCGCGCCCGCGATCGACATGGTCCGTCACGTGACGGCAATATCGGAAGCGCGAGGACGGCCGGCCGATCCTCCGCGGCTTGCGGCACGGTGCATCGCAACCTCGTTCCCGAGGTGGTCCCGCCGCCGCTTCGCAGGCCCGGCCTCGACCATCACGGCCAACGACAGGCGCGTAACAGCATCGATGCCGCTCACGCCCCACGCATCTCGTATCTGAGAACGGCGCGCCCCATTTATATTAGCAGATTCTACTATTTTATTATATTAGAGAATACTACTGCAAATAAAGCAAGCTGCCTCTCCAAAGAGCCGCGCGCGGCAGCGGCCGCCTTCTGACCATTCGCAACGCCACCGGCTGCGGCGAAAGCGCCCGAGCCTTTCCGCGCAATCCGCCGTCGTCGCGGCGGCAAGGCCGGGCGCGAGATGTCCGGCCGCCACTCGCGGCCGCTTCTATCCGGCCAGCGCCGATTTCACCGCCGCCACCGCCTCGGCGGCGCGCGCGCCGTCGGGGCCGCCGGCCTGCGCCATGTCGGGCCGGCCGCCGCCGCCCTGCCCGCCGATGGCGGCCGAGGCGCGGCGCACCAGATCGACGGCCGAGAAGCGGCCGGTGAGGTCGTCGGTGACGCCGACCACCACGCTCGCCTTGCCGTCGTCGGCGGTGCCGACGAAGACCACGACGCCCGAGCCGAGCGAGCTCTTGCCGGCATCGGCCAGCGATTTCAGGTCCTTGGGCGGAATGCCGGCGACGACGCGGCCGATGAAGCCGACATCGCCGACGCGCTCTCCCTCGCCCGAGCCGGTTTCGGCGGCGCCGCCGCCGAGCGCCAGCTTGCGGCGCGTCTCGGCGAGCTCGCGCTCCAGCTTGCGGCGCTCGTCGAGCACGGTCTCGAGCCGCGAGACGACCTCGCCGGGCGACACCTTCAGCGCCGCCGCCACGGCCTTCAGCCGCCGCTCCTGCTCGTCGAGATGGCGCAGCGCCGCCTCTCCGGTCAGCGCCTCGATGCGGCGCACGCCGGCCGCGACCGCGCCCTCGGAGACCACGCGCACGAGGCCGATGTCGCCGGTCGCCGCGACATGGGTGCCGCCGCACAGCTCCACCGAATAGGACCTGCCCGCCTTGTCGCCGTGAAGCGCCGTGCCCATGCGCACCACGCGCACCTCGTCGCCGTACTTCTCGCCGAACAGCGCCATCGCGCCCTCGGCGATAGCGTCGTCGACCGCCATCAGCCGCGTCGTCACCGCCTCGTTCTGGCGCACGATCTCGTTGGCGAAGCGCTCGATCCGCTCCAGCTCCCCGGTCTCGATCGGCTTGGGATGCGAGAAGTCGAAGCGCAGCCTGTCGGGCGCGACGAGCGAGCCCTTCTGCGCCACATGGGTGCCCAGAACCTCGCGCAGCGCCTCGTGGATGAGATGGGTCGCCGAATGGTTGGCGCGGATCGCCGCCCGGCGTGCGCCGTCGACCTTCAGCTCCACCGCCGCGCCGACGGAGATCGATCCCGACACGACCGTGCCGAAATGGACGAAGACGCCATCGCCCTTCTTCTGCGTATCGGACACCGCAATGACGAAACCCTCGCCCGCGATGGTGCCTGTGTCGCCGACCTGGCCGCCCGACTCGCCATAGAACGGCGTCTGGTTGACCACCACGGCGACGACCTCGCCCTCGCCCGCCGCATTCACCTCGGCGCCGTCCCTGACCAGCGCCGTCACGACGCCCTCGGCCGCCTCGGTCTCGTAGCCGAGGAACTCGGTGGCGCCGACGCGGTCGCGCACGGAAAACCACACCGCCTCGGTCGCCGCCTCGCCCGAGCCGGCCCAGTTGGCGCGGGCTTCCGCCTTCTGGCGCTCCATGGCCGTGCCGAAACCGGCGGTGTCGACGGAAATGCCGCGCTGGCGCAGCGCATCCTGCGTCAGGTCGAGTGGGAAGCCGTAGGTGTCGTAGAGCTTGAACGCGGTCTCGCCGTCGAGGCGGTCGCCCTCGCCCATGCCCTCCGTCGCCTCCGAGAGCAGGCCGAGGCCGCGCGCCAGCGTCTTGCGGAAGCGCGTCTCCTCCAGCCTGAGCGTCTCGGTGATCAGCGCCTCGCCGCGCACGAGCTCGGGATAGGCGCGCCCCATCTCGCGCACCAGCGCCGGAACGAGACGCCACATCAGCGGCTCCGCCGCGCCCAGGAGCTGGGCATGGCGCATGGCGCGCCGCATGATGCGGCGCAGCACGTAGCCCCTGCCCTCGTTGGACGGCAGCACGCCGTCGGCGATCAGGAAGGAGGAGGCGCGCAGATGGTCGGCGATGACGCGGTGGCTCGCCCGGTTCTTGCCCTGCGCCGGCACGCCGGTCGCCTCGACCGAGGCGCGGATCAGCGCCTTGAACAGGTCGATGTCGTAATTGTCGTGCTCGCCCTGCAGGACGGCGGCGATGCGCTCCAGCCCCATGCCGGTGTCGATCGAGGGCCGCGGCAGGTCGACGCGCTCCTCCCTCGTCACCTGCTCGTACTGCATGAAGACGAGGTTCCAGATCTCGATGAAGCGGTCGCCGTCCTCGTCCGGGCTTCCGGGAGGGCCACCCGGGATGCCCTCGCCATGGTCGTAGAAGATCTCGGAGCACGGACCGCACGGGCCGGTATCGCCCATCGCCCAGAAATTGTCGCTGGTCGGGATGCGGATGATGCGCTCGTCGGGCAGCCCGGCGATCTTCTTCCAGTGGCCGGCCGCCTCGTCGTCGGTATGGTAGACGGTGACCAGCAGGCGGTCCCTGGCCAGCCCGAACTCCTTCGTTATCAGGTTCCAGGCAAGCTCGATGGCGACATCCTTGAAATAGTCGCCGAAGGAGAAGTTGCCCAGCATCTCGAAGAAGGTGTGGTGGCGCGCGGTGTAGCCGACATTGTCGAGGTCGTTGTGCTTGCCGCCGGCGCGCACGCATTTCTGCGCGGTGACGGCACGGTTGTAGGGCCGCTGCTCCAGCCCGGTGAAGACGTTCTTGAACTGCACCATGCCGGCGTTGGTGAACATCAAGGTCGGGTCATTGCGCGGCACGAGCGGGCTGGAGGCCACGATCTCGTGCCCGTGCCCGGCGAAGTAGTCGAGGAATGCCGACCGTATCTCGTTGACGCCACTCATGCCGAAAGCCTTCTGCGAAGGAGCCGCGCGGGCTCCGGGAACAGGGAAAATTCAGGACAGGCTTTTAGAGCATTTTGCCGCGCGGTGGAAACACCTCGCATCGCATAAATGCAGCCGGATCGGCGCGCCCCCGCGCGGCCGTCAACAAGGCCCGGCGGCCGCAGGCGCCGTCGCCGAAAAGCCCCCCGCCCGCAAACGTGGCAAGACGCAGCGCAGGCGACGATACGGCCTCGCGAGCGCTGCGCCGGAACGGGCGGCATCGGAAAGACGCCGCTCCCGAAACGGCGGAAGCCGCCGGCGCTTCGGCCGGCGGCCCCGCAAGAACGGACGCCATGGGAGAGGCGCGGGAGGAAGCGGACGCCCTCCCCGCAGCAGCGCCGGGCGCGCCTGCGCCCGCCGCCCCTTGCCTACATGCCCGCGGCCTCGTCCACGCCGCCTTCCTGCTCGCCCGGGCCGCCGTTCTCGAGGAAGCGCTCGGCGATCAGGCCGGCATTCTGGCGCAGCGCCAGCTCGATCTCCTGCGCCGTGTCGGGATTGTCGCGCAGGAACTGCTTGGCGTTCTCGCGGCCCTGGCCGAGGCGCTGCGAGTTGTAGGAGAACCACGCGCCCGACTTCTCGACCACGCCGGCCTTGACGCCGAGGTCGATCAGCTCGCCGGTCTTCGACACGCCCTCGCCATACATGATGTCGAACTCGACCTGCTTGAAGGGCGGCGCGAGCTTGTTCTTGACCACCTTGACGCGGGTCTGGTTGCCGACGACCTCGTCGCGGTCCTTGACCGCGCCGATGCGGCGGATGTCGAGCCTGACCGAGGCGTAGAACTTGAGCGCGTTGCCGCCGGTGGTGGTCTCGGGCGAGCCGAACATGACGCCGATCTTCATGCGAATCTGGTTGATGAAGATGACCATGCAGTTGGAGCGCGAGATCGAGGCGGTGAGCTTGCGCAGCGCCTGGCTCATCAGCCGCGCCTGGAGGCCGGGCAGCGAATCGCCCATCTCGCCCTCGATCTCGGCGCGCGGCGTCAGCGCGGCGACCGAATCCACCACCAGCACGTCGATGGCACCGGAGCGCACCAGCGTGTCGCAGATCTCCAGCGCCTGCTCGCCGGTGTCGGGCTGGGAGATCAAGAGGTTCTCCAGATCGACGCCGAGCTTGCGGGCATAGACCGGATCGAGCGCGTGCTCGGCGTCGACGAAGGCGCAGATGCCGCCCTTCTTCTGCGCCTCGGCCACCGTGTGCAGCGCCAGCGTCGTCTTGCCCGAGCTTTCCGGGCCGTAGATCTCGATGATGCGCCCCTTGGGCAGGCCGCCGACGCCCAGCGCGATGTCGAGGCCGAGCGAGCCGGTCGAGACGGTCTCGATCTCGACCACCTGCTCGTTGGCCCCGAGCCGCATGATCGAACCCTTGCCGAAGGAACGCTCGATCTGTGCGAGCGCCGCATCAAGAGCCTTTGATTTGTCCACCGAACTGTCCTCAACAAGCCGCAACGTGTTCTGTGCCATGATAACCTACCCCTTGATCGCCGGCGAAGCCGGTTTGTCCGGTGTCCCGGGATTTTTTGTACCTTTTTTGTTCCGATTTGGCAAGAGACCCATCATATTGATTCATATGGAACAATTCATTTTGTTCCTGATTTGTATTGACGGAATGGAGCCGAACGCGGCATCCGCGCGGTTCCGCCGGACTCAGTAATCGGCGGCAAAGCGCGTGACGAGCGCGATCAACTGGCCCTGGCGGTGGGTGGCGGTCTTCTGGAAGATGGCCTTGGCGCGCTGCCGCACCGTTCCCTCCGAAATGCGCAGGATGCCCGCCGCCTCGGCCAGCGACCAGCCATTGGCCAGGATCTCGCACAGCCGCGTCTCAGCCCCCGAGAGGCCGAAGGCGAGCTGGAGCGCGCAGGCGTCGAGCCGCAGCGGCACGCCCGTCAGCGGCCGCACGACGACGAGCGCCTGCGGGCGCGGGCGCACCAGAAGGGCGAAGCCGGGCTCGCCATGGTCGGGCGCGCGCGTCACGCTGACGCGGAACACCCTATCCCTGGCGGCGAAGGCCGCCACCGTCGCTGCCGGCCGCCGTCCCGCCAGCAGGTTGGCGAGCGTCTCCTCCAGCCAGCGCTGGGCGCCGGGATCGCGCAGCGCCAGCGTGTTGCCGGCGCCGCTCAGCACGTCGCCGTGCACCATGGCGACCGAGGCTTCGGCATTCGCCTCGCGGATGCGCCGCCTGGCGTCGACCAGCACGGCAGCGCCGTCGATGCGCTCGATCAGCGGCCCGAGCCTGCGGCTGTGCTCCAGCCCCCGCCGCAGCATGGCCGCGCTGCGCACGGCGTCGACCAGGCCGGCCTTCACCCCCTCCAGCACGGCCGCCGCCGGCCCGTCGCACCGGGGCGCCTGCTCGACGCCGTAGTGCCAGCACACGATGACGGTGTTGTGGGCGTCGACATCGACGCGGATGCCCGTCGCCGCCTTCAGGTTGTCCTGCGCGGCCAGCCAGTCGGCATAGAACTCGCTGTCGTGGAAGGCGGACGAGGGGCAATCGCGCTCGGTGACGCGGATTTCCCCGTCCGGTATCGTGCTCGCGAAGGCCAGCCACGGGTCGATCGCCACATAGCGGTCGCAGTAGGCGCTCACGCGGTCGGGGTCCATTCCCTCCACGAACATGGCGTTGACGGCCTGCCGCGGCAGATCGACATTGCGGATGATCGGGACCGAGCCGGGCAGGATGCCGGCAAGGGACCTGCACACGTCCTCCCAGGTTCCCCTGCCCCAGGCCACCTCGCTCAGGCGTTCGCCGATCGCGCCGACGGCTCGCGTAACATCGTCTTCATTCAGAATGACACGCCTCCCCTCATGCCCGATCCACGATAGCAGGTCGGCAAGGTTAACGGCCACTTAATATTTGGCTTCGGCGATACCGTAAAAACACCACCCTGCCTGCCGAGGCAGACGGGACGCGGGGAGAAGGACGGCCAGACGAGGAAGGCCGCCGGTGCGCCCGGCGGCCTTCCGCTTTGCGTTCCTGGCGAGCGCCGCCTATTCGGCGGCGTTCGTGGTCATGTCGGCAAGCGCCGGCGCCGCCATCTCGGCGCCCGAGGCCTTGCGGCGCTCGTCGAGGATCAACTCGTCGCGCTGGGTGGCGATGCGCCGGATCTGGCTCATCGTGCCGCCGGTGCCGGCCGGGATCAGCCGGCCGACGATGACGTTCTCCTTCAGGCCCTGCAGCGTGTCGGTCTTGCCGGCCACCGCCGCCTCGGTCAGCACCCGCGTCGTCTCCTGGAAGGAGGCGGCGGAGATGAAGGACGGCGTTTGCAGGCTGGCCTTGGTGATGCCGAGCAGCACCGGCTGGCCCGCCGCGGGCTTCTTGCCTTCCTCGATCAGCCGGTCGTTGACCTCGTCGAGCTCGATCACGTCGACATGGTCGCCGGGGATGTAGGTCGAATCGCCCTGCTCGGTGATCTCGACCTTCTGCAGCATCTGACGGACGATCACCTCGATGTGCTTGTCGTTGATGAGCACGCCCTGGAGGCGGTAGACCTCCTGGATCTCGTTGACGAGATAGCGGGCAAGCTCCTCGACGCCCTTGATGGCGAGGATGTCGTGCGGCGCCGGGTTGCCCTCGAGGATGTAGTCGCCCTTCTCGATGGTGTCGCCGTCCTGGAGATGGAACGGCTTGCCCTTCGGGATCAGGTACTCGACCGGCTCCAGCGTCGAGTCGTGCGGCTCGATGACGATGCGGCGCTTGTTCTTGTAGTCGCGCCCAAACCGCACCGTGCCGTCGATCTCGGCCATGATGGCGTGGTCCTTGGGGCGACGCGCCTCGAACAGCTCCGCCACCCGCGGCAGGCCGCCGGTGATGTCCTTGGTCTTGGCGCTTTCCATCGGCAGGCGGGCGAGCACGTCGCCCGGCTGGACGGTCGCGCCCGGCTCCACCGACAGGATCGCCTCGACCGAGAGCATGAAGCGCGCGTCGCCGCCCTTGGCGAGCTTGGCGGGCTTGCCCTTGTCGTCGTTGACGACGATCGCCGGCTTGAGGTCGGAGCCGCGTGGCGTCGAGCGCCAGTCGATGACCTCGCGCTTGGTGATGCCGGTCGACTCGTCGGCCGTCTCCTGCACGGAGATGCCGTCGACCAGGTCCTCGAACACCACCTTGCCGCCGACCTCGGTGAGGATGGGGCGGGTGTAGGGGTCCCACTCGGCGATGCGCTGGCCGCGCTTCACGTGGTCGCCGTCGTCGACGAAGATGCGGCTGCCGTAGGTGACGCGGTGCACCGCGCGCTCCTTGCCGCCCTCGTCGAGGATCAGCACCGCCATGTTGCGGCCCATGACGACCAGGTGGCCATCGGAGTTGCGCACCACGTTGCGGTTGCGGATCGCGACCTTGCCCTCGTAGGAGGCTTCCAGGAACGACTGGTCCACCACCTGCGCCGTGCCGCCCATGTGGAATGTGCGCATGGTCAGCTGCGTGCCCGGCTCGCCGATCGACTGCGCCGCGATGACGCCGACGGCCTCGCCGATGTTGACCGGCGTGCCGCGGGCGAGGTCGCGCCCGTAGCAGACCGCGCACACGCCCGTCCTGACCTCGCAGGTCAGCGCCGAGCGGATGGTGACCGACTGGATGCCCGCCTTCTCGACCGCGTCGACGTCGCGCTCGTCGATGAGCTTGCCGCCCTTGACGATCACCTCGCCGGTGGCCGGGTGGGTGATGTCCTCGAGCGTGGTGCGGCCGAGGATGCGCTGGCCGAGCGAGGCCACGACCTGGCCGGCGTCGACGATCGGCTGCATCGTCAGGCCCCGGTCGGTGCCGCAATCGGCCTTGGTGACGATGCAGTCCTGCGCCACGTCGACCAGGCGGCGGGTGAGATAGCCGGAGTTGGCCGTCTTCAGCGCGGTGTCGGCAAGGCCCTTGCGCGCGCCGTGGGTCGAGTTGAAGTATTCGAGAACCGTCAGCCCTTCCTTGAAGTTGGAGATGATCGGCGTCTCGATGATCTCGCCGGAGGGCTTGGCCATCAGGCCGCGCATGCCGGCGAGCTGGCGCATCTGGGTCGGCGAGCCGCGCGCGCCCGAATGCGACATCATGTAGATCGAGTTCATCGGCTTCTGGCGGCCGCTCTCGTCGAACTCGACGGCCTTGATGCGCGCCATCATCTCCTCGGCGACCTTCTCCGAGCACTTGGCCCAGGCGTCGACCACCTTGTTGTACTTCTCGCCCTGGGTGATCAGGCCGTCATTGTACTGCTGCTCGAAGTCCTTGGCCTCGGCCTCGGTCTTGGCCACCAGCGCCGCCTTGGTGTCGGGGATGAGCATGTCGTCCTTGCCGAACGAGATGCCCGCCCGGCAGGCATGGCCGAAGCCGAGCTGCATGATGCGGTCGCAAAAGATCACGGTCTCCTTCTGGCCGCAGTGGCGGTAGACCGTGTCGATCATCTTGGAGATGTTCTTCTTGGTCATCTCCTGGTTGGCGATGTCGAACGGCACGTTGTGGTTCTTCGGCAGAAGCTCGCCGATGATCATGCGGCCGGGCGTCGTCTCGTAGATCTTCGAGACCTGCTTGCCGTCGGCGTCGACGCCCTTGTAGCGGCCCTTGATCTTGGTGTGCAGCGTCACGGCCTTGGTCTCGAGCGCATGGTGCAGCTCGCCCATGTCGGCGAAGGCCATGCCCTCGCCCGGCTCGTTCTGGTTCATGATCGACAGGTAGTAGAGCCCCAGGACCATGTCCTGCGACGGCACGATGATCGGCGCGCCGGACGCCGGGTGCAGGATGTTGTTGGTCGACATCATCAGCACGCGGGCTTCGAGCTG
>QEVK01000027.1 GCA_003577315.1 Hyphomicrobiales bacterium | reverse complement strand
GCGCGGCGACGATCGTCTGCGCCGGCTCGCGGCGCGTGGCGGGCGCGGGGCGCGCCGGGGCGGCCGCCACCGCGGGCGCGGCGGGGGCCCTGGCTTCCGATTCGTCCTCTTCCTGGTCGGCGCCGCCGCCGAACAGCGCGGCGAGCAGGCCGCGCGACGAGCCGCCCGAACGGGACTCGGCCGCCGGCGCGCTGGCGACGTGGACGGCGCCGCCGGACTTCTTGCGCGCCTGATAGGCGGCGAGCGCCTGGTTGTAGCCGGGCAGCGGCTTGCCGTCGGCGGGAAGGTGCAGCGTCTTGCCGTCCGGGAACAGCGCCATCAGCTCGCCGCGGCTCATGCGCGGCCAGGAGCGGACGTTGCCGACGTCGAGATGGACGAAGGGCGAGCCGGACTTGGGATAGTAGCCGACGCCGCCGCCCTCGACCTTGAAGGCGGCCGCGCGCAGCTTCGACAGCGGCACGCCGGGAATGTAGAAGTCCATCGCCTTGCCGAGCATGTGCTGGCTCTTCTGGGCGACGCCCGAGGAGCGGCTGCGCAGCATGGCGTTGGTGGCCGGCGAGCGATAGGCGGAGACCACGTGGATGTGGTCGCGCGCGCCGACGGAACGGTAGACCTCCCACACCAGGTCGAGCAGCCGCGGGTCCATGTTGGCCGGCTCGTTGCGGCGCCAGTCGCGCAGGAACTGGTTGATCTGCTTCAGGCCCTTCTGATCGTAGCGCCCGTTGCGCTTGTAGACGATCTCGGCCCGTTCCTTGGTGTGGATGAAGTAGAGCTTGAGGCTGCGGGTCTCGGCGCTGGCCTGGCCGGCGAAGCACAGCGTGGCGAGCGCCGCGACGACGAACGCTCCCAGCCATTTCTGCCGGAAAATCCCCTCGAACCGCCTCGCTTTGTCAGTTCGTGCAAGAATGCTCAAAACCTGTCGCCTTGTGGGCTGGCCTTGTGGGCTGTGTTGCTCGTCCCCGGAACAAAACCCCGGGCTTCAGGAAAGCCCGAATTATCGTCCCCAATGGTTAATCCCTGCTTATTGACCCAGGAATGCGTCGCGACCGTGGCAAGATCATGACGCGCTTGCGCAGCCGGACTATAGGGTAAACAAGGCGATAAGGACAGCGGCGCGCCACATTACGAAGCCAGTCTTTCCACACGCTGGCGCTCGGGATCGATGCCCATTTCCTTGAGCTTGCGGTAGAGCGTCGAGCGGCCGATGCCCAGCCGGCGCGCCACCTCGCTCATCTGGCCGTTGTAGTGCTCGATGGCGAGGCGAATCATCTCGCCCTCCACTTCGGCCAGCGCGCGCACGTCGCCGCGCTCGTCGAGCGCGCGCAGGATGCCCGGCGCATCGGCCGCCGCCATACGCGCCGCCGCGACGGGCGCGAGCCCCGGTTCCGCGCCGTCCGCCGCGTCTTCGGCGCCGCCGTCCCGGTCCGGCTCGTCGAGGTCGATGCCCTCGACCTGCGCCCTGATCTGCGGGAACTCCTCCTCGGTCAGCATGTCGCCTTCGGCCAGCACCACGGCGCGGAACACCGCGTTCTCGAGCTGGCGGATGTTGCCCGGCCAGTCATAGGCCCTGAGCATGGCGAGCGCGCCGGGCGCGATGCCGGCGACCCCGCCGCGCGCCTGCGCCGGGGCTGCGCGCGCGATGAAATGCCGCACCAGCGTCGCGATGTCGTCGCGCCGCTCGCGCAGCGGCGGCACGTGGATGGGAAAGACGTTGAGCCGGTAGTAGAGATCCTCGCGGAACAGCCCGTCCTTGACCCGCTGGAGGAGATCGCGATGGGTGGCCGAGATCAGCCTGATGTCGACCTTGACCGTGGCGCGCGCGCCGACCGGATCGACCTCGCCCTCCTGCACCGCGCGCAGGAGCTTGACCTGCACGTCGGGCGGCAGGTCGCCGACCTCGTCGAGGAACAGCGTGCCGCCATTGGCCTCGACGAACTTGCCGACATGCCTGTCCGTCGCGCCGGTGAACGAGCCCTTCTCGTGGCCGAACAGGATGCTCTCGACCAGATTGTGCGGGATCGCGCCGCAATTGACGGTGACGAAGGGCTTGTCGCGGCGCTCTCCCAGCCCCTGGATGGCGCGCGCGATCACCTCCTTGCCGACGCCGGACTCGCCCTCGATCAGGATCGGGATCGAGGAGGAAGCGGCCTTGCGCGCCAGCCGCACGACGCGCTCCATCGCCGGGCTGGCGGTGACGAGGTCGCCGAAGGCGAGCCTCGCGCCCTCGCTCCCGCCCTTGCCGCCGCGCCGCGCCGCGCCCATCGCCTCGACCTTCATCGCCTTGGCGACGGCGGCCTGCAACCGCTCGGGCGAGGCCGGCTTGACGACGAAGTCGAAGGCGCCGGCGCGCATGGCCTGGACGGCGGTGTCGATGCTGCCCCTGGCGGTCTGCACGATGACGGGGGTGCCGATGCCGCGCGCGCGCATGCGCGAAAGCACCTCCAGCCCGTCGATGCCCGGCATCATCAGGTCGAGCACGACGACGGCGACGGCGCCGCCCCTCGGCCCCTCCAGCGCGGCGAGCGCGGCCTCGCCGCCCTCGACGCAAACCGGCCGATAACCAGCTTTCGAGATGGCGGCCTCGACGAGCCGGCGCTGGACGGGATCATCATCGACGACGAGGACGAGGCGTGGCATGGAACTTTCGCAGAATCCCGCTAAGGTTGTCGGCACGGTTGGTTCAACATGGCACAGGCCGCTAAACGACCGCTCAAGAAAGCCGGTAAACGAATACTTGCGGATTTCCCGACAATCCGAATGAAGATGCGAGAACGACGACATGCCGCCCGTGGATGATCGATATCCCTTCCCGACCCCGCCGCGCGGGGCAGCCACGGGCGCGGCCGCGCCGGCCGTCGCGCGGGGCGACCTGCCGGAATGGGACCTGTGCGACCTCTATGCCGGCATGGACGCGCCGGAGCTTGCCCGCGACCTCGCCAAGGTGGCCGCCGAGGCGGTCGCCTTCGAGAAGGAGTGGAAGGGAAGGCTCGCGCAGGAGGCCGCCGCCCCCCGCGCCGGCGGGCTCGGCCGGGCGCTCGTCCGCTACGAGGAGATCGAGGAGCTGATGGGCAGGATCGGCTCCTATGCGGGGCTGCTTTATGCCGGCGACACCTCCGACCCCGTCCGCGCCAAGTTCTACGGCGACGTGCAGGAGAAGCTGACCGACGCCAGCGCGCACCTGCTGTTCTTCACGCTGGAGCTGAACCGCATCGACGACGTGGCTGTCGACGCCGCCTTCGACGCCGATCCCGCCTTCGGCCACTACCGGCCCTGGGTGGTGGACCTGCGGCAAGACAAGCCCTACCAGCTCGAGGACCGCGTCGAGCAGCTCTTCCACGAGAAGTCGATCACCGGCCGCGCCGCCTGGAACCGGCTGTTCGACGAGACGATGACGGCGCTGCGCTTCGACGTCGGCGGCGAGAGCCTGACGCTGGAGCCGACGCTGAACGGCCTTCAGGACCCCGACCCGGCGGTGCGGCAGCGTTCCGCCGAGGCGCTGGCCAGGACCTTCGGCGAGAACCTGCGCACCTTCACCCTGATCACCAACACGCTGGCGAAGGACAAGGAGATTTCCGACCGCTGGCGCGGCTTCGCCGACATCGCCGACTCGCGGCATCTGGCCAACCGCGTCGAGCGCGAGGTGGTCGATGCGCTGGCCGCCGCCGTCAGGGCGGCCTATCCGCGCCTGTCGCACCGCTACTACGCCATGAAGGCGCGGTGGCTCGGCATGGACAGGATGAACCACTGGGACCGCAACGCGCCGCTGCCGCAGACGCCGCAGGCCAGGATCGGCTGGGACGAGGCCAGGGCGACGGTGCTGTCGGCCTACGGCCGCTTCGACCCGCGCATGGCCGAGATCGCCGGCCGCTTCTTCGAGCGGAGCTGGATCGACGCGCCGGTGCGGCCGGGCAAGGCGCCCGGCGCCTTCGCCCACCCGACCGTGCCCTCGGTCCACCCTTACGTGCTGCTCAACTATCAGGGCCGGCCGCGCGACGTCATGACGCTGGCGCACGAGCTGGGCCACGGCGTCCACCAGGTGCTGGCGGGGCCGCAGGGCGCGCTGATGGCCTCGACGCCGCTGACGCTGGCCGAGACCGCCTCGGTGTTCGGCGAGATGCTGACCTTCCGCTCGCTGCTCGACGCCACGACCGAGCCCGGCGAGCGCAAGGCCATGCTCGCCCAGAAGGTCGAGGACATGATCAACACGGTCGTGCGCCAGATCGCCTTCTACGAGTTCGAGCGCAAGGTCCACACCGAGCGCCGCGACGGCGAGCTGACGGCCGGGCGCATCGGCGAATTGTGGCTTTCGGTCCAGTCGGAGAGCCTCGGCCCGGCGATTGCGCTGCGCGAGGGCTACGAGACCTTCTGGGCCTATATCCCGCACTTCATCCACTCGCCGTTCTACGTCTACGCCTATGCCTTCGGCGACTGCCTGGTGAACTCGCTCTACGCCGTCTACCGGCAGGCGGAGACGGGCTTCCAGGACAAGTATTTCGCCATGCTGGAGGCCGGCGGCACCAAGCATCACTCGGAATTGCTCGCCCCCTTCGGCCTCGACGCCTCCGACCCCGCCTTCTGGGGCAAGGGCCTGTCGCTGATCGAGAGCCTGATCGACGAGCTGGAGGCCATGGACACGTGACCGGCTGAAATTTCGGATCGCCGTCACATGCTTTCGAGACGAGGAATAGCCTGCTTCCGGAACGATCTGGAAGGTCGGGAAGTGCTCTTCGCCGAGCCGCGCGAGACCGTCGCGGCATGGCGGCCCGAGGATTTTCCGCCGGCGCTGGAAAGGGTGGAGACGGCGCGCAGGTCGGGAAAATGGCTCGCCGGCTACCTCTCCTACGAGGCGGGCTATCTGCTCGATCCGGCGCTGGCGGATTTCCTTCCCGGCGGCCGCCGCGCGCCGCTCATGTGCTTCGGCGTCTTCGACGGTCCGGCCGACGCATCCCTGCCGGACGAGCCGGCCGACGCCTCGCTCACCGCGCCGCGCGCGACATGGTCGCAGGCCCGGTACGCGCAGCGCTTCGAGCGCCTGCACCGCCATCTGCGCGAGGGCGACTGCTATCAGGCGAACCTGACCTTTCCGGTCGAGGCGCGATGGGACGGCGACCCGCTGGCGCTGTTCGGCGCGCTGCGGCAACGCCAGCCCGTGCGCCACGCCGCCTTCGTCGATCTCGACGGCCCGGTGGTGCTGTCGCGCTCGCCGGAGCTCTTCTTCTCCGTCTCGCGCGACCGCTGGATCGAGACCCTGCCGATGAAGGGCACCGCGCCGCGCGGCAGGACGCCCGGGGAGGACGAGGCGTTGCGCGAATTCCTGCGCAACGATCCCAAGAACCGCGCCGAGAACCGGATGATCGTCGACCTCCTGCGCAACGACATCTCGCGCGTCTGCGAGGTGGGCACGCTGGACGTTCCCGAGCTTTTCCGCGTCGAGACCTATCCCACGGTCCACCAGATGGTCAGCCGCGTGCGCGCCCGGCTGGTGGAGGGCCTGTCGTTGCGCGACATTCTCGCCGCGCTTTTCCCGTGCGGCTCGATCACCGGCGCGCCGAAGATCAGCGCCATGAAGATCCTGCGCGCGCTGGAGGACACGCCGCGCGACGTCTATTGCGGCGCGATCGGCTGGATCGCGCCCGATGGCGGCATGCGCTTCAGCGTGGCGATCCGCACGATTTCGCTTTTTCCCGGCGGCCGCGCGGTCTTCAATGTCGGCGGTGGGGTGGTGTTCGATTCGACGGCCGAGGGAGAATATGCCGAATGCCTGCTGAAGGGCCGCTTCGCGACGGGGCAGACGCCGGCCTCCGCCTGATCGAGACCATGCGCTGGGAGCCCGGCGAAGGGCTCGTGCGGCGCGACCTGCATTTCTCGCGGCTCGGCGGCTCGGCGCGTGCGCTGGGCTTCGCCTTCGCGCCCGAGGAGATCGACCTGCGCATCGCCGCGGCGCTCAGCGGGGCGGCGGGCACGATGCGGGTGCGGCTCGCGCTGGAGCGGGACGGGCGGGCCACGGTCGAGGCGCGGCCGTTCACGCCCCTTCCCGCCGGAACGGCCTGGCGCGTGCGCATCGCCTCCGCCCGCCTCGATTCGAGCGACCCGCTCCTGCGCCACAAGACGTCGCGGCGTGCGGCCTACGAGGCCGCCCGCGCGGAATTTCCTGCGCACGACGCGGACGAGGTGCTGCTGCTCAACGAGAAAGGCGAGCTGTGCGAGGGCACCATCACCAGCCTCTTCGTCGAGACCGGGCGCGGGCTTCTTGCCACGCCGCCGCTCGCATGCGGGCTTCTCGCCGGCGTCCTGCGCGCCGAGCTGATCGAGCGGGGAAAGGCGCAGGAACGGACCCTGAGGCCGCGGGACCTCGGCGGCGTCAGGTGCTTCGTCGGCAACTCGCTGCGCGGGCTGATCGAGGCGCGGCTGTCGCCGCAGGACGCGGGATGAGCCTTTCCCGCGACCGGCTGATGGCGGCGCCGCGCGCGATCGCGGCGCGCGGGCCGGCAAATTGTTGATTGCCGCGGCCATCTGTGGTTTAGCGCCGGCACCGCGCCGAACGACCAGCCAACCCGGAGTCCGACATGGCCGACACCGCCTTTGCCGTCCACGCCGAGATCACCGGCCCGATCGTGATGATCGGCTTCGGTTCCATCGGCCGCGGCGCGCTGCCGCTGATCGAGCGTCACTTCCGCTTCGACAGGTCGCGCTTCACCGTGATCGAGCCGCGCGGCGAGCAGCGGGCGTTCGTGGAGGAGCGCGGCATCCGCTTCGTCGAGGCGCATGTGACGAGGGAGAACCATCGCGAGCTGCTTTCGCCGCTGCTCGCCGAAGGCGACGGCCAGGGCTTCTGCGTCAACCTTTCGGTCGACACCGGCTCGCTCGACCTGATGCGGCTGACGCGCGAGCTCGGCGTCCTCTACATCGACACCGTGGTCGAGCCGTGGCTCGGCTTCTACTTCGACGACAGCGCCGACAACGCGGCGCGCACCAACTATGCGCTGCGCGAGACCGTGCGGCGCGAGAAGCGGGCCAATCCCGGCGGCACCACCGCCGTGTCGTGCTGCGGCGCCAACCCCGGCATGGTGTCGTGGTTCGTCAAGAAGGCGCTGGTGGACCTCGCCGCCGGCCTCGGCCTCGCGCGCGACGAGCCGGCGGCGGGCGACCGCGACAGCTGGGCGCGGCTGATGCGCGACATCGGCGTCAAGGGCGTCCACATCGCCGAGCGCGACACGCAGCGGGCGAAGAATCCCAGGCCCTTCAACACCTTCTGGAACACCTGGTCGGTCGAGGGCTTCATCGCCGAGGGCCTGCAACCCTCGGAGCTGGGCTGGGGCACGCATGAGCGGTGGATGCCGGCGAACGCCCGCGAGCACGCCGAAGGGTGCCGGGCCGCGATCTTCCTGGAGCAGCCGGGCGCCAACACGCGCGTGCGCACCTGGTGCCCGACGCCCGGTCCCCAGTACGGATTTCTGGTGACGCACAACGAGGCGATCTCGATCTCGGACTACTACAGCGTGCGCGAGGCGGACGGCCGGGTCTCCTACCGGCCGACCTGCCACTATGCCTACCACCCGTGCAACGACGCGGTGCTGTCGCTGCACGAGATGTTCGGCGCCGCCGGCAGGGCGCAGCCGGTGCAGCATGTGCTGGGCGAGGACGAGCTGCTCGACGGCGCCGACGAGCTCGGCGTGCTGCTCTACGGCCACGGCAGGAACGCCTACTGGTACGGCTCGCAGCTTACGCTCGCCGAGGCGCGCCGCCTCGCGCCCTTCCAGAACGCGACCGGCCTTCAGGTCTCGTCGGCGGTGATGGCGGGCATGGTGTGGGCGCTGGAGAACCCGCGGGCGGGCATCGTCGACACCGACGAGATGGACTATCGCCGCTGCCTTCAGGTGCAGGCGCCCTATCTCGGCCCGGTCAGGGGCTACTACACCGACTGGACGCCGCTCGAAGGCAGGCCGGGACTGTTCCCCGAGGACATCGACGAGGACGACCCCTGGCAGTTCCGCAACATTCTTGTTCGTTGAGCGTTTCCCTTCGCCGGCAGCCGCCGCGCAACCTTGCATTCGCCCGTAAAACCGGCGATTGAAAACGAAGTCGTACCGAAAAAGGACAATCGGCATGATGAATGCGGGCAAGTTTCGCGCGGCCGGCGCTGTGGCGGTCGCTCTGGCCCTCGCGGGCTGCCAGGGCATCGGCGGGCCGCCGCGTTCGGGCGGGCCGATCGCCAGCGCGCCGCCGCCCTCGAGCGGCTTCAACGGCGACTGGATGAGCACGGACGGGGTGGCGATCTCCCGCTTCAACAACGGCTATTTCGAGACTCTGGCCACCGACACCGGCAACAAGCTGGCCGAGGGCAGCTACACCCAGACCGGGCCGACCAGCGTCACCATCTCCGTCACCTCGCTGATCCGCCAGACCACGACGCAGGTCAACTGCGCGATGGTGACCCAGACGCAGCTCAACTGCACCAGCTCGGCCGGCTCGCAGTTCTCGCTCGTCCGGCGCGCCGGCGGCATCTCCTGATCCGCGACGGATCGCGGCCCGGCCTCCGCGGCGGCGCGTGGGCCGCGGCCGCCGCCCTGCCGGGGCCCGGGCCTCTTTAGGACGCCGGAGCCGGCGCTCCGGTCAGGCCGCCGCGGCGGCGCGAGGGGCTTGTGCGCGGACGCGGGCCCGGGCGATAAGAGGGCCGCTCAGGAAGCGGCCGAGGCCGGAGGGGAGAAACGATGACCGCCTTTTTCGACGATCTCGAGCAGCGCGCGCCCGAGGCGCGCGAGGCGGACCTGTTCTCCCGCCTGCCCGCCTTCCTCGCCGCGGCGGTGCGCGAGGCGCCCGGCCTGCGGCAATGGCTCGACGGGGTCGATCCCGCCGCGCTGACCTCGCGGCAGGCGCTGTCCCGGCTGCCGGTGCTGCGCAAGGCCGAGCTGATGGAGATGCAGGCGAGGAACCCGCCCTTCGGCGGCTTCGCGAGCTCCGCCCATGTCGAGGGCGGCCGCATCTTCATGTCGCCGGGGCCGATCTGGGAGCCGCAGGGCCTTGCCGCCGATCCCGCGCAGGCCGCGCGCGCCTTCTTCGCCGCCGGCGTGCGGCGGGGCGACGTCGTCCACAACGCCTTTTCCTATCACATGACGCCGGGCGCCTTCATGCTCGACCATGGCGCGCGCGCGCTCGGCTGCGCGGTGTTTCCCGCCGGCACCGGCAACACGGACATGCAGGTGGAGGCGGCCGCGGCGCTCAGGCCTTCGATCTATGCCGGCACGCCGGATTTCCTCAAGGTCATCCTCGACCGCGCCGGCGAGACCGGCAAGGACCTTTCCTCCATCCGCGTCGGCCTGGTCTCGGGCGGGGCGCTGTTTCCCTCGCTGCGCCAGGAATATTTCTCGCGCGGGGTGAAGGTCTACCAGTGCTACGCGACGGCCGAGTTCGGCGTCATCGCCTATGAGAGCGCGGCCGAGGACGGCACGCCCAATCCCGGCCTGATCGTCAACGAGAACCTCATCGTCGAGATCGTGCGCCCCGGCACCGGCGACCCCGTGCCCGAGGGCGAGGTCGGCGAGATCGTCGTCACCGGCCTCAACCCGGCCTATCCGCTGGTGCGGCTGGGCACCGGCGACCTGTCGGCCATCCTGCCCGGCCGCTCGCCCTGCGGGCGCACCGGCCAGCGCATCAAGGGCTGGATGGGCCGCGCCGACCAGCGCACCAAGGTCAAGGGCATGTTCGTCGATCCCGCGCAGGTGGCCGAGATCGTCGCCCGCCACGCCGACATCGCCCGGGCGCGGCTGGTGGTGACGCGCGAGGGCGCCCGCGACGCCATGGCGCTGCACGTCGAGCCGAAGGCGGGCGCGGCCCCCGACGCGGCGGCCATCGAGGCAACGCTGCGCGAGGTCACCAAGCTCGGCGGCTCGGTGCTCCTCGCCGCGCCCGGAGCGCTGCCCAACGACGGCAAGGTCATCGCCGACGAGCGCGACTACGCCGGTTGAGGTCGATCAAGGTGCGTCAACTCACCCCCTTGTACGGATGGAGGCTCGACCTGGCCTTCCGGCCATAGCAAGGGACCGTCGGGCAAGGGACCGTCGGAAATGAACATTCACGCGACTTTCGCAAAGGACCGGGCCGCAGCGGTGACACACAAGCAGACCCTTCCAGCCGACCGACCGGCGAGCCAGACGGGGCGCATCGGCGTTCTTGTATCCAATCTCGGCACGCCGGATGCCACCGACTATCGGTCGGTCCGCCGCTATCTGGCCGAGTTCCTGTCCGACCAGCGCGTCATCGAGCTGCCGAAGTGGAAGTGGTATCCGATCCTCTACGGCATCGTCCTCAACACGAGGCCGCAGAAGACGGGCGCCAACTACGAGACGGTCTGGAACCGCGACAAGGACGAGTCGCCGATGCGCACCATCTGCAACGCGCAGACGGACGCGCTCGCCGCCGCGCTCGCCGGCGAGCCGCGCATCTCGGTCGAGATCGGCATGCGCTACGGCAACCCCTCGATAGAAAGCGCGGTCGGGAAGCTGATGGCGCAGGGCTGCGACCGCATCGTCTTCTTCCCGCTCTACCCGCAATATTCGGCCACCACCACGGCGACCGCCAACGACCAGCTCTTCCGCGCGCTGATGAAGATTAGGCACCAGCCGGCGGTGCGCACCGTTCCGGCCTACTATGACGAGCCGGCCTATATCGAGGCGCTCGCCGCCTCGATCGGGGAGCATCTCGCCGGCCTCGACTTCGAGCCCGAGATCGTGCTCGCCTCCTATCACGGCATCCCCAGGCGCTATGCCGAAAGCGGCGACCCCTACCCGCAGCACTGCCACGAGACCACGCGGCGCTTACGCGCCCGCCTCGGCTGGGGCGAGGAGCGGCTTTTGACCACCTTCCAGTCGCTGTTCGGCAAGGAGGAGTGGATCAGGCCCTACACGGACGAGACCGTGAAGCGGCTGGCGGCGGAAGGGGTGAAGCGCATCGCCATCGTCAATCCCGGCTTCTCGGCCGACTGCATCGAGACGCTGGAGGAGATCGACGGCGAGGTGCGCGAGATCTTCATGCACGCCGGCGGCGAGCGCTTCTCGCACATCCCCTGCCTGAACGACCGGCCGGACGGGATGAAGATGATCGAGGATCTCGTGCGGCGCGAGCTGTCCGGCTGGCTGTAGAAACCGCTTCCGTCCGCCGCGCCGGCCGCGGCGCGTCATTGTCACGCCGCGCAATCGCGCTTAAGTCTTGCCGTGGCGCGCCGGCCGCGTGCCCGCGATCAGGCAACTCCCCGATCAGGCAACAATGGAGGCCACGATGCTGTTCACCGGCCTGGACATTCTCATCCCGGTCCTCGTCTTCCTCGTCCTGCTGCTCATCTTCGCCGGCATCAAGACGGTGCCGCAGGGCTACAATTTCACCGTCGAGCGATTCGGCCGCTACACGCGCACGCTGACGCCGGGCCTCAACATCATCGTGCCCTTCATCGACCGCATCGGCGCGAAGATGAACATGATGGAGCAGGTGCTCGACGTGCCGACGCAGGAGGTCATCACCAAGGACAACGCCATCGTCTCGGTCGACGGCGTCGCCTTCTACCAGGTGCTGAACGCGCCGCAGGCCGCCTATCAGGTGGCGGGCCTGCAGAACGCGATTCTGAACCTGACCATGACCAACATCCGCTCGGTCATGGGCTCGATGGACCTCGACGAGCTTCTGTCCAACCGCGACGCCATCAACGACCGGCTGCTGCACATCGTCGACGAGGCCGCCGGACCGTGGGGCATCAAGGTCACGCGCGTCGAGATCAAGGACATCAACCCGCCGGCCAACCTGGTCGAGTCGATGGCCCGCCAGATGATGGCCGAGCGCAACAAGCGCGCCCAGATCCTGGAGGCGGAAGGGTTGAAGCAGGCGCAGGTGCTGGAGGCGGAAGGCCGCCGCGAGGCCGCCTTCCGCGACGCCGAGGCGCGCGAGCGCCTGGCCGAGGCGGAGGCCCGCGCCACGCAGGTGGTGTCGGAGGCGATCTCGCGCGGCGACATCCAGGCCGTCAACTACTTCGTCGCCCAGAAATACACCGAGGCGCTGGCGCAGATCGGCTCGTCCTCGAACAACAAGGTGGTGCTGATGCCGATGGAGGCGTCGTCGCTGATCGGCTCGCTCGGCGGCATCGGCGCCATCGCCAGGGAGGTGTTCGGCAACGAGGTTCCGGCCCGCCCCGCCCAGCGGCCGCAGCATGCGGTGGCGCGGCCGCCGCTGGTCGGCCCGGAGAACCAGTAGGCAGCGAAGCGACGGAGCGGCGCGGGGAGGATCGGCCATGATCGTGGAATGGTTTTCGGGCTTCGGCGCCTGGAACTGGATCATCCTGGGCGCGGTATTGCTCGCCATCGAGATCCTGACGCCGGGCGTCTACCTGCTGTGGCTCGGCATCGCCGCGGCGATCACCGGGCTTGTGTCGTTCCTGCTGTGGGATGTCGGCTTCTGGACGTGGCAGGTGCAGGTGCTCGCCTTCCTGATCCTGTCCATCGTCTCCGTCCTCGTCGGCCGCCGCGCCTTCCCGACCACCGGGACCGAGGACACCGACCAGCCGCTCCTGAACCAGCGCGAGCTCCAGCTCGTCGGCCGCACGGCGACGCTGGAGGAGCCGATCGTCGAGGGTCGCGGCCGCATCCGGCTGGGCGACACGCTGTGGCGGGTGACCGGGCCGGACCTTCCGGCCGGCGCGCGCGTGCACGTCACCGCGGCCGTCAATGGCGAGTTGAGCGTCGAGCCGGCCTAACCGGCCGATCCACCCGCCTTGCCGGCCAGCAGCGCGTCGAGCCGGCCCGAACGGTCGAGCGCGAGCAGATCGTCCGCGCCGCCTATATGGGTCGTGCCGATGAAGATCTGCGGCACGGTCCGCCGCCCGCCGCTGCGGGCGACCATCGCCCTCGCCGCGCCGGGATCGCGCTCGACGTCGATCTCGGTGAAGTCGACGCCCCTGTCGCGCAGCAGCGCCTTGGCGGCACGGCAATGCGGGCAGTCGGCCGTCGTGTAGATCACCACGCCTTCGCCCTGCGGCCCGGCCGCATCGGCGCGCAGCCAGGCAAGCACCTGCGCCGCCGACTCGTTGGGCGGAAAGACCGGATAGAAGACGTGCTCGATCACGCCGTCCCGGATCACGAGGGTGAGCCGCTTGATCAGCCGCATGCCCTCGACGGTCATGGTCGGCAGGCGCAGGGCGTCGGTCAGCTTGAAATCGGCATCGCTCAGGATCGCGAAGGAAAGGCCGAGCCGGTCGGACAGCTCCTTCTGGTAGTCCGGGGTCTGCGTGCTCAGCCCGAAGACGGTGACGCCGAGCGCGGCGAATGTGTCTTTCTCGCCCTGAAACGACAGGGTCTGCGGCGTGCAGCCGCGCGCGCCGGGAATGTCGTTCCAGCCCGCCGGCAGCTCGACGCCGGGAACGCCCGTCATCGGATAGGCATAGACCACGACCCGGCCGGGCGGCGTCGAGAGATCGACCGTCCCGCCCGAGGTGGCGCGAAGGGCAATCGCCGGCATCCGCATGCCGGGCAGATGGTCGGCGCCGCCATCGTCCACCGGGCGCGGCAGGTCGTCGGGAAGGATCATGGGATTGGTGGTGTGGCTCGCATAGCTCATCGGTCGCTCTCCATCGGGATAGCTTTCCATGCGCCGAAAGTGGACTATTATTAAGAACCATTATACCTTTTTCTTGATAGACCATTATGCCGAAGCGACCCGCCACGATCGCCATTCCCGCCCTGAAGGCCATCGACCCCGGCGCCGGGCCGATCGGGCGGCAGCTCACCCATCGCCTGCGCGAAGCGATCGCGACCGGCGCGCTGAAACCCGGCGAGCGGCTTCCTTCGACGCGCATGCTGGCCTCCTCGCTCGGCATCGCCCGGGGAACCGTTGTCGAGGCGTTCGACCAGTTGCGGGCGGAGGGCTATCTCGACACGAAGGTCGGCGCCGGCACCCGCGTCGTTGCGGCACTTGCCGGGACGCTGCCGCCACGGCCGGCGGAGAGGTCCGCGCGGCCACCCGCCGCCGCAGCGCCGCTGCCACCCGCGGCGGCCCGGCTGGCGGCGATAGGCCGGGCGCTCGCTCCCCAGCCCTTCGCCCCCTTCGCCATCGCCATGCCCGGCCCCGGCATCACACCCGACGACAACTGGCGGCGGCTCGGCAACCGCGTCCGCGCCTCCGCCCGGGCGGCGCCTTCCGGCTATGCCGACCCGCTCGGGCTAACGGAATTGCGCGAAGCGGTCGCCGGGCATGTGCGCCGCGCCCGCGCCGTCGACTGCACGGCCGAGAACGTCATCGTCACCTCCGGCACCCAGCAGGGCCTCTACATGGCCGGGCGCGTCCTGCTCTCGCCCGGCGATGCGGTGTGGGCCGAGAACCCGGCCTATGCGGGGCTGACCGCCGTGCTCGACGACCTCGGCCTGCGCACCCACCGCGTCCCCGTCGACGAGCAGGGTTTCAGCGTCGGGGAAGGCATGGCGATCTGCCCGGCGGCGCGCGCCGCCTTCGTCACCCCCTCGCACCAGTACCCGCTCGGCATGCCGCTGAGCATGGCGCGGCGGCAGGCGCTGGTGGCGTGGGCCGAGCGCAACGGCACATGGATCGTCGAGGACGACTACGACAGCGAGTTGCGCTATGCCGGCCATCCGTTTCCGGCGATGCAGGGCCTGAGCCCGGAGCGCGTCGTCTATCTCGGCACGTTCAGCAAGGTGCTGTTTCCCTCGCTGCGGCTCGGCTATGTCGTCGCTCCCACGCGGCTGGTCGAGGCATTCGCCGGCGCGCGCGCCCTGCTCGACCGCCATTCGCCCACTGCCGACCAGCACGTGCTGGCGGCCTATATGCGCGAGGGGCTGTTCGAGGCCCATGTCCGGCGCATCCGCGGCCTCTATGCCGAACGGCGCGCGGCGCTCATCGCGGCGCTGGAACCGGCGCTGCCGCAGGGCTGCGCGATCCAGCCGAGCGATCAGGGCATGCACATCCTGCTCTGGCTACCCGAAAGCGCCGACGACGTGCGGATCGCCGCGCGCGCCGAGGCCGCCGGCCTCGTCATGCGCCCGATCTCGCCCATGTATGCCGGCGCGACGGGCCGGCCGGGCCTGATGCTGGGTTTCGGCGGCTTCACCCCCGACCGGCTGCGCCAAGCGGCCGGCGTGCTTGGCCGGCTTCTTCAGGCGGAAGTGCCATGACCGGCGCGCCCTCAGGCCGCGCCGATGCGCAGGAGGTCGTGCAGGTGGACGACGCCGACCGGCCTGCCCTCGTCGACCACCATGACGACGGTGATCGCCGAGGTGTTGACGAGTTGCAGCGCCGCCGCCGCGAGCGTGTCGGCCGAGACGGTCTTGGGGCTTCGCGTCATCACCTCGTCCACCGTCATCGACAGAAGGTCCGGCCCCATGTGGCGGCGCAAATCGCCGTCGGTGACGATGCCTTCGAGCGCGCCGGCGGCTGACACGACCGCGACGCAGCCGAAGCCCTTGCGCGAGATTTCCAGCACCGCCTCGCGCATGGAGGTGCCGAGCGGCACCAGCGGCAGCCTGTCGCCGGTGTGCATGATCTCGCCGACCTTGGTCAGGCTCGCGCCCAGCCTGCCGCCGGGATGGAAGGTGCGGAACTGGTCGGGCGTGAAGCCGCGCGCTTCGAGAAGCGCCACGGCCAGCGCGTCGCCGACCACGAGCTGCATCAGCGTCGAGGTGGTGGGTGCCAGCCCGTGCGGGCAGGCTTCCGCCGCGCGCGGCAAGCCGATCACCACGCTGGCCTCGCGCGCCAGCGCCGAATCGAGGCCGGCGGTGATGGCGATCAGCGGAATGGCGAAGCGGCGCGCATAGGCGACGATGCCCTTCAGCTCCGCTGTCTCGCCGGACCATGAGATGGCGATCACCGCGTCGTCGGGCGCGATCATGCCGAGGTCGCCATGGTTGGCCTCGGCCGGATGGACGAAGAAGGCCGGCGTGCCGGTCGAGGCCAGCGTCGCCGCCACCTTGGAGCCGATATGGCCGCTCTTTCCGACGCCGGTGACGATGACGCGGCCGGCGATGCGGCTGACGAGGTCGACGGCGGCGGCGAAGGGCTCGGCGAGCCCGTTCTCCAGCGCGGCGGCGAGCGCGGTCAGCCCGCTCGCTTCCGTCGCGACGGTGCGCAGCGCCGAGGCGGCTGCCGCGCTCCTGTCGACCGGCGTCTTTATGGCCCTTCCTGGCATGGGCAAGCGATTAGCGCGTCCCCGCTGCGATGTCCATCGGCAGCGCGAGGCGGCGGCGCGGAAACCGTCCGTTAACCAACGCCTTTTACGGTTCGGTAAGCATCGCGCCACGCGCGCCAGTGATCGGGCGACCATGGTTTCATTCCCGCCGAGAAGGACAGGCATCCCGGCAGCGTTGGGCGCGTTCGCGCTCGCCGCCTGCCTCGCCGCGCCCGCCACGGCGCAGGAAAGCTATCGCCTGCGCGGCACGGTCGCCGAGCCCGGGCCCGGCACGGCGACCCGCGCCACGGCGCACGCCGCTCCGGCTCGGCCGGCCGCGGACGAAGCCGCGCAGCCGCCCGAGGGCCGCGCGCAGCCGCTTTCCCTCGACGATCCGCAGGATGACGCTTCCATCCGCGCCACGCCCGACAACGAGCGCGTCGGCGCCATCGAGGGCCGGCCGCCCCGCCCGCAGGAGGAGGCCTTCGCGCCGCCCGGCATCCGCACCGGCTCTTTCCTGCTCAGGCCGCAGCTCGAGCAGGGCGTCGGCTGGACCTCCAACGCCTCGGGCGCCGCCGGCGGCGAAGCCTCGGTATTCTCCGAAACGCGGCTCACGCTCGACGCGCGGTCCGACCGGGCGCGCCACGCCGCCTCGGTCGCCGCCGACATGAGCTGGCGCAAGTCGCTGTCGGGCGAGGAGATCGACGAGGTGGAGGGCGGCCTCAGCGGCCGCATCGACCTCGACCTCGCCCACGAACTGTCGGCCTTCGCCGCCGCCGGCTATCGGGTCGCCCCCGAATCCGCCTCCACGCCCGGCACCGTGGCGGCGAGCGTGTCGCGGCCGCTGCGCCATGCCATCGACGCCAGCGCCGGCCTTTCGCGCGACGTCGGCCTCCTGCGCCTCGGCCTGACGGGAACGCTGACGCGGGAGATGTTCGGCGACGCCGAGCTTGCCGACGGCACCAGCGTGTCGCAGCGCGAGCGCGATTCGACGCTTGCCGCGGTGGCCCTGCGCGCAGGCTACGCCGTGTCGCCGGCGCTGACGCCCTTCCTGGAGGCCGAGGTCGGCCGCCGCTTCCACGACCTGAAGCGCGACAGCGCCGGCTACGCCCGCTCGGCCGACCGTTATGCGCTGCGCGGCGGCGTCGCCTTCGATTTCGGCGAGAAGCTGTCGGGCGAGGTCTCGGCCGGCTGGCTGACCGAGCGCCCCGACGACGACCGCCTCGACGCCATCTCCGGCCCGGCGGTGGCCGGCAGCCTTTCGTGGTCGCCGGTGCGCGGCACCGTGGTCTCGCTGTTCGCCGCCACCGCTGTCGAGGGCGCGACCGCGCCCGGCGTCACCGGCTCGCTGCTCTATTCGGGCACGCTGTCGGCCCGGCGCGAGCTGCGCGCGAACCTGACCGGCGAGGCGTCGGCCGGCCTCGACTGGCGCGACTATTCGGGCGGCGGCCGCGATCTCGTCCTGCGCGGCGAGGCGAGCCTGACCTGGTGGATGAACCGCTACGCCGGCGTCACCGCCCGCGCCCGCCACGAGGTGCAGGAAAGCACGCTGCCCGGCCGCGACTGGGACGCGACCAGCGTGTGGCTGGGCATGACCTTCCGGCGCTGAGGATTATCGCGCCGCCCCCCCGGACAACCTCGCCATCACCCCTTCCACCACCTCGCGCAGATCCGCGCGCCGCAGCGCGAAGGCGAGGTTGGCCTCGACGAAGCCTTCCGGCGAGCCGCAGTCGTAGGTGTCGCCGCGATAGTGGAAGCCGAACATTGTCTGCGTCCGGCCCAGCCTTATCATGGCGTCGGTCAACTGGATCTCGCCGCCCGCCCCGCGCTCCTGGTTCTCCAGGATGGCGAAGATCTCGGGCTGGAGGATGTAGCGGCCGTTGATGTAGAGGTTGGACGGCGCCGTGCCCCTGGCCGGCTTCTCCACCATGGCGGTGATCTCGAAGCCGGTATGGGCGTCCGCGCCCCTGGCCACGATGCCGTATTTGTGCGCCTCGGCCGGGTCGCATTCCTGCACGGCGACGACGTTGCCGCCGCTCCTCTCGTAGAGGTCGACCATGCCCTTCAGGCAGCTTTCCTGCGAGTGCATGATCATGTCGGGAAGCAGCAGCGCGAACGGCTCGTCGCCGACCAGCTCGCGCGCGCACCACACGGCATGGCCGAGGCCGAGCGGCTCCTGCTGGCGGGTGAAGCTCGTCTGCCCCGGCGCCGGCTGCAACGCGCGCAGCCGCTCGAGCTGGTCGGTCTTGCCGCGCTGGGCCAGCGTGTCGTAGAGCTCGAACTGGATGTCGAAATGGTCCTCGATCACCGCCTTGTTGCGGCCGGTGACGAAGATGAAATGCTCGATGCCGGCCTCGCGCGCCTCGTCGACCACGTACTGGATGACCGGCCGGTCCACGACGGTGAGCATCTCCTTGGGGATCGCCTTGGTCGCGGGCAGGAAACGGGTGCCGAGGCCAGCGACGGGGAACACGGCCTTTCTGACTTTTCGCATCTGTATCGAGGTCTCGCAGGTTGGCAGGGGCAAGGTTCGGACGCGACATTTTCATGCCGATATTGACGAATACCGAATCCCGGTGATCGCAGCCGGCATATCGGGTGTCGCCAGGCGGATTTCAGGCAATGCACGCGGTTATGGTAAACTATATCCTAACTCCCATGACCCATGAATGGTTCCCTGTGCGCATGCAGAAGGAGACATCCATGACCGTTACCGCTTCCGGCCGGCGCGTCGCGTCGTTTCTGAGAGCAGCCGGGCTTGCGCTGGCCCTGTCGCTGCCCGCCGGCTCGGCCTTCGCCGACGCCGGGTTCCAGCGCTGGATCGCCGATTTCCGCGCCACCGCCACGCAGGCCGGCATCAGCCGCGCCACCTTCGACCGCGCCTTCCGCAACGTCGCCGCGCCCGACCCGGAAGTGCTGGAGAAGGCCCGCTACCAGCCCGAGTTCGTCGCGCCGGTGTGGGACTATTTCGACAACCGCATCAACGAGCAGACGATCCGCACCGGCCGCGAGATGGCCCGGCAGTGGAAGCCGTGGCTCGACCGCATCGAGGCGAGCTTCGGCGTCGACCGCCACATCCTGCTCGCCATCTGGTCGATGGAATCGAGCTATGGCGAGGTGCTGAAGAACGACAAGGTGATGCGCAGCGTCGTGCGCTCGCTCGCCACGCTCGCCTATGCCGACCAGAGGCGGCAGAAATTCGCCCGCCAGCAACTGATCGCGGCGATGAAGATCCTGCAGAGCGGCGACATCGACGAAAGCCACCTCAAGGGCTCGTGGGCGGGCGCCATGGGCCACACCCAGTTCATCCCGACGAGCTACCTCGCCTATGCCGTCGACGCCGACGGCAACGGCAGGCGCGACATCTGGGGCTCGGTTCCCGACGCGCTGGCCACGGCCGCCAACCTGTTGCGCAAGAACGGCTGGCAGAGCGGCAAGACCTGGGGCTACGAGGTGACGCTGCCGGAAGGCCGCAAGTTCCCCGGCGGCTCGATGTCGCTGGCCAGGTGGGAGTCGATCGGCGTCGTGCGCGCGCGTGCGAAGCCCTTTCCGTCGCCCCGCGACAGCGCCGAGCTGAAGGTGCTCGACGGGCGGACCGGGCCGGCCTTCCTGATGATCAAGAACTTCCACGTGCTCAAGCGCTACAACAATTCCGACCGCTACGCGCTGGCCGTCGGCCTGCTCGCCGACGAGATCGCCGGCTATGGCGGGCTGGTGCGCGACTGGAACCGGCCGTTCACGCGGCTCTCCTTCGCCGAGACGCAGGAGTTGCAGAAGCGGCTTTCCGCCCACGGCTATTACGAAGGCGAGATCGACGGCAAGATCGGCACGGGTTCCCGCGCCGCGATCAAGGCGCTACAACAGCGCCTCGGCCTGTCGCAGGACGGCCACCCCAGCAAGGAGCTTTTGCTGAAGCTCAGGGGCCAGTGAAGCAAGAGGACGGCGCAAACGGCATGAGGGCATCCATCGCGCCTTTGGGGCACGCCGCGCGCGCCGTCTGCGCAGGGCTGGCGCTCGTGCTTGCGCTGCCCGCGCCCGGCGGCGGCCTCGGGGTCGAGGTCGCCCACGCCCAGGAAGCCGGCGAGCGGCGCGGCGGCGGCATCCTGCGCTTCCTGTTCCCGCGCCAGGAAAAGCAGGACCGCCCGGCCGCCCCGGCCGCGACCGAGCAGCGGCGGCCCGCCCAGCGCCGCAGCGCCGCCCCCGTCCAGCCGGCTGTGCCTGTCGTCGAGAAGGCCGAGAACGCCCGGCGCATCCTCGTCGTCGGCGACTTTCTCGCCGGCAGCCTGGCCGACGGCCTCGCCGCCGCCTACGCCGAAAACCCCGACATGCTGGTGGTGGACCGCGCCAACGGCTCCTCCGGCCTCGTGCGCGACGACCACTACGACTGGCCGGGCAGCATCGCCGGCGTGATCGAGGCCGAGAAGCCGGCGGCCGTGGTGGTGATGATCGGCTCCAACGACCGCCAGCAGATGCGCGTCGGCGAGAACCGCGAGCCGCCGGGCAGCGAGGCGTGGATCGGCGAATACGAGCGCCGGGCCACGGCGCTGGTGAAGGCGGTGCGCGACAGGGGCCTGCCGCTCCTGTGGGTCGGCAACCTGCCGTTCAAGTCGCCGGCCATGTCCTCCGACATGGTCGCCTTCAACGACATCTACCGCCGCCTCGTCACCGATGCCGGCGGCGAGTTCATCGACGTGTGGGACGGCTTCGTCGACGAAAGCGGCAACTTCGTCGCCAACGGCCCGGACATGAACGGCCAGCCCGCCCAGCTCCGCGGCAGCGACGGCATCAACGTCACCCGGCCGGGCCGGCGCAAGATCGCCTTCTATGTCGAGAAGCCGCTCGCCCGCCTGCTCGACCTCGGCGCGGCCGACGCGCCCGCCTCGCCGGGGCCGGACCTCGACCTCACCCCCGGCACGGGACCGGACGGCGCGACGCCGGCCGAGATCGACCGCACCGCGCCGGTCGCCATCGACGATCTCGGCGCCGAACAGGGCTCGACGCTGCTCGGCGCCGTCATCGTCCCGCCCGACGGCGAGGCGAAGACGCCGGCCGAGCGGCTCGCCCGCGAGGGGGTCGCGCCGGAAGCAAGGCCCGGCCGCGCCGACGATTTCCTCGCCCGCAGGCCGACGCCCGCCGCCGCCCCGGCCGCCGCCGGGGTACCCGCGCCGGAAACCACCGGCGCGCTGGCGCGATAGGCTGCCCTGCGCTTCAGCGCGGCAGCAACGTCTCCCCCATCAGGAACAGGTCGATGGCGTGGGCCGCCTGCCTGCCCTCGCGGATCGCCCACACCACCAGCGACTGGCCGCGGCGCACGTCGCCGGCGGCGAACAGCCTGTCGACGCTGGTGCGATAGTCGCGGTCGCTGGCCGCGACGTTGGTCGAGCGACGGGCATCGACGGCGAGCGACAGCTGCCCGCCGAGCTCCTCCACCACGCCCCCGGCGAGCGGCCCGGCAAAGCCGATGGCGATGAAGGCGAGGTCGGCCCGGATGACGAACTCGGTGCCGGCCACAGGCTTGCGCCGCTCGTCGACCTCGCAGCACCTGACGCCGGTCAGCACCCCGTCCTCGTCGCCGACGAACTCGAGCGTCGCCACCTGGAACTCGCGCATCGCGCCCTCGGCCTGGCTGGTGGAGGTGCGCATCCTGGTCGCCCAGTAGGGCCACACGGTCAGCTTGTCCTCCTTCTCCGGCGGGCGGGGGCGGATGTCGAGCTGGGTCACGCGCACCGCGCCCTGCCGGAACGCCGTGCCGACGCAGTCGGACGCCGTGTCGCCGCCGCCGACGACCACGACATGCTTGCCGCCGGCCAGGATCGGCTCGGACGGCCAGGCGACGGACTGGATGTCCTCGCCGCCGATGCGCCGGTTCTGCTGCACGAGATAGGGCATGGCGTCGTGGACGCCGGCGAGGTCCGCGCCGGGAATGCCGGCCGGGCGCGGCGTTTCGGAGCCGCCGCAATAAAGCACGGCGTCGTACTCGGAAAGCAGCTCCGCGACAGGCTTGTCGACGCCGACATTGACGCCGCACAGGAAGGTCACGCCCTCGCCTTCCATCTGCTTCACGCGGGCGTCGACATACTGCTTCTCGATCTTGAAGTCGGGGATGCCGTAGCGCATCAGCCCGCCGGGCCGCGACTCGCGCTCGTAGACATGGACCTGGTGGCCGGCGCGGCCGAGCTGCTGCGCGGCGGCCATGCCGGCCGGGCCGGAGCCGATGACGGCGACGCGCTTGCCGGTCTCGACCGCCGCCGGCTGCGGCGCGAGATAGCCGGTCTCGTAGGCCTTGTCGGCGATGGCCTGCTCGACCGTCTTGATGGCGACGGGGATGTCCTCCAGGTTCAGCGTGCAGGCCTCCTCGCAAGGGGCGGGGCAGATGCGGCCCGTCCAGTCGGGGAAGTTGTTGGTGGAATGGAGGTTGCGGATCGCGCCCTCCCAGTCGCCGTTGTAGACGAGATCGTTCCAGTCGGGGATCTGGTTGTGAACCGGGCAGCCCGTCGGCCCGTGGCAGTAGGGCACGCCGCAATCCATGCAGCGCGCCGCCTGCTTCTCCACCTCCTTGTCGGACATCGGAAGCGTGAACTCGCGGAAATGCCGGATGCGGTCCGCCGCCGGCTGGTACTTCAGCACCTGCCGGTCGATCTCGAGAAATCCTGTCACCTTGCCCATCGGCCAATCCTCGGAACTTGCGTTCGACCCCGGCGCGGTCTCGCTGCCTGCGGGTCGTGCGTTTCGGTCAATCGATGCCGGGATTGCCCCGGCGCGGCGGGCCGCGCCGCGCGCGGCCCCTCGATCAGCGCGGACGCGCTCCGGGTTTGAGCGAGGGCGGCACGCCCATGGGGAAGATGGCGAGCCGGATCATGCCGCGGCCGCTCCCCTGCGCATGCGCTCCATCTCCTCCAGCGCCCGGCGGTACTCGACCGGCATCACCTTCCTGAACTTCGGCCGGTAGTCGGCCCAGTTGTCGAGAATGGTGCGCGCGCGCGCCGAGCCGGTATAGTGGAGATGGTTGGAGACGAGCTTGTAGAGCCGCTCCTCGTCGTGGCTGGTCATGTCGCCGGAGACGTCGACCCGGCCCATATGGGCGATGTCGCCGCCGTGATGGTGCAGCTTCTCCAGCATGTCGTCCTCTTCCGGCACCGGCTCCAGCTCGACCATGGCCATGTTGCAGCGCGCGGAAAAGTCGCCGTCCTCGTCCAGCACATAGGCGACGCCGCCCGACATGCCGGCCGCGAAGTTGCGGCCCGTGCGGCCGAGCACGACGACGACGCCGCCGGTCATGTATTCGCAGCCGTGGTCGCCCACGCCCTCGACCACCGCGACGGCGCCGGAGTTGCGCACCGCGAAGCGCTCGCCGGCGACGCCGCGGAAGTAGCACTCGCCCTCGATGGCGCCGTAGAGCACGGTGTTGCCGACGATGATCGATTCCTCAGGCACGATCCGGGAGCCCTCCGGCGGGCGGATGACGATCCTGCCGCCGGACAAGCCCTTGGCGACATAGTCGTTGCCGTCGCCGATCAGCTCGAAGGAGATGCCGCGCGAAAGGAACGCGCCGAAGGACTGGCCGGCCGTGCCGGTCAGCTTCACCGAGATGGTGTCGTCGCGCAGGCCCTTGTGGCCGAAGCGCCTGGCAACCTCGCCCGACAGCATCGCGCCGGCCGAGCGGTCGACGTTGCGGATCGGCACCTCGATCTCGACCTTCTGGCGTGCGTCGAGCGCGGGCAACGCCTGCTCGATCAGCCTGCGGTCGAGCACGTCGTCGATGGGATGCTCCTGCGGCCGGGTGTGCAGCGTCTCCTCCTTGGGCGCGTCCGGCCGGTGGAAGATGCGGGAGAAGTCGAGCCCCCTCGCCTTCCAGTGGTCGATCATCGCTTCCTTCTCGATCAGGCCGGTCTCGCCGACGATCTCGTCGAGCCTGCGGAAGCCCATGGCGGCGAGCAGCTCGCGCACCTCCTCGGCCACGTAGAAGAAGTAGTTGACGACGTGCTCGGGCGCGCCCTTGAAGCGCTTCCTCAGCACCGGGTCCTGCGTCGCCACGCCCACCGGGCAGGTGTTCAGGTGGCACTTCCTCATCATCACGCAGCCGGCCGCGATCAGCGGCGCGGTGGCGAAGCCGAACTCGTCGGCCCCCAGCAGCGCGCCGATGACCACGTCTCGCCCGGTGCGCAAGCCCCCGTCGACCTGGAGCGCGACGCGGCTGCGCAGGCCGTTGAGCACCAGCGTCTGCTGCGTCTCGGCAAGGCCGATCTCCCACGGCGAGCCGGCATGCTTGAGCGAGGTGAGCGGCGAGGCGCCCGTGCCGCCGTCATAGCCGGCGATGGTGATGTGGTCGGCGCGCGCCTTGGCCACGCCCGCCGCCACCGTGCCGACGCCGACCTCCGACACCAGCTTGACCGAGATGTCGGCCGCCGGATTGACGTTCTTCAGGTCGTAGATGAGCTGCGCCAGATCCTCGATCGAGTAGATGTCGTGATGCGGCGGCGGCGAGATCAGGCCCACGCCCGGGGTGGAGTGCCGCGTCTTGGCGATGGTGGCGTCGACCTTGTGGCCGGGAAGCTGGCCGCCCTCGCCGGGCTTGGCGCCCTGCGCCACCTTGATCTGGATGACATCGGAGTTGACGAGATATTCGGTGGTCACGCCGAAGCGGCCCGACGCCACCTGCTTGATCGCCGAGCGCTCGGGATTGGGCGAGCCGTCGGGCAGCTTCATGTAGCGGTCCGGCTCCTCGCCGCCCTCGCCGGTGTTCGACTTGCCGCCGATGCGGTTCATGGCGATGGCGAGCGTGGTGTGCGCCTCGCGGCTGATCGAGCCGAACGACATCGCCCCGGTGGAGAAGCGCCGGACGATGTCGGCCGCCGGCTCGACCTCGGAAAGCGGCACCGGCGCCCGGCCGGTCTCCTCGGCCATCTTCAGGCGGAACAGGCCGCGGATGGTGCGCGCCCGCGCCGCCTCGCCGTCGATTTCCCGCGAGAACTCCTTGAAGGTCTCCCACGAGCCCTTGCGCACGGCGTGCTGGAGCGTGGCGACGGCGTCCGGCGTCCACATATGCGCCTCGCCGCGCATGCGGAACATGTACTCGCCGCCGACTTCCAGGGAATGCTTCAGCACCGGGTCGTCGCCGAAGGCGTCGCGGTGGCGGCGCACGGTCTCGGCGCACATCCGCTCCAGCCCGATGCCCTCGATGGTGGTGGCGGTGCCGGTGAAATACTTGTCGACGAACTCGCTCGACAGGCCGACCGCGTCGAAGATCTGCGCCCCGCAATAGGACTGGTAGGTGGAGATGCCCATCTTGGACATCACCTTGAGGATGCCCTTGCCGATGGACTTGATGTAGCGGTTCACCACCTCCTGCTCGTCCACCTCGGGCGGGAACTGGCCCTTGCGGTGCATGTCGACCAGCGTGTCGAAGGCGAGATAGGGGTTGATCGCCTCCGCGCCATAGCCTGCGAGGCAGCAGAAATGGTGCACCTCGCGCGGCTCGCCCGATTCGACCACCAGCCCGACCGAGGTCCTGAGCCCCTTGCGGATCAGGTGGTGGTGGACGGCCGCCGTGGCGAGCAGCGTCGGGATGTCGATGCGGTCCGGCCCGATCTGCCGGTCGGACAGCACGATGATGTTGTAGCCGCCGGCAACCGCCGCCTCGGCGCGCTCGCACAGCCGCTCGATGGCCGCCGGCATGCCTTCGGCCCCTTCCGTCACCGAATAGGTGATGTCGATGGTCTTGGTGTCGAAGCGGTCTTCCGTGTGGCCGATCGAGCGGATCTTCTCGAGGTCGGCATTGGTCAGGATCGGCTGGCGCACCTCCAGCCGCTTGCGGCGCGAATTGCCGACGAGGTCGAAGATGTTCGGACGCGGCCCGATGAAGGAGACCAGGCTCATCACCAGCTCCTCGCGGATCGGGTCGATCGGCGGGTTGGTCACCTGGGCGAAGTTCTGCTTGAAGTAGTCGTAGAGCAGCTTGGGCTTGTCCGACATCGCCGCGATCGGCGTGTCGGTGCCCATCGAGCCGATCGCCTCCTGCCCGGTGGTGGCCATCGGCGCCATCAGGAGCTTCAGGTCCTCCTGCGTGTAGCCGAAGGCCTGCTGGCGGTCGAGCAGCGACACGTCCTTGCGCAACTCCCGCGGCTCGACCGGCTTCAGCTCCTCGAGGATCAGCTGGGTGTTGTCGAGCCACTTGCGGTAGGGATGCTTCGCCGCGATCTGCGACTTGATCTCGTCGTCGGAGACGATGCGCCCCTCGTCGAGGTCGATCAGCAGCATGCGGCCGGGCTGGAGCCGCCACTTCCTGATGATCTTCTCCTCCGGCACCGGCAGCGCGCCGGCCTCGGAGGCGAGGATGACGCGGTCGTCGTCAGTGACGACGTAGCGGGCCGGGCGCAGGCCGTTGCGGTCGAGCGTGGCGCCGATCTGGCGGCCGTCGGTGAAGGCCACCGCCGCCGGCCCGTCCCACGGCTCCATCAGGGCCGCGTGGTACTCGTAGAACGCCTTGCGGTCGGCATCCATCAGCCGGTTGCCCGCCCAGGCCTCCGGGATCAGCATCATCATGGCATGCGCCAGCGAATAGCCGCCCTGGTAGAGGAACTCGAGCGCGTTGTCGAAGCAGGCCGTGTCCGACTGGCCCTCGTAGGAGATCGGCCACAGCTTGGCGATGTCGTTGCCGAACAGCTCCGAATCGACCGAGGCCTGCCTGGCCGCCATCCAGTTGACGTTGCCGCGCACGGTGTTGATCTCGCCGTTGTGGGCGACCATGCGGTAGGGATGCGCCAGCTTCCAGGACGGGAAGGTGTTGGTGGAGAAGCGCTGGTGGACGAGGATCAGCGCCGTCTCGAAGCGCGGGTCGGACAGGTCGCGGTAATAGGCCCCGACCTGATAGGCCAGGAACATGCCCTTGTAGACGAGCGTGCGCGAGGACAGCGACACGCAATAGGCGCCGATGTCGCGGTTGCCGTGCTCGGCATAGATGCGGCCGGAGATCACCTTGCGCAGGATGAACAGCCGCCGCTCGTAGACCTCGTCGTCCTCCATGCCCTCGGGCCGGCCGAAGAACACCTGGCGGTGGGCCGGCTCGGAGGCCGCGATGTCGGGCGCCTTCGACAGCGAGGAATTGTCGACCGGCACGTCGCGGATGCCGATCAGCGGGAGGCCCTCCGACTGCGCCGCCTCGGCGATGATGTCCTCGACATGGGCGCGCGCGGCCGCGTCCTGCGGCATGAACCAGTGGCCGACGGCGTAGCGGCCGGGCTCGGGAAGCTCGATCCCCTGCCGCGCCATCTCCTCGCGGAAGAAGCGGTCGGGGATCTGGACCAGCACGCCCGCGCCGTCGCCCATCAGCGGGTCGGCGCCGACCGCGCCGCGATGGGTCAGGTTCTCCAGCATGGCCAGGCCGTCGCGCACGATCTGGTGCGACTTCACGCCCTTCATCTGGGCGATGAAGCCGACGCCGCAGGCATCGTGCTCGCGGCCAGGATCGTAGAGGCCCCGCGCGGCGGCGGCCCGGATGGCCTCGGTCTTCGTGGCGGCGGCTGCTTTGACGCGCGCGATCCCTGCCTCAGCCGTCGCTGCCGGTGGCGTCCGATGCGTCATCGCCTTGTCCTCCGTCACTGTACCCATGTCGTCCGCCGCGCCGCCGTTCGGGGGCGCCGCCATGCGCCGCCCGGCGCATGGCCGGCATCGTCTGCAAGAACCCGTCCGCTTCGTGCGGCCTGCGGGAATGCCCGAGGCACCCGCGGCCCGGTCGTTGCGGCCGGCGAATAGGACAGCATTGCTGTATAAGACAGCATTACTGTCCTATATCGTCTATGCCACAGCATGCGGCAGCGCACAAGACGGAAACGCAAAAATTTCCGGCAAGTGGCGAAACTTTGCTGCGCGAAGCGGGCGAGATGCGTTCTTTCCGTTCGATCGCCGCCGCGCCCCTTGCCCATGCGACCCGGTCTCGTCCACAGTGCCGGCCACCGCAACGCCACCCGGATTCCTCCCGCGCATGTTCTTCGCCTCCGACAACTGGGCCGGCGCCCATCCGTCCGTCGCCGCCAATCTCTCCCGCCATGCCGCGGGCTTCATGTCCGCCTACGGTTCGAGCGACCTCGACCGGCAGGTCGAGCGCACGTTCTGCGACGTCTTCGAGCGCGAGGTGGCGGTGTTCTTCGTCGGCACGGGCACCGCCGCGAACGCGCTGTCGATGACGATGCTGGCACGGCCGGGCGGCGTGTTCTTCGCCCATCGCGACGCCCACATGATAGCCGATGAGGGCGGCGCGGTCGAATACCTGTCCGGCGGCGGCCGCCTCGCCCCGGTCGACGGCCCGCTCGGCCGCATGACGCCGCAGGCGCTGGAGGCGGGGATCGCCCGCTACCCGGCCGCCTTCGTCCATTCCGGCCAGCCGGCGGCGGTCTCCATCACCCAGGCGAGCGAGATCGGCACGCTCTACGGCACGGCCGACATCGAGGCCATCGCCGCCGTCGCCGCCCGCAACGGCGTGGCGCTGCACATGGACGGCGCGCGATTCGCCAACGCCCTGGTCGCGCTCGGCATCACCGCGGCCGAGATGACGTGGAAGCGCGGCGTCGACATCGTCTCCTTCGGCGGCACCAAGAACGGCTGCTGGTGCGCGGAGGCGGTCGTGGTCATGAATCCCGGAGATCCCGGGCGGGCGGGCCAGTTCCCCTTCATCCGCAAGCGCGCCGCGCAGCTCTTCTCCAAGTCGCGCTTCGTCGCCGCCCAGTTCGAGGCCTATTTCAGGGACGGGCTGTGGCTGGAGACGGCGCGCCGTTCCAACGCCATGGCGCAGCGGCTGGCCGCCCATGTCAGGGCCTCCGCGAAGGCGCGGCTTGCCTGGGAGCCGCAGGCCAACGAGGTCTTTCCCGTCCTGAAGCGGGACGTCGCGGAGAAGCTGAAGGCGGCCGGCGCCGTGTTCTATCCGTGGCATCCCCCGCGCGAGATCGCCGGCACCGTCGCGGGCGACGAGATCCTCGTCCGTCTCGTCACCAGCTTCGCCACCGCGCCGGACGAGGTCGACCGCTTCGGCGAATTGCTGGCCTGAAAGGAAAAGGCGGCGCCCCGGGGACGCCGCCCTTGTCCATTTCGCGTGGGGAAACGTCAGTGCGCGGCCTTGGCCTCGATCTGCCTGGCCCTGGCGGGCGCGGCCGAGATCTCGATCCGGCGCGGCTTCATTTCCTCGGGAATGTTGCGCTTGAGGTCGATGTGCAGCAGGCCGTTCTTCAGCGCGGCACCTTCCACCTCGACATGGTCGGCGAGTTGGAAGCGGCGCTCGAACGCGCGCGCGGCGATGCCGCGATGCAGGAACTGCCGGTCCTCCGTCTGCTCCTCGGCCTTCTCGCCCTTGACGGTCAGCACGTTGCGGTGCGCCTCGATCGAGATGTCGTCCTCCGAGAAGCCGGCGACGGCCATCGAGATGCGGTAGGCGTCCTCAGCCGTGCGCTCGATGTTGTAGGGCGGATAGGTCTGGCCGCTCTCGGGCTGGCCGAGCGAGTCGAGCATCGTGAACAGCCGGTCGAAGCCGACGGTCGAGCGATAGAGCGGCGAAAAATCGACGTGACGCATGGTTTGTTCTCCTGTCGAGCAACAAGGGTTTGCGTATGGCTGCCCGCGAAAACCCGTTCGGCGTTCTCCCGCAGCCAGCGGCCCCGTCATCGGCGGCCGCACGAGTGATTTGGGTTTGCCCGATCCGCATTTCAAGGCCCGGCGGCGGCGGGGCCTGCCGCGCCCGGATGAACGCAGGATGAACCGGCCCTTCGGCTTCGGTTCAGGCGGCCCCGGCTAGATTTCCATCCAACAACGGAACTGACGGCGGGCAAGGCCCGAAGTCGCCGAGGCCGAGCCGGGTGTATCGTCCCTTCCTCCCGGATCGACAGAAGGCCGGAAGTCGCGGAAACGCGCTTCCGGCCTTTCCCTTTCGGGCGCGGCACCGTCCCCGCCCCCATCGCGAAATCCCTTTGCAATTCGGCCGCGCGCTTCCTATCACGAGCGGGCACCGCGAGCCCGGAGAGCGACAAGCCGACCATGCCGGACACCATCTACGAGACGCCGGGCAACCCCGTGCCGCAGGACGCCGTCGCCGGCATGCTGGCCATGCCGGACGGCAGACGCCTGCGCTACGCGCATTTCAGGGCGCGAGCGCGGCCGCTCAGGGGCACCGTCGTCCTCCTCCAGGGCCGCAACGAGTGCATCGAGAAATATTACGAGACGATCGCCGACCTTTCGGCGCGCGGCTTCGGCGTCGCCACCTTCGACCTGCGCGGCCAGGGCGGCTCGGACCGGCTGCTGGCCGATGTCGAGCGCGGCCATGTCGGCGACTTCCTCCACTACGCCACCGACATCGACCCGTTCTTCCGCCACATCGTCCTGCCCGACTGCCGCGGCCCCTATTACGTGCTCGCTCATTCCACCGGCGCGCTGGCGGCGCTGCTCGCCGCCCCCCTGCTTGCCAACCGGGTCGAGCGCATGGTGCTGTCGGCGCCGCTGCTCGGCCTGCCCGAAGGCCGGCTCGCGCCGCGCAACGCCGCCCGCGTCGCCGGCCTGATGCACGCCTTCGGCCTCGGCTCGGCCTATCTCGACGGCGGCCCGCGCGAGCGCGAGCCGACGCCGTTCGCCGACAACGTGCTGACCAGCGACCCGGCGCGCTACGCGCGCAACCTTAGCATCTACCGCTGGTATCCCGAGCTTGCGCTGGGCGGGGTCACCGCGACCTGGGTGCGCGCCGCCTTCAGGGCGACGGCGCTGGTCAACGACCCCGATTTCGCCGCCTCGCTGCGCATCCCGGTGCTGATCGTCGCCGCCGGCGCCGAACAGGTGGTCGATCCCGCCGCGGCCGAGCGCTTCGGCCGGCGCCTGCGCGTCGGCGGGGTCGTCACCGTCGACGGCGCCCGCCACGAGCTGATGCAGGAGGCGGACATCTATCGCGAGCAGTTCCTCGCCGCCTTCGACGCCTTCGTTCCGGGAAGCGCGGCCTGATCCGCCTCAGTCGTTGAGCAGCTCCAGCGCCGCCGCGTGCAGCTCGGGCGTGGCCGCGGCGACGATGTTGCCCGCCTTCTCGGCCGCGCCGCCGTCCCAGGTGGTGATGACCCCGCCCGCCCGCTCGATGATCGGCACCAGCGCGACGATGTCGTAGGGTTGCAGGCCGGCCTCGACCACCAGGTCGACATTGCCGGCGGCAAGCATGGCGTAGGCGTAGCAGTCGGTGCCGTAGCGGGCGAGCCGCACCGTCGCCTCCAGCCGGTCGTAGGCGGCGCGCCCCCCGCCGGCGAACATCGCCGGCGTCGTGGTGCACAGCGTCGCCTCGCCGAGCGAGCGCGTCGGCCGCACGGCAAGCCGCCGCGTCCCGCCCCGCCCCTCGTACCAGCTCCCGTCGCCGTCGGCGAAGAACAGCTCGCCGGTGAAGGGCTGCGACATCATGCCCGCCACCGCCTCGCCGTCCTCCATCAGGCCGACCAGCGTGCCCCACAGCGGCACGCCGCAGATGAAGGAGCGCGTGCCGTCGACGGGATCGATGACCCAGACATGGCGGCTGTCGCCGTTCTCGATCCCGAACTCCTCGCCGAGGATGCCGTGGCCGGGAAACGCCTCGCGGATCAGCGCCCGGATCGCCTGCTCGGCCTCGCGGTCGGCCTCCGTGACCGGGTCGAAGCCGGTCGCGTACTTGTTGTCCGATTTGAGCCCCGCCATGCGGAAGCGCGGCAGGGTCTGCGCCGCCGCGGCGGCGGCGATCCGCTGCATGAATTCCTTCTCGATCCTCATCCGCACCCTTTCCCGCCGCGGCGCCGGCCGCCGGCCTCGTTATCCACAGCGCCCGCACAGGCTTGACATTTGTGCAACGCAGCATAAATTTGACGGTGAACAGGGCGACCTGTTCATGCCCTCCTTGGGCGTTTCCTCCCTAGACTTGGACCGCGCCGCGCACAACGGTGCGGTCTTTTTTTCATGGCGGAACGGGGATGGCCTATTCGGCCGCCAGCGGCGGCGCGTCGGGCTCGATCAGGCGGTCGGGCACCGCCATCATCTCGGCGCAGAACCGCGTCATGTCGGCGGCGAGCGGCGCGAAGCCCACGGTCGGCTCGTAGGTGCGCTCGTTGAGGTAGAGCCCGCGATTGACCTCGATCTGCAGCGCGTGAAGGCCCTGCGCCGGCCGGCCGTAATGCTCGGTGATGAAGCCGCCGGCATAGGGCTTGTTGTGGGCGACGTTGTAGCCCATGCCGATCAGGATGGCGATCGCGGCCTCGGTGAGCGCGGGCGCGCAGGCCGTTCCGAAGCGGTCGCCGACGATGAAATCGGGCCTGATGGCGGCGTCGCCCGCCCGCACGCTGGCCGGCATGGAGTGGCAGTCGATCAGCACGGCGACGCCGAAGGCGGCATGGGTGCGCGACAAAAGCCGCCGCAGCTCCTCGTGATAGGGCTTGTAGACCGTCTCCACCCGCATGACGGCTTCCGCGAGCGGCAGCTTGCCGGGATAGATCTCCTGGCCCTCGCCGACCAGCCGCGGCACGGTGCCGAGCCCCCCCGCCACCCGCGCCGAGCGCGTGTTGGCATAGGGCGGCAGCGGCTCGGCGAACATGCGCGGATCGAACTCCCACGGCTCGCGGTTGACGTCGAGATAGGCGCGGGGAAAGTTGGCGGCCAGCATCGGCGCGCCGAGCGCGACGGCGCCCCCGAACAGCTCGTCGACATAGCAGTCCTCGGAGCGGCGGATGGCGGCGGCGTCGAGCCGGCTCATGGCCAGGAAGCGCGGCGGATAGAAGCGGCCGCTGTGGGGGGAGTTGAAGACGAAGGGCACACGCTGCTCGGCGGGGCCGGCGACCGCGAAGGCGGGCGTTGCGGTGAAATCTGGTGCTGCCGACATGAAGCTTCCGCCGTCCGCCTTTCGTGCCCTTGCGCCCTCCCGCGCCGGGGCCTGGGCGGCCGCGCGCGGGTTGCGGCAAAAACCTGCCATCTGCCGCCGGTCCTGTCCAGAGCGCGCCCGTCCCCGGCGGCCCCGGGGAGCGCACGGCAGGCCCCGCGCCGGGTGCTGCCGTTCACTTGATATTTACCGGCCGGCGAGCATATACGGGCGATGGTCGGGAACGCCCGCGAAGATGCAGCCGGGCGCATGGTGTGACTGATTCGGACGGGACTTATGGCGAGAATCCTGCTTGCAGAAGACGACGACGACATGCGTCGCTTTCTGGTGAAGGCGCTCGAGCGCGCCGGCTACGACGTCAGCGACTTCGACAACGGCGCGAGCGCCTATGAGCGGCTGCGCGAGGAGCCGTTCTCGCTGCTTCTGACCGACATCGTCATGCCGGAGATGGACGGGATCGAGCTTGCCCGCCGCGCGACCGAGATCGACCCGGACCTGAAGGTGATGTTCATCACCGGCTTTGCGGCGGTGGCGCTGAACCCGGATTCGCGCGCGCCCAGGGACGCCAAGGTGCTGTCGAAGCCGTTCCACCTGCGCGACCTCGTCACCGAGGTCGAGAAGATGCTGAAGGCGGCCTGAGGCCGCCCCTGGCAATGGCGCCGCGGCGGATTTTCCGCTATTGACGCCGGCCCCGGCCTGTGGTGTATGCGCGGGCATCGGATGGGCGTGTAGCTCAGCGGGAGAGCACTACGTTGACATCGTAGGGGTCACAGGTTCAATCCCTGTCACGCCCACCATTCGAATCAATGACTTAGCTAAAGATTACGTATTTCCCCACAGGTTCAATGAACCTTACCGCCCGCCTTTCGCCTTCTCGTACGGGTTCCCGCCATACTCCTTGGTGCCCGGCGTAACGATTAGGCCGATAGCCTTTCCGCCGCATTTCGAGCAAACCAGCTTGGGCACGATGTCGTCGTGCCGCGCGCCATGATCCGGGCCTAGCTTGGCGCGGAGTGCCAGCCAGTCGATCTCGGCATGATGCCCACATCTCGGGTTATGGCAGTAGGCGCGGGTTTTGTATCCGCCGTCGATCATGCCTTGGATGGTGCGATTGCTGGACATGCCCGGGACTTACGCCAAGCCCTGAAACGACGAAAGCCCCGCCACCCTTTCGGATGACGGGGCCGTCGCCTGAGTGCCTTCCCGCCAAGCGGGTGCGGCGATCAATGCGCCAAGATCGACATGTGTTCCGATGACGCAAGGTCAGATGGGCGGCTCGTGTGACAGCCCGAGGCGCTTGGCGATAAAGCCGAACACCAGATCGGCAATCCACATTGCGCATGTCCCGATCAGGAAGGCAGAGGCGAGAACCACCTGCGCCGCATCGTCCGGCACCGGCCAGCCGATGAGCTGGACGTACTGCACTGCCGGCAGCGTCAGATAGGCCGACGCCAGAGCGCCGCAGATCGGCGAGACGAACATCTCCCGCACCTTGATCTTCCTGCGGCTCAGTGCGCGCAGCAGGCCGCCGCCGAAGCCGGCGTAGAGAACGGCCGGGTTGATGCCGAGCGATTGCAAAAGATCGTGGAAGGTCATCGACGCTCACCCTTCCACTTCTCAATACCCCGCAGCGCTGTATGCCCGCCCATGTAGAGGCCGGTGAACACGCCAGTCAGCGTCATGAGGATGCCGAGGTCGATCGCCTCGATGGATGCGCCGAATGCGGCATTGGTCAGCGGCCGCAGGATCAGCGCGTAGAGCCAGACGAACGCCAGCAGCCACATCCAGCCCGGCCGCCATGCCCACGTCCACGTCGGGCCGCCCTTGTCGATCTCGGCTTTCAGCGTCTCGTTCATGAGGCGCTGGCTCTCGACGTGCTGCATGAGGATGTCGGCCGCTTCCGGCTCGGCGGCAACTATGGCCTCTTGCAGATCGCCGGCCGGCAGATCAGGGAGTGCCTCGGGCGACACGCCTGCCTTCTCGGCAATGGCGTCGATCACCTTGCCGGCGATCTCCCCGCCCGCCCCGCCGAGCTTATCGCCGAGAAGCTTCTTGATGATCGGAACGGCCAGGTCGCCAGCAGCCGTGAGCAGGATGGAAGCGAGCGCGCTCATGTCAGTCTCCGAGGATCAGGGCAGCCGCGCCGACCAGAAGCAGGACGACGAGGCCGAGCAGCGCACCGGCGATGCTGTCACCCTTGCCCGTATCCGGCGCAGGAACGGTTTCCGGCTTCGGCTGCGGCGCAGGAGCCGGGACAGGCTTCGCGGGCGTCTGCGGGGCTGTCGTGGGCGAATAACCGGCCTCGACAAGCGCCGCCTCAAACGCGCGGGCATAGTTGGCGATGATCGCTGCCCGGTCGGTGCCGTTCACCACGCGGCGAGCGTTCACGTAGTCAACCTTCGTGCCATGCACATAGTCGGGCAGCTTCTTGCCCGTGAAGGTGCCAAGCATCATCCCGTCGATCAGGATCGTGACGGCGTGGTCGAGCCGGGCTGCGAGCGCAGGATTGCCGACGAGATCGACACCGAGCCGCTTGGCCCAATCGGTGTAGTTGCGCCGGCCGGTGATCTGGACGAAGCCTCGGCCCTTGAACCGCTTGCCGTCGCCCGGCTGGGTATTGCCGAGCGTCTTCCGCCCTTCATAGGCCGCGCCCGAGGCGTATTCCTCCATCGTGCGAAAACGGTCGCTTTCGTGGTAGGCGGTGCCGAGGATGTAGGCCGCCTGCGCCAGCTCGATCCGCTTCGCGTCCATCCGTGTCAGGATGGCCTCCAGCCGGTCGACCTGAGCTTGCGACAGACTTGTACCGAAAAGCGTGTTGGCACGGCTCCGCAGAGCCGCGTAGAACGCGCTACGCTGCATGGCAGTCTCCAGTTCTGGTGATGTGCAAAGGTGGCCGCTGCCCGCGCTCGCCGAGCGGTGGTTCAGGTCGCAGTGCTGGTCAGATCAGGCGAGGCCCGGAGCTCATCCGTCCACTTATTCGGGAGAGGCCAGCCACAGATCATCCGCCGTCACATCCCCCGGCAACTGCTCCATGGCCTTGATCGCCCATGAGGTGGCATAGAGCGCCGACACATAGGCCGCCGATCGCTCCGCCCGGCCCTTGACGCGGGGCCAGGCGTGATGGATGGCCACAGTGATCCCTTCAGCCGCTATTTCCAGCGGCCTACGGCGGAGGCGCTGATGACGCCCGCCACATCTGATTGAACTGGCGACGAGACCCGTATCACGCACCCGCTTTCGGTGATCGAGCTCACCGTGGCGGTGCGCAGCGAGCTGACGCTTTGCGATGCCGTGACGAGGGGTATGCCCACAAACGGCAGCGGGAACGTCCATGGCACCGGGTCGGAGGTGAAGATGACACCCCCCGATCCGATCGGATCGTTCGTATGGCGAGACGCCAGCGCCTCGATCTCACATTCGAGCCGTCCGCCCCGGTACTTGCGGGCATACCCGTTCGGCCCGCTGACGATGATTGCGTCTTGATCAGAGAGCGTGCTGGCCAGCCGCGCGTAGAAATGCCGGCTGTATTTCCGCGCCCGGTCGAGCAGCTCCCAGTCTGTGTAGCTGCTGCCGAGGTCTTCCTCCGCCAGGGCAGGCGGGCCGATGATGATCGGCTTGGCGCCGATCTCCATGATACGGCTGACGAGGTACTGCATCTGGCGGCAGTAATAGTCGATCGCATTAGGATCGAAGGTGCCGGACCCCGGCGTGTAGGCATCATTCGTCGCGGTGTTGAGGACGACGAAGTCAGGGCGCAGCGGCGCGAGGTCGGTATCGAAGCGCGCCAGCAAGGCGTCGACACGGTCGCCGCCGTGCCCGGCATTGATGACCTCCGCGAACGGCAGCTCCTTCGCGAGCTGCGTCATGATCGCCTCACGCTCGGGCGTCGATACCTCGTCGCCACTCACCCAGCTGTCGCCGAAGCCGACGACGCGCGGCCGACGCGAGCCGGGCTGGATGAGCGGCTGGGCGCTTGCCTCGCACTCGAAGACCTCGATCTGATCGACGATGATCGTCTGCGCGGTCGCCGCCTGCGAAAGCACCTGCACGCGCAGGACTTCGGCATCGCCGGGTGCATAGAATGGAATGTCGATATAGCGCGGCAGCTGAAGATCGACGCCGGACAGAATCCTGGTGGCCGCCAGCCGAGAACTGGCCCCTCCCGGAACGGAAGCGATGATGCGGATGATGATGGGCGACGTCTCCCGCGCCATCACCACGAGCCTTGCAAGGCATGGCCCGTTGGGAGCCGTAAACTCGACCGTCTCCGCGCCCTCGTACACGTCGTTGCAGGCTATATAGGCGGCGCGGCCGATGGTGCTTTCAGGCGGCATGTTGACGAGACCCTGGCCGAGCGTCGTCTCGGCCACATAGGCGACGGTGGCAGCGCCGACGGCCGCCAGCGTGCCCGCACCGGCGCCCGACTCCAGCAGCTGGGTAAAGAAGGCGCGCCCTCGCGCCGGCAGCGCGAAGCCGAGCGCCGGATCGCGCGCGATGCGCTGCGCGAGTTGGCGCATGTAGAACTTCCCCGGGTGCGCCTGATTAAACCAGGTGCGCTCCAGCCGCGCGACACCGGCCGTGCATTGCCAGCGCAGCGATGGCCGCAGCAACAGCGCGTCGCCGACACGGCCCCGGATGAAATAGGTCCAGTACCGGCCATTGTCGTGCATGACCGTGACGCAGGCTCCCGGCAGGAAGGGCGTCGCATCCGTGGCGGTGACGCCGCCTTCGCCGGCCAGATGGGTCACGGCCACGGCCTGCTCGGTGGCGATCGAGGGGGTCTCGTCTGCAAGCATGCCGCGCGCGTGGAAGCCGGTCAGGAACTGCTCGACATAGGCCGGCGCGATGGTCAGCGGCGTGTCTGCCTGAAAAGCATCCTGGGTGACACGAAAACGATACGAACCAATTCCGAAGGTGCCGTCCTTCTGGTATGCGCCCGGAAGCGGAACGGCAGACTCTCCGGTCGCTGTGCAGACGACATTGAAAGGCTGCACCGGCATGGCGGCGTCATAGGCCGAAACGCGCCGCACGACGCCGACTGCGGGTACGAGCGTGCCATCGTCAACAGCCTTGGCGAGCGAGGCGGTCGAGCCGGCGAGATACACGTAGTCGATCGCGCCTGTAGCATGTCCCGCGGCTTCGAGGGCCGATGCTGCCGCGGCATTGGCGAGACCCTCCGCCGCGGCCACAATCGCCGCGCTGGCCTGATCCGAAAGCAGCCGGAAATGGTCGCCAAGGTCGAGGAAAGCATGGATGCTGCCTGCGGTCAGTCCACCCGGCGCGATCTCGTTGCCGGAGTTGGTTCTCAGTGGCTTGCCGTTGAGCGTGACGGGGCCGGTGTTGTCGGCGACGATGTTGACGGTCAGCAGCGCCGTGCCCGGCGCCGCCGGCAGCGGCAGCGTCGGCGTCGCGACGATGGCATTGGCCGTGCCGGTGCCGGCATTCGAGAAGCGGATCATCAGGTTCGGCAGCGTAAGACTGCCACCCTGCTCCGCGGCAAGCGCAACAAACATGCGCTCGGCTTCCGTCATCCAGCGCTGCATGTCGCCATTGTCGACAGCGCGCGGGTTGCCCGCGGCGTCGACAGGCGATGCGATCTCGTTGCCGAGCTTCGTGAATACCGACATCAGCAATCTCCAGTGATGTAAGAAAGGCGGCCCGGTCTATTGGCCGCCGCCGCTACCTTGAATGGTGTATGATCCGGTCACGGCCGCGCTGGGCGTGCCGTCAGAGGCGCAGGCAGTGACCGAGTAATTGACGGTCACGCTGTCCGGCCATGGCCCGACGTCGACGGCCGGGAGCCCAAGAGACAGTTCGTCGCCGGGGCGGCAGGGGAGCATCTCGTCGACAGGCCAGTCCTGGGGATTGCCGCCTCCGCTGGCCTGGAAGCGCAGATAGGCGACGTGCAGATCGGCCGGCGCGGTGGCGTTGATCGCAACGCCGCTTCCTTCGCCATGCGGACCGTGATGGACATTTGTCGGCACCGAGGGCGCGGCGTTGTTGACGACGAGCGGGCGCTTTTCCAGAAGCGGCGACCAGTAGGAGCCTTCCTCGTCGGAATCGAAGAATCGGACGCGGAAGTCGGCATCCTGCTCCTGCCAGTCGGCGGCGGCATATGCGTACCATTCACCCAGGAAAATGGTTCCCGGACGGAACTCCGTCATCGACGCCCATGGCGTCGGCATTCCCGCGCTGTAGGTGCGGCGCGTCGCCTCTGCGATGGTGCCGCCCGCGACGCCCGCAAACCTGATCCTGACTTCGCGCGAGGCGTCGGGATAGACGATCTGGCACGCTTCCAGCGGGGCGGCCGGCGTGGGCAGTTCCGATTCATACTCGAACGTCGGCAGCACCGGAGGCGGGGTCGCCTCCATCGTTGCGGGGTTCCATGGCACCTGAAGTTCGGCGGGGATGACCGTGACCGGGATTTCGCAGGTGCAATCGCTCTGATCCGTCCTAACCGGGCCTTTCCGGCATTTCAGGCTGGCTGGCGAAAAATCCTCGCCAACATCCGGCACCTGTATGGTGATGACGCGCTTGCCCCACGTAGCGAGGCCGGCCAGCGTCGTCTTCACGAGGCCGCTGTCGGCCCGACCCTCGTAGAACATCCGCCGGGCTATGCGCGACCCCTGGTGGACGTTGTCGCAGAACGGCAACCGCACACGCCGCTCCTGATCCCCATAGACGTCGATATCGTGATTCACCCGCGCCCACGTCACGCCGCTCAGATCGGCCTCGGCGACCTCATACATTCGCTCCGGCGAGAAATACTCCAGAGTGCAGATGTTCGGCCTCTTGGCCCCTTCCGGCCCAGCCGAGAGGTCATGGTCGATGTATGGAGAGGCGATGCCTTCCTCGGCGCGACTCCACGGTATGACGAGCTCGGTGGTTGGATCGTCTTCCAGCCAGGCGAACGTGTATTTCCCCTCCGGCGTCTCGCGAACCTCCAGCCCGGCCGAGTCCAGCATTTCGAGCACGATGTCGGTCGTGAGCGGGCCTTCCCAGCCGCCGGAGAGCGTGCAGCGCGGCGCGGTGCCGCCAACAACCGGGACAAGCGCATCGGCCTCGTCGGCCCGCTCAGCGATGTCGTCCCAATCGAGCATCGCGCTCGACCATCCGGGCAAGCGGCTGAGCCAGTGGGCACACCACAGGACACCGTTGCGGGTCCACTTGGTCTCGCTGGTGCGCGGGTCGAAGCACCTGCCGACGCGAGCGAGCACGCGCACCGACTTGATGCCGCCCGTCAGCAGTTTCGCGAAGCGGTCGCTCGCTGTGCCCGGGCTGATGAAGGTCAGCAGCGTCTGGCCGATCCCGGCGACGCGATGATCGTCGGTCCACAGCGTCGGGTACGATGACTTCAGATCTGTCCATGCGGTCTCAGACCCGTCGCCCGACTTGGTTTGAAGATAAAGGTGCGATCCTCCCGGAACGGCAAAGGGCGGACTGGAAACCGCGCCATCTTCCTCGACCGTCACGGAACGGCCGTCGTAGAAATACTCCTCCACCGCATCGATCGGGCCGAAGCAGTGCAGGATCAGCCGGTTGATCTTGTACCCGGCGGTGTTGCCGAAGGCGATCTTGCCCTCCAGCATTACCCGGCCGAAGGCATAGCGGCCGTGCCCCTCGGCCCCCTTCGTGGTTTGTTTCATGGTGTTCGGATCGGCCGACGGTGGCTTGGCACGGATGAAGTTGAGGGCCGTGGCCCCTATTTGAACAGCAGTCAGGACGGCCCCTAGCCCGATAGCAGCAGAGCTCGCTGCCGGCAGCAACCCGCCAAGCCCGACCGCTAGCAGGCCGGATATCACCAGATTGCCGATAGCCTGAAACGCATGGGCATGAGCCGTCATCGCCAGCAGCGACGCGCCAACGAGAAGCGCAGTCTTCAGTTTCATGTCAGACCTGCCAGACCCGGAGCAGCAACGGGATTTCCCGGACCTCACCCTCGACGCGGCGCACAGTGCTGCTCGGGACGCCGTGGATGCGAACTCCCATTTCAGCCCTGCGCATGATGACCTGCCCCGGCAGAAAAATGCCGCCGACCGGCCCCTGAACCGTCTGGATGATGCCGACATCACCGATCTCCGGCACGCCGACCCGCACCTTGATCCCGATCTTTGCAGCGACGTGATTCCAGATGTTGATGAGGCCGCCCCATGCCTCGATCTGCTCGACGGCTTCTTCCTTGCTGGAGTAGTCGGGCCAGTCGAAGGCTTTGCCCGTGATCTCAGACACCCAGCGGGCAGGGAGCATGGAACAGTCGTCAACGCCCCACTCGCACGGCTTGCCTTTCAGCTCCTCGGCGAGAGCGCGCAGCCGATCCCCGCGCTCGCGAACTTCCTTCGCGGTCAGGCTCATGGCTTGTAGACCTCCACGACATCCGCGTTGATGTAGTCCAGACCCTTGTCGCCGGAGTGCCGCTGGCGCTGCCCGGTCGGGCTCCACATCGAGCCCATAGTCGGAAAGTTCAGCCCTTCGAACTCGCCGACGATCTTGAGCGAGATCGCCCGTACGACCGGGCCGTTGATGACGACGCGAGGCGCGGTCAGACGTCCCTGCATCATCCTGCGAAACATGACGACAGGCTCGCCGGTCTCGGCGTCGAAGGTCGCGAAGTAAAGGTCGCAGGAACAACCCTCGATGGCATGGCGGTCATCCCAGACAGACTTGAGGAATTCGCGGTTAGCGCCGGACATGACGACATCGACGGCGGGCGCCTGCCCGAAATATGGCTCCTCGACGGCACCAAGCCCGACAAGCTGGCCACCAAACGGATCGGACACGCCCTCCCATTCATGGCCGCCGATTTCGACCGGCCCCATGCCTGTATGCAGCCGGCGTTCCCCCGAAGGAAAGTCGACATGGGCGAACCATGCTGGCTGGATATAGAGGCCAGATAGAGCCTCGAAGTCCTGTTGGCTGAACGACATGGCTCAATCCGTGAAGTGCTGGCGGACGAACGGATCAATCACCTCGGTCAGAATGATGCTGCCGCCATCGGTGTAACCCGGAACCTGGCCCGGCGCGTTTGCCGAGTCCTTGCTGGTCGGGCGCAGGACGATCACTGGATGCAGCGTGGCGTAGTCGCCGGCCTGGATCGCCTTGCGAAGACGATACTTCACCCGGTAGACGCCGGGCTCCAGCACTTCCACGATCCGGTACATGCCGAAGTGAAACGGGAAGAAGCCGATCTGATCGCCGTAGCCAAGCCTGTGGCCCCAGAACTTGTCTTCCAACCGAATGATGCCTGTGTTTGCCGCCGCATCCGCAACGACCTGCACAGTCGGCGCGGTCGTCTTCCACCCCGCCCCGTTTGACCACGACATCCCGTTGGACCAGTTCTGGATACCAACGCCATGCCAGTCGCAATGCGACCCGCCGACAATCCCAGCCTCGGCCGGACTCATCATGTCGCGGTCGTAAACCGTAAACCGCATGGCGTTGACGCCGCCGTCGAGCGCATCGAGAAGCCCTCGAACATGACGAGCCGCCCGCCGCTGCGAAATCGGCAGGCCAAGCCGAAACGTCCAGACGCCGCCGACGCCGGCATAGACCTGTTCAGACCCATCCTGCGCGGTATTGGAGCCCGAATTGCGCACGTTGGGGCCGTTGACCACTTCAAGCGCGTTGAGGCCGAGCGCGTCGTTCCATGTCAGAAGGCGGGCCATCAGGTTAGACTCCTGCCCTTAGTCATGCTTTCATGCCTCCTTCCAAGGGAGGGCGAATGCATGTCTGATGAAATTGAAAAGCTGCGCGAAGAGATCAAGGCGCTGCGTGAGGCGCTCGGCAAAACCATGGGCCAAGTCGCAACAAATAGTTCGGAGATCAATTTTCTTAAGTCGGACGTGAAGATGCTCAAGTCGAAGCTGCGATAGGATTGCGGCGGGCGGCGACAAGTTCGTCCTTGAACGCCTCATAGAGTTCGTCGCGCGGCGTCGCGCCTATCCGGCGCTCGTATTCCTGTGTCGCCTCAAGACACCGGTCCACAGGCAGGCGGGCACCTTCTCCGCCGCGCGCCCATGCCACCATTTCGTCAGCGAGTTCCTCATCGGTCCAGTTCTGAACATTGATCGTGCTTTGCATGGCATTTTCCTTTGCTTAGATCACGCCACCCGGCGAGATCGTGCGCCTGCGCCGGGTGCGGCTATCGTCCATCGCGCCGATCGCCATCGAGGGCACCGCGCGAGCAACCTGCCCGGCCGCCTTTGCGCTCTCCTGCATGGCAACGGGACGCGACGAACGCTCGACTGCGCTTTCAAATCCGCCATCGGCGTCGAACCGGGAGACAAGCTCGATCTTGAGGACTTCCTGCCCTCCGCTATGCGGACGGACATACCCCCCGGATTGATACCCACGCATGTTGACGTTAGCCGGGGCATGCGAGCGGACATAGCCGCCGTTCATATAGCCCTTCGCAGCAGAGTGCAGGCTGTCGAGATAGCCGAGGCCGATGCGATCGACAGCGCTCTTGCTGAACACGTATTCGCCAGCGTGGACAATTCCGGCAGGCTGAGACGCCGCACCGGGGCCGGTATAACCGCCAGACGCAAAGCCAAACAGTTTGCCGATACCTCCGAATAGTCCGCCGAGGAAGCTACCGCCGCCCATGCCTCCGGCCGCACTATTCACCTGGAACAGCGCATCAATGACATCGTTCAGCAGCTTGTCGACAATCTTGTCGAGCACGTTCATCGCTGCATCGCCGAAGGATTTCCAGAACCCCTTGCCCTGCTCCAGACCCGAGCGGAGATCGGAGACGAAGCCGCGAACAAGGTCTTTGCCGAATTTCAGCGCATCGTGCAGGCGGTTGGTCTCGGCTTCAGTCGAAGCCATCTGCTGCGCCAACCCTTCAAGCTCCCGCTTCATCTCCGGCGTGAGCTTGATGTTGTCGTTGGCGGCTTGGTTCAGCAGTTCCTGCTCATACCGGAGCGCGTTGGCGGCTTCTTCCGTCATGAACAACGCCTCTTGCTCAAGCCGCTGCGCGGCGATGAACTGCTGCGACTGCCGGATCATGTCGTCGTAGGCTTTCTTCGCGCGTTCCGCATCGCGTTCGGCCTGTGATTTCGGTGTCTTCTTTCGCCAGTCCTCGAAGTAGGGATCGACGCGGGCAGTCGGAGTTACCCCGACATTCTCTGGCAATTGCATGAAGCCGGTTGTGCCATAGCGTGTACGCCCGCCCTGCGATTCCTTGCCGGTAAACCCGACAATCTCGTCTTTGGCCTGCTTGGCGGCCCCGGCGAGTTCGAGAAACCGGCTGATCGCCGTTGATAGATCGGGCGCGTAACCAGAAATGGCGGCAAGCGCCTTTTTCAGTTCGTCCGTCTTCTTGCTTCCGTTGATGGCTTCCTCGGCGAGGTCGGCCAGTTCCTGCTGCGCCTTTTCGGAATGGATGTTCTCTATGAGGTCGCTGAGGTCGCGAACCGATGTTGCGTATGCGATAGCGGCCGGCGAGGCGTTCCGCATTTCGTCCGCAGTGTCGCCAAGCCAGCGAGCGGCGTTGATCGACTCGCTGGCAAGGTGCAGAATTTCGTCTGCGGTCGAGCGGAGGTCTGATCGCGTGGCGACAACGCCTTCGATAGCCCGCTGGAACGTCTCAAAATCTGGCGTACCGGCCGCAATCTCCTGCCGGATGCGGGCGATAGGCTCCGCAAAAGCGGCAAACTCCAGCCGCACGGCGCGAAACTCCGCCGGGGTCATGAGGCGGTGAAGCAAGCCGAAGCCTGAGAACCCGCCGCTATCCGAAAGAGCTTTCGACAGGTCTATATTGGCGAGCCTCGCCATTTCCTCGGCCGCCGCACGGGCGCGCCGTTCCATAGCCGCCAGTTGCGTGGTGGACTCTCGCCCGAACTTGTCAGCGGCGCTTCCTGCACGGCCATACATCTCGCGCACTTTGTCCAGTGCTGACGTGTGGCTATCGAGCGCGTCGGAAAGCGTCTTCGCCTTCTCCCCGCTCGAAAAGTAGGCGACAGCGGCACTACCGGCGAGGACGAACCCTGTGGTCAGCAAGCCAAGCGGCGAGAACAGGCCGCCGATGGTCTGCTTGAGCGCCCCCATGACGCCGTTCAGCCGGCCGCCATGCTGGACAACCTGCGGCAACTGCTGGGCTAGAAGGACGAAGGGGTTTTGCCCCAGCGCCATCATCATCGAAATGTCCTGGAACTGGTACATGAGATTTTGCGTCTGCATGCGTGCCATGCCGGCGCTGGTTCCATATGCCTTCGCGCCCGCCCCTGCCTGCTGATAGCGGGCGTTCAACTCCGTGAGCGCCATGCCATGTTCAGAGGCCGAAATCGCCCCGACCTTGTGAGCGCGATTGAGTTCGTTCAGCTCGGCCTCATACCGCTTCGAAGCAGCGAAGACCGGGTTGAACTTCGCCCGTAGCGCATCGAGTTCGCGACCATATGCCTGAATATCGTTGTCCCGCAGCTCGTGCGCGGTCATACGCATCATCTGGTCAGTGACATGCTTCGCTGTCGCCGCTGTCTTCGCCGCGATGGCTTCGAACCCACGAAGGGCGCGGGCAGAATTGTCGATGCGCTGCGCATACTGCGATGCAGCATTATCGACGCGAAAAACCTTCGCTGTCTCTTGCTGTGCCTTCTGCGTGGCGTCGGTCAGCTTACCGAGATCAGCGACGGCTTTTGCTACCGGGCTGGTATCGACGGTGAAACCCAGTGGGGCTAGGGCCATAATTGCCTCACGAAAAAGAATGCAGTAGCGTCGCCAGCCTCAAGAGCGGGAGGATGAAATGTGGCGACTGGTCTGCTGTTCAGCTTGGTTGCTACTCAGCGCGCCGGCTTTCGCGGAAGGGTACGATGACCCAGCGGTAGCGATTTGCGAGTTTGACTATTTCAACGGCAAGTCGCCGCCCGATGGATACAGACGCACCGACGCGGCAATCTCTGGCGCTGCGGTTTCGATCTCTTATGAGATGGCTACCCTGAACATTAGACCCAAACCGGGCGAATTTTCCTGCGCCTACCGTCTGACGGATAGGGGTTTCCTGCTACATGGACCTATGTCGCCGGAAGCGGCGGCCTGCCTCGAAAATCTTCCCCGCCTTCAAGAAGAAATTGAGAAGCACAAGGTGGGTTCCACAATACGCTTCAACCTACAGGGCGAGATTAACCAGTGTCAGAGAGACGTGAGGCCAATTCAGGATAAAGAATCTCAACGGAGGACCTACATGGCTCGCCTTGTGGCGGCCGGCGTGTACCCTATCATGCCTGCTGATACGTCTCTTTCATCGCGCGACTAACCAGACTCGACTCCCCTGCCCTTTCGCGCTTGGAGACGGTTCTGGACTCGTTGTCGTCGGGATAACGATATCGAACGCAATCTCGCCGCCGCCGGCCTTTAGCGGGACGTACATAACTCTTCCTACATTCTGGCGTGGGCAAGTATCGACGTGCGGACCATGATTTGCGTTGCAGAACGCGCAATACCATCCTGTCGACATCGTTGCATTTCCTTTGACTCGACTCTCTGCGCTCCCGGTGCTTTGCTTGCATCGGGTTACACAGGGAGGGGAATATGTCTGTCAGTGGCGCTGCTGCCTTTCGCAAGGCAATGACTGAGGAATACAGAAAATACGAGAAACTTTTAGGCCCGGATCAAGAGGCTGTTGCTACCTTCGTTCTGCCGAGCCGTGAAATTCGTCTGCGCGTTTCGCAGGTCGGGTCTAGTGACGACGGCATACTGAATATCTTCGGGGTGGATGAAAATGGCTCTCCCGTCGATATATTCATGTATTACACACAGCTTTGTTACTTCCTTGAAGCAGTTACAGTGGAGAAGCCTCGCCGGATTGGTTTCACCCGCTCCGACGATTAGCCGCTTACGCCGTAAATGCAGGACGGGGAGACGTTTCCGCCTCCCCTGTTTCTTGCCTTGCGGTTCCCCGACATGGCCCGCCACGCCTGACCACGCCGTACCTCGCCTCGACTGCCAAGATGCTCTTTCGAGCCGCGAAGTTGAGAAAGCCAACCCTCGCCGTAATGCTGTAGGGAGGCAGAGCCTCCCCGGTTATGCGGCTCGGGCGCTTCTGTCGATTTGACAGCGCGCTTCGAGATACCTTCGGAAATCCGCCCTGTCCTGTCAACGGCGGAGTAAAAGTCGGCCATTGGGCGGCGCAAAAGTAGTCCACTTGGCGGCGCATTTGGGGAACGCCGGGAGGGCGTAGCCCGACCAGA